>JAVBKW010000040.1:0-50240 GCA_031553855.1 Eubacteriales bacterium | reverse complement strand
TTCGTACTCGTAATCGATAGTATTTAAGCCGCTTTTAAGCTCCGTGATAACGCCCGCGGTGTAATGGATATGCGTGCTGTTACTCTCGCCCTCATCTGTACTCATGGATATGGAAGTTACGTTCTCCGAAAAATCTTCCCCTGAAACAAATTCGTTAGTTTCTTTATCTTCAGTTTCTTTCATTTGTGCGCTATTATCCGCACTCTCCGACCAAAACTTCTCCGTAGATTCGCGGCTGTTGTACGACACAGATTTTGTGACTTTGCCTTTTTCGTCATAGAATGTTTCTTCTATTGTCGTGCCCGTCGTAAGCTCCTCGCCGTCTATGTAGCTTTCCGTGCGCGTTATAGAGCCTTGCGCGTTATAGAAATAGTTTTTGTATGCGATTTTTGTTCTATAAGCCGGAGTTGACGTTGTGATAGCCGTTCTTTCCTGCGTCACTCTTTGCTCGTCGTCGTATTCATATTCTATTAAAATAGACTTCGTGGCTGTACCGGCAGCATTCAACGAAAATCCGGTGGATTGATTTTTAGGCTTATTAAACTGATTGAGTACGGTCTTGACAGTATCGCCCGCGGTGAACACAAAGGTTGTAAGCGGCGTTGTGCAGAGCGTGCTTTCCTTTGCTTTTTTCACAACCTCTCTGGGGTCTGATTGAGGCGTAGAGCCGATGTAATAGGGAACAAACTCATATTGTTCCGCCGCGACAACCTTACCGTTTACTTCTGTGTACTTTGCGCTAAGATTGTTGTCGGCGTTGAAGAAATGTTTTTCGACAGTTGAATCCTGCGAAATCGTTACGTCCGACATATATCCGTTTACATTTTGATTATAGCTTATATTTATTCTTTTTAATTCTATTGGCGCTCCTGTAGTAACACCCGTTTTAGATATTTTATTTGTAGTTGAGCTATCTACCAAAGACTTAGCTCTAAGAGCGTAACCGGCGTTTACATCAAAACTGACACTGGTTCTCCTATTGATTGAATCCGAAATCGTGGATAAAGTACCGAGATAATAACTAAATGACAGTCTTTTCCCGTCCGCAAAATTGACGGAGCTTAGCTGCGTTCCGCTATATGTGTACGAAGTTTTTCTGCCTTTAGAGTCGGTTATTGATTTAAGAAGGTTGGAGTCTGTATAATAGGCAAATTTAATAACATTATCCTCTCCGTCGTACACGCGCTTGATCCGTTTTTTGTCGTTTACGTTTTCATACTCGATGATAACGGAGTTTTCATAGCTGTCGTATATTGCGACTAAATCTCCGTCCTCATTAAAGCCTTTGTATATCGAGCCGTCAGTCAGGAAATTAACGGGCGTCTGCTGCTTCATCTGCACAAGCTGGAAATTCTTGTTGTAGTATTCTTTATAGTAGTTTTTAAATTGTTTTAAATAGAGTGTTTTTTTATCCGTAACTGAAGAAATTTGATTGCCCGTAGACGTTTCCTGTTTTGATAAATCGCCTGTTGCGGTTGTGTACTGATCTATCAAAAGATTCCATTGTCTGAATTGGGATTTAATTAACTCTCCGGATTTCGAATAATCTATTATGTTTTTATTATCAAATGATCCTATAGCATTAAATGCACCTAAAAATGAAGATTCTACTACTTGTTCATTTGCTAGTATACCGGAAAGAACCGCGCCTGTTGTACCGCCAATATGGTGCAAATAACCTGATAATTCATTTTTTAATTCATGTATGGCGGATTTTAAAGATAGTACTTGTTTTTTAATGTATGTGCTGCTATTAACAATATGCGTGCCTAATGTTGTTGCCGTCAACGACGCTTGCTGAGTCCTTAACGAAATAAATTGCAATGCTTCGCCTTTTGTAAGCACCATTTGTGTTGAACTCGTATCAAGTCCGCTTATAAAAGTATCAAAATAAGATTTTGTGAGTTGCGTTGAAGTGAAATTTTTGGCAACAGATCCATCAACTGTATTAATAACAACATAATCAAACAATGCATTTTTATATGCTTCAACCTGCTCTTCAAGCTGCTTTAGTTCATCGCTGCGCTGTTCAAGCAGATCATTATTTAAAAAGCCTTCCAGTCTCGTGACGGCTTTTAATCCTGTTGCGGATCTGAATTCGGGAAATACTTCGCTTCCGAAATACTCGCCGCTGACGTTATAGGATAATTTACCGTTAACTTCAACAGTTATATGGTCCTTAGAAGTAATGTAACCTTTGTTATTGTTTGAATCCAAATAATAGTAATAATCAGTAAAGGGGTATTGTTCGCCTTTAGAATCTGTATACATATAATAAGTGTCCAATGCTGTGTTGGAAGGATTTTTTTTCAGTCTCTCGTGCAGATTAAGCCTGAAATTTTCTCCGCACAAAAAGTCCTCGGAATTTTTCTTATTAATATGCGAAACGCCCAGACCCAAAACGGAGCCGTCCGGCAAAACGTCTGCGAACTCCGTCACAAATTCGCCGGTCGCGATATTGAGTTCTCCGTTTGCATTGCCCGCTAAAGAAAAGCTTTTTTTGGTTGGTCTTGTTACTTCATTAGTTAAATGTTCTACCTCTAGAATCGGGCCGTAAATGCCGCTTGCGTCAAAACTCACGACTGCGCCCCCACTTATCAGTGAAAAAGTATAATCCCCGGTTGTATTTTTTAAATTTGATGTGATGTCTATGTTATAATATTTAAAAGTGGAGATAACATCATCGACTCCATTCATATTAATTAATCCGCCAGTATTAATAAGTCCTGCATAAAGCTTCAGTACTGCTTTGACTATTGTCGTTCTAGCTAAATTAAGCTGAGAGGCTTTAATAGTAATGTCGGTTTTAATTTCTTGGGTGCTTGATCTAAATACAATCATATTACCTATAGTTTGCGGCTGCCAAGATGAATATGTGCCAGCGTTGATAGTTCTAGAGTAATTTTGATAACTAATCAATTCCGTATTAGTCGAAATAATCTGCGGGTCTATCACCACCGGGAACGCTCTGCCTTGCGCATTAATAAATTCCGGCGAGGCGACCACTTTAAGGCTTAAAACGCTTTCAGTTTCTTGCTCTATTTCGTAGTAAACGTCGTGGGAATAGTTGTTTTGCGCGTCGAACATAAACGGAGGAGGGATCATAAACTCTACCTCTCCGGTCGTTTTGCTCCTTAATTCAAGGCTTTTACCGTCTCCGGAAAGAGTCGCGCTCAAATTGTCCGTCGCGATAGTAAAGTCGTAGGTATAACGGTCCGCTCTTTCCCTGATAATAATATTTTCCTTCACCCTATCCGCCTCGGTTATGTACTCGAAATCTGTGCCGGGCGCGGCGTTGCGCACCATAACCGCAGGCTCTTTTCCGTCTTTGCAGTCGCAGACTTGTGCCGAGCAGCATTCCCCGACGCTAAGTTGCTTTGAGACAAGCGTGACCTTACTGTCGTTCTTCGACATCTCGTATATCCTGCCGCCGGTTAGGTTTTTGTTGAACCTTGTTCTAAAAGCATTTGCTTTGTTTTCGATAAAATCGCCGCAATCGATCAGCGTATTGTCGATTTTCTTATATTTATTGTCTTTCTTATCGAAATAGCGTGTGGGGCGGTTTGTGAATACCGCTCTCGTCGTTCCGTCGTTGTTAACGTAATGACTGCCGTTCTCGCTACGCTTAGCTGTATCTTCGTACAGTATTTCCGCGCGGTCAAATATTCCTCGCTCTTGTGCGTCAATATCTTCTTGCAAAATTTCCGCACGCTCAGATACTCCGCTATCTTCTGCGTCAACCCCGGCGATCATATCGTCCGACGGGGTCAAAACCTCCCCGCAGACTTCACTTTGGCTCTTTTCTTCATTCATAATTAAATTTCCCTCCATTGCCGGTTTGAGCATTTCCGGATTGCTGCCGGTCACCGCCGGCGTTGAGCTGTTGTTTCTTTCTTCCTGTTCCGGTTTTCCCGGCTTTGTTCCTAATATGAAACTCATTTAATTTTTCTCCTTAAAATTATTTTTAAAATACTTGCTTTTTTGCGCCGGATTCTCGCGATAAACCCTTTACGTAATTTGTCTTGCAGATATTCTATATTGTTATATTAGCACATCTATTATTGTTTGTCAACAGTTTTTCTAATATTTTTAAAAAGTATTCTAATATTTTATTTTAAGCTGAATTGAAAAGCGAAACGCAACAAGGAAGAAAATGAGTAAAAAAAAGGGCTAATGCGCCTTTAATAGTGTAGAATTGTTTTAGCAGAAACAAAATTCACACAAGGAGACGCATTAGCTTAAATGAATAATACCACAAAACACAGGCATTTGACAATAGTTCAGAGAGAAGTAATTCAGGCGCTGCTGAAAGAGAAGCAGAGTCAGTCATACATAGCGGCTCGGCTTGGAGTTAACCGCAGTACGGTTTGTCGGGAGATTGAACGAGGGAGCCGTGTTGTTGAAGTCGAAATAAGGACGACCAAAAAGCATTTACCGCTTACGGAAACAATGAAAGTATACGATGCAAGGTATGCTCAAAGCATGGCGGACGAGAACCGGAAAGAGAGCTGTAAGCGATTCAAGTTATTCGAGAATTCGGAGTATATAAATTTTGTTGAGAGTTTAATATTAAGTGACAATCGACGGTACTCACCGGACACGGCAAACAGTTTAGCGCGAAATAAGGGATACAAAACAGTCAGCACAAAGACACTTTACAACTGGATCGACTGGGGTTTGCTAAAAGTAAAGCCGACGGCATTGCTATTAAAACTTCGACGAAAGCCAATGTCAAAACCTAAGAAGCAAAAGCGGCAAATAGGCAAAAGTATCGAAGAAAGACCGAAAAGTGTGGAAAATCGAGAGGAATTCGGTCATTGGGAAGCGGATAGCGTGGTTGGCAAGGAGCATAAAGGTCAAATAATAACGATAGTAGAACGCAAACGGCGAATAGGTTTAATGTTTATTTTCAAAAAAATGCGTGCGGCGAATAACACAAGGGGGCGGGGAACTTTGTGTTAAATAGTTGACAGAGACCTCAAGATAATGTAGAATTATCTTGAGGTTTTTTATATGCCAAAAGCAGCGAGAAAAAAAGTAGAAAGTGGTCAGGGAGGGGACGGTGGTATTGACAATTGTCAGTTTATATGAATACTACAAATACGACACAGTCTGGCGGGGTACTTGTGTTGAGAAATGATTAAGTTGTAATCGCCTCAAGATAATGGGGAATTGTTTTGAGGTGATTTTTCTTTCTCTTTCCCTACTTTCTCTTTTTCTATTCTGTTTTATTCTCAACAAATGGGGACGAACAAATGGGGACGGGGTAGCGGGATGGGGGGGGGAAGTTGTGTTTATGCGCCGGTCTTTAAAGCGTTTTTAATATGTTGACCGGCTGCCAGTACGCGCTGTTGTTGCGGTCGTTAGGATTGCGGTTTCTTAACGGCGTGCTGAAAATAAATTTGTAGTAGCGGTAGCGGTTGGTGCTGGATATGCCGCAGGCCACAATATCTCCGGCAGAATAGAGCGCGCTTGCGTCATACAAATACGTCATTTTATAGACCCCTTTATTATCCGGCACCGTCCAAGCCGGAACGTTAGCGCGCCATGAAGGAACGCCGCCGACGATAAAGCGGGTGTCATAGAAAGTAATCACGCCGTTTTTTTCGGTATAAACATACCTTTGTAAAGAGGGTTGCGTGTTTAAAAGAGTCCAGCCCGCAACTAAAGGGGCGGGCTTTTGACCGATTGCCGCAGCATTATCCGATTGCCAAAATTCGTCGCGGCTGCCGGTTTTTAAGTATATGCGGTTGCTCCAGTTTTCGTACGCTATCCTCTCCCAATGATCGCCCTCATTAGCTCCCGGAACCTGCGTCGTTGACGCGACTCCGCTTTTCTTGCGCCAGAAATTCAGCTCGCCGTCGCGGTGGGTAGACACAAACTCCTGAGTCGTCGCCTTATTAGGCTCAAGCGTCCAGTACAAGGACGAGGTAAGGCTCGGAGCCTGATCGATAGTGACCTCGGGAAAGGCCGCCGTATTTGTACGGTTCCAAAAATACGCCTTATCCCCGATCATCGTCACGACGGTCTGCGCGCCGCATCCGGAATAGTTAGGCGTGACTTCTCTAAAATAAGTTGCCCACATGGCGGGCGTCAGCGTTACGCCAGCTCCAAGATTTGCTATGCACCGCCAAAGTCTTAATTTGCCGCCCTCGATAGTGTAGCAGTAGGAGTCTTTGCTTTCATCCTCACCTTTTAAATACGCCGTTCCGCTTTTATAAAGAGGCACGTATTTGATGTCGTTCCTGTTCCTTACGGACTCTTCCGTGGGCGCCGAGGTTATCGTGCCGTTTGTGATCATATAAAAATAATCGATTTTAATATTCGTGCCGCTGCCGGACTGGGTATAAAAAAGGTCGTATTTTTGATAGGTGCTTGAGCCTTTATAAACGGGTATTTGAAAAAAGTCGCTGAAATATTTGATTTCAGTCCAAGCCCAGCTTGCCTCAGGCGGAGGAACTCCAGTTCCCACCCAACCGTTTTTCTTATAGAATTTGTTGTTATAGCGGAAAAAATGCCCGTTAAAATCGGTTCCGTAGGGGGTGGTCGGGTCGTACTCGATGAAAGAGGAAAGACTGTCCCAATTCATAAGCTCCGCCCATTGGCTGGTGTTAGTGAGCGGGGAGGTGTTCTGATTGAATTTGGAATAATAATATTTTCCGCCGGACTGTACGATTTTCCCCTGCGGATACATCCCCGCCGTAAACTGTGGAATACTTTTGACTTCCTCCCATGTTGAAAACCTTGCCCAGTCCGCGGCGGAGGAAAGCGCGGCGGCGGTCGCGCGCAGAGATATATAATAACTGCCGCCGCTTTCAACTACCGTATTTGCCTGATAAGCCGCGCCGGCACTCCAGAGCGGAACGGATTGGACGTGCTTTTCCACAACCGTCCAGTCCGCCGCATTTTCGCCCGGTGTTTGAGCAGTTTCAATTTCAGAGCGGTAATACTTGTTGTTGTAAAAAACGTAGCTTCCGGCGGGGTATTTTTGCGCCGTCCAGGCGTAACCCTCGTTCACCTTAAACCATTTGTCGCTTTCGCTGTTCCCTATTTTAGGCGGAAAAAGCCCGCTGTTGACCTTTCCCTCGCGCACAAGCCATTTATCCTCGCCAAAAGAAACAGGCGCGTTTGCCACCGTATAGATATTGCCCGGCACGCCTGCGGCGGGATGCGTGATATTTATTTGTATCAAATAAGTTTTTTCTTCTAACGCCGTTTCCCATTCTTCAAAAGCGGTAAAGCCGTTCTGGAACGGGGCGGGGAAATCGTTGACAACAAGAGCTTTAACGACCGTCCCGTTTCTTCTCATCCAAACGACTGCGTCTCCCGCTAAAAAAGGCGTGTTAGGATTGTTTAATATCGGTAATCCTCCGGCGTTGCGCTTTTGCATTCCAAGATTATGCACGACCGATTTATTAGCAAAACCGGAGTCAAACACATTGTCTGAGTCCAGCGTTTTAGCTATGATATCGTCTAAAACCGTTTTTGGGCTGTCGTTACGCAGCCAAACGTTCATACCAAAATCCACCACAAAATCGATAGCCGACATATCTATGCCGATCATCCACGCAAAAACCGGCGAAACGCCAAAAACTATGCACGAAAATATGCAGATAAATTTTGCGCTAAACTTTTTCATACAACGCTCCGATTTGCCGTATCAGCGGCGGCACAAACAGGCAGGGGGGCTTATCTTTCGGTTATAAGTATAAAAGTAAAAACCATAGGGGTGTTTCAAGAAGGGGCTAGAGACGGGTAACAGGCGGCAAAATGGCGACAGGAGTGTATTTCACATACTCAGGCTAAAGCCATTTTGGCACACGTAGCCCGTATATGACCCCTTCTTGAGACACCCTCATACAACACTCACAGTAAAATCAAAGCTCACGTTATGCCCGCTCACCTTTTCGTATTCCTGCGAGTTGAATACGTCGTTCATAAAAATCGTAACGGAAATATCGACCGCCTCATTGGGGGGAATCGTTTGGGGATGTTCAATAAACAGTATAAAAAGATCCGTCGTATCGTAGGCGGCTTCAGCTGCATGAGGAATAGTTTGAGAGCTTTTATATTTTATTTCGATATTTGAGCTTTCCGAGCCGGATATGTTCCAGATAATGCTGGATTGAAACGTTACATACACGGCGGAAGGTTTTTCAGAATCGATGACTAAATTCAGATATTTTAAAGGATTGCGCAAAACTCCGTTCGCGCCCGTCGCGGTGGCGATTGCCTCCGCGGTCGAATTGCAGTAATAAAGAGCGGAACGGTCCTCATCGGGGTCATAATAAACGGGGATAAGATTGTGCTGCGACTGGCTGAGTACGTTCATTTTAAGCTCGCCGCCCTCGGGCGCGACAACCAAAAGGTTTACGCCGCCGGAACGGACGTTATCGCTTATAGCAAAAAAGGCCATAACGCCGGTTATAAAGAACGCAACAGCTAAAAATAATAAAACGATATTTACCGATAAGAATCCTGCCTTTTTTCGCATAATGATATAGACTTTAAGCATATTTAGATTTTTGTTTTTAGCGCGCTTACTGTCTATAATAATTATACTTTATCATTTAAAATGCAGTCAATCCCATTATCTGGAAGTTTTACTGGAAAATCTTAATTTTTTTGAGGGGAGTTCCTTGCGGCTCTGACGAAAAACTATAAGGGTGTTTCAAGAAGGGGTTAGAGACGGGCAACAGGCGGCAAAATGGCGAGCGGCGCGTATATTCAATACGTAAGCCGAGCCATTTTGCCACTCGTAGCCCGTATATGACGCCTTATTGAAACAGACCTTTTACGTTTTGGTAAACACGCTTCCATGGTCGTGTTCGTCGTTCCACTCGGACGGTATAGTAATTTTTTTGGAAGAGATCGAGCCTTTGTAATCTGTGCCGCCAACCGTAAAAGTAATAGCAGCCCCTTTCACTTTATAAGTGCCGGACTTACTCTCGTGGGCGAGCGTTGCCGAAAAAGTACCGTCCTCATTAAGCGTTATGCTCTGCGATTCGTTTACATACTTTCCCTCCGGCGAGAGCGGGGCGAGCGTGAAAATAAGCGTCAGCGTAAGCCCCGTCGCTAATAAAACCGCAGCGATAATAAGCACCGCAATTTTAATGCGGCGTTTTTTCTTTTCCTCCGTACGCTTTTGCGCTTCGACGTTTTCGCGCCGCTTTTTTTCCGCCGCCGAAAGCTTGAATTTCTGATCGTTTGCCATAATAAAAAACCTCCCGATTATCATTAATTTTCCGTTTTTTTGAGCCTTTCTTTAAAAGTACAGGTCCTGCAAAAAGGTTCTATTGCCTTGTTTTGACTAAAGCCCTCTAAAATCTTTTTTGCGCGCGGTGAGTTCAAAATTTCCTCCGGGGTGCTTTCAAAAATATTGCCCAGGGTTATTTGCCCGTCGTTGCAAAGGCAGCAGGGCGACACAGTTCCGTCGCACAAAACCGCGAGCTGTTTTATAAGCCCTAAGCATCTTGCGTCGGATTTATGTTTAGAGCCGTAGGTTGAAACGGGCCAGTCGAATTTATCGTTAAAGTCGAAAATAAGGTTATTTTTTATTTTGAGCGCGCCGCCCGCGGCTTTTATTTGCGCGCCGTATTTTTTATTTACAGCATCCTTCACATATTCAAAACCGTCCGCATTTCCCAGCCAGTAACGCAGCGAAACAGGCTTTTTATTTGCCGATAAAGCGTCTGCGGCGCAAAGGGCTGAATCTAAATAGCTAATTTTATCGGCGGGGCTGTTGAATGAGGCGAGGCACGTAAGCGAAATATTCACCTTTTTTACGCAGCCGCGGCTTAAAATAGTTTTTAAATTGTCGTTTAATAAGGTTCCGTTTGTAGTCAGCTTGATATTTAAAGAAAGCTTGTCGGCAATCGAAAGAATTTCAGCAAAATGCGGGTTTAAAAGCGGTTCGCCTAAAACGTGCAGATAATAATAATCCGATATTCCCGCCGTTTTCTGCGCGACGGTAAAAAATTCGTCCGGCGTCATAAATGCGGGCGCGCGGACAGAGCCGGGGCAGAACGGGCAGGAGAGGTTGCACACGTTCGTGATTTCTATATATAAACTGCGGAACCTCTTTTTTTCCATACTTATTAAGGCACAGGATATCACAATATATGGCAATAGTCAACCATAAAGCTTTTACCGGGCGGCGATGCTGGCTGCAAGGTATAAAACAGCCGTTTTTGTACAATATTAAAGTGTATTAATTTTGAATTGCGAATTTCAACCGGCAGTTCTTAAAGCTGAATCCCGCAGCGGATAGAAATTAAAAAATTGCAGACAATAATCAGGAGCAGAGAGATGAAAAACATTCACTTTAATGAAAAGACTAAAGGTTATTTTGAGGGCTGGTATTTTAAGCATACCGCAGGCAGCCGCATGGCCGCGTTTATTCCCGGCATAAATATAGACAACGACGGTTTTAAGGAGGCCTTTATCCAGATAATAACCGATAAAGGGGCGCATTGCGTAAAATATCCTTTTGAGCAGTTCGACGCGGGGCTAAACGAGTTGTATGTGCGTATCGGAAGAAATATTTTTTGTGACCGCGGCGTCGTGCTGGATATCGATACGGACGACATTTTTGTGAACGGCGTTATCGCCTACGGCGAATTTAGAGAGCTTAGCGGCTCGGTTATGGGGCCGTTCAAGAATATGGAGTGCAACCACGACGTTATCAGTATGCACCACACTCTTTCGGGCAAGCTGTATATAAACGGCGAAACGCTCAATTTCAGCGGCGGCGAAGGGTATATAGAAAAGGACTGGGGACGCTCGTTTCCGCAAAACTATTTTTGGGCGCAAAGCTACGACCGTTCCGACGGCACCGCCGTATTTGTGTCGGCGGCAAAAATCCCGCTTTTGGGCGGCTCGTTTATGGGCCATACCGCAGCCGTTATCCACAAAGGCAAAACCTACCGTTTTTCCACGTTCAACTTAGGTAAAATCGAGGAATGCAGCGGTAAAACCCTCCGCCTTAAAAAAGGCGCGTATACGCTCAATGTGAATTTAGCGGGCGAAGGTAAGGGCAAAACGCTTTTTGCGCCGGTGTCGGGCGCGATGACCCGCAAAATCAGCGAAATGCCCGGCACGTCTATGGACATATCGCTCTATAAAAACGGCAGAGAGGTTTTTTCAAAGTATGCGATGGAGTGCAGCGCGGAGTCCGAATTCTAAACTGAAAGATTATTCATCGCCATATACAGACTACGCTTGCCTTGCCGCCTCAATCAAGTATTAAATATACATTCACTCGGCGGCAATGCAACGGTTATCTGTCTATGGCGCGACTAATCTTTCAGGGAATGTTCTGATAAACTCCCTTCGCTTGCCTTGCCGCCAGTTGCCCGTTTGAACCGCAATCTCTGCCGGCTAAAAAAAGGAACTTATACAACTAAAAAGAAAAACAGGAGAAAAATATATGGAAGAAAATCAACAAAACATTATGAGCGGTAGGTTTGAGGATGAGGCCGCCGAGGCGACGGGAGTCGCGGTTATAGTCGGCGCATCTTCGGGCATAGGCTACCATACCGCGCTGAAATTACTGTCGACGGGCTGGAAGGTGTATAATCTTTCGCGCAACGCAAGCCGCGACGATCGCGTTATAAATATCGCGGTAGACGTGGAAAAAGCGGGGTCGGTCAATTTGGCAATGGGCGAGCTTTTGTATAAGGAGCCGAAAATCGACGTTCTTATATATTCGGCCGGATATTCGATGGCGGCTCCCGTCGAGCACGTCAGGCAAAAGGACGTTGAAACGCTCTTTAAGGTCAATTATTTCGGCGCGCTCAAAATCGCGCAGAAGATAATTCCCGCAATGCGTAAAAGCGGCGGAGGCAGGATGATTTTCATAAGCTCTATGGCCTCAAAACTGCCGGTAGCGTTCGACTCCTACTATTCCTCGTCGAAAGCCGCGCTCGATATGCTGGCAAAAGGCCTTGCTTTAGAGCTTGAGCCGTATAATATCAAGGTAACTTCCGTTCAGCCGGGCGGCACAAGCACCCGCTTCACCTATAAAAGG
This sequence comes from Eubacteriales bacterium, assembly GCA_031553855.1. Classification (GTDB taxonomy): domain Bacteria; phylum Bacillota; class Clostridia; order Christensenellales; family Pumilibacteraceae; genus RACS-047. Next base: position 38,212 of record JAVBKW010000040.1, on the reverse strand, counting down.
AACGTGTACGAACCGCAAAACGTCGGAGATTATGCCGACCGCCTCAATAAAGCCGTTAAAACACTTGAAAAAATCGAGCAGGAGGGGATGACGCCCGTCGCCGTTGCCGAAGAAATTGTCCGCGTAGTGCAAATGAAAAACCCGCCCGCCACCTATGCCTGCGGAATCAAAAACAAAACCTATAAGGTAATGCAAAAGCTTCTGCCCGAAAGGCTTGTGGATTATTTGAACAAGCAGCAGTATACAACCGACCAAAGCTAAAACACAGACAAACCTTAAAGAAAAGGGGCTATCTCACGAGAAAAAAACTCGTGAGACAGCCCCTTTAAAAATTTCGTTGGCAAAAAGGGGTTACTCTGCTGCCTTTTCGCTTATATTTTCATCTTGTAAAGCGGACTGTGCCGTTAAAGGGCTTCCTTGGGCCTTTAAAACGGCGAGAATGTCGGCAAGGAGTTCTTCCGATGTAGGTTTTGTCGGCTCTGCGGCGGCGGCAGCTGCAGCGGCTTCTTGTTCTGCGGCGGCGATTTCTTCGTTAGTCAGGCCGTTTTCTTTAAGCACTTTCTTCTCTCTTTTACCCAGCTTTTTAAAACTGTTTTCCGCGCCCGCGGCAATTTTTATTACGAGGAAAAGAGTGAACGCAATTATAAGGAACTGAACGACGGCGAGGATAAATTTGCCGTAGTAAATAGTCAGGTCGCCCGACACCACCCAGGCTAAGCTGCCTATGTCCGTCTTGCCGAACAGGATACTGACAAGCGGCATAATAAGGTCGTTAACAAGGCTTGTAACGATCGCGTTGAACGCCGCGCCCATTACAAACGCGATAGCAAGGTTTAGAACGTTTCCCTTATTGATAAAATTCTTAAAGTCTGTAAAAAAGTTTTTTATCCGCTGTTTCTTTTCTTTCTTGATTTTTTCTGTTTTCATTAATCGTACTCCGTTTCATAATTTATTTATCACAATTGTTTGCTATGATGTATCAAAGTATACTGGAAATTTCCATAAAAATCAAGTTTTAGAAAGCGGAAAAGTTAATCTTTTTGTAAATTATTTGCCGGCAGCGTTCAGGCAAAGCTGGCAAAATAAAACAAAATAACAGTTTTAGCGAAAATTGTCCGGGGTTATAATCTTATTTAAATTACTTGATATAATGTTTAAGTTTGTGATATACTAAATAATGTATAATAGGCGTTTCGGCCTACGGGACTTATCAGCCCGCCGGACGCCGCGGAGGTATAATGAAAGCCAGCACCAGAGGTCTACTAATGCTCGTCATTTTTCTGTTCGTCATCGCGATAGTCGCCGTGGTCATTTATTCTACGGTATCGGGGCCGAACGAAATTGCTCTGAGCGAAGCAATTTTTGCAATCGAAGACGGTGAAGTTGCAAAGGTCAATATAACTAACGATAAAATCGAAATTAAGTACGTTGAAGACAAAACTAAGGCGAAAGGCAACAGCTACGACGCTTACTGCTATGGAAGAGCGTCCGTTGAAACCATCATCATAGAATATAATAAAGAGGTCAGAGCGCAAGCAAAGCTTGACGGCGTAGAGCCGGAAGTAGTAGAAATATGGGAAAATGACCGTAACGCCGTAAGCTTTTGGAGCCTTATCTATCCGATCGGCGGCATTTTACTTATCGCCGTGTTCGCCTTCTTTTTGTTCCGTTCCGTAAACGGGCAGAACAAGCAGGCGATGAATTTCGGCAAGACCAAGGCCAACAGCCAAAGCAACCTTAAAGTGCGTTTCACCGACGTAGCCGGAGCGGAAGAGGAAAAGCTTGAGCTTCAGGAAATAGTCGAATTTTTAAAGAATCCCCAAAAATTCTCGAAGGTCGGGGCAAGGATCCCGCGCGGAGTACTGCTGGTCGGCCCTCCGGGAACGGGTAAAACGCTGTTTGCAAAAGCCGTCGCGGGGGAGGCGAACGTTCCGTTCTTCTCAATCTCGGGCTCGGACTTTGTGGAAATGTTCGTCGGCGTGGGCGCAAGCCGCGTGCGCGACCTTTTCGACCAGGCAAAACGCAATATGCCCTGCATAGTTTTCATCGACGAAATTGACGCCGTAGGCCGCCAAAGAGGAGCGGGCTTAGGCGGAGGGCACGACGAAAGGGAACAGACGCTGAACCAGCTGCTCGTTCAGATGGACGGGTTTGAAACAAACGACGGCGTAATAGTTATGGCGGCAACAAACCGCGCCGACATCCTCGACCCCGCGCTGCTAAGGCCCGGCAGGTTCGACCGTCAGATATACGTCAATATTCCCGACGTGCGCGGAAGAGAGGCTATATTTAAAGTACATTCGCGCAATAAGCCTATCGCAACAGAGGTTGACTTTCAGATACTTGCCCGTATCACAAGCGGCTTTTCGGGCGCGGATATCGAAAACCTTCTCAACGAGGCGGCGATACTGTGCGCAAGAGACAACCGCACCCAGATCAATATGACCGACCTTTACGAGGGTATCAATAAGGTAGTTATGGGGCCGCAGAAAAAATCGCGCCTTGTTACGGAAGTGGATAAGCGCATTACCGCCTACCACGAAGTCGGGCACGCTTTAGTGGCAAAAGTCCTGCCTAACTGCGACCCCGTCCACGAAGTAAGCATAATCCCGCGCGGCCATGCCGCCGGATATACGATGACGCGCCCCGATAACGACAATAACCACGTCAGTAAAGCGTATCTCAACGACAACCTTGCAATGACGATGGGCGGCAGGGCGGCGGAGGAAATAGTCATTCAGAACGTCTGCACCGGAGCCGTCGGCGACTTTAAAAGCGCGACCGACACCGCCAGAAAAATGGTTATGGAATGGGGTATGTCTAAGGAGCTGGGCAACGTTTACTACGGCTCGAATCAGGAAGTTTTCTTAGGCCGCGACTACCAGTCCACGCATACTTATTCCGAGGCGGTAGCGGCTAAGATAGACGCCGAGGTTTCTAAGCTCGTCGAGGCGGCGCACCAGAGCGCGCTCAAAGTGCTTAACGAACACCGCAAGGAAATGGACTCGATGGTTCGCCTCTTGCTGGAGAGGGAAACTATCTACACAGAAGAGGTGGATCTTATAATGCAGGGGCTGCCTTATGAACAGGTGCGCGACGCGCTCGACGAAAGGCTTGCTAAAAAGTATTCTAAAAAAGAGGCTCCCGCAACTTAAAAATCGGAACGGCGCAATTGGCTTGACAAAAAGCGTCACATATCTTAAAATTATAGAGCTTCTAAAAGATTCTTAAATATCGATATACAATCTGTAATAAGGATAGAACTATGGGTAATGCAAAAGTAAAAAGAATTAAACGAGTCAGGACTGACGCCGACAAAAAGAGAGCGTTAAGGTTAACCCTTATCATCATTGCGTCGGTCGTGGCCGCAATACTGATCACGGGGCTTATTTTGGGCTTGATCCCCAAAAAAGGCTTTACGGATTTTGCCGACTATAAATACGTGAACGTATCTTCTTCATCGTCTACGCAGTCGATAAACAACGTAACTGAAAAAACTTCCGACAACACCGACCAGTACGAAATCAATAAAATGCTGAAGGACGGGCTTAAAACCACTAAGTTTTCCGTTTTAAGAGCCATTTTAGAGGGTAACGTCAGTAAAGCGGTCACGTTTGAAAAGACTACAGAGGAGTATTTAAACGACGACGACGAGGTCAAAGAGCGTGAAGTCAAGAAAATGATCGCAGGCTCTACCATTGCGTCTTTGGCTCCGGCAACCGCAACGGCTTATTCGCTTACGTTCCGCTACAACAGAGGCACAGGCGAAAACCCCGAGAAGTTTATAACTGTCGAGGGCGAAAAAGTTTATTACGACGTCATCAAGGTTGCAGTCAGCGCGGATGAAAGCAACATCATCGAGGACTACACCGTCTACTTCTACGACAGCGAAAAAGCCGGGGTAGACGAGGACTATGAAATAACCCCCGTAATAATCAAGGCAAAGCTGATAGATTTGAAAAAAGCGATCGACGCTATTTTTGAATATTTAAAGTAAAAACGTATCGGATTATTATAGAACCGTAAAGAAAAAGCGTCTCAAAAAACGAGACGCTTTTTAATTTTCCGTTAAATGATTAAATATAACCAAATCACTGTTCAATATAACAAAAGAATTTATGCTCTGCCGATATCCGTATTATCTGTTTTGCGGCCGGCTAAAGCTTTTATAGGATGCGGCTTTTCCTCAAAGCGGTAATCAATGCCGCATTCAGTGATATAATTCTCAATCACCTTATGGCTAGCCACGTCGTTCACATTACGGTTTACGGTGCAGTTATATTTAAAGAACTCGTAGTTTTCCGGAAGCGCGCTCACGCGGGCGTAGTCCTCTAAAAGCGCGGTGTTTAAAACTGTGTTTTTCAGCACGTTTCGCACATATTCCTTGTTAGTGTCCTGCATTCCGCTGAACGCTAAGAGCTTAGGAAAGGCGCCGTCCGGGATGACCTGCTGATAATCCTTGTTTTCGTATTTGTTCAAAAGCCTGACCGCGCCGTGCAGGTGGGCAAGCTCCGCCTCAAAATGCATTTCCCAGATTTTCTTGATCGCCGGATCGGTTTCATCATTCATCATAGAATAATAAAGGTAGCATTCGGTGTATTCGTGCATTAATAGCCCCTCAAGCCACGTGCATTCGGCGTCGAGCAGCGAGCCGTAATGAGTAACGTGCTGTTCCTCTATCATAGCGATTTCCAAGTACAGCCTGCGCCCTAAATCCGAGGTGTAGGTGTTGCCCACGTTCATATAGAAATTCATAGTCTGCTGCTCGGCGGCGGTGATGATGCCCGTTTGCAGCTTAGTCAGCAAGTCGGCTTTCTTGCCTTTTATACCGCGCTTGATATCGTCGAACGGATAGCGATGCTCGGAAATAGTCGGGCGGCCGGGCATAATTTCGGTGTACCTGCCCACAAGCTGTTCGGCTTTTATCCCGCTTTCCATTTCCAAAAGGTCAGCGTAGCGGTAGAGATGGTCGAAGTCCTCTAAGAGCGCGAAGTCAAGCGCAGCTTTAACGTATTTATCAGGCTCGTTCATAGCTAAAACCGACGTTAAATCAACGGCTAGCTGCTCATAACCTATCGTGGTTTCTAAAATATTTTCGTCGGCGGGCTTTAAAAAGGCAAGACGCTTTTGCTGTTGCTGCTCAATTCTGCGGCTGAGCGCAAGCTCGCGGCGAAGGTCGTTGTCGGCGCAATGGCGCGAAAACTGGTGCGAATACCAATTGGATTCAAATTCCGCTCCGTTCATAAGGATTATGCGGATCTTAGTGTAGGGATCGACGGCGTTTTTGTCGTAGGGTTTTACGAAAATCTTGCGCCAGTCGCTAATGTACTTGTTCACCTGTACAGGCTTTGTCTCAAACGGGTTAAAGCTCATAATTTTTTTGTTCTCCTTAAAACTGTAGTTATGCGTATTTTTCCCATAATTTATTTATTTATACTTTTGCCCCTGTTTTACTACGCAGCAAAAACAAAAAATTTGCACCAAAAATTTTTTTAGAAAAAAGCAGCAGCCGTACCCTATTTAATTGATGATAAGCGCGTTTTATGTTATAATATTTTAAGGAAAGGCTGAATAAATACAATTAGAATTTCGGCAAAATTTTCGAGGGCATTCGGGCAGTATTGCCGCCGATAATAGCGAGCTATTCTCAAGGCAATACTGCCCGAAAGCACCGAAAAGACGCCGAAATTCAATCGCCCTGAAGGGTTTCGATGATTTAGCGGTCTTTTTGGCACCAAATTGCCTTTTTGCCTTGCTAATAGTTAAGCTATTAGCTACGGCCAAAAAGGCGATTTTGTGATTAAAAATTACCGCAAAATCACTCGAAATATTTATTCATCGTTTCCTTAAGGAAAGATGTGAAGAACAGTAAGCTTTTCAACAACGTGGTTTTGCAAAGAAAGCGCTAAAACGCATTCATGCAAAGCGGGAAAAAATTCAAAGGAGCTAGGTTAAATCGTGGAAAAAAGAGAAGTAAAGCTAGAGAACGTAGATGCGGAAAGCGGTTTTTGTGAAGAAATTGACGGACAAAGCGAGCAAAAGTGCCCCTTTGAGAACAAGCTGCATGAGGAATGCGGGGTGCTGGGGTTTTACGATAACGACGGTTTCGACGTGGCAAGGATGCTGTATTACGGTATGTTCGCGCTTCAGCACAGAGGCCAGGAAAGCTGCGGGATAGTCACTAACGACGATTCTAAAATATACCAGATAAAGGATAAGGGACTTACGGGCGAGGTTTTCAACGACTCGAACCTCTCGACTCTTAAAGGCAATATCGGCGTCGCCCACGTGCGCTACGCAATGGAAAACGACCTCCGCGAGAACGCCCAGCCGCTCGTTTCGCGCTACTGCAAGGGCAGCCTGACCTTAGCCCACAACGGCAACATCATCAACGCGCCGCAATTGCGCGAGGCCTTGCAGTCAAACGGAGCGATTTTCCAATCCACAAACGATATCGAGGTCATGATGCACCTTATCGCTATCGCCCGCACGAAAACGCACTCGGTAGAAGAGGCGGTTCAGCTTGTGATGGAGCAGATAGAGGGCGCTTACAGTATGGTGCTTATGAGCCCGCGCAAGCTTTTGGCTATCCGCGACCCGCAAGGTTTCCGCCCGCTTTGTATCGGTAAGATCAAGAACAGCTACGTTATAGCGTCCGAAAGCGTCGCTCTCGACACTATGCGCGCCGAATTTGTGCGCGACGTCGAGCCGGGAGAAATAGTGCTTATAGAGGGCACGAAAATTAAATCGATAAAGCCCGAAAAACTGAAAAGCAGAAAGCCGTCGCTGTGTATTTTTGAATATATTTACTTTGCGCGTCCCGACAGCGTCATCGATAAGGTGAGCGTTTTCGATACCCGCATACAAACCGGCAAGCTTTTAGCAAAAGCCTATCCGGTGAACGCCGATATCGTCATAGGCGTGCCGGATTCGGGGCTGCATTTTGCGCAAGGCTACGCAATGGAAAGCAAAATTCCCTACACAGAGGGCATTATCCGCAACCGTTACAGCGGCCGCACGTTCATAAAGCAGACGCAGAAAGAGCGTGAGCTTGCCGTCAATATCAAGCTGAACGCTATGCGCGCGTCCTTAGAGGGCAAGCGCGTTGTTATGATCGACGATTCTATCGTGCGCGGCACGACCATGGCAAACCTTGTGCGCCTTTTAAAAAGCAACGGCGCAAAGGAAGTCCATATCCGAATTGCCTCGCCGCACTTTTTATGGCCCTGCCATTTCGGCACCGATATCCCGTCTAAAAACGACCTTATCGCCGTTAAATACTCCGACGACGAGATATGCAAAAAACTCGGCGCCGACTCACTCGGATTTTTAAAGGTAGAGGATCTTGAAAAAATCGGGGTAAGAAAGGATTTTGGATATTGTTCGGCGTGTTTTACGGGGAATTATCCTGTCGAGATATAAGCTTTCAGCTGATACGGCGGCATATAGCGCGGCTTATACGGGCTGCGTGTGCTCGTCATCTGCGGTCACGTACCAAAGAGTACGCTCCCTTGATTCCTTACACCTGCTGCCCGTCTATAGCCGCACTCTCTGCCGCCTTTGCATAGCGGGGTGGGACTGATACGGCGGCATATAGCGCGGCTTATACGGGCTGCGTGTGCTCGGTGTAGAAATTTAGAGTTTTTCTATAAAATATCGACAGTTCTTATCTTTGCTGATGAAATGATAATTATAGTTGAAAAGTTCGGGATTGTATTGTATAATATTGGTAATAATATTTTTAAGGAGAATTTCAAATGGCAAAGAAAAAAAATAATGAGACAGTTTCGACGGTTTTAAATTTATGCGCGCTTGTATTTGCTGTCGCGGTCATAGTATCGTTCTTTTTAAGATACTATGTTGTAAAAGTCCTCGACAACGTTCTTGAAGCGGCTTCCCCCACAGGCTGGCAAATATTTAAGTCCGACGGCGACGGAGACATCAAAACATATATCGTTTTCAGCTTTATTTTAGCGATAGCAGCCGCGGCGATTGCAGCTTTAAGGCTTATAAACTTTCCGCTTGCGGGAACAAAGCTCTTCTCATTCATTTTTATGGGCGTAGGCGTTGTAATGCTTGTTTTTGCTATCCTTACTATGGTAGGCTTAAAGGACTCATCTTTCAGCGTCGGCAATGCAGCCTCCGGCAAACTCGGCTTCGGAGTGATCCTCAATCTTATCGGCTCGATTCTCGTAACTTGCTGTTCTGCGGGCGCGTTCCTAACAAAGAAATAGTCAAGAAAAACTAAATATGCCTTAAAAAAGGGGCCGCCCCGCGAGAATAAAATCCCGCGGGGCGGCCCCTTTTTGCTGTTTGGGTTTTTTAAAAGGTTCAATGTCAAAAGTTGGGGTTGTCAATTGCGAAAACAGTTTTTCTAAGACAAAATCTCTGTCTTACCGAGTTTTTCCTTTATCGCTCTTATCATCATATGGGCGGATTCAAAGTTCGGGCAAACGTCCAGGCATTCGTTAAATTTGTCTAAAGCCTCGTCTACGCGCTTTAGACCCAAATATGCAAGGCCGCAGTAGTAGAGGAAAAAGGCTTTTTTTTGAGTGGGACGCTCTAAAACGGAGTCGATAAGGTTCACCGTTTCCTGCAAAAGCTTTTGATGGTCATCTTTGTGAACGGATTTATCGAGAGATATGCGGCTGGCGATATTCACTAAGAGCAGAGTCTCATCGTCGGGGAACGTGTCGAGCAGCTTTTCTGTGCCTTCAAAAACGTCGGCAAAGCGGCCGGATGCGAGCCATTTTTGGTAACGCTCCACGTCGCGCGAAACGCCTTTGGCATTTTTTTCGTTTTTGTATTCGATGTAGGGCAGCATCCAATCAACAATAAGGTTCGGCATATCAAGCGCCCAAAGCTCCTGCACCGAATCGGCGGTATAAATTGAATAGCGGCTCTCTAAAACCTTTTCAAAAACTGCCTCTGTAAAAATCAGTTCGCGGATTTTATAATACAGCTCCTGTTCGTGCGGCGCGTCAAGGGCGATAACGTAAGGAAAAATCAAAAACCACGCGGCGCGCAGCTCGTCTGTTGCCGTGTTCATCGACACAATATTATAAACCGTTTCATAAAGCGTAAGCTTTTGCGGGGCGTCTAGCATATCGGCGGGGATAGAGCCTTTTTCGATTATCGCCTCAAGCGCGTACTTTTTTAAAACCGGGTTGGGATAAACTTCCCCGGTATCGCCGAAGACGGAGCGGAAGCAATGCAGCGAAAAAATCATATCGCGCTTTAGGTTTTGCGGTAAATTTGATTTATCCGTCAGCGAATAAGAGAGCTTGACGGCAAAGTTAAAACCGGTTTTTTCACATTCCATTTTTTTAAATCCGCCTTGAGTTTGTTTCCTTAATTATAGCAAAGTGAATTAAAATTGACAACTGTTATACAATTAAGGTAAAATAATGTTATAATAATTTAAACCAAGTTTAAAACCAACAATAAACCATTGTAAGGAAACCGCTGTTATGAACATTAAAAAATCTATACTCGAAACCGTAGGCAACACGCCGCTTATACGGCTGGAGCGCATCGAAAAACTGTTTAACTTAAACGCCGCGCTGCTTGCTAAGGCGGAAAGCTTCAACCCCTATTCGGTGAAAGACCGCGTCGCGCTGAGTATGATAGAGCGCGCCGCTCAAAAAGGCCTGATCAAAGAGGGCGGTACTATTATCGAGCCAACAAGCGGCAACACGGGGATTGGGCTTGCTATGACGGCGGCGGTCAAGGGGTATAAGGCGGTTTTGGTAATGCCCGAATCGATGAGCTTAGAGCGCAGAAAGCTGCTCAAGGCATTAGGCGCGCAAATCGTTCTGACTCCCGCGGCGGAGGGTATGAGCGGAGCTATCAAAAAGGCGGCGGAGCTGGAAAAGGAAAGCGGCGGCTTTATACTTTCGCAGTTCGACAACCCCGATAATCCCGCGGCGCACGAAAAAACGACGGCGGCGGAGCTATTAAGCGATACCGGCGGCAAAATCGATATTTTTATCAGCGCGGCAGGGACGGGCGGAACGCTCACGGGCGTGGGCAGAGTACTAAAAAAACAAATCCCCGGAGTTAAAATCATTGCGGCAGAGCCGCTTTCAAGCCCCGTTATTTCCGGAGGCAAACCCGCGCCGCACAAAATTCAAGGCATCGGCGCAGGCTTTATCCCCGCAAACCTCGACTTGAATATAATCGACGAAATAGTCACCGTTTCCGACGAAGACGCCGCACTATACACAAGGGAGTTAGCAAAAACAGAAGGCTTATTGTGCGGCATCAGCTCCGGCGCGGCTTTATGTGCGGCCGTAAAAATCGCAAAGAGAGCGCAAAATGCGGAAAAAAATATCGTTTTGATTTTGCCCGACAGCGGCGAGAGGTATCTTTCCACCGATATTTTCGATTAAAACGCAAATAAGCCGGTCAAAAGCGGCGTAAAAGTTTTAAATTTCACAATAAGTTCACACAAACAATATGCGGATATAACAAAGGTGAGTTAAAATATAAGCTATAATGATGTATTTTAACGAAAGTTTAAGCTAAAGAGGTGCAATATGCAGACTATTTTGATAGTAGACGACGAAGTAAAGATCCGCGAGGTCATACGCGAGTACGCCGAGTTTGAGGGGTATGCAACCTTAGAGGCGGAGAACGGTATGGAAGCTGTGCGCATTGCCAAGGATAACAAGATAGACCTTGTTATCATGGACGCTATGATGCCCAAGCTCGACGGCTATTCGGCAATAAAGGAGATACGCAAAACTAAGGACGTACCCGTCCTTATGCTTTCGGCGCGCGTTGAGGAGTACGACAAGCTTTTTGGTTTCGAGATAGGCGTAGACGACTACGTGACTAAGCCGTTTTCGCCTAAAGAGGTTATGGCAAGGGTCGCGGCGATTTTAAAGCGCACAGTCAAAACCGAAGCCAAAAGGATAGTCTCCGACGGCCTTGAAATCGATATCGCAGGCCGCAACGTATACGCGGACGGCGAAAAACTGCGTATGACTCCCAAAGAGTACGAGCTTTTGTTTTTCCTTGCAAAGAACGAGGGCGTGGCAATCAGCCGCGAAAAGCTGCTGACCGAGGTCTGGGGCTACGACTTTTTCGGCGACGACCGCACAGTAGACACGCACATTAAAATGCTGCGCTCCTCACTTGGCAAATATCGCGATAAGGTTGTGACGCTGAGGGGGCTGGGCTATAAAATAGAACTCTAAACCCGTGGACATATAGTGGCTTTGATACGCACTACGTGCGGGTTGACGGATAAGTCGTTTATGGGAAATAAACTCCTGTCGCCGTCAACCCGCCTGTTGTGCGCTTGAAAACCACTCTATGTCCACTCGTTATACAAAATACCCAAAAGTTTTCGGATAAAAACAAACTCATAAAAAATAAAAAATGAATTATCAGCTGAATGAAAAAAAGTTAATGGATTTCAGGGGTATCAGGTTCAGGACGTGGCTGTACTTCTTTGCAATGACGGTAGTGATACTTGCCATACTTTTACTTGTTCAGACGATGTTTTTTGCGGGATATTATTCCACAATGAAGAAAAACGACACGCAAAAGCTGGGTGAGACGATAGTTGCCGAGTATAAAAAGCCGCGCAGCAATGAGGAGTTTAAAAAATATATATATCAGACGATGTTCACAAGCGGCTCGACGATAGTTTTCTTTAAGGCGGAATACGAAATAACCGGCGGCGAGGTGAAGGTCAAGAACGACACTCTTGTAAACCTTCTCACCTCCGACGACTACGGCGGCAAGACGGCGGAACCCGGCCTGCCGCAAACGGAAGTCGTTATCGACACGGAATTTTTCAAGCAGGTAAGCAGCGGTAAAAACGAGTTTTTGTATATTACTAATTTAGACCGCGGCAGCTATGTTATTTTCGGCGCGCAAATAAACGACGCTTCCGACGGCCTTGTATACCTCCATATTTCTTCGCCATTGGCCCAAAGCACATTCATAACCGACGTTATCAGGCGGCAGTCCGTTATTTCAACGGTCCTGTGCGCGCTTCTTAGCCTTGGTTTGTCGTGGATAATATCAAGCCGCATAGCAAGGCCGGTCAGTCAGTTTTCAAAAACCGCGCGCAAGCTTGCCGCGGGCGATTTTTCCGTGCGCTTTGAGGGCGAGGGTTTTTCCGAGATCGAAGATTTAGCCAGCACGCTCAACTACGCCACCGAGGAAATGGGCAAGACCGACCAGCTGCGGCGCGACCTTCTTGCCAACGTTTCGCACGATTTGCGCACGCCGCTCACAATGGTCAAAGCCTATGCCGAAATGATCCGCGACCTTTCAGGGTCAGATCCCGTCAAGCGCGCCAACCACTGCCAGACGATAATCGACGAGGCCGACCGCCTCACAAGCCTTGTAAACGATATACAAAACCTCTCAAAGCTCCAGTCCGGCACAGAAACCGCAGAGACGGCTCCTCTCGACCTTTCCGCGCTGACGCGCTCGGTTATGGAAAGGTTTGAAATCTATTCGGCAAAGGAAGGCTACTTATTAAAGCAGGAGATAGATGACGAGTGTTATATTTCAGCCGACTCCAAAAAAATAGAGCAGGTGCTCTACAACCTTATCGGCAACGCGATCAACTATACGGGCGAGGATAAAACCGTCACTGTCTACGTTAGAAACCTTACCGGCAAGATATATTTCGGCGTGCGCGACACCGGTAACGGCATAGCAAAAGAGGAAATCAATAACGTTTGGGAACGCTATTACCGCGCCAGCCAGTCTAAGCGCAAGCGTATCGGCTCGGGACTGGGGCTTTCAATAGTAAAAAATATCCTTATTTTGCACAAGGCCGAATACGGAGTCCAGTCCACTTTGGGCGAGGGCAGCACGTTTTGGTTTTCTATGCCGCAATTCGACTCATCCTCGGTGGAAAAGCAAAGAAAAAACCTGCCGGTCAAGAATAAATAATTTTAGTTATTCAACATTATCTTATCATAAAACTATCATAAAAGGATGTTATTATATATTTAACCTCATTAGTTTCCTATCTTTAGTAATAAGGGCGGCCGGTTTAAAACCTGCTGCCCTTATTACGTGAGAGAGGCCGGTCAGTTTTTTCTACAAAAAACAGCCGCTCCGTTTTTTTAGCGGGGACAGGGCAAAATAAAAAACTTTGACATTTTTTTATAATTATGTTAGACTGTTAAATAAACGGCTTACAGGGCGTTTTTTAGTTCGTTACAGGCGTTTTTTTAGTCCGGGTACGTATAAAAACTATAGTTTAAGGAAATAAATCAATAAAATGGATTCTTCTAGCAGCTTAACTACGCAGATGATAATAATAACCTACGAGCACATAAACGGCGCGGGAAAATTGTTCGGCGGCAGGCTTGCCGAATGGATAGACGACCTCGGCGGCGTAACGGCTCGCCGCTTTTGCAAAACCGACGCCACCACCGCGTGCCTTGATATAGATTTTCTCGAGTCGGCAGAGGTTAACGACGTTGTAACGCTTATCGGCAGAGTCATCTACACCGGCAATACGTCGCTTATAGTGCGCGTGGACGCTTATAAGGAAAAAATCGGAACCGAAAAAACGTTCTTTGCTAGAGGCTACCTGACCTTTGTCGCGCTGGATAAGGACAGAAACATCATAAAAGTACCCAAAATAGAAATAAATTCCGACGAGGAAAAAGCGGCGTTTGAGGAAGGGCAAAGGCGCGCGCAAATAAAAAAAGAATTAAGAAATGCTAAATAATATGGTCAGAATAAATATTTAGGCATTTCTTTAAAAAAAGGGATAAAATGGACAGAAAGACAGAACAACTCGATAAAGAAAGGCGCAAGGCTTTAGGCGATCTTCTGATTGCCGAATGTAAATCCCCGCATTGCGACGTTTCCACAGTCGCTAACTACATAAACGCAGGGGCGGACGTTCTTTATAAGAACAATCTGCCGCTGTATTTTGCGGCAAAGGGTCTTAAATTCGGGCTTATAAAATTCCTTATAGAAAACGGCGCGCTAAAACACAGCAGCGCGCGCAATTATATCGCCTCGATGTGCCAGTTTAAGGGCTTTAACGACGAAACGGAAAAACAGTATTTTGAGCTTTTAGACGAGGTGCTGGTAAAAACGGGCAGGGACATCCAGCTTTTTGCGCCGTATATCAATTCTATGGCCGTAACGGGCAGGCTCGATAAGCTCGTTGCCTTAAAAAACCGCTACGGTTTTACCGACCTTGAGGTGGCGGGGGCGGTGTATGTACGCATTATTTTTGAAATAATCGTCAGCGGCTACAACGATATGCTCGGCTATATCAACAGCTTCAACAGCTGGATAAATCAGGCCTCGTTCGATTTGGCAGTCGCCGCGAACGAATGGATGGCTCTTGAATACTTTATCGAAAAAACGCCCATCAAAACCCCGTCGGATACGGCTGTGGGGCAGGCGCTGTTCGAGGGCAGCTTCGAGGTGTTGACTATTTTGGAAAAAACAGGCTATGACTTTAAGGCAAAGCCGTTATTTTTGGAAAAAGCTTGCCGCGCGGTTTTTTCAAAGGGTACAAAAAGCTTAGAGTTTTTGCTTTCAAAGGGCTATAAACTTACCGATAAATATAAAGGCAAAACGCTTTACGCGCACGCATTAGAGGATAATAACGCGCCGCTCGTCAAATGGCTTGAGGAAAAAGGGATAAATACATAAGGTGGCTAAAAAAACTGACGAAAAAAAAGAGAATTTGAGCGGCTTAGACCGTTACGTTATCGATACAGATCCGCAAACGCTGTCTAGGCTTCAAAAAAAGAAAACATCGCTAACCACGCTGTCTTTTTTTGTCTGCATTGCGGCTATGCTTATGCCCGCGTCCGATATCTCATTTTTAGAGGGCAAAATTTTTTTAACGGCGGCGATACTGGTTTTGTACGTCGTAACTATCGGTTTTGGCTTTTATATAGTTACGCAAAACTCGCGCACGCAAAAAATCTGCGCTGAAAAAGAGGCGTCAAAATCGCCTCGGGGCGGATTTAAAAACCGCACCTATCTTTCCGTTTATATTTATCCCGCGCTTTTAACGTGCTTAACGGCGGCCCAAATAGTGTTCGCTGTTTTGAAGCCGGAGGTTGAATATTTTATCGCCCTTGCAATGTTTGCAGCCGCACTTATTCTTGCAGTCTACGGCGCGGCCGTTTTGTATAACGCGCTAAAGTGCGCCGTTTTCGTCAAAGGCGGGCAAAAGGAAACGGATGAAGGCGTGCTGGCAGTAACCGGCGCGGACGAAAATGTGCAGTCAGAAACCGGCGCGGCTCAAAGCGGCGCGGAAAATCAAACGGATGAGGGCGGCGACGATTTTTACGGGTCGGAGTTTTAAAAAGAAACTATAAATGTCAACTTATTAATAGTGACACGTTATACAGGATAGACTTACATAGAAATTTTTTAGTATAGCGAAACAACTTGTTTCACTATAAAAGGGGATCGGAGCTTTTAAATGGCGCGCAAAGCAAGAGTCAGAGCAGAATCGGGAGTGTATTACGTACGCCTCGATTCTTTTGCGCCGTTATTTTTGCACGAGAGCGACAATTTGACCGTAAAGGACCTGCTTTTTTATGAAAAGGAAAACGATTTTATCGAGGTTTATGCGTTTTGCTTTATTGAAAACTGCATACATATCGTACTAAAAGAGGGCTTGAGCGGGATATCGGGCAATATTATGCGGATAAAATCAAAGTTTGCCGCCTACTATAATTCCAAATACAATAAAAGCGGCGCGCTGTTTAAGGGGCGGTTCTATTCGCTTCCCTTAGAGGACGGCTCCGCCGTTTTAAAAGCGGTGCGGTTTGTCCACCGCATACCCTTAGAGTTTGGGCTGAAAATGGATTTTAAGGGCTCGAGCTATCCGCTGTATTTAAAGCGCGACGAGCTTATAAGCGCGCAAAGCGTCGTCCCGCTTATAGGAACTTACATAGATTTTGAGGTCTACAACGAAAGCGGCGGCGCGGCGGACAAAAAACAGCTGCCGGATGAGGAGCTTATAGCCAAAATAAGGGAAATGTTCAAAGAGGTGTCGGCAGAGGAGCTTGAGTCGCTCAGCGAAAGCCAGCACAGGCTGCTTTTAAAGCGCATTAAGCAGATAGAGGGCGCTACGATTGATGCTATAGCAAGGGTTTTGGGGCTTGAAAGAGAGGAAGTCGAAAAAGCCTGAAAAATCCGGAAAGAATTGATAGGAGACAAAAAAACTCAAAATGGAACGACACAAAATGGAACGGCTTAAAAAGGTTAGAACGAAAAAGGATTTTTCACTTATCTCCTCTCTTGCCAAGAACATCTGGAAGGAGCACTATAGCCCGATAATCGGCAGCGATCAGGTAGAGTATATGCTCGAAAGGTTTCAAAGCACGCCTGTCATAGAAAAGGCGGTCAAAGAAGAAAAGTATCAGTACTACATTGTATTTTTTAACGGCGAGCCCTGCGGTTATTTTGCGTTTAAAATTAGCGGCGGCGGTATTTTCCTATCTAAATTATATATATTAAAACAATACCGCGGCAACGGTTTGAGCCGCAGCTGCCTTGATAAATGCGTGCGGGCCGCTAAAAAGGAAGGCCTTGCAAAAATCTGGCTGACCGTCAACCGCAACAACGCCTCATCGCTTGCCGCCTATTATAAGCTCGGCTTTATTAAAGTCAGGGAAGAAAAAGCGGATATCGGCGGCGGGTATTTTATGGACGATCTGATACTGGAAAAAACAGTATAAAACAGCCCCGAAATGTAAATTATTCTTATATTATGAAAGATATTCTGGAAATAGCTTTAAGGATAGTCATCTGCGCGGCGGTGCTGATAATTTTCGCTAAAATTGACGGAGCCAAGCAAATTTCACAGCTCACCTTTTTCGATTACATCGTAGGCATAACCGTCGGCTCTATAGCGGGCGCGCTGTGTATAGACGACAACATCCCCATCCATTTAGGCGTTTTGGCTATCGTGCTTTTTATGCTCTTAAATCTTCTGATTTCATTTGTGACGAATAAAAGCATAGTCCTAAGGCGGCTGCTGATCGGCGAGCCTATATTTCTCCTTGCAAAAGGCGAGGTGCTCTACGACGGCTTGAAACGGTCGCGCTTTGATCTCAACGATCTTTTGCGCGAGCTGAGGGTGCTGGGGTATTTTGATATTTCCGAAATAAACTACGCGATTTTAGAGCCGAGCGGCGCGCTTTCCGTTTTGCCCAAAGCCTACGCCCGCCCGCCAAAGGTGAGCGATATGGCCTTAAAGCTTTCCGAGGACGTTTTAAAGGCGAACGTCGTTATCGACGGCAAGGCCTTAGAGGGAAATTTGAGGGCGTTTAATAAGGACACGGCGTGGCTTGAGTCCGAGCTTAAAAAGCAAGGCTATATGCGCCTTAAGGACGTAGTGCTTGCGACTCTCGACGAAAACGAGCTGCTCACCGTATTTTTAAAAAAGGAAAGCGGCAAAAAACACAATTCGCTGATGTAGGGAAAAACTTTAATGATTTTTTTATGTATCGCTCACAAGCCTTTCACAAAAAACGGTTGTACTTTCTTCGCTAATATTATATAATAGAAGTGATAAATAATCAAAAGGGGAAATGAAGCCGTTTAAGCAAAGCGGCCTCATTTGCTTTTGAGAGTCATATTTTAAGGAAAAGGCATATTATCCGCCTCATATCCTTTAAAAGAACAGGAGTTAAACAGATGCTTAAAATTTTCAAACATTTAAGCTGGAAGGAGTGGCTTGCAGTAGCTATATCCACTGTCTTTATCGTAGCGCAGGTCTATCTTGATTTAGAGATGCCCACCTATCTTAAAGAAGTCATTACCCTCACCCAGGACAGGGCGAGCGCGATGACCGAAATATTGAAAAACGGCGGCTATATGCTGCTGTGCGCCTTAGGAAGCTTAGGCTCGGCAATATTTGTGGGCTATCTTTCAGCGCGCGTTGCCACAGCCTTTGCGGCACGCCTTCGCAGTAAGGTGTTCAACAAAACGCTGGATTTTTCGATGGAGGAAATCAATTCTTTTTCCACCTCCTCTTTAATCACGCGCACAACAAACGACATAACCCAGGTCCAGATGTTGATATCTATGGGCTTGCAGGCGGTTATCAAAGCCCCGATTTTGGCGGTATGGGCAATCATCAAGATATCCGGTAAAAGCTGGCAATGGATGATTGCGACGGCTGCGGCGGTTGCGGTGCTGCTTTTAATAGTGGTCGTGATAATGGTGTTCGCGCTGCCCAAGTTCCGCAAAATGCAGACGCTTATCGACAACCTCAACCGCGAAACGCGCGAAAACCTTACCGGTTTAAGGGTCGTGCGCTCTTTCAACGCGGCGGACTATCAGCAAAATAAGTTCGGTTTGGCTAACGACGAGCTGACCCGCACCCAGCTTTTCACAAGCCGCATAATGTCTATAATGCAGCCGGGTATGACTATTATAATGTCGGGGTTGTCGCTCTCTATTTATTGGATCGGCGCGTTTTTGATAAACAACGCAGACATTGCCCAAAAGGTTTCGCTGCTGGGCGATATGATGACGTTTACAGCCTACGCTATGCAGATAATAATGGCGTTTATGCTGCTTATTATAGTTTTTATAATGTTTCCAAGGGCGGCGATATCGGCAAAACGTATCAACGAGGTGCTGGATAAACCCGTTTCTATTAAGGACGGCACATTTAGCGGCTCTACGGAAGGAAACGAGGGCACGGTCGAATTTAAGAACGTTTCGTTCAAATATCCCGACGCGCAGGAAGCTATAATCCGCGATATTTCATTCAAGGCTAAAAAGGGCGAAACAGTCGCGTTTATCGGCTCAACCGGCAGCGGCAAAAGCACGCTCATCAACCTTGTGCCGCGTTTCTACGACGCAACAAGCGGCCAAATTCTCATCGACGGCGTCAATATTCAGGACTATAAGCTTGAAACGCTTCATAATAAAATCGGGTACGTTCCTCAAAAAGCTGTTATTTTCTCCGGCACGATAGGCGATAATATCACCTACGGCGACAACGGTAAGGATAAACCGACCGAACAAGAGCTTAAAATTGCCGCGGATATTGCGCAGGCGACAAGCTTTATCGAAGAAAAAGAAGACGGGTTCGGCTTTAATCTCTCGCAGGGCGGTACGAACGTTTCGGGCGGGCAAAAGCAGCGTCTTGCGATAGCGCGCGCGATAGCAAGAAAGCCGGAGATATATATTTTCGACGATTCCTTCTCCGCGCTCGATTATAAGACCGACAGATTATTGCGCTCCGCGCTTAAAGAAAAGACGGCGGGAGCTACGAGCCTTATAGTCGGACAGCGTATCGGCACTATCCGCGACGCGGATAAGATTTTGGTTCTCGAGCAGGGTAAGGTAGTGGGCATGGGCACGCATTCGGAGCTTATGAAAACCTGCGACGTTTATAAGGAAATCGCGCTTTCGCAATTATCGAAGGAGGAGCTTGAAAATGAGTAACAACGAAAACACAGTACAAAGCGAAAAAATCCAGGCTCCCAAAAGAGGACCTATGGGCGGCAGAGGCCCCGGCGGCGGCCATGGCATGATCGGAGAAAAGCCCAAGGACTTCAAAAAGACGGTAGGCAAGCTTTTAAAATATATGAATTCCTACCTGCCCGTAATAATAATCGCGCTTGTGCTTGCGGTAGCGGGAACGGTGTTCAGTATAATAGGGCCAAACCAGCTGGGGCGCATAACCGACGAGATCGGCAGGTGCTTTTCCGAGTATAATGCGGTGTTTGAGGCAAATCTAAAAGCTGCGGGCATAACTTTAGAAATATTCAAACAAAATCCGATGACGTACGTCCACCTTGTTCCCGCTTCTTTCCCCGCCATCAATATGGGCCTTGTATTAGATATTTGTTTTTTGCTTGTGGTTCTTTACAGCCTCGGCGCGGCATTCAGCTATGTTCAAGGGTATATTATGGCTACGGTCACCCAGCGCGTTTCCAAAAGGATGCGTACGGAATTATCCGAAAAAATCAACCGGATGCCGCTTAAATATTTCGACTCGACCAACCACGGAAACATAATGAGCCGTATCACGAACGACGTAGACACTATCGGCCAAACGCTTTCAAACAGCGTCACAACCTTAGTAACGTCCGTCATAATGCTTGTCGGAACGGGTATTATGATGTTCTGGATCAACTGGATAATGGCTCTTGCCGCAATAGCCGCTACTATTATCGGCTTTTCGATAATGATGGTAATTATCAAGCACTCTCAGAAATACTTTATCGCCCAGCAGCGCGAGCTCGGCAGGATAAACGGCCACATCGAAGAAATTTACGCAGGGCACAATGTCGTCAAGGCGTATAACGGCGAAAAAAACGCGCGTAAGGAATTTGATAATATCAACGGCGCGCTAAGGTTGAGCGCAAGGAAATCGCAGTTTTATTCCGGCCTTATGATGCCGCTTATGGGCTTTGTGGGAAACCTCGGGTTTGTAGCTGTGTGCATTGTGGGCGCGGTGCTTTTAAAGAACGATTTAGTAACGCTTGGAGCCATCACCTCGTTTATGATCTACATCCGCCTTTTCACAAACCCGCTCTCCCAGCTTGCCCAGACCGCCACCTCAATGCAGTCGGCGGCCGCCGCGGGAGAAAGAGTTTTTGAGTTTTTGGAAGAAAAAGAGCTTGAGGACGAATCGCATAAAACCGCAAGGCTTGATTTTGTGCGCGGCGACGTCAGATTTGAAAACGTCAAATTCGGCTACAACGAGGACAGGACTATTATCAACAATTTTTCAGCGTCGGCAAAAGAGGGTCAGAAAATCGCGATCGTCGGCCCCACAGGCGCGGGAAAAACGACTATGGTCAACCTTTTAATGCGCTTTTATGAGGTCAACGAGGGTAAAATATATATCGACGGCATCGCAACGGACGAATTGACGCGCGAGAACGTGCGCGATAAGTTCTGTATGGTGCTTCAGGACACATGGCTTTTCGAGGGTACGATACGGGAAAACCTCGTCTTTAACAAGACGGATATTACAGACGAGCAAATGATAGGCGCGTGTAAGGCCGTCGGGGTAGACCACTATATCCGCACGCTCCCCAAAGGCTACGACACCGTGCTTTCCGATAACGCAAACCTCTCCGCAGGGCAAAAACAGCTTATGACTATAGCGCGCGCAATGCTCCAGAACGCGCCTATGCTCATTCTCGACGAGGCGACCTCTAACGTCGATACGCGTACCGAAATTCTCATTCAGCAGGCAATGGATAAGCTGATGGCCGGCCGCACAAGCTTCGTCATCGCCCACCGCCTCTCAACTATCAAAAACGCCGACCTCATCTTAGTTATGAAAGACGGCGATATTATCGAGCAGGGCAGCCATAAGGCGCTGTTAGAGCAAAACGGCTTCTACGCCGCTCTCTACAACTCCCAGTTCGAGTAAAAATGGTTTTACACTATATTCGATCTCAATTTATGCCTCAAACCGGCGCAATATGCCGCTTTTATACTCACAAAAAAGGGGCTGTCTTACGAGTTTTCTCGCAAAGACAGCCCCTTTCTATATCGTTTCCGCGCTTTTTTTCTGTTGACACAGCAGGCTGTTTGCTAATAGTAAAAAGGACAATTCCTTTTCAGGCGCTTTTTTTCTTTTTGTAAAACTTTACGCTTGTAATTATCAAGGCTGTTACGGTTATCAAGAATACGGCAAAGTAGATTATAAACTGTATCAAAAAGCCCAGCGAGGAGCTTTTATCGCCGTTTTCGAGCAGGAACCGGGGCTGCTTGAGCCAGACAAAATAGCAGGCGGCTAAAGCATACAGCACATACGCGTTCAAGAGCGAGAGCAATACGGTTATCGTGATTTTGCCCTGTTTATGCTTTATTAGGCCTGTGTTTTTCGCTGCGCTCTTCTGCGTTTTGTTGTCCGGCCGTTTGTCTGTTTTCTTTTCTGCCGAATCTTTATTGAAGCCCGTTTCGTTCTTTCTTTGAGAAGGGTTAAGGGTATCTTTTTTTGCTTTCATTATTTCTTTGCCCTCCTTATGCGGCTTTCATAGGCTCGACAGTCTCAAATTCTTTGCCGTTTTTAAAGCACGGTAAAGTGTCTGCCGGAACGGGGCGTTCGGTTTTGAAAGAT
This sequence comes from Eubacteriales bacterium, assembly GCA_031553855.1. Classification (GTDB taxonomy): domain Bacteria; phylum Bacillota; class Clostridia; order Christensenellales; family Pumilibacteraceae; genus RACS-047. The sequence goes on along the minus strand of JAVBKW010000040.1, from coordinate 16,146 downwards.
TCAAACTGCTTGATCTGCGCCGTAAGCTTTCCCGGCGTTACCAGCCCTTTTATGCCGATATTGTTATTTTCTGCGTCTATATTCCACAGCGCGAGCGCAAAGGCAGAGCAGTTTGTCGTGGGCGTCCAGTAGTCCGCGCCGTTCATATGTATGCTGATTTTATCAAGCGTGGCAGGCGTTATGCCGCGGCTAAGAGAAACTATGCCCTTATAACGCCCGATCCTCATATATTCGGCCTCGATATTTATCCATATTCCCCAATGCGCGCTCTGGCCCCACGTACCGACGGTAACCTCTTTATCCGGCTCAAGATTGTAGCCGAAAAAATTGAGCGTCAGCGCGCTTGTGTTTTTTATGGCGACAAACGCGTGCCCGAGGTTCGGTATGCCGAAAACGCGCTCGCTTACCCCGTCAAAGGCGTAAAGAGTCAGTTGCGCAACCGCCGTTTCAGGCTCGCTAACCGTACGCTCAACAGGCGCCGGAGCCGAACAGGACGCAAAACAGAGCGTCAGGCATAATAAAAGTAAGAAAACTATTTTTTTCATAATAATCATACTACACGATTTTTATTAAAATGTCAAACATCAAAAAATGGCAGAAGCGGCCATTTCCGCGGCGATCGAACGCCGGGGAAGTTAAAATTTGTTAAATTCTTTCGCTTATAGCATCGTCCGGGCAGCGTTACAAGGCTTGCCCGGCTTAAATAAACAGCAAGAGATTTGAAAAGCGTGTAGCACTTTTGAATTTAAATGAGTATAATGCAATAGAAACGCGGCAAAAAGAGGTGGTATACAAATGTACAACGACAGGGAGCTGCTTGCCCGCATTATAAAGTGTGAGGCGGGCGGCGAGGGCGACGACGGTATGCGGGCGGTCGCGTCGGTCATTATGAACAGGGTGAACGTGTCGGGCGGCGAATACCTTAGGGTAGGGCAGGGAAGTTTGCGCAACATAATTTTCCAGCCCGGCCAGTTCGACTGCGTCGCCACAACCTTAGGCGGCAAGCCGAATATGCAGACTATTTATTCAAATCCGCCCGAGCCTATTCACTATGAAATAGCCGATTGGGCGCTCGGCGGCGGCCTTTTAGGCGCGGTTGGCACATGCCTTTGGTATTTCAACCCTTACGGGGCGTGCCGCGCGCAGTTCCCCGGAATGAGCGGAACGTACCACACGCGCGTGAACCTTCATTGTTTCTACCGTCCCACTTCCTATTACCCGCAAACTTAAAAAGGCAAAAATTTCACTAAAGCCGCTCAAAATAGTTTATCAAGTAGCATTTGGGGAATAAAGCTTGCTTTTAATCCACAAATGCGCCCGCCGCAAAAGGTTTAAAACTCCGCAGCTCTGCTGCGCAAGGCGCGCGGCATTGACGCGCGGGTGCAGGGCTCTGCCCTGCGGTTAAATACCTTTTATTCAAGCACTTTAAAAATATAAGATCAAGGAGAAAGCAAATGGCTTTAAGTAATTTTACTTATAAGAACGAGGAAAATGAGGAAAAAGAAAAACAGAACAAAAATGTGCGGATAATGCAAAACGAGCCTATTCCTGATGGGATGCAGGTTCCTGAAACCGTCGAAAGCGAGCTTTTCGTTCCCGGATTTTTGATGACGCAGATAGGCAAATATATGCGCATCGATTTCCTTATCGGAAACAGCCTCACCGACCGCACCGGACGGCTTGAGCGCGTAGGCGCAAGCTACATAATTTTAAGAGCCCTCGACGGAAATATGGTCCTGTGCGATATGTTTTCTATAAAGTTTGCAGAAATTGTGGAGAGCCCGACCATAGTAGTGTAGGGGAAAAAGGAGAGGAGGAAAAGAGTTTCTTTCTTTAAATTTCATTTTATATTGATAATTTTGCGTCTATATAGTTAAATGAAAAAAAGCATTAGGTTAGTTGTAGTCAGAGATGTCGCTTTTTCGGGAGCGGAAAAAAGCGACGCAAAAACGCTTTGGGGGCGTTTAGACTCGCCCCCAAACCCCCTAACAACCTTCTTTTAAAAAAGAAGGCAAAACATTTTCAGCGGATTAAGATATTCAAGTAAACGGGGACGCGGGAGTCTAAAATCAAGGGGCTGTCTCACGAATTCTTTTCGTGAGACAGCCCCTATAAATGATGACGGCAGCAATTTGCGGCAATAAATAAAATATAAGCGTTAAATGAGCTTTTCCAGCAGTTCTTTTGCATACGTGCTGTTGAAGGACTGCGCTTTTTCAAGCCAGAGTTTTGCATCCTCGAAGTCGCCTGCGCAGGCGTACAGATAGCCGAGCATTTCAAGAGAAGGGACGTGGTTATACAGAGCCGCGTCCTCAAAGCTGACGATCATAGATTTAAAGGTATCATCGCCGGGGCAGTTTTCGTACTCGCCGTAATAGATCATTCCAAGCAAATACATAGCGCCTATATGGCCGTGAGCGGCGGCCATATAGTAGTTTTCCCGCCGTTCTGAACCGGCCGCGGCCGCTTGAGCCATATAAAAGCGCATTTCGGCAATTTTCCGGCTTTCGGCGCGGATAAAAGGCGTATAAAGGTTAAGCTCCGTCTCCGGCGGGGCGGGGGGAAGCGCGAACTGTTTGAGAACGCGGGATTTTCCGCCGTCGCATTGCTCTTCCGGCCCGCTGTTTTGCTCCTCGCCGCAGCGTCCGGCTTCATCATTAATGCGGGGCGCAGGGCCTGACGCGCCGCCGCCGGTAAATTGTTTATTGACTGCGCTTACAACCTCCTGCTCGACTTTACGTTCGACGTTCCGCTTGACGTTTTGTTTAACGACGCGGATTATTTTATCAAATATACCCATCGGGGCCTCCTTTAGCTCCGCTAATCGAAGCTTTAACCTCGCAGCTTTTTCCCGCGACGGTCGCGTCCGACTTTTTATTAAGCAGGGACTCGTATGCGCTGTAGGCCAGAACGGAGGTAAAGAAGGAGTTTTTATACAGCTGGGCAAAACTCCCGTACTCCGCTGAGCCGCCCTCGAAATACGTGAGGTCGTTTTCGTCAAACACGTAGAAAGTGCTGCCCTTTTTGAGCAGTCCGGCTTTTTTGCCGTTTTCGGTTATGTAATACGCAAAGCCGCCTTCATAAAACTTGTACGTGACCGAATCGGCCGAGCTGCCGGAGGTGTAAGTGTAGGTGATAGTAAAGTTTTTCAGCGCGTCCGCAAGCTCTTCCTCCGTCTTAAAAATATCGTCGCCGCCGCCGTCCGGCCAGGGGAATAATTCACAGCCCGTCAGGGAAAAGGACGAGATGAAAAGGGTAAGGCATAAAACAAAAGCAAAAAATTTTCTTGTTTTCATAAAATTCTCCTTGTTTTGTCAGATATTTTTTTATACTATAGGAATTATCGCCGTATGGCGATGCGCTTTTAGCGCAGCACTTTAAAAAAGTGCAATTCCATCGTGCAAAAAAAGCGGCGCGCGATGCGCGCTATCCGCTAACGCGGCAAAATGCCAAAGGCATTTTAGACGCTTTTTTTATCAGGAAACATTTTCCGCCGCAAAGGTTTAAAACCCGCAGCGACAGCTTTTGCGGAAGGCAAGGCTTGGCTGAACGGGTGCAGGGCTTGCCCTGCGGTTAATACCTTTTATTTTATTATATTGAATTTGCCGATAAGGGGAAGAGGCTTGCATCTGCCTTTGAGAGCGTTTAATATTCCGATTATAAGCAATGCGGCCGGAACAAACCACGACAGGTTCAAAATAAGATCGACCGCCCGGATCGGGATGATGGCTCCCAGAATACCGGTTACAATGCCCCATAAAACGTAGAAAATAAACAGCGCCGTTCCTTGGTTAGTATGGTATTTCACAAACTGCGAGGCCTTGTGCGCTCCCATAAGCAAGGGGACAAAAAACAGCAGATAGGCGATTATGCCCATTACCTTGTTATCCGTCGCATCCTTTACCGGATCGTACGCCGGAGCCTCCGGGGGCGGCGGCGTATCGCTTAGAGGCGGCGCATTGCCTTGAGCAGGGGTTTGCTCAGGCGGCGGGGCAGGGTCTTTTTCAGACGCCTGTGCCGGGGGAGGGCCTATCGGCTCTCCGCCTTTGATCATTGTCCCGCCGCAAAGAGAACAGAATTTTGTTTCGTCCACGTCTTCCTGACGGCATTTACTGCAAATTAACATAAAAAATCCTCCTTACATTTTATCAAGCCTGTGAATGTGAGTCCAATTAATTTCAAGCTACGTCTTTTTTGCTATAAAAGCCCTTCTTTTCTTGCTAATAGCGGTGCTATTAGCTGCAAAAACAAGTGTTTTTCTATCTAAAAAATACTTGCTTAAAATATAATCAACTCTTTTCACAGTCTTATTTATAGTCTTATCAGATAGATTAAGCGCGCTGCGCCCTCTTTCTTCGTCTTATCAATACGAACAGAATAAGGCCCGCGACTATAAGCAAGCCGCCGCCGCCCGATTCGGAGCCTATGCTTGCGTAGGAACCGCAGCCCGGCTTTTCCGGTTCGTTTCCGTCCGGATCAGCCGCCGCTATCGTGAACGTTATTTCCGCGGATTCGGCTTCCAGATAGTTTACGCTTCCTGCCTTCACCGCTTTCACGGTGACTATTCCCTCGCCCTTTATCGTTACCGTTCCGTCTGATGCTATTTCCGCCGCATCCGTACCCGAAAGCTGAACATAAGTAATATCACCGTCGCCGCTGCCGCCCGTTGTGTTTAGCGCGGCCGCTCTGCCGCCCGCCTTCAAGCCCGTCGGATGAACGACGTTAAGCGCGTCCTGTGAGGCTTTCGAGATCGCAAACGACCGGGACAAAGTGCCCTTGTAATTGCCTTTGCCGGTAATGGATACCGCCGCCGTTCCCGCGTTGATGTTATTGGAGTATTGCAGAGTGTAATCAACCGGAGTGAGCCTTGACACTGTGACTATGGGGGTATGGGCCGAACCGTTGTACACGAACGAGCCCGTCACCTCGCCCAGCTCGTCGGACAGAGCTTTTTGCGCTATTACAAACTTGACGCTGCCGCCCAATGTGAGCGTGTAGTTATTGCCAAGAGTCAGCGTGCCTATTTCGATATCGTATGAGCCTGCGTTTTCGCTGCCCGCACGTGACAATATCCCGGTGAAGGAGTCGCCGTTTACAAGCGTTCCGGAGGTGAGCGTGTAGGCAATAACCGGCTCGTCGTCCCCGAACACCTTTCCTGACGCCTCCGGAGTGACCGTAACGGCGCGTTTTGATATTGTGAAGTTGACAGACAGACTGCCCTTGTAGTTGCCCTTGCCGGTGACCTTAAGAGTCGCGGTGCCCTGATTTACGTTGTCGGTATAGGTAATGTCGTAATCCGAAGCCGTTAGCCCGGTGACTGTCGGGGCGGGCTTTTGCTCCGTGCCGTCGTATGTAAACGTGCCGCTGACCGCCTGCAGCTCGTCCGAAAGCGTTTTTTGCTGTATCGTGAACTTTCTTGTCAGTATGCCGGAATAGTTGCCCGTTCCGTACACGTTCACGCTAGCCTCGCCCGCGTTGATATTGTCATTATAAGTAACGTTATAGTCCGTTCCTTTTATCAGGAGCGCGTCAACCTCCGCCGCGGGAGTCTGCGCAAAGCCGGTGTAGTAGAACGGGCCGCCCGTTATAGCCGTAAATTCGTTGGACAGCGGGCGCGCCGTTATCTCAAAGTCCACAGTTTCGTCGACGGTCAGCGTATAGTTTGAGGACAGTGATATGCCGCCCGCCGTTATCTTGTATGCGCCCCTGTTTTCGCCCGGATTGCGCGTCAGCGTGCCTGTAATAAAGTCGCTGCCTACAAGCGTTGTGGACAACGTATAAGTAAACTGCGCCGGGTCGGACGCGCCGAATATTTTCGACTGTCCGGCGTCCGGCGTAACGTGTACCGGGCGCGGCTTGATATCGAAATACACCGCATTAAGCGTCAATATATAGTTCGTACTTGCTATAGACAGCGTTCCGTCCGTGATTAGATGCTCGCCAACGGCATTCGTTCCCAAACGCGAAAGCTTGCCCTCTATCTTGTCGTCGCCCTGCAGCGTGCCGCTCGTGATGTCGTATGTAAACTCGGGGTCAGTATCGCCGTAATACTTATACTGGCCCGCTTTCGGCGTTACTACTATTTGCAGCTTATTGATTGTGAAATAGATCTTGAAAAAGCTTAACGACAGCGAATAATCATCAGATAACGACAAATCGCCAAGCGTTATTTCGTATGTTCCGATATTCTCGCCAGCCGTTCTTGACAGCTTGCCGCTAAAAGCGTCCTCGCCATGCAACAGCCCGGTTATGATATACTCAAGCACCGGATCCGCCGCGCCGAATACCTTGACTTGCGCGTCTACCGGAGATACGATTATTTCAGCGGGGAGTATAGTGAACGCCTGCGTTATCATACCGGTATAGTTGCCCTTGCCGCGTACTGATACGGATGCGCTGCCGGCGTGTATGTTGTTCTCATACACATATTCATAGTCCGTCCCTAGCGTAGGCGAGCGGTCAAGCGTTGCGATCGGCGTCGGCTTGATGGGGGCGTTACGGTAATAGTAAGTGTCGGTGACGGCAGCTAAAGAGCCGGATATAGCCTTTTGCGCAATAGTGTATGCGCTGCCGACGAACGTTATCTCATAGTTGTCGCCGTATGATAAAGTACCCTGCGTTATCGGGTACACGCCTGCGTCCGTGCCCGGCGTACACGCAAGGCTGCCTGCGGCCGTATGTCCGTCGATAATCGTGCCGCCCGACACCTGATAATCAAATTGTGTGACCGGCGCATCTCCGTAAGTCAGATTGACAGCAGCCGCCGTAATGGTAATCTGCCGTTTTGCTATCACAAAGTTTGCCGAAAGTGTGCCGCAGTAGTTGCCCTTTCCGGTTATAGTCAGCGTAGCTGTGCCTGCATTTGTGTTGTTTGAGTAGCTTACGTCATAATCTGCCGCAGTCAGTCCGGTTACCGCCGGAACGGGCACTTTAGGAGCGCCGTTGTAAGAAAATGATCCGGCCACTGCCGAAAGCTCGTTTGTAAGGGGTTTTGGGAGGATCTCGAAAAGATAGATTATATCTCCCTGATAGTTATTGATACCGCGTATTATTATCCGCGCCTGGTCGTTAAACAGCTTGCCTGTAACATTAGTGTTTTGCTCATAGAGGATAGTGTAGTCCACGTCCTTTACAAGCTCCGAATCGAACGTAATTTCTATTCTTAGCGGCTCGCCTGTATAGGTCGCCTCCGTATCCCACGCTTCATTAGTGATTTTGGAGTTCGGTGATGCGGGGGTAATTCCGAAATAGCGCGTCAGCTCTCCTGAGTAATTGCCCTTGCCGACGATTATTGCCTTTGCCTGGCCTACGTTTACGTTGTTCTCATAGCGAATTGTGAACGTAACGCCCGGCGTATGCTTAGAGTCATACACCGTCAAAGCAGGTTCAAGAGCAGCGCCGCTATACACCTGGCTGCCGCCGTTAGAGAGCGTCGCGCTGCCGCCGAAATCGATTTCGGACAGCGCGGCAGGCGCAATTACTATCTCCTTAAACGCTGCCGCCTCGGTATAGTCGCCTGTGTCGAATACCCGGACGCGAACGGTGTATGTTCCGGCATTTTCCGGCTTTGCGAATACGTATACGCCGCCGTCTATCTGCGCGCCCGGTTTATACATTACTTCAGCGTTTGAGGCGGGTGTCTGCGACGTGATGACGGGATCGGGAAGCGTCTGTCCGAATGAGCAGCCCGCTTGAGTAAACGTAACATAGCCGGTATTTTTCGGCACGTAGCTCTTAGTGCTTTGCACCGCCGCATCGCGCAGATGGTTCTGCAACATAAAGCTTATAAGGTATGGATAATACACGAAACGATTAAGCGGGTCGCCGTCCGGAGTCGTTGACGCATTACAGTCCCAAATCATTCCGTCAACGTTTGCAAACTCCATATAATCAAGCGCGTCCATTCCGGTCATCTGGTCGGTTGTCAGCCCAATTACTTCACTATCAGGCAGGTTTGTGCCGTTTGTTCCGGTGTCGCCTATCGCGTAGTCTGCGGTTGTCAGCCCGCTTGAGGGAACGTATTTTTGCATAACAGTACTGTCGAAGTACAGCGCGTACAGATTTTCTGCCAAAGCGCCGTTATTCTTCCCTATAATGCCGCCCGTCAGGCTGCCTCCCGCGACAGCGCCCCTGTTATAGCAGTCAGTAAGTGCCGCAGCAGTATCGATATATCCCGCAATGCCGCCGGTATAGGCGTTGCGGCCTTCCACTACTCCGGCATTATAGCACCTCTCGATGCTGCCGTTGGTATACGCGGCAATGCCGCCGGTATAATTATATCCCGTCACCTTGCCGGTATTGAAGCAGTCGGAAACAATGCCGTCCGTCCAGCCTACAATACCGCCCGTATGGTAGTTTGCGCCGATTATCTCGTTCGAGTTAAAGCAATTCTTTATCGTGATGTTTCCTTCCGCGAGTCCGGCAATGCCGCCGACGCTGGAATCCGCTCTGACTTTGCCGCCGGTAAGCCCCAAGTTTTTGATTACGGCAGGCATTTGCAATGTTCCCTTAACATAACCGAACAGTCCCGAATATACATCCTGCGGACGGTCTATTATAAGTCCGTCGATGCAGTTGCTGCCGCCGTCAAACGTTCCGGCAAAGGCATTGTTAATTGTTCCGATAGCGCCGAAATTGCTTTCCCCGGCCGCAACTGCCGGCAGGTTCAGATACGCGTCCAGCTTAAAATGCGCGCCTGCGTACTTGTTCCCCGCATTGACCCCATAAGCAAGGGAGTTCAGCATTGCGACGTTTTTTATCCGGAACGGATCACTTGCCGACGAGCCGTACCCGGAAGTAAACGCATCCGCGCCGTATTCGGGATTGCGCTTTAGCATCGGCAATCCGATAGTCGTCGTCCATGAGCTTGCCGCCGTATAACTTGCGGGCGTTGTGACGGAGGCAAAAACCATTTGCGTAAACGCGGCCGCGCCCCTCATATTGTCTATATTCAGCCCTATTGTGTTTGCTGCCGCGGCGTCTGCACCGTTTACCGCGCCGACTGCCTGGCTTCCCGACACGGACATATCGTAATAGCTGTTGAATTCTCCGGTCGTAGTATAGTTTCCCTCCGTAACGCCGGTAATGCCGCCTATTCCGCCTGTTGCGCCGGGCTCGGAGGCAAGCACTTTGCCCACAGAGTATGAATTGACAAGGCAGCCCTGGTTCTTTCCGATGATGCCGCCCGAAATAGAAAGTCCGTCCACGGTACAGGCGTTATAAACGTTCTGCACTCTGCCGTTTGCCGTTAACCAACCGGTAATGCCGCCCGCCCAGTGTTCAGATACGATTTTACCGTAATTATAACAGTCCTGAATCAGCGCGTTCGTACGCCCGGCAATACCGCCCGCATTACCGGACTTTCTGGGCTCGTCTATCAGGCCATAGTTAGCGCAAGCAGAAATCGTTCCGTATGAATCTCCCGCAATGCCGCCCGCCATACTGGAAATTGCGGTGACTCTTGCGAAATTCCTGCAATTAGTTATGACGGACCCGGCGGATGCTAACCCTGCGATACCTCCGGACTTACCCCAAGGATCGATGCTTTTGCGGGTTGCAACACTTCCGTAGAAGTTACAGCCGTCGATAGTCCCGTCCACGGCAGCAGCAATGCCGCCCGCCACAACATAGGCATTAGCGGTTCCGTACACGCTCAGGTTCTTGACCGTGCCGCCCGCGCCGATATAGCCGAAAAATCCGCCGCAAAACTCGCCGGGATCGGTCGCGGCGTCAAGCGGGTTAATCTTGTCGAACAAGAAGCCGGTGACTGAATTGCCTTGCCCCTCGAACGTTCCGTTAAAGGGCTTGGATGATGCGTCCGCCTGATAATCCCCTATGGGTTTAAGCAGCTTAGATGAGAGGTTTATGTTGGAGGCCAGCTTGAAATACTTGCCCGCATAATCGTTGCCGCCCCGTACGCTTTCCGAAAGAAAGGCAAGCTGCTCCGGCGTGCAGATAGTAAACGCCGTTTCCTCCGTCAGCCCGTCGCCCGAATCGTACCCGGCTGCCGCCGTCCAGTACACGTCCGCTGCCGACGCGCTAAACGTCGAAACGCTGTAAAGCGCGGCGCCAAAAAAAGCGGCAAGCGCAATGTGCAATAATGTTTTTAAGAGTCCCCTTGTTTTTTTCATATGATCCTCCTCTGCAAAGCTCTCGAAAATCTATGCCAGAAATTCTAAGCGCATTTATTCATCGTTTTCTTAATAATAACAAAACGGAGGAATAAAAAAAATCCCCAGAACTGGGGAAACGCTGGGGAGAAGAAAAAAGAGGCTGTTCCAATAAGGGGCCATATACGGGCTACGTACGGCAAAACGACTCAATCGAGTACGTCTATGTACACTCAATCGTCGTTTTGCCGCCTGTTGCCCGTCTCTAACCCCTTCTTGAAACAGCCTGCTAACACAAAAAACAAGAAAAGGACGCGTCTTACGAGATTTTTCTCGTAAGACGCGCCTTTCAAAGAATCGTAAGCTTCTATTTTTTACTCTATAGGAATTATCGCCATACGGCGATGCGCTTTTAGCGCAGCACTTTAAAAAAAGTGCAATTCCTGCCGTGCAAAAAAAGCGGCGCGTTATGGGCGCTATCCGCTAACGCGGTAAAATGCCAAAGGCATTTTAGACGCTTTTTTTATACTTAATAAGTAATTCCGCGCGCGAAGACACCTCAAGCTTTTCATATATGTTTTTATAATGCGAATGTACTGTGTCGTAGCTTATCCCAAGGTGGCCGGAAATTTGGCGCAGAGTCAGTCCCTCGAGTAAGAGGTCTAATATTTCGCGCTCCCGCAGCGTAAGCGTATTTAAGAGGGCGGCGGTATTTTTGCCGTTTTCAAACTGGTTAAAAGCAGACGGCAACGAGGCGTTTGTGACAAAATCGGAAGGAGGGTCTGATAGCGTTATCGCTGTGGGTAAACTTGTTCTGGCCGCTTGTAACTCGGGCTTTACTTTTCTTGACCTTCTAAAAGCAACAACCGCGATAAAAAGCACAAGCAGTCCGCCGCCGGTTATGATAAGCGCCGTCGCATAAACAGGGAAGGGTTTTTTATCCCATTTAGCAAAGAGGACAGTATTAGCGGTGATTGCAGTATTTTCAAAATCGAAAGGAGTTTCAAGCTTTTCGTCGCCGTACCACTTATTAAACGTATAGCCTTTTCTTATAGGGGGAGCGGGCGGGGCGGTTTTTTCGGAAAACAATACCGACGCGCTCAAAATTTTGCTCCCGCCGTTTGTATCGAAAGTAACGGTATAACGGTTCTTTTCCCATTTGGCGTAAAGAACGGTATCCGATTCGATAGGCATATTTGAAATGTCGAACAGGCTGAGGCAGGTTTCGTCGCTGTACCATCCTGCAAGGGTATGGCCGGTTTTTTCAACAGGCGGAATATTGTCCGCTTTTGCGCCTGGGTCAAATGCGCCGCTTGCCACAGACAGCCCGTCTGAAATAAACTCAACCGTAAGCTTACTGTATTCGCACGCGCCTATGTCCATGGCTGCGCCCACCTTTCGCGTCCGTCCGAGCAAATCCAGCGCAAGAAAAACTTCGGCTTCCTCGTCTAAAGCCCACAGCGCTATTTCGCTTTCGTCTATCTGATTATGCGCCGGGCCGCCCTTTAAAGGCACTAAAAAATCCACGCTGCCGCCGTCTGCGTTAAAATCGATAAACGCGGAGCCGTCGGTCAGAAAAAGATTAATGCAGCTGTCCGGCGGCGGCTCGTTGACGTCGAAACCGGTTCCGTTATTAACCGAAGACACCGCGTGATTATTGACAGAGGTGCAAAGCTTTCCGCGCACGGTATTTTGGGCAAATGCGCTGCCCAAAAGCTTCAGCTTTCCGCCCGAAATATTGATTGCCGCGCCTCTGTCGGGGTATTGCGGGCCGGAGTCTGCCACCTCATTCAGCGCAAAAGTAGAGTTAAGCACGGTTACTGAATCCACGCAGAACGCATAAATCCCGGCTCCGCCGTAAAAGGCCGCCTTATTTTTATAAAAGGCGCACCCCGCGACGTTAAGGCGCGCGGTGTCGTTGTTATCAAAAGAGGTAAGGCATATCGCGCCGCCGTTATGATACGTTTCATTTTTGTCAAAACCGCAGCGCAAAACGGTATTTTTTTGTCCGCCCGATATAAATACCGCGCCGCCGTTGCCGGTGCCGTTTGCCGCATTTTCAGAAAAACGGCTATTTTCTATTAAAAGCACCGTAACATCTTTGCAATCAGCATAAACCGCGCCGCCTTGCTCTAGGGTAGAGGCGTTTTTGTCAAACAAGCAGCCGCTTATGCCGTTATATCCGCCGTTATCTAAATAAACCGCGCCGCCGCTTTTGTCGGAGGTATTTTCTGTAAATGTGCATCCCTCTATAAGATACGCGCCCTTGTCAGCCCCCGGATTCCAGCAAAACAGGCCTCCGCCATTTTGCGCGCGGTTAGCTTTAAGGGCGGAATTTTCTATAATATGGTTGCCCTCGCCGCCGAAATTTACTCCGCCGCCGCCTTGTGCCGCGGAATTATTTTCTATCCGGCAGTCCGACACCGAAACCTCGCCCGCCCAGTCCGCGCACAGCCCGCCGCCGTACCCGGAAATAAAATTGTAATCTAAAACGCAGTTTTTTATTGAAGCGTTTGCGCCGTCCTCTATAAGCAGTCCGCCGCCGAGCCAACCGAAGCTGGCGCAGCCGGTGATATGTACGCCTGTCAGCTCCGCGTCCGCGCCGCCTGTGATGACTATGCCGCCGCCCTCAAACCGCTGCGCCGGCTCCGGGTCCCTTTCGTTGTGGCCGGAAAGAGTTATGCCGCCGGTTCCGCCGTCCGCGCTTACGCTGATTTCTCCGGATATAATAAAATGCCGTCCGCTAAAACCTGCGGCGAGGCCGATAGAGATATTTTTATCCGCCGCCACAATAATTGTAATATCTTTCGTGATATTAACGGTTTGAGCTAAAACATAATCGTTTTTAAGTTCAAGCACTCCGTCTGTATCGTTATCGATTTCTTGCTGCAATTCAACGTGCGTAAGGGGCGTACCTGCGCCCTCTGCAAAAACTTTGCCGCCCTCAAAAAATATGAGCGCGCTTATTAAAAACAAAGCGGCGATATATACGGATAAAAGCAGTCCGGCTTTTTTACTCATAATCATACGTTTCCCCAAAAATTAATAAATCATCTTTATTATAACATATTATAAATATTTTTCAAGAGGCAGCCGGATTTTGGGGTGTTATTCACTTATAACATATTATAGATAATTTTTAAGAGGCAGCCGGATTTTGGGGTGTTATTCAGGTTATTCATTATTGACTAATAATTAAAGGCCTGCTACAATAAGCTTATGGAAAAAGACAATCAGCTTTTAAGAGACCCGGCGGTATTTCCCTCTGATGAGGTGATAGCGGCCGCGCTCGGGCAATCGTACAAAACGTACGCGGAGTTTCTTGAGCGGGCGGCGCATGAAAAAATTACGCTTACGCAATGGTGTTTTTACAACGACGGTAAAGCGTGGCTTACAAAGGGCGAATTCAATTGGACGACGGAGCGCGGCACAAAAAAGGTCAAACCTTTATTTTGGCTTTCGGTGTGGAACGGATTTTTTAAGGTCACATTCTTTTTTTCTCCGGCACACAAGGAAGAATTGCTGAGCCTTGAGTTAAGCGGGCAAATTAAAAAGGCGGTCGCTAACGCGTCGCCTTTGGGTAAAACTATGCGCATTATGCCGGTTGTTTTAGAAGTAAATAGCGAAACAGAGCTAAAAGGAGTTTTTTTGCTGGCGCATTTTAAGCGCGATAAAGCATAAAGCATGGGCTGTCTTACGAGTTTTCTCATAAGACAGCCCCTTTTAATGGTGGTTTTTATTCATTTTCACCGCTTCAAATCGTCGTTGTCGTTACGGTTGAAGAACGCGTTCTGACGGTCAACATAATTTGTTTCCGGAGTAAACTGCTGCGCCGGTTCTGTTGATACGGGATTTTTTGTGCATATAACTATAAGAAGTATAGTCCCCGCTAAAGGAACGAAGATCGATAAAACCGTATAAAGCACGGCATTGTCAGAATCAAAACATTTAAACAGCCCAAACATAGATTTTATGGTTACTATTAAAAGCATAATACTGAAAACCAGCATTGCCAGCGAAAACAGGAGAGCAAGAACGGCAATTTCCGCTGCCAAAAATACTCCCGACAAGAAAGCAAAGATAAAAACAAAAACAAAATTTCTTATAAGTTTTCCTGTTTTATTTTCATTCAGCCAAACATCACTGTATTTTGCCGCGCAAAAAGAGTTTACGATCGGCACCCATGCCATCCATACATGGTCGGGCGCAATTTTTTTTGCAATAATCATATAGATTATTCCCGTAATCACATAATTTATTATCGCGCCGGCAAGGGCGAAGGGGAGCAGCTTTGCGTATAGCTCCTGCAATAAAGCAAGCTCTTGAGGCATTTCTAAAGGCATAATTTTCCTCCCGTTTTTTGTTTAGCTAAATATACTTAGCCTGCTGACTATTATACCAGTTTACCGGAAGAAGTTCAAGTACTTTTTTCAAAATTTTGTTAATTGTCCGCTTATTGTCCGCTTATTTCCGCTTCTACAGCATACGCAGGCAAACGGTGACAAGGTCGGGAAAATCAGGGTCGCCATAATATGGCAGTTCTGGGAGAATGACGGCGAGCAATAGGCCTGCAACGAAAGTTATAATAAGCGTCAGCCAGGTGTTCCGGCCGAAAATGAATGAGCGGCGGTAGATAAGATAGCCTATAAAGCCCGCTGCAAAAGCCATAACGGGGATGATGTAGGTGTCGGTGCCGCCAAGAATCAGCAGGGCGGCGATATAGAAGGGTAAAAAGACCTTGTAGCCAAACCACGAATTTGATATTTGTTCGGCGTTTTCGGCTTTATCCGTTTTAACGCAGATAAAAAGCCCCGCCCAGCACGCCGCGCCGGCTGCGCAGCAATAGATGAACGGCGCCAATATTTCGCTGAAATCTAACGCCCTGTTATTTGTGATGATATAGCTGTAGTGGTCAAAGAGCATGGCAATTCCGCTGTATGAGGTCAATTCAAAGCTGTCAAGGCTGATAATGATAAACTTTGCAAGCAGAAAATGTATGATGACGGCGCAAAGAGTGAAAAAAGCTATAAAAATGACGCCGTCTACGATTGAGTTTGCCCGCGAAAAGGCGAAGGAGTTTATGCCGAAAAGCATAAAAGCAAGCGGCAGGGAAAGGAAATAGAGCGGTACGAACGCGACCAGGTTAAAGCTGTGTTCCCATACGCGTACGGCAAAAACCGCAAAGCCCAGCCAGTAGCTTATAGTGTAGGGGATAAGGACTATCAAAAGGCCCGTAAGGGATTTGATAAGGTAAAGCTTTTCGCGGCGCAAGGGCATAGAGTAGAAGCTGTCGGCGGCGCGCTTGTTCATCTTATGTGAAAAGGTCATAACCGGCACAAACGTACAGAGAATACAAAGAAAAACCGCCGTCACTCCCGTCGGGCTTGAGCGGTACGAGTAATAATTATAGTTTTCTATAGCTTCAAAATATATGCCAAAACTCATATTCAATATATAGGTGATATAAATAAGCGTTCCGAGGCCTGTGAGGACAATAATGGGAACGAGGTTTTTTCTCAGCTCATACAAGAAATACTTTTTCATTATCTTTCCTCCGTCCCCCTTATTTCGCCGATAAAATACTCCTCAAAGTTGACGGGCAGCTCATCTACAAGGATAGGGCACATAGATTCGATAACGCGCAGTATCTCTTCCTTTTCGCCTCTGACGATGATTTTAGCTATACGGCCGGAAACATCCGCGTAAAGGCAGTTAAGAGGGAAATCCTCTTTTTTCACCGGTTCAGAAAAAGCGATCTGGAATTTAAAAGTATTTTCAAGGCAGTCGCTCAAAGAGCCGGAGCGCAGCAGCGTTTTATTTTCTATCAGGGCAAAGCTGTCGCAGATGTCTTCAAGCTCGCGCAGAGAATGGCTTGCGATGACGCAAGTGCAGCCGGTCGCCTCGTTCAGCTCGATGAGGCCGCTTTTGAAGGTGCGGCGCGCAAACGGGTCAAGCCCGTCGAAAACCTCGTCGAGCAGCAGGAATTTTGGCTTTACGGCAAACGCGATACACACGAACATCTGCCTTTTCATACCCT
>JAVBKW010000033.1:0-42701 GCA_031553855.1 Eubacteriales bacterium | reverse complement strand
TGGTAATTGTAGAATTTCTGCTATTATACTTTTCTAAATTTATCACTGAAATTAACCCTTCACCGTTTTCGTATCTATTTTCAACCTTCTTTTGGATGTACCACGCAAAATAATCGCGAAGCTCTGCTGGCAATTTATCAGCTGACAAAAGATAAAAAGCAAACTCGGGATATAGTGTTACAAAAGCCTTTCCTACTGATTTTATACAATTGCCTGCTCTAATCATTTCGCTTGCAATTTTAATTGCATATGTCTTTTCCTCGTGATTATCACATGTAAGCAGTGAAAGCCTCATTTTACCAAATTCGAGCGACTCCAATCGAGAAATATACTCACTTGTTGTCGGTGGAGTCAACACAGTTTTTACTGCTCGATATTCATCAATCCACTCAGGGTGTTCAGCAAGTAAATCAAATATACCAAACTGCAAGTCTTTCTCTATAGCGTTAATACTTTTTGAGTTTCTAAAAATATAAGCAATATAGCCTTTGATGTCTGTTAGTCTAAATCTTAGCCATGTCAGCCAACGGTCATCTGCCGTCATGGTTTTCCAACGCGATAGTACAATTATTGGATCAAATTTTGATACTTTAAGAACACTATCTATCGTGCTGCCCAATTCAGTTGCGTCGGTATGAGCCTTTGCAAGAATTGTCCATTGCTCGTCAGTACCCCATTTTTGAATAAGACCTGTTTCGTTTGTAATGCTTTTCAAGTATGAGAATATGTCATCCTGTTTGTCAACAAAAACAGAAGAAGCCGTCTTTTGTATTCGCGCAAAAAGCGTCGTGATTATTTTCTGCTGTGGGTTTGCAACAAGTAATTTATCCCAATTGAGTAACCACGCTTTTATACCTATTGTTGCATCTTTGAAAATACTTTCAAAGCATGGTGCGCAGAATATTAAATCGTATCGCTGCGATGATTTGCCATCGACCATAAAGATACAATCTGTCTGTCGCGGGTCTATTTTAGAAATAAGCCTATCAAATAAGTCTTTTGCGGAAAAAAGCGGAATAATAATTCGGCGCAAAGATGCTTCACTTTGCTGCCTTTCCCATAAGCTCATAAATAGTTTTTGAGTGCCGAGTTCTCTATCCATTCCTATTCGAAGATACTCTGACATTGATAAAAGAACAACCGAATCTCCCGATTGAGTAATTTTGCTATCAAGTATTGACTGTGCAGGATATTTGTCATCACCGACACAACTGTCACCAATGTTAATAATTGCAGTTTTGTCCGTAATATTTTTTAGCTGATCTACGAGTTTTTTGTACTCAATAAGAGACTCAGTAAAAATGAGCCGCACGGGAAATCTTGACGGAACGAGGGCATCCGCTTTTAAACTGCAAATTATTTCATCGACAGTCATTTTTTGATGTCCTCCATAAAATATGCATAGAGTTCTGGGTGTTCGTCCAAAAGACTAAGTATATGTTCTCGCAATACTTTTGCATCCGACGATTCAATGATACGCTCAATATTTCCTTTTAGTTTCAAACCTTCATCGTACAAAAGCTTGTCAATAACAGCTTGTATTTCGCCTACTTTCGTAGCCCAACTATAAGCATCAGATGTGACCTCGCTACGCAGACGAGAAACGACAACATTACTCTTTGCAGTAAAGATTTTTCTATATTTTTCGCCTATCCCTCTAAACAAAGCGTTGCTGATTTCAATGCTGTTTTTTAATATAGATAAATCTGCCGTTGTTATATATTCATGCGCCCTCTTTACTTCATCAAAACTTAAAGCCATTTTGTTGTGAACATCTCGTATAATTCTAATAGCATCGTGCGCACCGCTCGGTAAGAGCCATAAAATCGACAAAGCATGATGGTTGCACCATTCATTTACCGTTTCGTATCCACTCTTTTCAAACCAAATTCGCCGTATGTCATTTTTCCGCCTTACATCGCCAATTTGCTCAAGCATTGAGCAAATATCCGAATCAAATAATGTTTCGTTGTAGTCGTACTCTTGCAGCTTCAACTCGCTAAATATTCTTTCTGTTTCGTTATCTGTTAGCGTATGACCTTTCTTGGAAACATAATCCTTTATGGTTTCTTTCTCAGCCGAAAGTCGTAACCAAACGCTTTTTGCGCCTGCTTTCAACACTTCAAGATAACGGCGCTTGTCATCCAGAGCCAGATTGCTTATTCTACCAATCGCAATATTGTGCATAGCTCGCAGAGCCTCAGTAAAATCGTATCCCATTGATTCCAAAACCTTGCCCGGCACTTTCAATTTATCCAGTTTGTTTAGCAAAATCAAAGCAATTGCATCTATTGTCTTTTTCTTTGTATCTGTTGCGTTGCACAAAACCTCAATTATCCTAAAATCAAGCTCAAGCCCAGTTAGTCTCTCAGCAACATCATCCTCGCTCCAAAGCCATGTTGAGCCCGACATACACTGCTTCAATGCATCAATAAAATCGTTCCGATTGAGACCTATTGCCTTAACCAATTCCTCTAAATCGCTATTGCGGTCGTTGACAAAACCAATAAAAGCCTCATAGCACGAAGTTTTATTTGCGTACAAATCACGAAGTGTTTTTTTGAGGCGACCCTTACCGGTGAATGCGGTTGTCACATCCAACATCACTTCATCTGTCGTGTTGTCGTCTATAATAAATGAGACAATGTTATTAATAATTTTCCCTGCCGCCGTTTTGTCCTCAATGCCGCCAAACGCATCATCGCACATATATTTCACGACCCAAAAAGGTGTGCCGTTCTCGGTTACCTTAATGCGAACATGTTTCTTAGATTCAATCTCATTCGCACTCTCTGCATCGGAAAGCCCAAAAATATATTGAATGTATTCTCTGAAAAGTCGCCATGCCTCTGTACCTGCCGACAAGTAATGATTAGGTGTTTTCTCTTGGCACATCATATGCACCATTTTCGCCGTGTCTTTTTCGGATAGCGGTGTCGTTTGAATGCCGTCATACCAATGAAATTCACGATTGACATAGAACTTGAAAATGAAGCCTAAAATATATGCCGAGGTGAGTGTATTGTACATCCCAAAAGGCGGGGCTTGTAGTTTGCTCCACAATTCGTCAAGTGCGACTTTTGCCGCTCCATCTGAGAGCATAGTGCGAATCGTCTTGGCTATCTCAGCCATTGCGCTCGCTTGCACAGAACCCCTATTGTTCTCAATGTCGGATATTGAGGTTGCTCCAAAAATACCACAAGCTTTTAGTCCATTGACAATATTAGCCACCTGTTGATTGCTTGGTGCTTTTGACGGAGCAATAGCCGAATAAACTGCATCCTCTCTTGCTGGATTGAATGCCGTTTTTACAGAAACAATGCGCTCAGGTGCATATTGGTAGACGGTAAATATCACATCATTTTCTACAAACTTGCGCAATTGGTCACGTCCCTGAATTGAGGAATAAAACTTATCTCTATAAAACGCAGCAATGACATCGCCCATAGCACTTGATGCCCAAATTTGAACTTTCTCATCCGCCTCATCTGCTTTTGCATCGCCACTATTGCCTTTGCCATCCTCCCGAGCCAAAGCCTCATATGTCTTTGCCGTATACCATTCCTCTAAAATTGATGCAGTCAATGCTTCCTTCAACGCACAAACGAACAATCTGCCGGTAGTGTCGCTAAATGCAATGTTTTTAAGTTTTTCAAGCAAAGGCTGATATTCTTCAGCGTCTGCAATTGCAACAGCAAGAATACCTATTTTGTAAGGGCATTTGCTCAGTTCGGTTCTAACCTCAGCAAGTCTAGTTTCTATTGACCGAGTATCATTTGCGGCACAAGTAATGTAGACTCTGTTAAAAGTAGCAAGGTTTTTATCCCACAACTTTTCCTCTATCGCTTTTGCAAAGATGCCGCTTTTAATGAATAGCTTATACCGCGTATTTTCCGTTTTTATTTTTTTTAATTCCGGAGCAAATCTATCCCCTCCATCACCCGTATACGGTAATTCAAGTCTGGCATCCCTGCCGTTCATAATCTCATCAAGACGAATAATTTTGCTGTCCACAAGCCCACGTAAAGCGTCATCGACTTGCGATTTGTCCAATTGTCCTTGAAAACATTTGTAAAGAATTTCTCTTGTTGGTGTCAATCGATGATCAACCGTACGATTTTTGACGAGTCCTGCTTTTGTGCTTAGCACCGCAATCAATAGCATTGCAGCTTTGAACACATGCATTGCGTTGCTGTCGGGTTCGGAAAGAAGCCCCTCTTCTATTGTACGATTATAGTGCCTATATGCTTTAGCCGCTTCACTACCAGCATCTCTAAGGTCACTACTATTCATAAAGAAATAGTCCCATAAAAAATCAGGGGTCAGCCATGCCCACTCGTCCTCGTTATTGTTTTCGATAAAATACGGGAAGCCTGATTTGCCAACGGGGTCTTTCATGAACCTAAACAATGTTCTTTCGCTTGCCGCAAAGTTTTGGACAACCGTTGTCAATAAGCGTAATGTCATCGGGTGTACAGGAAATACCTTTCTGATTTGCTCAATAGGCTTTGCTCCCGAATTGCTCAATTCAAGAAAATCTGAAGGTGTAATCCCTTTTAATAATCTTTCCTTAATCACCTGCCAATTAGATTCATGTCCCGGACGTGGAATTATTGTTTCGCCAATTAACACATACGCTGCATCCTGTGAAATATTAAATTCCAACTCGTGGTATCTATGTTCAAAGATCCTTTCGTATTCTTGTTCACCAATTTTTTCAATAAATGATGGTTCACGATGCACAATAAAGGCCATAAATAAAGGTGAGGTCTTACAAAGTTCAGATAATCTCTGCAATGCATTCGTGTCACCGTTGCTAAGAAATTTGGTAAACTCATCCCAAATAAACATAATGCCGCCGTCTTTGAGTTTCCCATTATTTTTGATTACATCTTTTACCCACGCCTCAAATTGTTCGATGGTGGCAGTCAATGCCCACCCTTTGTTCAAAATTATCTTAGCGATTTGCGACAAAGTCTGCTCTGCTCTGAAATCTTGGCCTGCCGCTATCGCCGCTCTTGCTTGCTCCGCTTCTTGCTTTACTCTTTCGCGGATTTCATCCATAGAATTTGCATCGTCACAGAGTCCGTTTGCAGGATCTTCAAAAATTGCATCCCAGTTGATAGCACGGTCATTAAGTTTTTCCTCTATAACATCATGTAAAGATTTTGTGCCATAATATGCGGCATTGCCGAATTTTTTCTTAAGTGCCTCTCTTATAGACATTTCGGCTGCCATAAGTAATTGTGTTTCGGTGGATATTCCCGTTACTCCGCTCCGCCAAACAACCAAAAACTCACCTTTCTCTCGAATGGCGGTGAATTTTCTTTCATACATGCTTAATTTTGGCTTTTTCAAAAATGGCATTATTTCCGCAATGCTATCCTCAAACATATGCTTCAAAACTAGTGCGGAGTAACTTTTCCCTGTTCCATATGTTCCGTGAATCCAAAACGAACGCCTTTTGTCCGGGTCGTCATTTTTGAATGACTCACAGATTTTTTCCATCGCTTTTGCCATATCGTCATGAACAATATAATCGCGCCATAACCCCGGATGTCGCTCTTCACTTGTGAGATCGACAACTGATTCGTACTTTGGATCAAGTTCGATGTAGGTACTATACTTAGCCATTATCGTTTTCTCCTATGTTATTGTTTGCAAGGTCTAAAACATCAATTGATTTGATGCTTTCTATTAACGCTACATTGTCAAGCCCCGCTTGAAATGATACTTTGATATAATCACCGTAATGTACTGCAATCTCTTTGAGAATTTCCTTGAAACCTTCGGCTGCAATCCCAAAGATAACGATAGGATCCATCCCTTTTGCCTCACCACTTTTTCGCTGTTCATCAAGCTGCGAAAGTGCAAATGCGTACCGACCCGTTTCTTCTGCAAAACGATACAAAGCGTAAAGAACAGCCACCGCATCAGGGTGTTCCCACCCTTGCCGTTTATACCGCCATGTGCCACCCGATTGGAACGAGATGCCTTGTTTCAACGCGTCACCAATAGGACTGTTACGGAATGTTTCCAATAAAGCCGTTACAGCATTATCTCTTGTGCTTTCAGAGTATTCATCGCCCAATGCAACTATCAAGTCGCCTTTATTGTAGCTGACTCCCAACGGCTCATGTATCATGTACCATCTTGCAATCTTCGAATTATATGCAAGGTTTATCCAAATTACAGCCCAAGTTAGTGGCATATACGCATCTTGTCCAATAGCAACAAGCTTGTCAAATAACTCCGTAGGTTGACCAATCTTTTCACCTCGGTTTGCTGTTGAAAGTAATCCTGCCTCTCGAAGCCAAACTTTTAAGGCATCATATTGCCTGTTACCTAATTGGTCTTTTTTAATGAAGCATTCACTTCTAAGTTCAAAAAAATGCTCCAGCCACGCTTTTCTCAAGCCAAAGTGTTGGTATCGATTAATTCCTGATAAATCCATGAAACTCCCTCCAGTAACTGATAAAGATTTTGCGACAAGGCATCCTTTGCCACAAAACGAAATGCACTTTCCGCAATGGCAACACTTATTTTCTCTAATAAATATGTTGCCATTGTCTTTGATAATAAAAGCCTCGTTAGGACATTGAACTATGCACACCTTGCACCCACAACAATATGCTGCCTTATTAACAATGCCACGAATTTTACTTATCACAAATCTGTCCATTTTAGAGTATGGCTTATATGTTACACGCTGATTTCCATCACTTAGGTTTTCGACTGCACATTCAAAGCTTGTGCCATCTATCATGTGTGTAAAGCCGCTTTCTGTTCGTGCAACAATTTTGCCGATAATCGGTGCTACTTGAACATATCCGTTTGTTTGAGCAGAAAAAAGAAATCTTATTGAGTCGCCATCAACTACCTCGGTTATACGGTTACCTCCATTTGCCAAACCTCGTCCGCCCATTCTTGCTTTCCAACCGCCTGATTCAATAAATTTTGCGACTTCTGTTTCGGGCTTTGTTTTCTTTGCGTATTCCTCAACTGGCGTTAATAGCGAACTTAGCTCGTCCTTATAAATATCGTTAGCAATTCCATCCCACCAATTTGATGACATAGGACATATCTTGCAACCAACGCGATAAAGCCCAACTCTATATGCATCGTTAATAATCAAGTCATTCGCAAGCAGATATAGGAATACTTCCGCTGCATTCCATTTGTAAATCGGGCTACAATTAACTTGATTGATGTTTTTTGCGCCAACAATAACTCCTTCGTTCCAATCAGGTTTTTGCTCATATCCAGCCCGCTGAGTGCTTTCCTCAGCGCGTATGCCGTCGCAAATTACTGCTTTAGCATTATAATCACCCGTTGCTTCTCTTATCCTTAATATTGTAGGTGTTGACTTATGAACAGCGCAGCACCACCGCATACGACGTCCGGGGGGACCAAAGGCTTTCCATGTTTGTTCTGGCGTCATGTGACAAGTTGCGGCCTCAATAAAATTTAGATTGGGGTATCTCTTTTTCGCTCGCTCGACCGCCTCATATGTGCTAGATAATTCCATTCCCGTGTCGCCAAAAATCACATAGAATTCATCGGGCGAAAGTGCTTTACTGACCAAGTCCAATAAAACTAATGAGTCTTTGCCTCCGCTGAATGCACACACAAACTTGTAACCAAGTTTCTTGAATTTTTCATAATTTTTGCGAACGAACAAAACTGCTTTCTGTTCAAGAGCCTTCATCGTTTCAATATTTTCTTTCCAAAGGAAATCTATGTTTATCGGCTCTAATCTCAAATCTTTTTGGGTAATGGTAATTTTAGGCTTGGTATAAAAGCCTCCGCCCCTTGCTTCCGCAACCACTTCGCCGTTTACAATATACCAACGCACATTTTTTGCCCACAGCAAGGGCTTGTCCGTATCTGGATACGACCAATATTTGTTGAAGCCAAAATAATCAAGCTCCTGCTTGAATACAGGTCTTATCTCGTCATCTGTCTTACCGCTTATCGAAAGACGGAATATTCCATTTTTAACTGTCCAATCATAGCCGTACATCCGTCACCTCGCTAACGCAAGTACTTTTACTTGCGTATCGTTGTTTTGCCATACAAATCTGCGCTCATCAAGAGCCTTATGCATCGCATATATCAATTCGTTACCCGCTATCATTCCGGCATCTCTTATCAAAAATCTTAGTTCATCTGCACTAAATTCTCGGGGTAAGTTATATTTTTTGTTTAAAAAATCCCAGACTACATCGGCAAAACTCATTCGGTCTTTTTTTCTTACAATAGCCGCTTGCAGAGTATCTGCATCTTGTCCTTTTAAACACTTGATAGTTTCAAAACCCAAATCATTTTGGCAAATAACATCCTGCAAAAGTAGTAGCGTCCATGGTTTACCAAGCGGTAATGGCGGCAACAATGCCAACCAACTGTCATCTATATCACGAATAACAATAAATGTTTCATCAGGGTTGTCATCAAAATACCGAGTCAACGCTTGTTGAATTTTACCCAGACCTTCTGCGCTAATTTCCGTTGACGGAAAATATAAATATTCATCCTCGTTATATAAAAGAAAATCACGCTTGCTGCCCGAAAAACCCATTGCTTGCTGAATTTGAGTGGATAGCTTGAGTTGGTTCAGATAGTCTATAGCTTCTGCCTTTTTTAAAAAACCGCCGTTATTGTTAGCAAGATTGACAAGCAATCCCCCTATTGATTTCGTATAGTTTGGCTCGATCTCCCAAATAAAACAGTTTGCATAAAATTGATAATTCTCCTCGCCTGTCTTACTAAAAAAATGCCACGCAAGCCAATAGATTTTTTGCTCATCGTCAAGGTCGTTATCGTTCAAAAACACTTCAAGTTTTATTTTGACCGCATCATACAGTATTTTGCTCGTTGCGACACCATCAAAGCGGGCAAAATATCTTTGCAGAATGCTTTTCATCGCCTCACGAGCTTCGTCCAAATCTACAAACTCATCATCATAAACATATCGGTCTAAACCAAATTCGATGATATTGTGTGCCGCCCGTATTGCTCGTTGCACTCTTGCTCTTTTATCTTTAAGTCCCTCAACTACCTCATCAAGGCTGGCACCCTTGAAACGATATGTTTTTACAAATTCAACAACTTTTTTTTCAAGGTCATCAATGTTTCCAATTACTTGTCTATCGGATGTGGATTCTGTTGACTCGCTGACAGGATAATAGATTATGACCACCTTAGACAAATCTTCGCCTGCATATTCCAAAAATAGCTTAGCAATTTTCATCAGTCGATTTGAGCTATGATTGGTTTCAACAAACTGACCATTGGTAAGCTTCTTAGGGGCTGCAAGTTCTGTTTCATCAGTTGCACAAAGCATTCGTGTGCCGCTGTAGCTGTCGTTGCACAACAAAAAATCAATACTCGGCTGTCGTTCAACAATGTATTCGCAAATTGTTATAAACAACTGCGTCCAATTTTTCACTTCAACTCTCTTGTCCGTATTAAAAAACTGCACAGAAAAAGGCTTTGAACCATATAATTCCTCGTTGTTTTCCCAATCATATATGACTGCTTCTGGTGTGTCGAAAACTCTTGTTTTCGTTTTGCTTGCTGTTAATATGTCTGGCTTGCTCTTTATTCTTATCTTTATGGGACTGCCAAAAAACTCACTTAGTGCTTGTAGTGCCGCCGTGAACCTGTTGTGCTGTGCGGGAGCCGCCTCAATTTCTGCAAACTGTGGATTGATAATCAGCAACTCAATAAATCGCATTATTTTGTTCTTTACGTCAACCTCTTGTATTGCAGATTCAAATTCATCTTGGTAGCGTGAAACAAGCACCTTAATATTTGAAGTATATTGCTTTGAAGTCGCCGTTGATTTCCCCTGTGTCAAAATCCAACCGCCGAATGCTTGAACGATTGCATCAAACCAATCAAATTGCGATACTGTTGAAACAGGAATTTCGGCTGTCAGCATCTCATCCGACTCTTGAACAACAGCCTGCTCCTCACTTTTATTCAATGCGAATGCCTTACTTCCATTGACCAAATAAATGATTTTGAAATACTTTCTTTTGCTAGTACGGTCGTAAGACGTATTATTCTCACTATGATTCATCAGCGTATTTAGAACAACGCTTGCTGGTGCTGCTGCGCCAAAGGTGTATAACCGACGAGCAACAATCTCTTTATATACTTCTATAGATGAAAGAGGCGACTTGCTTTTCAAGACCTCAATTATTGCTTCGGCTATCGTCATCTCGTTTTTTATATCCTGTACATGTGGCTCGGATTCAACTGCCTGCGGATTTTCCGAGCCACTTGCTGGCGTCTGCGCTGCAACCAATGGCTTAAGCTTTAATTCATTTGCATTCAGAAAATTATAATAAAGCGCCGCAATCTTTTCAAACAGTTTGAAATTTCTTTTGTCGGACAATTTGTAAATCTTATCGCGCATCATTCTGTTGCGCACATCGTTAAACTTTCTCGCCTCGACGATTGTCCATACCCCACCTATAACAATGTTGCGGCTAACCATATACTCCGATGCCTTTTCGAGACAAGCCAAAACAGAAGCTGGGGCATACTTTTTATGTCCCAAAGCGGTTAACCATTTTTCAAACTCGTCTCTTATATTTAGCATATTCACCTAATTGCTTCCATTTGGATAACTGTTGTCGGCCATCCATTGGTCAACCTTTTTGACATCAAAACGCCACTGCCCGCCAACCTTAGAAGCAGGCATACCATCCTCTTTAATCATTTTAAGGATAGTGTCGCGACTAAAGCCAATATGCTTGGCTATTTCGTCCATCGAGAGCCACTTGATTGATTCACTCACAACAAAACTCCTCACAAAGCTTAATGTCTTTAATTGTAGCAGTTTCGTGTCGTAAACACAAGTAAAATGCAAAGGGTTGCCGAAATTTGCCGAAATGTCACTTTGGATTTTTATTCACATAAATGTTTCACCGCAAACTGCAAAACCCCGCAACGAAGGCAAAAAACTCGGCACAGGCTATTTTCTCTTTTATCGACTAATCTGACCTAGTCCACACGATGCTACTGAGCGAACAAAGGCGCGTACAGAGTTTCCCGTCAGGGTTCCAGTACAACCGCTTTTTTGTTCTTTTTTGATTATTGCAAAATTAAAAGTTTGAAATGAGATTCAAGTCCTATCGGTAAGACAAAAATAGCCTTATAAAATATTCTGCTTCATTTGTCTGCTTATGGTCTTTAACGTTTGATTTTCGCATTTTCATACTGAAATAAAAGAAAATCAAGGAAATAAAAAACAGCCCTATGGACTGTTTTAAGCCTCTTTTGATACTATAAATGGAAAGAGAGATTTTAGGCCCCATGTGGGATTTGAACCTTTAATTATAATATGTTTACTTCACGCTCTAAAGTGTTTCTACTTATAATTATTTTTTAAGATTACGTTCCGTGTCTTTATCGTGCTGTCTTATAATTATTTGCGAAAGCCTTTCCGCCATTTTTTCCTCGCAATCCGCCAAGCTGTTTTTATTTAGCTTCGGCACGTGTATGTAAAAATTTATTCTTTTTTCTCCGATAGGCTTTCTTCTTTTTGTGTCTTTTTTAGCGTATTCGTATATGCAAACCGTACCCGCTCTTACAAAATATCCGGCTTGAGAGTTATTTCCTTTAGTAATTTGCTCGTCTGTATCAGTTTTTTGTGATTTAAGCATTTCTCTTATTTTTGAAAGCATATCGTTCTCATTTTTATCCGGAATGCAGAATGCTTTTAGTTCTAATAAATTGATATAAACTCTCACCTCTTTCTTTCTGGATTCATTAGGCATTTCCCAATTAACAATGCCAACCGACATATACTTTTCCGCCAATTCTAACAGTGATTTCTTATCCATCTTCGTAATCCTATTTATCACTACAATCTACTAAATCATAATAAATTACCAAACCATCGTCAAAACACATAACTTTCTTTATTGTGGCATCAATAAACTGTTTTCTATATGTGTGTTCGTGTTCATTGACATCAAGATATTTTTCGACAATCGCTATAGCATCCAGTTTTGTCATCCTTGCTTTTTGTTCTAATTTAAGTTGATATTTCTGCAACTTCAGATAATCCAGCAACTTTTCACAATCCGTGATTTTGGCTTCGATATTATCGCGCAAGGTAGAATTCTTTGCTTCAATAAACGCCGTTGTATATTCATCAATTTGTTTTTTTGTGTTTGATATCCTAGTTTCAATGCTACGCATTTCGCTTTCATTGGATTGTCGTTTTATATAATGCGCTAACACATATTCGGCTATTTGGTCTATATATTTGCTATTGCCAACAATATTGCTCATTCTCTTTCCTTCGTTATTTTTGAGATTTTGCGTTATTTTTACCCTATTTTGACATTGGGGTAGCATGTGGTTCACATTGGGGGTGCCTAGTGAATTGAGGGTATGAAAGAAAATGTTTGGAGGGTGGTGGATTTGACAGCTGTATGTTGTGTGCTTTTTGAAGTAAAACCACTATATATGGGGGTGTTTTAGTCGGGTTTGCACCCTCCGAACTTTCTTCGTAATTGCCCGCAGGCGCCGCCGATGTCGGAGCCGTAGGACTTGCGTAAGGTGGCGGAAACGCCGAGGGAGGTAAGTTTTTCTAAAAAACGTTCGGCTTCCTGTTTTGTACAGCCTGCCATTCCGCGCTCTTTAACGTAGTTAAGCATAATTAGATTGACATGGCAAGGATAACCTTTTGTAAGTTCGGCAAGTCGCTTGGCGTCATAAAAGTTCATATTTTTATCTTTAATGAGCGAATACTCAAAGATGATGCGTCTGCCGGTTTTATCGAAGTAATACTTAACCGCCTCAATAAGCTCAAAGACAGAGTATTTTTTTGCAATCGGCATAATTTCTTGACGAGCCTCGTCGGTTGTCGCGTGAAGAGAAACCGACAGCGTAACACCATAATTTTCGTCCGCCAGCATTTTGATTTTATCGACAAGCCCGCACGTCGAGACTGAAATACTGCGCATACTGAAATTGAGGCCTTTTTCGTGCGTTACAAGCTTTAAAAACTTTGTTACATTATCGTAATTATCAAGCGGTTCGCCGCTGCCCATAAGCACCAGGTTTGATAAACTGCGGTTTTGAAGATTGCCGCCCTTATACGCATTGACCGCTGCAACCTGGCTGAATATTTCGCCTGCGCTAAGATTGCGTATCAATCCGTCTAAGCCCGACGCGCAAAAACCGCAGCCCATACGGCAACCGATTTGAGTAGAAACGCATAAAGTATTGCCGTAATTATTTGGCAAAAAAACGCCTTCAATAATATTGCCGTCGGACAATTCATAAAGATATTTTTCCGAACCGTCCACCGATTTTAAAGCTTTGATTATCTTGACCGGTTCATCGTAAAATTTTTCCGAAAGCAGCTCTTTAAGAGAAAGCGGAATATCCGTCATTTCTGAAAACTTTTTATTAAAACTGACCCATTTGAAAATCTGCCCGGCCCTGAATTTAGGCTGCCCGGCTTTGACTATTTCTTCTTCGAGTTCCGTTAAGTTTAAATCGCTTATTATCTGTTTCATTTATCTGCCTTTTATTAATTTAACGGCATAAAAACCGTCACAATTATCAATATGCGGAAAAAGATTAAGCTCTTTTGAATCCGCAGTTATAGCAAAATCAAGGTTGTTTTTTAAAAATTTGTCCACGACTTCGCGGTTTTCTTTTTTTAGAACCGTACAGGTCGAATAGCAAAGAAAGCCGCCGGTTTTTACATATTTTGAAGCTGTTTGCAAAATATTTAGCTGCAACTGCGTAAGCGGCTCGATATCTTCCTGTTTCCTGTTCAGCAATATTTCCGGCTTTGACCCTGCCACGCCGATTCCGCTGCAAGGCACGTCGCAAATAACAAGATCGAATGCGCCCGCCCACTCACTCTTAAATACCGTCGCATCATTTTGCATGATTTCAAAACTGCAACCCGCGCTTGCCGCATATTTTTTTATCAGCTCAACGCGGTGCGGATGAACGTCGCAGGCTGTAATATTTGCCTCGATTCCGTTTTTATAGTAAAGCTCTTTTAATAAAACGGATTTTCCGCCGGGAGCGGCGCAAAGATCCAGGATTTTCCGCGAACTTTCCTCAAAATAATAATTGGAAGCGGCGATCGAAGAATATGACTGTATAATATAATCGACTTTTTCAAGTTTTAATATAGTGTTATGCGTGACATAATACCCATATTTTGATGAATTACATAATAAAAATGGGTATTTTTTCTCAAAATCAGGCTTAGTGATTTTAAATAAATTTATCCTTATGTGCGTTAGCGGCGATACATCAAAGCGCAAAAGGCTACAAGTAAAATCAAAACCGTAATCTTCTATCAGCTCCTCTACAAGCCACAAGGGCGAACTTGAAACTATTGAAAGGCTTTTATTGTCTGTTATAGCAGGTAAACTGAAATCGACAGATTTTTTCAGCACAGCGTTAACAAAGCCGGAAGCGCCGCCCTTACCTAAAACTTTAGCAAGCTCAACGGTTTTATTTACGGCCGCATAAACAGGCGTAGACATATACCTTAAAAGATAGAAACCGATTTTAAGAATGATTTTAATTGCGGTTTTCGGTTCGGTTTTACATAGTGAACTAATAATATAATCAAACTGTAAGCTTTTATCAAGTACGCCATAAAAAACTTTTGTTATATAATCCTTGTCTTTCTGCTCAACGGGCAAGCTCTTTAACGTTTTATCTAAAATTACAGAGCTATAAGCCTTTTTTGAGAATACGTCAAAAAGCAGCGAATATACCGTCCGCTCGCAAATCAAATCGTTATCCTGTTTTTTTAATTTATCAGCCAAGTTTTTCTCCGGCAATTATTTTGTATCCGCGCAAAAATTCAGTTGCGTCCATCGCTTTTTTACCCGGGGCCTGAACGGATAATATTTTCAAAATCCCGTTTCCGCATTTAATATTCAAACCGTTTTTTTCATCGCAAGAAATTACGGCGCCGCAGTCGGAATCACTTTCACATTCAATAAACTCCGCTTTGTATATTTTGAGATTATCGCCTCTGTAAAAAGTGTATGCCGCAGGCCACGGATTAAAGGCGTTTATTTTCCGGATAAGCTTTTCGCCCTTCTGGCTCCAATCGATCACACCGTCCGATTTAGCGATTTTTTTGCAATATGTTGCGGCAGACTCATCCTGCGCAATAAGCTTAATGCCGCCTTTAGAAAGGTTATCAAGAGTATTAACGATTGCTTCGGCTCCTTCCTCTGCAAGCTTATCGTGCAAGCTTAAAAATGTAGTCTCACTTGTTATCGGGCACTTTCTGACTTCGGCTACATCCCCGGCATCCATTTTCAAAACGGTTTTCATAACAGTAACGCCGCTGACGGTGTCGCCGTTTAAAATAGCCGCCTGAATAGGAGAGCTGCCCCTGTACAGCGGAAGCACAGATGCATGGATATTGAATACCCCAAGCGGAGCTGCATCTAAAAACTCCTGACTTAAAAGTTGTCCGAACGCCGCCGTAACCATAACGTCCGGTTTTAATTCAAGCAGTACTTCGAGGCCTTCTCTGCTCACTTTTTCAAATTGATAAACTTTTAATCCCAAAGAAATCGCCGCTTCTTTAACGGGCGTGAATTTGAGCCTGCCTTTTTTGTCCGCCTCTCTGTCCGGCTGCGAAATGACGGCGACAATTTCATGCGATGAATTATATATAGCTTTCAAAGCGGGAACTGCAAATTCAGGAGTTCCTAAAAAAATTACTTTCATTTACATTTACCTGCCATTCGGTCGTAGTATGTCAGACATACTACTGGCTTTTCGCCTTTTTCGCCTTGTTTTTAATTATTTCCGGCTCTTCAACAATTTTATCTACGAACATTATTCCGTCCAGATGGTCCATTTCATGACTGAACGCGACGGCTTCATAATCGCTCACTTTATATCTTTTCAATTTTCCGGTGCGGTCGTATGCGTCCACGACCAGTTTTTTAGGGCGTTCAACATAGCCGTGTTTCCCCGGAACGCTAAGGCACCCCTCTAAACCGCATTGAGTGCCGCCGGCCTTAACAAGAACCGGATTGATAAGCTCATATACAATATTGCCGTCTACGCAGACAATACAAACCCTTTTTGTTATCCCGACCTGCGGAGCGGCTATCCCAACCCCTTGAGCGGAAACCATAGTTTCTTTTAAATCGTCTAAAAGAAGTGCAAGCCTGTCGTCAAATTCCGTAACTTCTTTTGCTTTCAGCTTTAATATTTCATCGCCTATTTTTACAATTTGTCTTATCGCCATTTTCTAACCTCTAAGATTTTAACTTAAATTTGACGGGTTTATCTCAACAAAGCAGCTGATTTTCTGACTCAGGTTTTTATCCGTTATCTGATATATGTTTTCGATTATTTTGTCAAAATCCGCTGTTATCCGGCAGATTATCTGCATGCGGAATTGATTTTTGATCCTTTTAACGGGTGAGCGCATTGCCGACAGATAAGCAAATTTTTCCGGCTGCGACTTTTGAAGCAAGGTAATTGCGTCAAAAATGTTTTTAAGCGCGGCGGCCGCAGCATCCTCGGTTTCGCTGGAAATAAGGATTCTTACAATATTTGAAAACGGAGGGTATTTCGTAACTTCCCTTAAATTGCATTCCTTTTCGTAAAAGGATAGATAATCGTTTTTTACGGCGTATCTGTATACGTAATGCGACGGCGTATAAGTTTGAAGCACTACGTTTCCTGTTTTGTTTTCTCTGCCCGCCCGTCCGCTTACCTGGGTTATCAGCTGAAAGGTTCGTTCATTGCTACGAAAGTCTGCAAAATGCAGGCTCATATCGGCGTCTATAATTCCTACCAGCGTTACGTCTGGGAAGTCATGCCCTTTAGCTATCATTTGCGTTCCGACTAATATTCCGGCTTTTCGTTGCGCAAATTCGCTCAAAATTTTCATATGCGCATCTTTGCCTTGAGTCGTATCGTTATCCATACGCAGAATTTTCGTTTCCGGAAAAAGCTTATTTAGTTTTTCAACTACTTGTTCGGTACCTACATATCCTTGCTTGATATGCGGGCTTTTGCATTCGGGGCATAAGTCGAGCGCAGAGTAACGGTTGCCGCAATAATGGCATTTAAGAACGTTATCTTCTCTGTGGTATACGAGCGATACGTCGCATTGCGCGCATTTGGCGATATATCCGCAGCTGCGGCACATAACGTATGAGGAGTAACCGCGCCGGTTTATAAAAATAATCGCCTGATTACCGTTTTCTATGCACTTATGAAGCTCAGCCTCCAGTTTTCGCGATAAAAAACTGTTGTTGCCCTCGTAAAGCTCCTTACACATATTGACGACTTCGATTAAGGGAAGCGACTTTTGATTGATACGGTGCGGCAGCTCAAGGAGCTTATAAACGCCGGTTTTGGCATAATAATAAGATTCTATCGAGGGAGTCGCGCTGCCCATCACTAAATTGCACCCCTCGTTTAAAGACTTGCGCATTTGCGCGACGGCGTGAGTTACGTATCTTGGATTGCTTTCTGAAACGTAGCTTGAGTCATGCTCCTCATCGATAATTATCAACCCTACGTTGCTCAACGGCGCAAATACGGCGGACCTTGCCCCGACCGCTACTCTCGCCTCGCCGCTGATAAGCCTGCGCCATTCGTCGAAACGCTCGCCCGCAGAAAGGCCGCTGTGAAGTATCGCGACGCTGTCGCCGAATTTAGAACGGAAATTTTTTAGGACCTGAGGAGTTAAGGAAATTTCCGGCACGAGCATTATCGCGCTCCTGCCCTTTAAAAGCACGTCCGTAATACAACGGATATAAACCTCTGTCTTACCGCTGCCTGTTACGCCGTGCAGTAAAAATGTTTCGTTTTGCGAAATTATTATATTATCTACGACGGCTTGCTGCTCGTCAGTTAAAACAACATTTTTTCCTCCGCATTCTAAATCTTTATAGGGAGTGCGCAGGACTTCCTCTTCTTTTACAAGCACTATTTCACGCGTGATCAGATTTCTTAGCGCGGATGCGGAAAAATCCTGATTAAGGGTTGTCACGGAATCGCTGCCGTTGTCGCACAAATGGTAGAAAATTTCGCGCTGAGCGGCGGCTGATGGCTTAATAAATTTATCGATATCCTCGATTTTAAATTCGGGGTTTAAATATGTAAACTCTTTTTTCAGCTCTTTCACTTTGCCGCCGCGCATTTGCGAGGGAATAAAAAGCCGTAAAACATCAACGATGCGCAGATGATATTTGCTTCTCATCAGTGCCATAACCTTCAGCATTTGAGAGGAAATGACAGGATAAGGATCTAAAACGGAAACGATCGGTTTGATCTTTTCCGTCGGATAATCCGACTCGTTTTTAAGCTTTACAACATACCCTTCAATATTTCTGGGGCCGAAAGGAACGATGACGCGCGAACCGGTTTCAACTCCGCTAATAGCTTTATAATCAAAAATCCTGTCAACTTCCGAATTGCTTATGTCGACGATAACTTCAGCATATTCCATTTTTAAATTTCCGAAATTTTCGAAAGTATCTTATCGGCAAGCTCAAGTTTCGTCATGATGGGCAAATCTTCAACGCCGCTACCAGTTATAAACGAAACGATATTAGTGTCTGTATTAAACCCCGCGCCTTCTTTTGTTACATCGTTAGCAACAACCAGATCGGCATTTTTCTTTTTGAGCTTGGCTTGTGCGTTTTTGATAAGCTTTTCAGTTTCTGCGGCAAAAATTACAAGCTTTTTACTGCCCTTGATTTTACCGACGCTTGCGGCGATATCCGGGTTTTTAACAAGCTTTAAAGAAATAGTTTCCGATTTTATTTTATTCTCTTCAAAATCTTTGACCTTGTAATCAGACGGCGCGGCCGCTTTGATAATTATATCGGCCTTATTTAAATTTGCCATAACCGCGTCATACATTTCTTTAGTCGTTTCTACTTTTACCGTTTCCCAATTTTTATCGCATTCATATTTGATCTGACCGTAAATAAATATTACGTTTGCGCCCCTGCGGTAAGCGGCTTTTGCAAGCTCTATACCCATTTTTCCGCTTGAACGGTTTGTGATAAAACGCACCGGATCGATCGGCTCGCTTGTAGCTCCGGCAGTTATTAAAACCGTCTTGCCGCAAAAATCCTGTTTGGGATTTAACAAATTCACTACAAAATCGACTATTACCGAAGGGTCGGCAAGCCTGCCCTTACCTTCGTCGCCGCAGGCAAGCAGCCCGCTTGACGGCTCGATAAAGAAAACTCCCCTTTCTTTCAAAGTTTTTTCGTTTGTTTTATATCCTGCGGATTCAAGCATACCGGTGTTCATTGCGGGCGCGATAACTACAGGGCAGCGCGCGGCCATAATGGTGGTTGAGAGAAAATCGTCAGCTATGCCTAAAGCGTATTTAGCCACAATGTTTGCCGTTGCCGGCGCGACCAAAAACAGATCGGCTTTTTTCGCTAAGGAAATATGTTCCACCTCGTATTGAAAATTACGGTCGAACAAATCCGACGTAACCCTGTTGTTTGAAAGCACCTCAAAGGTGAGCGGCTGAACAAATTCAGTCGCATTTTTCGTCATAACGACAAAAACATCAGCTCCCAGTTTTTTTAAAGAGCTGACTATTTCGCAAGCCTTAAAAGCGGCAATACCGCCGGTAACTCCGACGGCTATTTTTTTACCCGTGAGAGACGGCAATTTTTTTTACTCCTCGTACCTGGCTTCTACCCTGCCGTCATAAACATCGTGGGCGGCAACCGAAACGGCTTTATCGCCGGTTTCATTGAGCATATCGCTTTTTTTATCCAAAAGATATCTTGCCCTCTTAGTGATAAGGCAGACAAGCGCGTATTTGCAGCCGACTTTTTCTACAAGCTTATCAATGGGCGGATCGATCATCATAATATTTATATCTCCAAAATTTATTTCAATAATTGCTTAACTTTTTTTTCATTGCGGTACATTTTGCACCTTTCCGAATCGATTATGCTTACAACCGTTTCAACAGATTTTTCGATTTCATCGTTGAAAACTATGTAATCGAATAATTCATACTGAGCCAGCTCGCTTTTCGCGCTGCCTAAGCGGCGTCTGATGCTCTCCTCGGTTTCGGTGTTACGATCGCGCAGGCGCTTTTCGAGAACGTCGAAATCTGGAGTCATGATATAGATAGTAACACACTCAGGGTACTTACTTTTGATCTGCTTTGCGCCGTGAATATCTATTTCAAACATAACGTCACAGCCTTTTTCAAGCATCTTAAAAACCGGGGCTTTGGGCGTTCCGTAATAATTTGAATATACGGAAGCGGTTTCTAAGAACTCGCCGTCGGCAATCATTTGCTGATACTGTTCGATAGTTTTAAAATAATAGTGTACGCCGTTTTGCTCGTGCGGACGCGGGGAGCGCGTTGTGACCGAAATAGATTGCTTTATTTGAGGGCGGCGTTTCAGCACCTCGCCGAAAATTGTCCCCTTACCGGCTCCGGAAGGGCCGGAAATAATTATAAGTAGTCCTTGTTCCATTTTTTTATCCTTTATGTTATTCAACGTTACGAATTTGCTCTTTGATTTTTTCCAGCTCGTTTTTCATTGCTACAACTAAGGCGGTAAGCTCGATGTCGTTTGATTTTGAACCCATAGTATTGATTTCGCGGTTCATTTCCTGCGCCAAAAAGTCCAGCTTTCTGCCCTGTTGGTCAGAACTGTCCAAAATTGAAAGGAATTGCTCGATATGAGAGGAAAGCCTTGATATCTCTTCATTAATGTCAGCTTTATCGGCAAAATAGGCTACTTCATTGATTAGCTTTGCCTCGTCTAACGCAACGGTTTGCAAAAGCTCTTTAATGCGCTGCTCTAATTTGAGCTTATAGTCCGTAACGACTTTCGGAGCGCGCGCAATAACTTTTTTAAGATTGACGGAAATATTTTCGATCAGCTCCAAGAGGCTTTTTTTGATCCCTTCGCCCTCTGTTTTGCGCATCTCGTTCAGCGCAAATACGGCTTCCTTTACGCTTGTTTCAAGCATTTTTTTCAGCAATTCGGGATCGTCTTTAGAAAACTCGATTTTCATCACGTCCGGCATACGGATAAGAACGGACGAGGTCAAATCGTTTTTGAGAGAATGTGAAGACGCTAATCTCTCGGCGGCTTTGACATATTCTCTAGCAAGAACTTCGTCAATAGTTATGGCCTTATTGTCCTGCGAATTGTTTTCGTAATTGAAAAAAACGTCGATGGTTCCGCGTTTTACGACATTTTGTATCTCTCTGCGCAAAACGTCCTCAAATTCGCTTAAGGCTTTGGGGAGCCTGGAATTGATTTCTATATATCTGTTATTTACGGATTTAAGCTCTATCGTCAGCGTTCTGCCGCCGCCCGACGCGGTTCCTTTACCGTAGCCTGTCATACTGAACATTTTGAATCGTTTACCTCTTTTAACACTTTAAAAAGTTGGTCGGCCTCAATTTTTATCTTTTGCTTTTCTCCGCCGGATCTGCAAAACAGTATTTTTCCGTCCGCAGTTATTTCGCCTATTTCAAATGCGTTTATGCCCGCTTGCTGCAATGTGGCCACAGCGTCGTCTAAATTTTGGCCGGTAAACATTAATGAGCCGCTGGAAATAAGCCTGTAAGGGTCGGCATTAAACTCTTCGCATATTTTTTTTGTAAGGCCGCTAACAGGTATTTTTTTTTCATAA
This sequence comes from Eubacteriales bacterium, assembly GCA_031553855.1. Taxonomy (GTDB): domain Bacteria; phylum Bacillota; class Clostridia; order Christensenellales; family Pumilibacteraceae; genus RACS-047. The sequence continues at coordinate 21,017 of JAVBKW010000033.1, read as the reverse complement.
ATGCGGGCGCCCAGCTTTACGTTTTGGCATATTTCCGCAACGGAACCTAAAATACCGCCCTCTGTTATGTCATGCATAGTACTTATATTTTCAAATTTTGCCAGTATTTTGCCTTCTTTTGTAACGCTTAAAAGTTTCTCAAACGCTTTCAATTCAGCTAGCTCATCGCTTGAAAATCCGGACTTACTGAATTTAGACAGAATAACCGAGCCTTCTATAGCGGCGCTTTTCGTCATATAAACCTTGTCGCCGCTTTTGAGTCCGCGTTTTGATATGATCCGGTTTGTTTTGCCGACTGCCGTTGCGCTGACTATCGGGCGTACAACGCAGTCGGAAAATTCGGTATGGCCTCCGATAATGTCTACGTTTATTTGAGAGGCTCTTTTGACAGCAGAATCCATAACAATTCCTATATCTTCAGCGGTCGAGTTCTCTGGCATAATAAGCGTGAACATTAACGCTACCGGCTCTCCCCCGTTTGCCACAATATCGTTGCAGGCAACGTCTACGGCAAGCGAGCCTAATGCCTCAAGCGGCATTTGTGCGGTTATAGGGTCGGTAGAAATAAGGAAAACCGAACCGTCGGTTTTAAGAGCTGCGCAGTCCTCTCCTAACGCCGCGCTAAGCAGTACTTCTTTTCTTAAGTGATGCAGTTTGCTTAAAATATTCAACTCAAGCTCATCCGAGCTTAGTTTCCCGTATCTCATACAAATATCATAGCATAATTTTTTAAAAAATTCAAGTATTTATAAGCTCAATAAATTCATTGCCGGTTATTATTTTTTTACCTAAAGCCTTAGCTTTTTCAAGCTTTGATCCGGCTTCCTCTCCCGCTATAACAATATCTGTTTCTTTTGTAACGGACGATTGGACAATGCCGCCCTTACTCTCAATCAGCTTTGCAGCTTCCGTCCTTGAAACGGAAATGGAGCCTGTGAGCACAACCTTTTTTCCGGAAAAAAAGTTATCCGTTACATTTTGGGACGCAAATTCCGGATCAATACCGATTTTTTTGAACCGTTCTATTAAACCGGAGTTCTCTTTAAAAAATGTAATAATACTTTCGGCCATAATTGAGCCGATTTCGTCGATTTTCAAAAGCTCTTCCTCTGTCGCCGCCATTAGAGCATCAACTTTTTTAAAGGAGGCGGCCAAATCACGCGCGGTTTTTTTGCCGATATTAGGAATTGCCAAAGCATTTAAAAAATGCGGCAGGTCGCTGTTTTTACTTTTTTCAACGGCCTCTAAAAAGTTTGAAATCTTCTTATCTTTAAATCCGTCGATTTTTTCAAGATCCTGCTTTGAAAGCGAATAAAGCATATCCGCCGACTTCACGCCTAGCTTGTAGTACAGCTGACGGACGGTTTTTTCGCTTATTCCCTCGATATCCATACAGTCCTTTGACGCAAAATGCTCAAGCTTTCCGTAGATTTGCGCGGGGCAATTATTTGAATTTACGCAGAAGATGTGCGCGCCGTTTTCTATTACGCTGCTTTCACACGACGGGCAAATATCCGGCTTTTTTATTTCAATACCGTCGTTATCCTGCGCTACGCCGAGAATTTCGGGAATAACGTCGTTTGAACGGCGGATAAAAACGCGGCTGCCTATTTTGACCTTTTTTCTTTCAATGTCGCCATAATTATTAAGCGTTGCCTTTGAAACTAACGCTCCAGCTAAGTTTACAGGCTCTAAAAGTCCAAGCGGCGTAAGCTTTCCCGTCCGGCCCACCTGCCAGATAACGTCCTTTAAAAGAGTAGTGGTTTCTTCCGCCTCAAATTTGTAAGCTATTGCCCAGCGCGGAAACTTATCCGTAAAGCCAAGCTCGTCTCTCAAAGCAAAATCATCGACCTTTATTACCATTCCGTCTATTTCAAAATCAAGCCCCGCTCTATCAATATTTTTTATGCGTTCTATTATATCATCGACGTTTGAAGAGGTGAATAATTTTTCAGTCTTAAACCTGTTGTTTTTTAAAAACTGCATCGCCTCATTCTGGGTGCTTAATATCATTCCTTCAATGTAATTTACATTATAGAAAACAACGTCGAGGTTTCTTGATTTAGTAACCTTAGGGTCAAGGTTTCTTATAGCGCCGGCGACTCCGTTGCGGGGATTTTTCAGCGGCTCTTTTGCGACCTTATTATACGCCTTAAACGCGCTCAGCCGCATGATGCCCTCTCCCTGAGCCTCCAGCTTGCCCTTAAAGGCGATTTTATGCGGAATCGACATAATTGTCGAGACCTGACTTGTGACGTTCTCGCCGACTGACCCGTCGCCTCTCGTGGCTGCGTTTTTTAAAAATCCGCCGTCGTATGTCAGGCATAAAGTAAGGCCGTCAAGCTTATATTCAAGCGTAAAATCAACGTCCTTTCCCGCCGCTTTTTTTACCTTATTGCACCATTCTTTAAGCTGCTCGAAAGTATTGCATTTGTCGAGGCTGTAGAGCTTGTGAATATGATCGTGACGCGTAAAAGCTTTAACAGGCTCGCCGCCTATTTTTTTTGTCGGAGAGTCGGGCAAAGTTTTGCCGGACTCCTTTTCTAAAATAACAAGCTCGTCGTAAAGCTTATCGTATTCGGCGTCTGATACGACAGGATTATCAAGTACGTAATAATGATAAGCATACTCGTTTAAAAGGTCTACAAGCTCCTGCATCCTATTCATCGTCGACCACCTCCAACGGCGCGTAGGCAAGTGATAAAGTCAGCTTGCCGACAACGTCAAATTCTATAAGCGCATAGCTATTATCACCCGCGCCGGTAACGTTTAAAACAGTTCCGATCCCGAATTTTTTATGCTTGACTTTTGCGCCCTGAACAAAAGCCTCGAACCGCACGCCGGCTTTTTTTTCGGCAACGGGCGGCGGCTGCGGAATTACCAAATCCCCCTGATACTGCCCCGATGAGGGCTTAATAAATGACTTCTTTGCCTGCGAATCAGAGGTATCATAGTTTTTATTTGCGCCGTTATAATTATTGCTCTGATTTGAGCGGTTATACCATCTTGACTCGGCATACTCGCCGTACATACTTTTTTGCGGCTCAAACGCGGGCGCAGAATAACCCAGTTCCTTTAAGAACCTGCTAGGGATGGATGCCTTTCGTTCGCTGTACAAAAACCGCGACGCTGAATATGTGATGTAAAGCTTTTCCATAGCGCGCGTCACGGCTACGTACATAAGCCGCCTTTCTTCTTCTATATCGCTCGTTGAATCCATAGAGCGTGTTACGGGAAAAATCCCCTCTTCCGCTCCGACCACGAAAACTACTTTGAATTCAAGGCCTTTGGCGCTGTGGATCGTTGCAAGGCTTACGCACGATTCATCCTCGCTCATCTCGTCAAGGTCGGAATAAAGCGAAACGTTTTGCAGATATTCCTCTAATGTTGCGCCGGGATTGAGCTTTTCATAGCTGTTTATCGCGCTAATAAGCTCCTTAATGTTTTGCTTGCGGTTTTCGTTTTCTTCGGTTTCCGCGCCGTAAACTTCTTTTAAGTTAAGCATTTTTACGAGATATTTTGCCAAATCCGAATGGGGTATCTGATCGGCTTGGGAGGCAAGACATTTTAATACAGTTGAAAAAGGCGAAACTTTTTTAACAAGGGCGGCAGGAAAATCGTCGGGCTTTTCAAGGCACGCCATACACGCGCCGAAAAATGAGCAGTTTTTCACAAGGGCATAAGAAACAAGCTGGCTGATCGCGGCGTCGCCTATGCCTCTTTTAGGAAAATTGATGACGCGCAAAATAGCTTCGTTATCGAACGGATTAACTATTATCCGTAAATACGCCAGTATATCCTTAATTTCTTTTCTCTCGTAGAATTTGAAACCTCCGAAAACCTTATGCGGAATGCCGTATTGCAAAAACTTTTCTTCAAACGGGCGCGTAAGCGCATTAATTCGCATTAAAACTGCAAAATCAGAATAACGGTAGTTATCATCCCGAACCATTTTAACTATTTTGCCAACGACAAAATCGGCTTCCTGATTTTCCGACTGCGCACACGCTATCTCAACATCGTCGCCTCCGCCGTTATCGGTCCACAGCTTTTTCTTGATGCGCGAAGTATTGTTTTCAATCAGCATATTTGCAAGCGTGATAATTTTTTTTGTCGAACGGTAGTTTTGCTCCAGCTTATAAATTTTGCAGTCGAAATCCTTCGTGAAATCGTAGATATTTGAAACGCTCGCGCCACGCCAGCCGTAAATACTTTGATCCTCGTCTCCGACTATTAAAACATTTTTGTGGACTCTTGCCAGTTCGCGCACGATTTTGTATTGAATAACGTTTGTGTCCTGAAATTCGTCTACGTGGATATAACGGAATTTGCCTGCATAATAGTCACCGGCTTCGGGGCAATGTTTTAGTAAATAATAGGCCTTATTAAGGAGATCGTCAAAATCGAGCGCGATGCATTTTTTTAGTTCGGCCTCGTATTGATGATAAACATCGCGGATCTCTTCGGCGTTTTCAGCAAAATTGTTGCGTAAATAATACTGCTCGGGATCTAAGCCGTCATTTTTAGCGTCGCCGATCGCCGCCATAACCTTTTTATAGATATCGTCTTCTATATTTTTTTCTTTGATGATACGCTTGACGGCGCGTTCCTTTTCATTTTCGCCGTAAATCGAAAAGTTTGTAGTGTAGCCGATCTTGTCTATAAATTTCCTTAAAAAAGTCGCGCACATCGAGTGAAAGGTAGACACCCATAAACCGTTAGCGTCCGGCACCATTCTTTCAAGCCTTTCCCGCATTTCTCCGGCGGCTTTATTTGTAAAAGTAATTGCCAGCACATTATATGCCGGCACTCCTAAATCCGAGATTATATGGGCGATCCTGTGTGTCAAAAGCCTTGTTTTGCCGCTGCCCGCCCCCGCCGTTACAAGGACCGCGCCTTCAGTATCTAAAACCGGCTTGATCTGCTCGGGATTTAGCGTGGATAAATCGAAACTCATTATGTGTTCTCCGGAGGTGTTTAAAAAATTATTTTCTGACGCTTTCCGCTTCTTTAAGTCGCGAAATTATCGTATTATAACCGTCCGCGCCGTACAAAAGGCACTTGCTGATGCGGCTGATAGTAGCGGTAGACGCACCCGTTTGTTCGCTGACCTCTAAATATGTTTTACCCTCGCTTAGCAGCTTTGCAACGCAAAAACGATGGGCAAGGCTTTTTAATTCCGTGACTGTGCAAAGATCTTCAAAAAAATTATAGAACTCGTCTTTGCTCTTTAGCAGCGCGATCGCTTCAAAAAGCTCGTCTATATCCTTGTTTTTCAATTTGGAATTCATTCGGATCCGCAGCCCCCTTCTTAAAAAGAAAATCCCCGTAAATTTCTTGATTTCTTTACGGGGATTTTAACACATTAAAGCGAAAAAGTCAACAGCTTTTAGTCAGGCGCTCCTTATAATAGCGGTCGCGCATTTGCAAAAACTTTTTAGAAAGCTCTAAAATATAACGCTGCTTATTTGCAGGGTCCAGCGCGTCATACACCTCATGGTCTACCAGCAGTCCGATGGGATTGAGAACGTCCTCGTCATTATCAAGTATCCGGCAAACCTTTTCAAAAAACGCTTCGTCCTTTAAAACCTGAGCGTTGCCGTAGGTGCGGTTGAAATCGCGTTCGATTTTTGCCTGCTGTATTTCCTTAACTCGTACCGCCGAGGAATAACTTTGACTTTGCTGGGCAAGCGTTTTGTTTTTTTCATCGTTTAACGCTTGCCAGTAGCCCATCCTCATTCGCTGTTTTGCGAGCAGCGCCCGTTTTTTTAGCTCGCTGTACTCCTTTACTTTTGCCATAATATCCTCCGCTTTTTGTAATCAGTCTCTTACAAGATTGTGAGTGGAGTTGAATATATTTAATTGGACTCACGCTCTCAGTCTTGCTAATTATAGCATAATTAAAACGGCTGTAAAGGCGTTAGACAAAACTTGTGCAAATCAGAGGTTTTTCGACAAAAGTTTTCAGTATATTTTTGTTTTAGAAGTTTTTTTATTTATCAAGTAGCATTTTGGGGAATAAAGCTTGCTTTTAATCCCCAAAAGCGCCCGCCGCAAAAGGCTTAAAACCCCGCAGCTCTGCTGCGCAAGGCGCGCGGCATTGACGCGCGGGTGCAGGGCTCTGCCCTGCGGTTTAATACCTTTTATATTTCGGATTTTAAAGCCTCAATACCGCTTTCAAGCTTATTTTTCAGCTCCGTATATTTTTCAAGCTTCTGCTTTTCCGCATCAAGCAAGGCCTTGGGCGCTTTTGAGGTAAAGCCTGCATTATTAAGCTTACCCTCCGCGCGCTCGATTTCGGCATTGACAGTTTCAAGTTCTTTACTCAATCTGTCGATTTCGGCTTTATAATCCACAAGCTCACCCATCGGCAGGTAAATGTCCGCAATTTCCGTCACAAGCTTTGCCGATTTTACCGTGGGGATCCCGAATTCAACACCCGATCCGCATGCAAGCTTTTCAATATAAGCCGAGGCCTGTTTTAAAAGTTTATCTGCGCTCTCATCTTTGGGATCGATATAAATAGCAGTCCTGCGCGACTGGCTGACGTTCATTTCCGCCCTGAGGTTCCTTATTCCTTTGATCAAAGACATAACCTTTTCAAACTCTGCGGCGTCTTTTTTATATGCTTTAATATTTTCGGGGAATGCGCTGATCATAATGCTTTCCTCGTCATTGCCCGGCAGGTTTTGATATATCTCTTCCGTTATGAACGGAATTATGGGATGGGCAAGCTTTAAAGACGTTCTTAAAACGTGTACCAGTACGCTTACGGTTTTTGAGCGTTTGGAGTTATCGGCGGAATATAAAGCGGTTTTACTCAGCTCAATATACCAGTCGCAAAACTCCGTCCAAATAAAATCGTAAATTTTTGCGGCGGCCTGCCCTACTTCAAATTTATCCATCGACTTATTGATTTCGGCGGTTACCGCGCTTAAACGCGTAAGTATCCATTTGTCGGCAAGCGTTAAACCTTTGATTTTTTCTATCGGAAGAATTTCTGCATTTTCGCAGTTCATAAGAACGAAACGCGCGGCGTTCCAAATCTTATTCATAAAGTTTCTGTACCCTTCGAGCTTTTCCTTAGAAAAACGCTGGTCCCCGCCTGCCGCGATACCGTTAAGGAGCGAAAACCTTAACGGATCGGTGCCATGAGATTCAATGATCTCCAGCGGGTCGATACCGTTATTTAAGGATTTACTCATTTTGCGCCCCAGTTCATCGCGGACAAGGCCGTTAATATAAACGTACTTGAACGGAATGTGGCCTGTATGCTCAAGGCCTGAAAAAATCATTCTTGCGACCCAGAAGAATATGATATCGTAGGCCGTAACTAAAACGTCAGTGGGGTAAAAATAGTCCAGCTCCGGCGTCTTTTCGGGATAGCCTAAAGTTGAGAACGGCCAGAGCGCAGAGGAAAACCACGTGTCTAAAACATCCTCATCCTGACGAAGGGGGGCGCCGCATTCGGGGCAAACGGACAGATCCTCGCGGCTGACATGCACTTTAGAACATTTGTCGCAATAGAATGCCGGGATTCTATGCCCCCACCAAAGCTGACGGCTGATACACCAATCGCGGATATTTTCCATCCAATGTAAGTAGATCTTCTCAAAACGCTTAGGTAAAAACTTGATACTGCCGTCTTTTACTACGTCTATAGCAGGCCCTGCGAGCGGCTCCATTTTGACGAACCATTGCTTTGAAACCATCGGCTCTACGATAGTGTCGCAGCGGTAGCAATGCGCGACGTTATTTTTATGCTTATCGGTTTTTACTAAAAGCTTTAGCTCTTCCAGTTCCTTTAAAATCGCTTTTCTTGCAGCGAACCTTTCTAAGGAAGCAAATTTTCCGGCGTTATTATTCATCGTGCCGTTTTCATTCATAACGCAGACGACTTCCAAACCGTGCCTTTGCCCTACCTCAAAATCGTTGGGGTCGTGCGCCGGAGTGATCTTGACTACACCTGTGCCGAACGAAAGGTCTACATAGTCGTCGGCTATAACGGGAATGAGCCTGTTAATAAAGGGAAGAACGGCAAATTTTCCTACAAGATGCGCGTAGCGTTTGTCCTTAGGGTTTACGGCAACGGCAACGTCGCCGAGCATAGTTTCGGGGCGCGTTGTGGCGACTGTAATAAATTCGTCAGTTCCATCAATCGGATACTTGATATACCAAAGGCTGGAGGCGGATTCCTCGTGTTCGACCTCAGCGTCTGATAACGCAGTTTTGCAATCTGGACACCAGTTGATTATGCGGTTGCCTTGATAAATAAGGCCTTTTTCATAAAGCGAAACAAACACCTCTCTGACTGCTTTTGAAAGCTTTTCATCCATCGTAAAAGCTTTTTTCGACCAGTCGGCAGAAAGTCCCAGTTTTTTAAACTGTTCGAAAATTTTGCCGCCGTAAGTATCGTTCCACTCAAAAGCGCGCTTTAAAAAACCCTCGCGCCCAAGATCCGCCTTTGAAAGCCCTTCAGCCTTCATTTTATCGACAATCTTGACTTCTGTGGCAATGGATGCGTGGTCTGTTCCGGGAAGCCACAACGCCTCGAAACCTTTCATTCTTTTATAGCGGATAAGCGCGTCCTGAATGGAGTTATTCAGCGCATGCCCGATATGAAGCTGGCCTGTGATGTTAGGCGGCGGCATCATAATTATAAAAGGTTTTTTGTTTTTATTTACCTTTGCCGTAAAGTAACCTTTTTCCATCCATTTGGCATAAATTTCGTTTTCAAAAGTTTTAGGCTCGTAAGATTTATTCATAAGTTTCTCCGTAAAATTTTGCAAAAATTTTTTCTTAGATTTCTGTGAAATTATATCATAAACCGCAAAAATCCGCAACTTTTTTACGCTTGTGTCACCCGTCAATTTTTGCGCATATGATGTGGTATAAAGTATATGGAGGAAAAACAATTTGAAAAAAAGATTATTTGCGCTGGTACTTAGTATTTTTTGCATATGTCTGCCCTTTTCCGGTTGCAGCAATAAAAACAAAATACGCTTATGCGAAGTAACGCACAGCATATTCTACGCGCCTTTGTATGTCGCGATGACAAACGGCTATTTTGCGGAGGAAGGCTTAAGCATAGAGCTGACCAACGGCGGCGGCGCAGACAAGGTCATTGCGGCTATTACTTCAAAGTCGGCGGACATCGGCCTTATGGGGCCTGAGGCGACAATTTACTGCCACGTCGGCGGGCAGGTAGACTACCCCGTAGTTTTCGGGCAACTCACACAAAAAGACGGGTCGTTTCTTATAGGAAGAACGGACGAGAAGGCAGACTTTAATTGGTCTGACCTTGAGGGCAAAAAGATTATTGCCGGGCGCAAAGGCGGAGTTCCTGCTATGACGCTTGAATATGTTCTGGAACAAAACGGCGTTTCAATAGTTAAGAGCTTATTTGACACAACCGTTGCTTTCAACGCCACGGCACAAACGTTTATCGGCAAAACGCAATATGATTACTGTACATTATTTGAGCCGGCGGCATCTGAAATGGAAGCGTCCGGTAACGGCTATGTAATCGCGTCGGTCGGCGAGGAAAGCGGACTCGTACCCTACACCGCGTTTTCCGCTAAGAAAAAGTATATCGATAAAGATCCCGAAAGGATCGAAAAGTTTTTAAGAGCCGTTGTAAAAGGTTATGAATTTATAAAAAATAATTCTCCCGAAGACGTCGCTCCCGCTTTACAGCCGCATTTTGCTTCGACCACGCTTAAAGGCATTGCAGATTCGGTAAAAAGGTATCTGGAAATCGGCGCTTGGTCCGAAACTCCGGTAATGGAAGAAGAAAGCTTCGAAAGGCTGCAGGATATTATGTCAAACGCAGGCGAGCTTGACGTAAGAGCAGATTTTTCTAAGGTAGTTTACAATGATATAGCCCTTAAATTTCCCGCAAAAGCAGATCCTGTTTAAATAAGCCAAAAAAAATAAAGAGCGGCAAAGTATAGTAAATAATTAACCGACGGCAGTTTTATTGAGACGGCAGTTTTTCGGATAAGTAAAGCAAGGTATAAACACATTCTTGTTAAGCAGTCCGGAAAACTGTCTTTTCCTCTAAAATCCGCTACAAAGGAAGCACTATGGAAATATTGAAAATGGATAATGTCGGGCTGGTTTATCACACCGAAACGGCCGAAACAGAAGCGATCAAAAATATCAGCCTCACCATAAACGATGGGGAATTTGTTGCGGTCATCGGCCCGTCCGGATGCGGTAAAACTTCCGTTTTGTCTTTGATTTCCGGGCTAATCAAGCCCTCGCGCGGCAATATCTATCTTGAGGGCAATTTAGTGGTAAAGCCTGACTGCAACGAAGGATATATGCTTCAGAGGGATCATTTGTTTGAATGGCGCACTATTCAAAACAATATATTCCTCGGGCTTGAAATTCAAAAGGCAAAAAATATCAAACCGAAATCTAAAAATGATAAAAGGCCCCTTAAAACTCGCAAGGCTGAAGCGGAAATTATTTATAATGAAAATAAGGAATACGCGCTCGGATTACTGGATAAATACGGCTTGAAAGATTTCGTTTCTTTCCTGCCAAAACAGCTTTCAGGCGGTATGCGCCAACGCGCCGCGCTGATACGGACACTTGCTTTCAAACCCAAAATTTTGCTGCTTGACGAGCCGTTTTCCGCGCTAGACTATCAGACCCGCATAGCAGTTTGCGACGACGTGCAGCAAATAATCAAAGCTGAAAAAAAGACGGCGGTGCTTGTTACGCACGACATTTCCGAGGCGATCTCACTTGCCGACAGAATTGTCATACTCTCTGAACGCCCCGCAATAATTAAAAACATCTATACCGTCGATATTGAGGGCAACCCGCTCCAGCGGCGCGAAAGCCCTAAGTTTGCCGGCTGGTTTGACAAGGTATGGAAGGAAGTATGCGTATGAAAAAGAAAAAAAATACGGCTTATTCGCCGCTTCATTTAAAATATGTAAGGTCATTGAGATTCAACAGGATCAAGGTTTTAGCGATACAAATTATAATCGTTGCAGCGTTATTCGCTATATGGGAATTAGCTGCGCGCCTGGAGCTTATAGACTCTTTTCTCACCTCGTCGCCCTCAAGGATATTCCATACGCTGACAAGTATAGCTGTAATGGAGATTTTGAGCCACGTTCTAATAACGCTGACAGAATGCATTATCGGCTTTTTGATTTCAACCTTTTTAGGGATCCTCATTGCGGTAGCGCTATGGTGGTTTGAAACGGCGCGCAAGGTTTCCGAGCCGTTTATAGTCGTTTTAAATGCGCTGCCTAAAATCGCTCTCGGGCCTCTTATCATAGTGTGGGTCGGAGTAGGTTACCAGGCGATCGTATTGATGACGGTGCTGATATGTATAATAGTGACCGTTATAAGCGTCCTTAACGGATTTATGACGGTTGACGAGGGTAAGCTTTTGCTGATGCGCTCTATGGGAGCGGGAAAGCTTCAGATCCTTACAAAACTCGTCCTGCCCTTTTCTGTGCCGAACCTGATTTCCGTACTGAAGGTCAACGTGGGGCTGGCGTGGGTAGGCGTTATAATGGGCGAATACCTGGTGTCCTCAGCGGGCCTTGGGTACCTGCTCATTTATGGCGGACAGGTGCTTAAACTTGACCTTGTAATGTCGTCAATTCTCATTCTTTGCGTTCTTGCCGCGCTGATGTATCTGGGCGTTGCGGTGCTTGAAAAGCGCGCCGCGCGCTTTAAATAGAGCGGCGTTTTTTAAAACGAATATTATGCCAGACAGAGCATAAAACAGCCCTATGACCCCGATAACGGGGTATAAATAGCTCACCACATTTGAAAAGCCTAAATTAGACACGGCAAAGCCGCCTATAAGCACGACAATTGACGCGAAAAATTTACTCTTAAACATTGGCTCAAACCAGGAAACAAGACCGCTCATTGCCGTGAGCATAGTAGTGAAAATAGATATGGCGATAACTATTGCGATCAGTCCGAAAACAAACGGGCTGATTTGTTTTGCAAGCGCCATAAGCGGCATATCGAATGAGGAGTACCCGGAATTATTCAGAGCTAAAACTATGAGCGCAATGAGTGTTCCCATAAGTATTGCGGCAAGAGCGGACGAGAGCGCGATCGTTTTATTGTCTAGCCCGCCGACGGTAGTAAGTATTGTTCCTGCGAGCATCATATTCATGCAAATATATATGACTGATATCCCTAGCGTTTTGCCAACGAAAGCCCCGCCGTCAAATCCCTGCGGCCTGATGGTAAAAGCGCATATCAGGATAAGAGCTACGATAATTACCGGCACTACGATTTTGTTGCAGTCGAGCAGTCCTTTTATCCCCTTGCAAACTACGAAAATACTTAGCGCGCCGGAAATAACAGAATATGCTGGTGCGATATTTAAAAACATACCGCCGAGTGAGTCGATACCGGCAAGCATTCCCGCAAGTACGATAAAATTGTTTACAAGAAGGAAAATATCAAGGATCAGGTGGGCTTTTCCCGCAAGCCGCCGATTGACGGCGGATATGCCCGACTCCCCTATTTTAGAGCCGATATATAAAAACACAAAGCTCAGCCCAAAAATAATAAGAGCGCAAACTAAGGCGGTAAAAGGCGGTATAGCAGAGCCGAAAAATGAAATCAGCTCTCTGCCGGAGGCAAATCCTGCCCCGATAATAGTTCCGATAATAAGCATGGCGACAGCAAAACACTTCTTCATATTTTAAATATATTGAAGAAGTGCCGAATTATTCTTATTGCTATGTTATTTTGGACAAATCGTAAAGGAGCGTTAAGACTCCGAGACTTCCTTCTCGCCTTCCTCCAGTTTTACGGACGGCTTTATCGCCTTATGGCGGTTGATGACCGAATTATTGATTATAAGTTCAAAATCGCAGCCTAAATAGCTTGCGGCTTTTTCGCACAGTATAACGCGCGTCAAATATATCTGCAAATATTCCATAGTCGCGCTGGTAGTGTCCATAAAAATGACGAGGCGTATGATTTTTTTATTGAAGTCTATCGAAATATAGTTTTTTTGAATCGACATATTCACGCGGTCGTGAATATCGCTTGCGTCGATCTGTTTTTTTCTTACTCTTGAACGATGCGCGTCGGATTTGTCCGCGATAATAAGAGCGGCGCTTATCGGATTGACCGGAACGCCGGTTTCTTCCTCATGATTTCCAATAGCACCGATTATTTGGGCTACCTCGGCTGAATCCATTCTCATACGCATAAGGCAGTCATAAGCAAGGTACGCCCCGCTTTGACCGTGGTTTTTGCGGTTTATTGCGTTTCCGATGTCGTGTATCCATCCGGCAATCGCGCCCAGCTCAACCGTCCTGTCGTTATACCCAAGCTCGCGCAGAATATTCGCCGTCGTCTTTGACACGTATCCAACATGCCTTAAGCCATGCTCGGTATAGCCCATAACCTCTAAATTGTTATTTGCCGTATCGATCAAGGTGCGGAATTCGCGGTTTGATTTTACCATTTCAAGCGATATGATTCTTTTTTCCATTACTCTTACAGTTTTTCCTTTAAGATTTTTAGACTTATATTGAGAAAGCGATGAACAAATATTTATTTTAGCGTTACCTTAATAAGATACGCCTTTTATTGCCTTATAATACGGGTCGTCCGTAAAATCGCGTTCATCCTCGACTATGCCGCCAAGCCGCTCGATAGCGTTCTTGATTTCGATATATTCAAAATAATTGCAGTCGGAAAGTGCGGGATAAAGCAGCCCAGCCGCCCTTTCGTCGCCGTATTTGCCAAGATACCCCGCAACCAGCGGCGTATTGATTTTCGACTCAAACAGTTCCTTTAAAAGCATAAACGTGCGTTCGTCTCTTTTTGCGTTGCACAACACTTCCGCGATGTTGATTTTTTCATTCAACTTAGCGGAATTGATTTGGGGAAATAAAAACGGCGCGGCCGCGTCTGCGTTATCCGATAGCATTTCAACGGCAAGCTCTTTAAGCGATTCGTCGATTTCCTCAGCCGTTATCCATCCGGCATAAATTTCAAAAGGCTGCGCGGCTCCCGTATCGTTTAATAAATTTACAGCCGTCATTTTCAGATTCACGGAAAAATTTCCGCTGATTATTTCTTTTAACCCTTCTGCGCATTCCTTAACAGCCGATATTCGTTCGGTTAAAAGCATACTGGGGCTCATCTCACCGGCCGAGGACTCGATAAGCATTTTGATCAGCGTATCGGCAGAGGATATGCTCTCAAAATATCCCGCCGGAGATTGATTATTCAGCTCTTTCAAAGGCGTTTTTGACCACATCTCAAAAACGTCCTGCATCTTTTCTTCCATTTCTTCTATGTTTTCAAAGTCGGATGCGTGTTTTGCATACCACTGCGTAAGATACCTTTCAAACATTTTATCAAAATCGATCATTATAACGGCCTCCTTAGTTAAAAAACATACTGCTGTATATTATCTTTCGCTTTTTTCTTCCTTTTTAACTGATTTTTTAAATAAGTCAACAGTTTTCTTTGCATTTTCCGTTCCGGAACGTTCTTTCTTTTGTCCTTTTTTCTGAGTATTCAAAATCTCGGTAACGGCCGTTTCATACTGCTCGAAAATACCGCGGTCGCAATCAAAAACCTCGCAGCAGTATTCGGTTTTAGAAAATATAACGTTTATTTTAGATTTATATGCGATAAATGCCGCCGCAGCGTTGTCGTTGAATTTATATCTTGCGCCGAATTTTTCTATTAAAGCCGCCGCGATTTTTTTAAATGAGGTTTTAAGCTTGCGTTCAAAACCGTCTTCTAAAAACGCAAGCGAGGCAAAAACTTTGTAATATGCAGATTTCAAATATTTGCTGCGGAAATCGTAGTTTTCAAAATACGGATTGAACCAACGCGCGATATTATTGACGACGACCGGAGTATTTAGGTAGTTTTCCGTAATTAATGCGTGATAAAAGAGGTTTTTCTTCGACGTTACCGGTAGAAGCGGGTCGGACAAAAGATCTTTAACTAAAAAGCCGCCGTCAAAGCTTTGGTTCAATAATCTGTTGATTGAGTCGATGAGCACACTATTGCGCCCCTCGCTTAGTATTCCGGACACGTAAATAAAAAACCGGTTGTCGAGCTCAAAAAGCTCCAGCAGCTCGATCGTGCTGCTGAATCTAGACAGTATTTCCTTAACAGTGTCGCAAATATAAACATACTCGCTTTCGTTTATATCGCAGCGCAGCTCAAACAGATCGCCTTTTGACGCGGAAAAAATCTTATCAGAACATATTTTAACCTTTAAATCATCTGGATAAACAATGTTCAGTCTTGTAGCGGCAGCTTTAGCCGTATCTGTGTTTCCGATATTGTAATTTGCAAGCGCATTTATAATCCCAATCTCTTTATTGTAGGGATTGCGTTCGATCACCATATCCGAATACTTTTTTGTTAAAACGCTGTTGCCCGTTTCGGCAAAGCATATGCATAAACGCACAAGCTCAGGCAATGATTTTATATCCATACCGCATATCTCAGCGGTTATCACACCGGCTTCTATGCTTTTTCCCGATAAGTTTAAAGTAACGAGTTTGTTAGTCAATGCCGCAAAATTATCCGGCTCTTTTTCTAAGACGGCGTTGCAGTATTCAAAACACTTATCGTAATTGCCCTCGCTCATTTCTATAAAGCTTAAGCAATTGAGCGCTTCCGTATAGTAGTCGCTTTCAGGCAAAACCGTTTTAAGCATTTGGCGCGAATATTCAACATCATTATTGACCATCAGCTGCTTTGCCACCTGAAGTACATATTCGCCGTCGTCTTTTTTTAAAAGCTTTAGTTTTTTTTCAGGAACGATATCGCCAAGGAGAGAATTCATATCGAACTCCTCGTCGAAAATTTCTTCTTTTATGCCCATTTCTATGTAAAAAAGCGTTGCAGAAGTGTTATCAAGCAGCAGAAAATTGCGGATAAGCCCAAATAATGTTTCATCAATGCAATAATCATAGGAGAGCATATTTAAGTAGAACCGGTTTGATTCAACATATAGCCCCATATTCGCGTAAGTTTCGGCGATTTCAAGACGAATATCCAGATCCTCGTCCACCTCGTCGCCCTTAAGGTTATTTTGAGCGGTCCAAAGAAGATCAAGGCATCCTAAAAGATCGCCTTTATCAGCTTTTTTTACGGCGCGGTCGAAATATTCGCCGGAATTATTTTTTAGTTCAGTTATTTTTGCCATTCATTTACCTTTACTTTTTAACGGCGACAAAATGCACGCGTTCATCTGTAGGCTTAGCCCTAAGCTTACTCATACCCGAATAAACCTCCGCCTCAAAACCGGCATCCTTCAATAAGCTGAGCAGTTTTTCAGTATTATGGACATATTGGCATTGCTTTTCCACGCTTTTTTTATAAAGCAGGCCTTCCTTTTCAAAAAAAGTCAGCTCCATATCGACTTTGGTGAGTTTTTTATCCAGAAAATTATTCCATATATAAGTTATATCGTCACGCGTGTCGGAATATGTGTTATTACCTAAAATTTGAATCAATTTGTACTCTGTGCTGATATCAAATATGAATATCCCGCCGCATTCCAGCGAATTGTAAATGTTTTTAAACGCCGGATATGGGTCTTTGATATAGTTAAACGTGTCGCACATCGCCGTCACATTCTGAGGCGGCTTTATAAATTTAAAATTTAAAACGTAGCCTAATACATACCGCACGTCAGCCCCGCAATTTTTTGCATACCTTACGGCCATATTGAGCATTTCGGGACTTTTATCAACCCCGTAAACGTCATAGCCTCTTTTTTGAAAATTTACGGTAAACCTTCCCGACCCGCAGCCCATATCTACGCCGCAGGTGCGGTTTTCTAAAAAAGAACAAACATAGCCGGCCCATTGATCCTAGTTGACGTCCGACATAAACTGATCATAAAATTTTGAAAGGATCCTGTACACTTTATTTCTTTTTTATGGTTCTTGAAAAGCTTGCCTTGCTTTTTGTGTTTTTTGGCTGAAGCTCGGAAAGCTCGGGCTTATGCTTTTCCGGCGCCTTTTTTATCTCGGCTTTTTTCTGCGGCGCGGGAGCAGGTTCCGGCGCGGTTTCGCCGAATTCCGCGTCTATTTCCTTTTTCACTATGGCCTTTTCTTCAGCCAGCTTTTCAAGGTCGGCTCTTGAAAAAGTCGGGGACAGCGGAGTAAAGGTCGCGCCCTCGTCAATAGAGCTTATTTCCTTATTGATATAAGCCGGATTGTTGAAGCGTATGTTTTTAGAAAGTAAAGACTTTTCTTTTCTCGCCCTCTTTTCTTCCTCCGTCATCACATACATACCGCGGTTTTTGACCGCGCCCTCAACCCTGTCGTTGATAAATCTGTCGTATGCCCAATGCGCGTAAACAGTCCACAAAAGGATCACGTATGAAAAACCGACAAGCAGCAATATCATTATGACTATCATATTCAGCATTTGTACGCCCATTAATAAATAAAGCAATATAAACGGAACGACGCTTAAAATAAGCATAATAATATTTAAAGGAAGCAGTGCGATAGCGAATAAAAAACTGTTTTTTATTAAAGGTATCATTTTCAGCTTATATGTTACGGCCTGGGTTGTGAGGAATATCGCCATGCAAATAAGCAGTACAAATGCGATTATTGTTACGGAAAGCCCGATAACCTTAAAAATGGCGTTCATTTCCAAAAAATTATATGCCGAAATATTAAACATTACCATGACGAAAGATATGGCCAAAAAGAGTGAAGATATAAAGAACGGCAACCAGTTAGCCTTTATTCCGTGGAAAAAATGCGACGCAACTCCTACGCCTTCCGCCCAAACGAACCGCCGCATAACATAAAACGCGCCCGAGAGCCCGATAAACAATATTACAATTGCCGGTATCATAAAAACATACATTTGCATATTAAGTACAAAATTGCGGTATTGCATTATTTCTGAAGCATCTTCAACGACCGGAAAAGGCAAGCCGCCCTGATTTTGGGTAATAAGCCCTGAATCTATCGACTTTGTCATGTATCCAAAAAATATAACGACAATAAGCGGAAGCGCAAACAACAAAACCAAAAGATTGATTTTGACCATCGCGCCTATCCTTCCGAAAAATACGTCTTTAAAAACCTGAAAACGGGTGCCGGGCAGCTTGTCCGGCGTAAAATCCGGCAAATTGTCTTTACCCATTGTTAAACGGTAGATAAGTCCTTTTTTCTGAGCCATTCCTTTAAAACTCCTTTTACTTTTGCGCTAAAATTACCTCATATATTTCGCTTATAGTAAATAAAATGTCAATAATATTAAAAAATCAATTTACAGAAAAACTCTACGCCGAACAACAGAGCCGTTTCGTCAAAATCGAAAGTATCCGAGTGCAGCGGCGAAAAATACTTTTCATCCTTAGTTCCGAGCCAAACCATACAGCCGGGAATTTTTTCCGTATATGCGCCGAAGTCTTCTGCGGTAAATTTGGGCGCGCAATCCTCAATCTGCGGTATAAGCCGTTTGATTTTGGCGACTGCGGACGGCGAATTGATAAGCGGCGAATAAACAGGCTCCACAATTATGCGGTGGTTTGTTTTAAATTCGTTATCAGTTTCCACTAAAAGCCGCGCAAGGTTCATCATAATTTCTTCTTGGGCTGCAAAGTCAAAAAACCTTAAGGTGCAGTACAGCCTTGCGCTTGAAGCCACGACGTTTCTGGCAACCCCCGCTTCGATTTTGCCAACATGAAAAAGCGAATTGTTTTTGTGCCTTGCATTGACCTGCCCGCATTTTGACAAAAACATATTGAGCGCCTTTATAACGTCCCGCCCCTTTTCAGGCTCCGCACAATGGCTCGATAATCCTTCAAACTCAATATTGAATTCAACGGCTCCGGCAAACATCGCGCCGTCCGTCGTCGCAATTTTGCCTTTTTCGAGCGAGGGATTTAAGTGTATCGCGTAAATTTCATCAACGCCGTTCAAAACGCCTTTTTCTATCATAACATGCGCGCCGCCGCTGCCCTCTTCGCCGAACTGGAATATCAGGCGCACGTTGCAGGAAGGCTTTTCTTCAGCCAATATATCAGCGACAGTCAGCAGCATTGCCGTATGGCCGTCGTGCCCGCAGGCATGCATACAGCCGTTTACGGATTGATAAAATGCACCGGTCCTTTCCTTTATCGGCAAAGCGTCGATATCGCAGCGTAAAGCAACGGTATGCTTATTATTTTTACCGGCTACGTCGCATATTAGCCCGGTGAGTATTTGGCGGACTTTATACCCTTTACCCGACAAATATTTCTTGATATAAGCGCAGGTATCGAATTCCTTTTCGCTTACTTCGGGTATCTGGTGAAGATCCCGCCTAAGCTTTGTGATTTGATTTTTGCGCATCTTTATGCGGTCGGAAATTTCCATACTACAATTATAAACTATTTCACGTTTAAATACAATTGATTTTCAGCGGTTTAAAGAAAAAAAGCAGAGCGGTTAAAATATAAAACTAAAAAGAAAAAATGAAAAAAGAAAATATTTGGCATTTATGATTATATACTTTTTTTATTTGACATATATGTTTATATATGGTAATATTACAACAAGTTAATGAGGAGCGGTGAACATAAGTAGTTGCGTTTTAAGCCTTAAGGGATAAAAAGGCGGCAGCGAAAGGGTATCATCGCCGAAACTTTTAACGGCTCTTATCCTTTTCGCCGTTTTTAGTTGGGTGCAGCAAGCTAAAACTCTGCAACTGTCATTTGTTCACAAATGAGCGGGCATTAACCATTGTATTTATTGAATCGCAAATTTTGGTTTGATGACGACGGTGGTATTTATGCCGACCGTCGTTTTTTTTGCGTTTATGACATATATACGAAAAAAATACCTTTTTTTTGTTTTGAAATTATTTTTAGGAGAATATATATTATTATGAAAAAGTACAACATTGCCGTAGTCGGCGCGACCGGAATGGTCGGCAACAAAATGCTAGAAGTTTTAACGGAACGCAACCTTCCCATAAACAACTTTTACGCCTTTGCTTCTGCTAAAAGCGCGGGTAAAACCATTAATTTTATGGGTAAGGACTATACGGTTATAGAATTAAACGAAGAAAATATCGCTAAATACGATATCGATTTTGCAATTTTCAGCGCGGGCGGCGGCACAAGTAAGACGTTTGCTCCGGTTTTTGCTAAAAAAGGCACTGTGGTTGTAGATAATTCCAGCCAATGGCGTATGGATCCGACAGTTCCGCTCATTGTTCCGGAAGTAAACGCGCACGACTTGAGCTGGCATAAAAACATTATTGCAAACCCCAATTGCTCGACTATTCAGGCGGTCGTCGCTCTTGCCCCGCTCCATAAAAAATACGGCATTAAAAGGATAGTTTATTCTACCTATCAGGCTGTTTCCGGCGCGGGAGTCGCAGGATATGAAGACCTGAAAAACGGAGTTAACGGCGAGGCTCCTAAAAAATTCCCTAAGCCGATTTTCGGAAACGTTATCCCCCATATTGACGTTTTCCTTCCTAACGGTTATACTAAAGAGGAAGAAAAAATGATCAAGGAAACGCGCAAAATATTAGGCGACGAATCTTTAAAAATTACGGCTACTACCGTTCGCGTTCCCGTTTTCCATGGCCATTCCGAAAGCATAAACGTCGAGTTCAAAAAACCTGTAACTCTTGACGGGATCATGGACTGCCTTAAAAACGCTCCCGGCGTTGTGCTTATGGACGATACGGCAAACCTGGTTTACCCCACGCCCAAAGAAATCGAAAACAAGGATGAGGTATTTATCGGCAGGGTAAGGCTCGACGAGTCGGTAGAGAGCGGAATGAATATGTGGGTAGTGGCCGACAATATCCGCAAAGGCGCGGCAACAAACGCAGTTCAGATCACCGAAGCTTTAATAAAGGCCAGCGTACTCTGTAAAATCAATTAGTTGACTTAAAATACGGCATCTTTTAAGCAATAAAAAGTCTTTTTTTCTTGTAGGTAGCGCTGCTACCCCCTGCAAAAACAAGCCTTTTTCTAATCTTAAAATCTGCTCGCCTTTAAGTCA
>JAVBKW010000045.1:0-17108 GCA_031553855.1 Eubacteriales bacterium | reverse complement strand
AACTCGACTAAACTCGCAATTCTTTCCGATTCTTATAATTGTATATGCTTTCACATACTACTCGTATTGTTTTTCGTTAAATCTTACTTATTTACTCGTATTATATTTCTTTCTTTTTTATGCAGTTGTCAATGTGCTTTTGGCAATAAAAAAAGCATAATGATACTAACGACAGTTAATATTTTTATGCCCAGCGGTATTGTTTGATTCAATACATGGTTTGCCGCGATTTACCGCTCCTTTAATAGAGCGTTTCGGGCGATTTTATGCCGCTGCCCTCAAGGGGTAGCTTAGACAATATATCATATACGCTTTTATTTGTCAACAGTTTTTTTTAAAATTTTAAAAAAAATTTTGTGAAACTTGCCGAAAAGTTGTTAATCTCCCGTCTTAAAGCTGCGGTTTAGAAAAAATAGAATTAACAAATATTAAAAAAAGATTAATTTTAAAATATTTAAAGAACAAAATATTTACATTATTCATAAGAGTCATTATAATAATATATATTAAATTAAGGAGACTAAAAAAACTATGTCTGAAGGAAATAATCTTATTTCGTCATTCGACGAGCTGCCGTGGATTGTAAAACTGATCCTTTGTATTCCCGCGCTCGATATCATTTGGGCGATATACAGAATTGTCAAAGGCGCGACGACCGGCAATGCGCTTATACTCATTTTCGGTATCCTCTGGATATTCCCCGGCGCATTCTTCTGCTGGATCATAGATATGCTCAGCACGATTTTTTACGGCAGGCCAAAATTTTTCGCTTAAAACGTAAGAAGTCGCTGTAAATCGATATAAAAGGCGGTACCGCAATGTAATGGTACCGCCTTTTATTTACTATAATATTGTTTAAGTTAGTTTGAATATTGTGCCGGGCTCAACAAGTCCGCCCATATCTGTTTCTAAGATGAGCGTTCCGTTTTTAATTTTAAAAACATATGCTTTCTCTTCTCCGGCATGGAGAATTAGTTTTCCTCTTTCAATACTGTACTTTCCCGCAGGACAATAACTTGTTGCTACATGCCTAACAAATACATATTCATTATTTTCGAGAATTTCCACCTGCGAGATTTGATCGTCGGTCATATATATACCTTGCTTTAATTCAGCCGGACCGCATCCTGTAAAGAAAAATAAAGTCATAATAATGGTTATGCCAAAACCAAAAACCTTTTTCATTTAAGTATTGCTCCTTTTGTTATCTATGTATGTCAACTTCTTTCTATAAATTATAAAATCGGAATATGCTGCAAAAATTTAATGTCATCGCGCTTTGCGGCGTCGCCCTCGGCAAGAACGCAGGCTTTGATAAAAATCTCACCGCCTGCTTTATTGACTAAATCCTCAAGGCCTTTGAGCGAACCACCTGTTGAGATAACGTCGTCTACTATGGCGACCTTTTTGCCTTTTAAAAGGGCGGTATCGTGCGCGGAAAGATAGAGCTTTTGTATCTCAAAGGTTGTGATGGATTTGATATCTACGTTTATGCCGTCCTGCATATACAGCTTGAGGGTTTTGCGCGCTACGGCGTAGAAATCGTGGCCGAGGTTGCGCGCTATGCAGTGGGCAAGCTGTAAGCCTTTGCTTTCGGCGGTTATAACTACGTCCGCGCCCTTAACTATATCGGTTAAAAGCTTTGCGCAATATTCGGTGAGGCTCTGGTTTCCGTGAAGATTGAAAAAAGCTATGCTCGCCCCATCCGGCAGCTTTAAGATAGGCAGTTGTTCGACTCTGCCGCAAATATTAACAGGATATGTTTCAGCCATAATATTTCCCCTTTTGTGAGTTATTTGTTTGCGATGTTTTTCGTACCCAATATATTATATCATTACGCGCGCAAAAAGTAAATGGATTGCGGCAATTTAATAAATCATTCGAGGAATCCGAGGAATTTCAAAGGGCGCCCGACCCTTTGACAAGGTTCGTGGCAGCACTTTGAAATACCAATTTTGTGTTGACTTTTGTAAACCCGTATAGTATACTTTTAACAACTATTATGGAAACTATCGGCGAAAAAATTATCAATCTCCGGCTATATTCCAGAAAGGCCTGTATTAGCGCCGGAGACAACTCAAAAACGGCTGTTGGGCTTAAAGAACAGCTGCTGTGTTTACTGCTTAAAAAAAACCTCGCTCCCGCCGAAATTATGAACACACTGCTTATCACTAAAGCTAATGTGGCGCATTTAAGCGACAGTATGATAAAAGAGGGCCTGATGGTAAAAATGGTTTCGCTAAGGGACCGCCGTCAGATAGAATACCGGATAACGCAAAAAGGCATTGACGAAATAACTATAAAAATAGACAAAATAACGGCGGCATTCAAGAATATTCTTACAAATGAAAAGGAAGCCGAGGACGCCGCAAAATGTTTGGACGAAGTTATAAGGATAATGTCCTTTTTATAGAAATGGCATATAATAGAATATAATCGTTAAGCGTAAGCTTTTCAATTTTAAGAGAATAATTATGGGTGCAATAAAAAAAGATTTAGAAGCAGTTTTAAAAAACGACCCTGCCGCGCGCAATAAGTTCGAGGTGATTTTGACTTACAGCGGCTTTCACGCACTCGTTATGTACAGAGCGGCGCACTTTTTTCATAGGCACCGCTACAAACTGCTTGCACGCATTATAAGTCAGGTTGCGCGCTTTTTTACCGGCATTGAGATCCATCCCGGCGCAAAAATCGGTACGGGCGTGTTTATCGACCACGGCAACGGCGTCGTTATAGGCGAGACCGCAGTCGTTGGTAACAACGTGATCATTTATCAGGGCGTAACTTTGGGCGGTACCGGTAAGGACAAAGGCAAACGCCACCCCACTATTGAGGACGGCGTTATGATAAGCGCGGGCGCGAAGGTTTTAGGCCCGTTTACCGTAGGAAAAAACGCTAAAATAGGCGCCGGCAGCATTGTTTTAAAGGAAGTGCCGCCGAACGCGACCGTCGTGGGCGTACCCGGGCGTATAGTTAAAATAGGCGGCGAACGCGTGCCCGACCTCGACCAGACCCTGCCCGACCCTATTATGGACGAACTCACAAAAATCAATAATCAGCTTAATGATATCTATAAAAAAATGAGCGATATGGGAAAGTAAGAGTTTTTAGGACAGTTTTTGCGGGGGAGAACCTTTTTTGCAAAAAAGGTTCTCCCCCGTACCCCATTTCAAATAAACTTTTGAGAATTATTTTCAGATAAACTTTATCTTACAAGGAGTATCACTTGCTTAAACTGTACAACACACTATCCAGAGAGAAGGAAGAATTTAAACCTCAGGCCTTGGAGGTTACTATCTATTCATGCGGCCCGACTGTTTATAATTACGCGCATATCGGCAACCTGCGCACATATATTTTCATGGACATACTCCGCCGCACGCTGGCGTTTGACGGTTATAACTTAAAAGGCGTTATGAATATCACCGACGTCGGGCACCTTTTGTCGGACGCTGACGATGGCGAGGATAAAATGGTAAAAGCCAGCCGCGAAATGAAAAAAACTCCCGAGGAGATAGCCGCTTTTTATACAAGCGTTTTCTTTAAGGATATTAAGGCTCTCAATATCGGCACGCCCGAAATAATCGCAAAGGCCACCGATCACATTCAGGAAATGATCGACTATGTTTGCGGCCTTCTTGAAAAGGGTTTTGCGTACGAAACAAGCGACGCAATATATTTTGATATCGGCAAATTTGAGGGCTACGGAAAGCTTTCGCGCCTAAATCTCGACGATCAGATCGCCGGAGCGAGGGTCGAGGTCAATTCCGAAAAACGTCATCCCGCCGACTTTGCGCTCTGGAAAAAGGCCGATAAAAACCATATTATGCAATGGGCCTCGCCTTGGGGAATGGGGTATCCGGGCTGGCATATCGAATGCTCGGCCATGAGCAAAAAATATTTAGGCAAAACTCTTGATATCCACACCGGCGGCGTTGACCATATCCCCGTCCATCACGAAAACGAGATCGCGCAATCTGAGGCTCTCGAGGGCTGCAAAACCGTCAATTACTGGCTGCACGGCGAATTTATGCTTGTGGACGGCGGTAAAATGAGCAAGAGCCTCGGCAATACTTACAGGATAGACCAGCTCGAAGAAAAGGGTTATCCCCCTCTTGCGTTCCGCTACTTCTGCCTTAACGCGCACTACCGCAAAAAACTCAACTTCACGTTTGAAGGGCTTGACGCGGCAAAGGTTTCGCTGGGCAGGCTTTACGCCCTGACCTGCAAGCACCGCGGCGGCGCAAACAAAACAAGCGCGGAAACTCTTAAAAAGTATTCGGACGAATTTGTTGACGCTATAAACGACGACCTTAACATCCCCCTCGCTCTCGGCATTCTCTGGACAATGTTCAAAGAACCCGAATCCAAAGAGCTGTACTCTCTCGCCCTTGAATTTGACAAAATTTTAGGCTTAAGCCTTGCCACCGCCAAGCAGCCGGATGAAAGCGCAGAACCGGAAATTCCCGAAAACGTCAAGGCTATTGCAGAAGAACGCTGGAGCGCAAGAATAAATAAAAACTGGGCCGAATCCGACAGATTAAGAAACGAATTGACCCAATTAGGCTATTTAGTCATCGATTCTAAAGACGCTTATACTTTAAAGAAAAGTTAAAAACGGCTAAAACGTTCTGAATAAAAATCCCGCATAGAACTTAAATAGTTTTTATGCGGGATTTTGTTTATAAAAAACAGAACTCATTTTATTCATCGTTCTAATAGCACAATACCCGTCAAATTGCGGAAAAACTGCTCGCTCCCTAAGTATTCAATAAAGGGTATTCATATTTTTATAACCCCATATAATGAGTATTTGTTATATGAAGTATATTGTTTTTTATAGTTTTAGTCAACCATATAACGAGTACTCGGTTTATATAACTTTGAAAAAACTGCCAATCTATAACGAGTGAATGTTATAAGGGGAATAAATAATATGACTCTCTTGAAAGCTGTTCAGGAAAGATTGAAATCATTAATGGAGAAAGAAAGTATTTCTCAATACAAATTAGCAAAAGTTTCCGGCGTGCCGCAATCAACAATAAATTCAATTTTAAACAGTGAATTTGATTCATGTAAACTAAGTGTCGTTTATCAATTATCACAGTATTTATGCGGAAATATTTGCGAGTTTTTTAATTGTGAGCTTTTCCTTGCCGATAATATAGAGTCTAAATATAATTAAAGATTTTTTGCATAAAAAAATCGTTTAAATAGTATTTAAAAAGCGGTTCAGCACAATTTACTGAACCGCTTTTTTGTGTAAACACTTCTTAAGCAAAGCTTAAAATTAATCGGCCTCACTTCACAGACTTCTTAAATAAATGCTTTTTCATTTCTTTTAATAATATATCCATTTCAATGGGTTTTGCGACGTGGCCGTTCATTCCGGCGGCAAAGGATTTTTCTACGTCTTCGCGGAAGGCGTTTGCCGTCATCGCCACTATCGGGACGGTTTTGGCAGAGGGCAACTCTAAACGCCTTATGCGGCGCGTAGCCTCTAAACCGTCAACTTCGGGCATTTGGATATCCATTAAAATAAGGTCGAAAAGTTCGGGGGTTTGGCGGAACATTTCTACCGCTTCCCTGCCGTTTTCAGCAAATTTGATAGATACGCAGGTTTCGGCAAGCAGCGCGTCGAGAACTTCACGGTTGATTTCCACATCCTCGGCAACCAGCACGGTTTTACCCTTAAAATCAAAGCTCTCCGCCGTCGGCATGATATCCTCGTTTTGCGGGCCGGTGTGGAAGTATTTATTGATACATTCCGCTATCGTACAAGGGAAGAAAGGTTTTGGCAGGAACGAATTTATTCCGGCGGCGACGGCTTCTTTTTGTATCTCACCCCAATGCGCGGCGCTCGTCATAACAATTATCGGATGAGTGACGTTCATCGTGCGGATCTGACGCGCCAGTTCCACGCCGTCCATTTCCGGCATACGCCAGTCTGTGAAGATAATGTCGTAAGGCATATTTGAATTTTTGATTTTCTCGAGAGCTTCATTGCCGGAAATTGCGCAGTCGCATTTTGCGCCCAGCTTGATAACGCTGCAGCAAAAGCTTTCATGTTCCTCCAAAAAGTCATCGACAAACAGGATTTTGACTTCTTTTTTGATAAGCTTTTCCTCTCCGTCGGGCAGCTTGCTCTTTTTTAGGTTTACGTCAAAGAGGAAGTCCGAACCCTTGCCAAGCTCGCTGTCTATCCATATCCTGCCGTCCATCAGCTCGACGATTTTTTTGCTTATCGCAAGGCCCAGCCCCGTACCGCCGTATTTTCTCGCGATACCGCCGTCCGACTGCTCGAACGCCTGAAAAAGCTTTGCCTGATTTTCTTTAGAAATGCCGATACCCGTATCGCTTATTTTAAAACGCAGATTCAATATACCGTCTTTTTTTGCAGAATCGGAGAAACCGACCTGCATTTTGATTTTACCCTCGTTAGGCGTGAACTTGACGGCATTTGTGAGGATGTTTGCAATGACCTGGGCAAGACGCTGGGAGTCGCCAAAGGCAAGCTTAGGAACCGCCGGGTCAATAGAGACAAGTATTTTCTGTTTCTTTTCTTCAATCCTGAAGCTTACGACGTTGACGACGTTTACAAGCATCTGTTCAAAGTCGAATTCGCCCTCGGAAAGCTCGAACTTATTCGCCTCGATTTTGGAAATATCGAGAATATCGTTGATAACGCCCAGAAGATGCGTCGAGGCATTATTGATTTTGTCGAGGCAATAATTTTTGCGGTCGACATCGGCGGTTTCCAGCGCAATTTTAGTCATACCGATAACGGCGTTCATGGGCGTGCGCATCTCGTGGCTCATACGCGATAAAAAGTCGCCCTTAGCCTGACTGGATAGCTCGGCAATTTCCTTTGACTTGACAAGCTCAAGCTCCGTCATCTTCATTTTTGTTATGTCGGTCGAATGCTGCAAATGCACCTTGCGCCCGTCCGGCCAATCAATAAGGCTGTCTACGTTGTGGTAATATCTTGCCGTTACGGTGCTGTGCTCTTCCCATACGACTACAGAGTCCGGAGCTTTATCTAACGAATAAATCGGACAAAATTCACAGCGGCAGGCAAAATCCTTTTGCAAGACCTTCCAGCAAACCTGACCTACGATATTCGCGCCTAAATTATAATGCTCGCGCATTTTATCGTTTATAAATAAAATTTCATCGGTAACAGGGTCGGTAACGTATAGGAACGCGTCCATACCGTTCATTATTTCGGACAGGCTCGAAACGTCCTTTTCGCTTTCCGCCGCCGTATTATGCTCCTGGTCTATCCGCTTTGCCATATCGTTGATCGCGCCGCAGAGCGCCTTGAATTCGATGCTTGCCCCATAGCGTTTTTCATCGATAAGGTTCTCGCCGCTGACGGTAAGCACTTCTTCGCTCAATTTTTTCATTCGCGTTATTATGGTTTTATGAAGGGCAAAATAGAAAACCAGCATAAAAACAGCAATTAAAATGAACGTCAGGGAAGAAACAAGATTAACGGTAAACGCGCCGCTCCTATAGGTTTCTCTGCCGCACTCCATAATCAAACGCATAGGATTTGAATTGACGTCCTTGAAATTTTTTACGCACTGCAAAACGTTCCGGTCAACAATTTTGATTTCTTCGCCGCCTTCCGCACCCGAAACCCAGCCGTCTTTAAAAATAAAACCGGCATCGCTTAAATTAGTTATTTCCCGTATATAGCTCTCATCAAAGACTTTAACAAACGTGAAAGTTCCGGCGGCAACAGCAGCGCCTTTAGTTTCCACGATAGGCATTATACAAATTAAATAAGTTTTATCGCCGTAAAAGAACAGACCCGTTACGTCGGTGCGTTTCCCAGAGGAGAGCATATCGTCGTAAACCCCGCCGCAAAGCGGATCAAGCTCGTCTGAGAGCCCCGCGGGAACTGATTTGCCCGTTTTACTTTCATAATCGTAGCCAAGCGTTAAAACGTCGGCTACTCCGGCATTTTTTATTATAAGGTAATCGATGCCGCTCGCCGTAAGAGCATAGTAACCGGGCTCGAAATATTCCTTTTCAAAATCAGCTTTGGACGATTTATCCAAAGTGTAGCCGTAGGTTTCTTCCCAAACCGACAATGATTCGGTAGCGTCGTATACTTTGTTCTTTGTTGCCGTCAAAGAGCCGTCAACAGCCCGGTTTAGCTCTTTAAAACTCATCTGCTCCGCGTCGGCAAGGACTTTTATCATATTTGTCCGTAAAATACCAACAATAGCGCCCATTACCAGCAAAACCAAAAGGGTCATCATCATAACTATTCTGATAATAAGCGAGCTTTTGTAACTTTTTCCCATATTTATCCTTCAATTTGCACTGTAAAAAGAAAATTTAATATTATATTATTATACTTTTTATTATTCTTTTTGTCAAGGTTTATTGATACGGCCTGCAATATTGCACATCTGAATATCTACCGTAAATCCGCGTTGATTGCTTTCGTTTTTTTAGTTACTTTTTAGTTATTTTATAAATTTTTTACGTAAATTTTTTATAAATTTTTTTGAAAAATAGGCTGAAAAATAATTGACAAAAAAAACTATATTTGATATCATATAAAAGCTGTGTGAATTTATGACAGCACTTTTTGTGGGGGTTTAGCTCAGCTGGTAGAGCACCTGCCCTGCAAGCAGGGGGTCAGCGGTTCGATCCCGCTAACCTCCACCACAAAAAACTTAAACCACCTGTAAGCCCGACTCATGCAGGACTGTAGCTCAGCTGGTTAGAGCACCACCCTGATAAGGTGGGGGTCGGTGGTTCGAGTCCACTCAGTCCTACCAACAACAAATAAAAAGATACCCAAAGCTTTAGCGACGGGTATCTTTTTGTTTGTTGCCGACAGATTAAGCGGCTCCAAACCGCCGGTCTTCGCTGCATCAGGGCACCTTTCCCCGCAAAGGGGAAGGTGCCCTGCCGCCGTTAGGCGCACGAGCAGAGCGAGTATAAGGTGGGGGTCGGTGGTTCGAGTCCACTGGAGTCCTACCATCAACAAATAAAAATACCCAAAGCTTTAGCGACGGGTATCTTTTTGTTTGATACCCAAAGCTTTAGCGACGGGTATCTTTTTATTTGATACCCAAAGCTTTAGCGACGGGTATCTATATATATTTCAAATGGCAGTTCCGATAGTGAATATTTAATCGTTGACAACTATTTTGTATTTTACGTTGTTTTAAAAAAAGTGATATTGAAATACGCTATATAATTCATGGCAGCCGTCTGTACAAAAACATAGTAAAAGATACCCAAAGCTTTTAGCGACGGGTATCTTTTTTGTCTTTGGTTCGTTTTTAGATTGTTTTCACTTTCTATTGTTTTTGTTCTTAGTTTTTTGTAAGTTCAGTCTTAAAGTTAGTTTTTTAGTATTCAGGATTTTCTTTTAAGGTAGGCCTGCCGAGAGTGGGTATCGTGGAGGCGTCCCAAACGTTTACAGTGTCCCAGCCAAGCGCGGTCATAGTAGACTCTAAATCTGCCACATTCATGCTTTGACCGTCAAGGCCGTTAGGGTCGCTGACCGCCGGCTGCGCGATTCCCGCCCTTGTGAGGATCATATCGGAGCGCGCGTAGTTTTGACTTAACGTCAGATTTATCGGAACAGGCAGCTTAGTTGCGGCAACGCGCTGCGGCCTGTCATACGGCGTTGCGTTGCTGTTTGTGGATATGACGGGATTAAGCGCAATACAGCTACTAACGCTTGCAGGATTATAAAAGTTCGGTCCATACAGCAGCATACCGCAGGTCGCAGAAACTCCGAATATACTTCCGGATGAGTAGCATCTGTTCAACGTCCCGCCCGGACGCCCGGCAAAACCGGAGGCTGAAGCAGTTAACGATACTACGTCGCCCGTGGCATAGCAGTCTATAACTTCGCCGGCCGGAGACGTAATAAATCCCGACGCGTTTTCCGCATCAACGCTTCCTGTAGTCAGACAACGGTCAAAAACAGCTCTTTCAGATGAGCTGCCTGCAAAGCCTCCGGCGGTATCTCCGCTGGCGCGTATGTTTCCGCGCGCCTGGCAAAGGACAAACGCCGGATTTTTTTCCGCCGAATTACTGCTTGTGCAATTGCCGACAAAGCCTGCATGGCCTTCAACGTCGCCAAGGGCTTTACAGCGTGTAAATATAGAGCCGCGTGTGCTTGAAACAAAGCCGCATGAGCCAGATACAACCGTAGCTTGAGTGACGCAATCTGAAATAACCCCTAGCTGCTCGGAGTTAAAATAAAGAAGCTGAGCAAAGCCGCTCCCGCCTGTAATAGTGGCTTTTCCTACCGTACAATTATTTATCGATGCGCTTATATCCGCGCCCTCGCATCTTAATTGGCAGATAAGCCCTCCCGAAGTTCCGCTCTCCGCCGTCGCTACATCGGCACTTGAAGTCAGTCCGTTAAACGTAACATTTGCAGTTGTCACCATATCTCCTATGATTCCTCCCGCGTATCTGCCGCTGTTAATGCGTCCGCCAAAAACATGGCAGTCAGTTACACTAAAATCCGCACTCAAATCGATAAAACCGAACAGGCCGCCTGATACGCCCGCACTTTGCATTATATGATTGCTTTGGATGTTTGAAACCTGAACGCCCGTGACGGTGATAGGAGAGCCTGAATTAAGCGTTGACGTAAAGCCGCCTGAGCGCGAGGCATATGCTTCGATAGCTACCGTTTCAATTTTGACGTTTTCAATATGCGATATTCCTGCGTCCACAGTCCCGAACACGCCGCCTACGTTCTGGCTGCCGGATAAAACCGCGCTGCCTATTTCGATATTTATAACGTTTGCCTCCGGATTCGTTTGATTGAACAGCGCGGCAATTCCGCCGCTCATGGTCGTATCAGCAGTTTTTTCTGTTATTTCCACGCTTCCGATAACAATATTACTGACTCCTTGACAGCCTTCTAAGACGCCTGCAATACCCCCTGCGTATCCCGGTGCCGTCTGCAAATTACCCTTTGAAACTTCAATTTTGACACTACCGATTTCGATATTATCAAGCACGCCGCCTAAGGCAAAGCCCACAAGTGCCCCTACGGAGTTATTAGCCGCCGTTCCGCCGCTTAAAAGAATGTCTATCTGCGTATCTGTCAAAATGATGTTTTTGAAGTCAACATTAAACGACTGCCCGAAAAGGCCGCGTACATGCGCAGGACTTGAAGGGGTTTCCTTCGCGTGTATGCGCAAGCCGCTTACAGACGTTCCCGCACCCGTATCAAATTTGCCGGTAAAAATATGATGCCCCGATACAAGCGGATCATGGTCTACGTTTCCAATCGGCCGCCAGCCCTGCCCGCCGTAAGCGGCGTCATAATTAAGAAGCTCGAAATCGCCTTCGCTCTTATAAGAAAGCGCAAGCGAGTTTTTTAAGCCATGAGCGCCCACGCTTTCATCGTACAATACTTCCATACCCTCGATATTATCGAGTATGCGCGCATTTTCCGTGACTCCCGCCAAATTGAACGGATGTCCGGCAACGAGGTCGGGGTACTTTGCCATCTCTGCGGAGGTTAACATGCGCACAACGTAGGGAGACGCGTCGCTGCCCTCGCCTGAGGCAAACGGCAAGCCCATCCTCAGCATTCCGCCGGAGATAACGTTGCTTACGCTGCCGGTATTGCTTTGGCACGCGACATAAAGGTTATAATTGTAGCCGTCCATCACTCCGAGTTCTAAAGGATAGGGATTTGTGATGCCTTCCTTCCCCTCAAGCGTATAGGCGTATTCTTGCGGATAGCTGTCTACATTCGCCGTAAAAAGGCCGCGCACAGCCATTTTAGTTGTCAGCGCCTCCTCGTTGTCGTAGTTGATTATCTCATTTGCAGTTGGCGAAGGCATACCCGGAACAAGCAGCAAATAATGAATTGTCATAGTTCCCGGCGTACCTGCCGCGCTTATCTTCATATCCAGCGTGCGGAACGTTTTTCCGGTTTCATAGTATACAAGCTCGATCACAGGATCGGGTTCAAGCGACGGCGTTTCCATACTAAAGGAAACCGATGCTTTATTCGGGCTGCAGGTTGCGCTGTCTTGCCAGACGGTCGCCGTATAATCATCGCTGCGCAAGTATACCGAAAGAATGACTGTCCAGCTTCCGTTTGAATCTACAGTAACGTTTTGGCATAGTGACGCTTCGGTGGAGTTTGCCACGCAGACCATTAAAGTTGAGCCGGGCACAGCCGTACCCGATACTATCAAAGGATTCGACGTAACAATTGAGCCTTCAATAGGATAGATTATAGTGGGAAGAGGACAGTTTGGCAGCGTGTGGAAATAAACGCTGTCGTTTGATGGATCCTCATACGGACAGATTTGTATAGCCGACACCTCATGCTCCGTTTGCGAAATAAAAACCGTAGGCTCCACGCTCCAGCGTCCGTTTGAGGCTACTGTCACATCAACCGGCGCGCCGCCGTCGATACTGACGCTGACCGTACAGCCGGGCGTACCCATACCCGCTATTTTATCTCCGGGATACAACGTATCGCCGTCTATGGGCGTAACGATTCGTACGCCGCCGTACGCATCTCCTGCGGGGCCTGTCGGGCCTTGGGGGCCTTCTGCGCCGTCCTTACCGTCTATTCCGTCTTTTCCCGCGGGGCCTTCTGCGCCGTCCTTACCATCAACTCCGTCTTTTCCCGCGGGGCCTGTCGGGCCTTGGGGGCCTTGTTTGCCTTGAGGGCCTCTGTCTCCCTTATCGCCCTTTTCTCCCTTACAGCAGGCCGGGCAAGGACACATCTTCAGGCATTTTACAAGCTCAGAATATACGGCTTTAAACTGCTCGCAGCAATTCTTACAAAAGCATATTTTGCAGCAAAGCCAAATTTCCTGTAGTTTTTCTATTAACTTATGTTCTGCTTTCGCATATTTTTTCAGGTAGCTGATAAGCCTTGGGTATAAGCATTTAAACGTTACGCAGCATTTACTGCAATCACAGCGCAAAGTACAGCAATAAAGTATCCTTTTTGATTTTCTCAATAAATATTTTCGTTCTCTCTCGGAATATCCGGCTTTATCTTTTACAATATCATAGTTCATAATTACACTCCTTTTAACATGGTTTTTTACAATAAAAAACATATGCTATGTAAAAGAAGAAAGGATATCTGATTTTCATATTTAAACTTATTCCTCTTTGTAATTACCTCTATAATCATATTATGCACCTACCGGACGTTAGGTTTATAGCGACGGGAAAATTTTCATAACTGCGCGGCTCCGGTCATAAGTTTGCCTGTCATTTCATAGTATAAATATAACTTGCCGCATGAGTCTGATGACTTTAATAAATTTATGAGGAGAATTAGTGTGAGCGCAAAAGAAACAAAATCTCAAATACTATCGGCAGCTTTGGAGCTTTTTGCGCTGAACGGCTATGAAAAAACCACAATGCGCCAGATCGCCAAAAAAGTCGGCATACGGTCGGCGAGTATCTACTACTTTTATGATTCAAAAGAAAGCTTACTGGAAAGCATTTTTTCTGAATTTGAATCGACTTTTTCTAAATACAGGAATTCGCCCGAAAAAATTTTTGAGGCGGCTAAGAAAAAACCTCTTTCAGAGGTTTTAAGCATGGTATTTTACACGTTCGGAAGCCCGCTTGAGCGCGACAGAATGATGACCATATCGAGGGTGATACTTTCCCTGCAATACGAAAACGCAGACGCTCAAAAGCTTTTTGAAAAGGTTGTTGTTCATGACGCTTTAGAGTACGGCGTGAAAATTTTCAAAGGCTTGCATTCGATGGGAAAAATAAAACAAATTGACTTTAAATGGACGTCATATATTTTTCATTCTTTTGCGATCGCCGTATTTGAAGAAAACCTGCGGCAGCTTAAAACCTACGAAGAAAGCAGCCGGGACTATGAGGACGGAATAAAATATCTATCAAAGCAGTTTGCCGGGATAATTTCTAAAAAAGACTAAGTAAACGGCAAAAAAAAGGGGCTGACTCACGAGATTTTTCATCGTAAGACAGCCCCTTTTTGCAGCAAATTATGACCAACAAAGCTCCCGTCGCCATTTATTGTATTTATTGCGCATTTGTTGGGTTTAACTTGTTTTTGTTTAATATCCTCTTTCTATGATCCCTTTAAGAAATTGGCCGGTGTAGCTGTTTTCGACTTTTGCTATTTCTTCAGGAGTTCCTGCCGCAATTATTTCGCCGCCTCTGTCGCCGCCCTCGGGGCCTAAGTCTATACAATAATCCGCCGTCTTAATAACGTCGAGATTATGCTCTATAACCACTATCGTGTTACCTGTGCCTGCAAGCCTTTGCAGGATGGATATAAGCTTATCTACGTCGTGGATATGGAGGCCGGTCGTGGGTTCGTCGAGGATATAGAGCGTTTTAGAGGTTGAGCGGCGGGCAAGCTCCGTGGCAAGCTTAACCCTCTGCGCCTCGCCGCCTGAAAGCGTCGTGGCGGGCTGCCCGAGCTTAATGTAACCGAGGCCTACCTCGTAAAGAGTGCGCACCTTAGTTGAAATCTGCGGCAGGTTTTCAAAGAAATGATAAGCCTCTTCGACCGTCATATTTAAAACGTCGGATATGCTTTTACCTTTATATTTTACCTGAAGCGTTTCGCGGTTGTAGCGTTTTCCGCCGCACACCTCGCAGGGAACGTAAACGTCCGGCAAAAAATTCATTTCAATTTTTATGATGCCGTCGCCGGAGCAGTTTTCGCATCTGCCGCCCTTGACGTTAAAAGAAAACCGCCCCGCTTTATAGCCTCGTTCCTGAGCGTCCGGAGTTTTAGCGAAAAGGTCGCGGATCGCGTTGAACATTCCGGTGTACGTTGCCGGATTTGAGCGCGGAGTTCTTCCTATAGGGCTTTGGTCTATTGCTATAACCTTGTCGAAATGCTCTAAACCGACGATTTTTTCGTGCTTGCCCACAGCTATGCGCGTACCGCCTATTGCGTTTGAAAGCGCGGGGTACAAAATCTGGTTGATAAGGCTCGATTTTCCGCTGCCCGAAACTCCTGTGACGGCGGTTATAAGCCCGAGCGGTATCTTAACGTCAATATTTTTCAGGTTGTTCTGCGTAGCTCCTCTGATCTCTATAAAACGGCCGTCGGCTTTTCTCCGCTCCGCCGGCATTATGATACGCTTTCTTCCGCTCAAATAGTCGCCGGTTATAGAGGCGGGAGTGTCTATGATAGTTTCAAGGCTGCCAGCCGCAATTATTTCGCCGCCGTGAACGCCCGCGCCCGGCCCGACGTCTACGATAAAGTCCGCCGAACGCATAGTGTCCTCGTCGTGTTCCACTACGATAAGCGTGTTGCCTAAATTACGCAGGTTTTCAAGGGTTTTTATAAGCTTGGCGTTATCTCTTTGATGAAGTCCTATGCTTGGCTCGTCGAGAATATATAAAACTCCCTGCAAGCCGGAGCCTATCTGCGTTGCCAGCCTTATGCGCTGCGCCTCGCCGCCGGACAGCGACCCCGCCGAGCGGTTGAGAGTAAGATAGTCAAGCCCGACGTCTATCAGAAATTGCAGACGCACGTTGATTTCTTTGAGTATCTGGTGGGCGATCAACGCCTTCGTACTAGGAAGCTTGAGGCCTGCAAAAAAATTTTTTATCCTGCCTATCGGCATCGAGGCCAGCTCG
The DNA here is from genome assembly GCA_031553855.1 of Eubacteriales bacterium. GTDB lineage: Bacteria > Bacillota > Clostridia > Christensenellales > Pumilibacteraceae > RACS-047. Next base: position 1,487 of record JAVBKW010000045.1, on the reverse strand, counting down.
TAAATGTTTTTATCGCCAATTTTTACGCTCAGCGCCTCTTTTTTCAGCCTTTTGCCGCCGCAAGCCTGGCAATCCTCAACGCTCATAAAGCGTTCGATATCATACTTGACGTAGTCGGAAGTAGTATCCTTATACCTGCGCTCTAAATTCGTAACTACTCCCTCGTATGCCGCCGAAAAACTGCCGGAAAAGTTATACGAATTGTACTGCATTTCAAGCTTTTCGCCGTTGTTGCCGTACAAAAGGATATGCTTGATATTGTCGGGAAGGTCTTTAAACGGAACGTCGAGCGAAAAACCGTATTTCTTTGCAAGCGCGCTGAAATACATTTCCGAATGCGAGCCTGAATCGAAATTCCAGCCCGATATCGTAAGCGCGCCCTCGGCAAGGGTTTTCGAGCCGTCGCCGTAGATAAGCTCGGGATTTATACGCTGCTTAAAGCCAAGCCCTAAGCATTCCGGGCACGCGCCGAACGGCGAATTGAACGAAAAAAGCCTCGGCTCTATCTCTGATATAGAAACATTGCAGTCTGTGCAGGCGTATTTTGTGTTGAACAGCTGCTCTATACCGTCGCAATCCACAACGGCAAGGCCGTCGGAAAGCTTGAGAGCCGCCTCAAGCGAATCGGTAAGACGCTTTGCTATGCCCTCTTTGACGACTAAACGGTCGATAACGACGCTGATATCGTGCTTTATCTGTTTATCTAAGGATATATTTTCATCTAAAGAATAAACCTGTCCGTCAACCTTTACCCTTTGATATCCGCTCTTTTTAAAATCCTCGAAAAGCTTTGTATATTCGCCCTTTCGCCCGCGCACTACGGGAGAAATAATAAGGAGCTTTGAGCCGTCGGGGTATTCTAAAACCTTATCGACGATCTGGTCGATAGACTGCTGCGATATTTCCTTGCCGCATTCGGGGCAATAAACCGTTCCGGCGCGCGCGTACAAAAGCCTGAAATAGTCATAGATTTCAGTAACCGTACCCACCGTTGAGCGCGGATTATGGTTTGTAGTTTTCTGGTCAATAGAAATAGCGGGGCTCAATCCCTCTATGCTTTCAACGTCGGGCTTGTTCATCTGCCCTAAAAACTGGCGCGCGTAAGAAGAAAGGCTTTCAACGTAGCGTCTTTGCCCTTCGGCAAAGATGGTGTCGAACGCAAGGCTTGTCTTACCGCTGCCCGAAAGGCCGGTAAAAACTATCAGCTTGTTTCTGGGAAGCCTGAGATTTATATTCTTCAGATTATTTTCTTTCGCGCCTTTGATTATGATTTCGTCCATTGTATATCCTTAAAAGTTTAATTAGTCAATATCGCTTATCAGCGGTTTTGCCGCTTATTTTGTGATCACTGAAAAAGTCATTACTGTTCTTTAGAGGGCGATCAAAAAGGTGCTCAGAGTGGCGAAAAGTGTGGTTTTTCGACGATTGAGTGTACCTTAATGTACTCGATAGAGTCGAAAGTTCCAATTTTCGCCGCTATCAGCGCC
>JAVBKW010000021.1:0-117474 GCA_031553855.1 Eubacteriales bacterium | reverse complement strand
TAGTTTGGTACAACTTTTTGGAGGAATATATGAAATACGAAATCGAAAGATTAAAGGGCGAGGTCAAAGCGACCGTAACCATGAGCGCAGAAGAATGGGATATAAACGTTGAAAACGCTTACAATAAAACTAAGCATAAATATGCCGTTCCCGGGTTCAGAAAAGGTAAGGTGCCTAAAAAAGTAATTGAAAAAAACTACGGCGCGGGAGTATTCTTTGACGACGCTTTCAACGCTGCGGCATCAGAATCCTACGGCAAAATTTTAGATGAAAACGCGGATATTGTTCCCGTAGACAGCCCTAAAGTGGATATCAAAAAATTTCCTGACGAGGGAAAAGGGTTTGAATACGTTATAACCGTTACAACAATGCCTGAAGTTAAGTTAGGCCAGTATAAGGGCCTTGAAATCGAAAAGTCCGATTATCCTGTGACGGAAGCGGATATCGATAACGAAATCAAATCAGCACAAGAGCGCGCCTCAAGGCTTGTTAAGGTCACAGACCGCGACGTTAAAGACGGAGATACCGTCAATCTTGATTACAGCGGAAGCGTAAACGGAGTTAAATTCGACGGCGGAACGGCGGAAAAACAGACGCTTGTCATCGGCTCCAACTCCTTTATTCCCGGCTTTGAAGAGCAGATGATCGGAATGAAAATAGGCGAAACGAAGGATTTGAAAGTCAAATTCCCCGACGAATATCATTCTGAAGAGTTAAAAGGTAAGGACGCAGTTTTTACTGTCACCGTCAACGAGATAAGCGTAAAAGAGCTGCCCGCCTTAGACGACACGTTTGCTAAAGACACCTCTAAATTCGACACCTTTGCCGAATATAAAGCCGACGTTGAGGCAAGGCTAAAATCGCAGAACGAATCAAAAGCTGATAACGAAAATAAAAACCGTATCATAGAAACGGTTGCTGCAAACGCATCGGTAGACGTTCCGGATTGTATGATAGAGGAAGAGCTCGACTATATGCTAAAGGACTTTGAATATAGGCTTATGTATATGTATCAGGGCATGAAGCTTGAGGATTACTTCAAGTACACCAATTCCTCCGCCGAGGATTTCAAGAAAGAGAGGCGCTCCGACGCTGAAAAGAGCGTTAAGACAAGGCTTGTTATGCAGCAGATAGTCAAAGATGAAAAACTCGAAGTGAGCGAGGCTGACCTTGACGAGCAAATTAAAAAGGTCGCAGAAAACTCCGGTAAGGGATTCGACGATTATAAAGCTACCTTAAACGACCAGCGCATTGCCGGTATGAAGAACGATATTTTAGTCAATAAGATGTTCGATATGCTAAACTCTGCCAATATTTTTAAAGTTAAAGCTGAAAAAGTGGAAAAATCCGCGAAAAAGCCTGCGGTAAAGAAAAAAGCCGAGTAGGATAGCTTTAAGTGCGGCAACAGCTGTCAGTCAGGAAAAATTTGTAAATTACGGAATATTCACAACATCGGGAGGTTATAATATAAATATGTTGAAATCAAGTCTTGTACCTATGGTTATTGAGCAAACTAACAGGGGTGAAAGGTCATACGATATTTATTCCCGCCTTTTAGAGGATAGAATCATATTTTTGACCGGCGAGATAAACGACATTACCGCCGATATCGTTATCGCCCAGCTGCTCCATTTAGAGGGAAAGGATCCGGATAAGGATATCAGCCTCTACATCAACAGCCCCGGAGGCAGCGTAACGGCGGGAATGGGTATATACGACACTATGAATTATATCAAGTGCGACGTAAACACCATATGCGTAGGTATGGCGGCGTCTATGGGCGCGTTTTTGCTCTCTTCCGGCGCAAAAGGCAAGAGATTTTCGCTCCCCAACAGCGAAATTATGATCCATCAGCCGTTAGGCGGCGCTCAAGGCCAGGCAAGCGACATAGCTATTCAGGCCGAGCATATTTTAAAAATTAAGCGCAGGATGAACGCTATCTTAGCCAGAAACTGCAACCAGCCGATAGAAAAAATCGATAAGGACGTAGACCGCGATTTTTATATGTCGGCAGAGGAAGCTCTCCAGTACGGGCTTATCGATAAGGTCTACAGCCGCCGCTAAGTTTTTAAAAGGGTTTCGTGGCAGTTTAAAACAAACTGAAAAATATTAATTTATACAGTAAAAATAACAATTATTATAATGCAGTAAAATAACAAGAATTTTAGGAGTAGTTTTTTTGAGCGTAAAAAGTTTAGAAGCTAAATGTTCTTTCTGCGGTAAGCCGCAATCCCAGACCCGGCATCTAATTGCGGGGCCTGAGGGAGTTTTTATTTGTGAAAATTGCATCGAAATATGCAATGAAGTCATACTAAACGACGTTTCTAAAGAGGGGGCAGATAAAAATTTCAAATTGCCCGCGCCTGAAGAGATAAAGGCTAAGCTCGACGAATATATCGTCGGCCAGGACAACGCCAAAAGGGTTTTAAGCGTTGCCGTATATAATCATTATAAGCGCATCAATTATAACTCCGCCCAGAAAACAAAAGGTAAATCAAAGCTCAAAGACGATGATTCCATCGAACTTAAGAAAAGTAATATCCTTATGTTCGGCCCTACCGGAAGCGGTAAAACCCTTCTTGCCCAGACACTTTCAAAGATCCTAAACGTTCCTTTCGCAGTCGCGGACGCAACAACGCTGACTGAAGCAGGCTACGTTGGCGAGGACGTTGAAAATATTCTCTTAAAGCTTATCCAAAATGCCGATTACGACATCGAAAGAGCGCAGCGCGGGATCATATATGTTGACGAAATAGATAAAATATCTAGAAAAAGCGAAAATATGAGTATCACGCGCGACGTATCCGGAGAGGGCGTTCAGCAGGCTCTTCTCAAAATAATAGAAAGTACCGTTGCAAGCGTGCCTCCGCAGGGCGGAAGAAAGCATCCTCAGCAGGAATGCCTCTCTATCGACACTACAAACATCCTCTTTATTTTCGGCGGCGCGTTTGTCGGGCTCGACAAAATTGTCCAAAAACGCAAAAGCACCGCATCGCTGGGTTTTGGCGGAAACGTCCAATCTAAAACCGAAGTCGAAAATTCAGAGGTTTTAGCGGAAGTCCAGCCCCAAGATCTTATTAAGTACGGGCTTATTCCGGAGTTTGTCGGCAGGGTGCCGGTGTCCGTCAGCTTGTCCGCGCTCGATAAATCCGCGCTTATCAATATCCTCACAAAGCCTAAGGATGCTTTAATAAAACAATATATCAAGCTTTTGGAAATGGACGGCGCGGCCCTTGAGTTCGACGAGGGAGCTATTGAGGCTATCGCCCAAAAAGCCATCGATTTGAACACGGGAGCAAGGGGACTAAGGTCGATAATGGAGGAATGTATGCTCGATATCATGTACAGGACTCCCACCGATAAAACCATAGCTAAAATTATGGTCACGCGCGAATGTATAACTGAAAAAATGCAGCCGTTTATTGAAAAGCGCGCGCTAGCCTCCGCAGATAAGGAAACCGCTTAAAAAATAAAATTTTAGGATATAATAGTGAGGGAATACGATAATTAGCTTTAGATAATTTTCGTATTCCCTTGCTTTTTTGCGCTTTCAAGCTTAAAATCTTTAAAAAATGGCAACATTAAATTGTTATTAAAATTTATAATAACGGCAAAAATATGTTGAAAGAAGCTTTAAAATGTGTTAAAATGATTTTGAAAAAAATGTAAAGGAACAACCGGCCGGTTGTGATTCGGATTTAATAAATGGAAAATTTAGCAAACGATACAAGTGTAAATGCGATTCCTATTGCGGAAGCGCCGTATAAAATGATCGCGCTGCGCGGGGTAGTCGTCTTTCCCGGGCAGACAATTCAGTTTGATTTGGGGCGCGATAAGTCTATGCTTGCGCTCAATAAAGCTTCCGACGCGGGCGAGGATATCTTTTTAGTTGCGCAAAAAAATACCGCGACTGTGGCGCCCTCGCCTAAAGACATATACAGAGTCGGGGTCATAGCGAAAATAAGTCAGGTGATACGCTTGCCGAACGACTGCGTTAGGGTCATAGTAAACGGCAAGGAACGCAAAGAAATATTGAATTACACTTCGATCACTCCTTTTTTTGAGGTCACTTTAAAAGATTTTCCGGAAAGTATGTCCGACGATATACTTCTCGAGGCCGCAAAAAGAAAGGTTTCCGAGCAGTATGAGCTTTATAAAAAGGCGTCCAGTAAGATTTCTGCCGAGCTTGACGCAGGAGTCAACTTAAATAATACGAAGAATTTTATCGGCATGGTCGCGACGCACATCGTAAAAGACGTCGGACTAAAGCAGAAAATACTGCAGTTTTCCGACGATTATTCGGCGTTGGAAGAAATTTACCAGTTTTTGGCAAAAGAGTGCGAAATTATATCGGTAGAGCGCAAGATTTCAAATAAAGTGCGGCTTAGCATCGATAAAAACCAAAAGGAATATTACCTGCGCGAACAGCTTAAGGCTATCCATGAGGAACTGGGCGACAACGAGGATGAGCTCAACGGCTACCGCTTAAAAGCGGAGGAAAAAAAGCTTCCCCCGTATGCTTTGGAGAAGGTCCGCAAAGAGACTGTGCGTATGGAAAAAATGAGTCCGACCTCGCCCGAGGCGGGAGTCAGCCGCACGTATATCGAATGGATTTTAGATCTTCCCTGGAACGAAAAAAGCAAAGAAAGCCTGGACCTTGTTAAAGCCCGGGAAATTTTGGACGAGGATCATTACGGACTCAAAAAAGTTAAAGACAGAATAATCGAGTATTTAGCCGTTCTCCAGCTTACAAATACTTTAAACGGCCCTATCCTTTGCTTTGTCGGGCCTCCGGGCGTCGGCAAAACCTCTATCGTCGCCTCTATTGCAAGGGCTGCGGGCAGAAAGCTTGTCACTATGAGCCTCGGCGGAGTGCGCGACGAGGCGGAAGTGCGCGGGCACAGGCGCACATATATCGGCGCGCTGCCCGGCAGGATCATTTCTGGAATGAAACAGGCGGAAGTTATAAATCCCGTATTCCTTCTCGACGAAATAGACAAAATGTCGAGCGATTTCCGCGGCGATCCGGCAAGCGCGATGCTTGAGGTTTTGGATCCGAACCAAAATTCGGCGTTCAAAGACCATTATTTAGAAATGCCGTACGACCTTTCAAAGGTTATGTTCGTTACTACCGCGAACAGCTTAGAGCCTATCCCCGCGCCGCTTTTAGACCGTATGGAGGTTATAGAGCTAAGCGGTTATACGTACGAAGAAAAGCTTCAGATCGCAAAAAAATATCTGCTGCCCAAGCAGCTTAAAGCAAACGGGCTTAAAGCGGAGAACGTCGCGCTCTCCGACGACGTGATAATGGAGATCATTGCCACATACACAAAAGAGAGCGGCGTGAGAAATCTTGAAAGGGAAATTTCTACGGTAGCAAGAAAGATAGCGGTGCAGGTCGTAAACGGCGGAAAAAAGAACGAACAGAAGTTCGACGTGAGCGGCTCCGATCTTGAAAAATATCTCGGCGCGCCAAAATATAAGGACGAACTCAAAAACGAAACCGACGAAGTCGGCCTTGCAAAAGGCCTTGCCTGGACTGCGGCGGGCGGAGTAACTTTAGACGTAGAGGTCGCGCTCATTCCGGACGGAAAGGGCGATGTTACAGTTACCGGCTCGCTCGGCGACGTTATGAAGGAGTCGTGCCAGGCGGCTATGTCGCTTGTAAAAGCGCGCGCGGATAAGTACGGCATCGACTCTAAGAAATTTAAAAATTACGACACCCACATACATTTCCCGGAAGGGGCAACTCCAAAAGACGGCCCGAGCGCGGGTATTACTATGGCGACGGCTATTTTATCGGCGTTCACAGAGCGAAAGGTCAGCTCCCTTGTTGCAATGACGGGCGAAATAACGCTGCGCGGTAAGGTTCTGCCCATCGGCGGACTTAAAGAAAAATCGCTTGCGGCATTCCGTGCGGGCATAAAAAAGCTAATTATTCCCGTAGAAAACAAAAAAGATTTACAGGACGTTCCGCAGGAAGTGCAGAACTCTTTGGAAATTATTTTTGCAGGCGATATCGATACGGTTTTTGAACACGCTCTGCTTGAAAAAGAAGAGAAAAATTAAATTTAGCGGGTAAACAAATGAGCGTTAAGGTCACAAAAGTTGATTTTTTAAAAAGTATATCGGATTTTGAAGTTTATTTGTCCTCCTCTGAAAGCTACGATTGTGAAGAAATCTGCGTCGTAGGCCGTTCAAACGTAGGAAAATCGTCTTTTATCAATATGCTTGCGGGGCGTGATATCGCAAAGACGTCGTCCACGCCCGGCAGGACGAGGCTCATAAATCTTTTTCCGTTCACTCTTGAAAGCTCAAATTCGACGCTCGATATCATGCTCGTTGACCTTCCCGGCTATGGCTATGCCGAGGCGGCAAAAAAAGACAAAAAGGAATGGGGAGAGCTGATCGAAAATTATTTGGCCCAAAGCGTTAAGCTCAAGCATATTTTTGTGTTGTTGGACAGCCGCCATCCGCCTACGGCGCAGGATAAGCAGATGGTAAAATTCCTTTATTATTACGGAATGCAGTTTACGGTTGTGGCTACAAAAACAGATAAACTCTCAAAGGCCGAGCTTGAGCGCAACATAATGACTATAGCGAAAGAAATTATGATAGGGCGCGACAATATTTTAGCCGTTTCCGCCGAAAAAAACATCAATAAGGATAAGGCGCTGGCAAGGCTGTATGCGGTAATGTCAGTACGTAACGAGAATCCAGACTAAAATAAAGGCAAAATTTGTCACATTTTTTAAACCTCCGGAATACAAATATATAGTAAAACCGGAGGTTTTTTATATGGCAGATAATTGCGAAAACACTATTAAAGCGGGAAGGATCACGGGGAATCCCGTAAACGGGCTATGCGAGAGGGTCGTGATCGAGGTCCCGAGAGTTTTTGACGGGTGTATATCCAGATATCCGTCATTAAGCTTTCAGCTAGTACTTAGAGATATCACGCCCGGCCTGATTTATCCGTACACGTTTATAAGCGTAGTCAGCCAGGGCGAGTCTTTGTTTGCCAATCAGGTGATAACGCCGCTCGAGGGCAGGCGGGCGAGGATAGTCGGAGACATCATCATTCCGGTCGTCGTCACATTTTCGGATTCGACGGGGCGTATCGGAACCGGCAGAAGCGAAATAACGCTCCACCGCGACCTTATCTTAAACGTGCCGGGCCGTTCGCTTGTTCCTTACACAGTTTCCACAACCGCAAGCGTCGCAGGCGAAATGGGGACTTTTGTGAGCGAAACGGTCGTGAACGTCCTTTGCTGCGTGGTGGCGATAACGAAAATAATCGTAATGACCGATATCGTTATTCCCTCGTACGGTTTCTCCGTTTATCCGGACTGCACCGAAGGCGCCGAAGACCTTTGTGCTGCGCTGCTTAACCTGCCGCTATTTCCGCCTATCGAATGACCTTTTTAAAAAATATTTACGCAAAAACACTTTCTTAAATGCTTCCGATTTGATATAATCGGAATATGAAAGTTTTCGCAATCGGCGATTTACATTTGTCGATCAACAACCCCAAGCCTATGGATATTTTCGGCGGCGCGTGGGACAATTATGTAGAAACAATCGTCGCATCGTGGCAAAGGCTTGTAAATGATGACGATATAGTTTTGATTGCGGGCGATATAAGCTGGGCGATGACTCTCGAACAGGCAAAGCCGGACCTTGATTTTATCGGCTCATTGAAAGGCAAAAAAGTTTTGATACGCGGTAACCACGATTACTGGTGGAAAAGCATAAGCGCGGTGCGCGCGTCTTTAACAAAAGATACTTACGCCGTGCAAAACGACTGCTTAAGGCTCGGCAATTGCCTTATCTGCGGCAGCCGCGGCTGGACTGTGCCGGAAAAAAATGCCTTGCCGGAGGATGAAAAGATATACAGCCGCGAGCTTATAAGAATGGAAATGTCGCTCAAAAGCATGCAGAGTATAAAAAAAGAGGGGGACGTTTGTATCGCGATGATACATTATCCGCCTTTCAATATCCGCCTTGAATCCTCGCCCTTTACGGAGCTTTTTTCTGCTTACGGGGCAGACGCGGTGGTTTACGGGCATCTTCACGGCAAGGATTGCCGGGTAGTGCGGCTATCTCAAATCAAGAATGTAAAATACTATCTGACCTCATGCGATCTCGTCGGCAACGAACTGGTTCATATCATCGACCTGTAAATTTTTAAATCTGTCCGCTTTGACCGCTCAAAAAGTTTTATAAATCTATTAAATTAAACGACAAGTCGAGTAAAATAAAATGAAAAAACGGCGTTCCAGAAAATGAAAGGAACGCCGTTTGCTTATCATTTTAGGATATTCTACTTTCCCGCGACGATCTCTATTTCTATCGCGGCGCCCAAAGGAAGCTTAGAAACCTCCACGCATGAACGGGCGGGCGGCTCGGCGTTGAAAAACTCGGCGTAAATTGAGTTGACTGCCGAAAATTTTGTGATGTCGGTTATAAAAACGGTGGTTTTTAATACGTTTTGCGCGGTAAGGTTTTGGCTTTTTAAAAGCGCGTTTATATTTTGGAGCACCTGTCTTGCCTGCGCTTCCACGCCGCCGTCAACAAGCTTGCCCGATTGCGGGTCCAAAGCGATCTGGCCGGAAAAATAAAATAATCCGTTATAGCTTATTCCCTGCGAATACGGCCCTACCGCGCCGGGCGCCTCATTAGTATTTATAACGCTTCTCTCTTTTTTATCCATTTCTTTTTCATCCTTTTAATTGCGTTCTCTTGCGACGCATGTTTTTTCCAGTTTCAGCTTTTAGACTGTCTTTCAAAAATGACTCTATAGCCGTTGCTTTCTAAGTTCGATATGACTCTCCGTCCGTGTTCAAAACCGCCAACCTCACAGGCAATATGCAGTATAGTTTCGTTTAAGTGCAGTTCTGTGCTCATGCGGTCGTATTGTACGGAAATGATATTTGCGTTATTATCCGACATGATCCTTGAAAAGTCGGAAAGAGAGCCGGGTTTATCGGCCAGCACAACGGAAAATTTCATCTGCCGTCCGCGGCTTACAAGACCTTTTTCAATTATTTTATGAATAAAGCCCACGTCAATATTGCCGCCGGAGAGAACGCACGCAATTTTTTTGCCTTTTTCCTTGATTTTTCCGTTTAAAGCAAGCGCAAGCGAAGCGGCTCCGGCAGGTTCAACGATATGCTTTGTACGTTCGATCAAATGGATGATGGCCGAGGCTATCTCATCGTCTGAAACCGTAAGCAGGTCGTCTGCGTATCTGTTGATAAGCTCCAACGTTTTTACGCCGGGCGATTTTACGGCAATACCGTCGGCGATAGTAAAAATATTTTCCGTACAAATACGCTTTTTTGCCTTAAAAGACTGAACTATGGCGTTCGCCCTTTCAGCCTGTACTCCGATGACCTTAGTTTTGGGATTGATCTGTTTAACGGTATACGCTATTCCCGCAAGCAGCCCGCCGCCGCCGGCAGGGACTATTATGACGTCGAGGTCCGGCTGGTCGGAAAGCATTTCCAAGGCGACGGTCGCCTGTCCCGCGATAACGTCCTCATCGTCAAAGGGATGAATGAAAACGCCGTTTTTTTCTTTACAGATTTCCATCGCTTTATTATACGCATCGTCATAGCAGTCGCCGTATAAAACAACGTTCGCGCCGTAATTTGCCGTAGCGTTCACTTTTGCGATCGGCGTGCTTTTGGGCATGCAAATATATGACGCAATGCCTTTTTCAGCTGCGGCGTAGGCGACTCCCTGAGCATGGTTTCCCGCGCTTGCCGCAACCACAGTTTCAGGTTTTTTATCTTCAGAGAGGCGGGCTATCTTATTGTACGCGCCCCGAACCTTAAAAGAGCCGGTTTTTTGCAGGTTTTCGGACTTTAAATATATTTCGTTCGAGCATAAATTAGAAAATGTGAGCGAATGGGGCATTGCCGTATGGTGTACGGTGCCGCTCAATCTTTTTCTTGCGTCGTATACGTCGGATAATTTCAGCGCCGCGCTATTTTCAGAGTCCGCAAAGTCTTTATTATAATTCATTTTTTCTTTAGCTCCCAGGGCAGACTGTTTGTGAAGTTTTAGTTCTTTCTGCGTTTGAAATATTTTAGCATTTAATGCTGAAAAAATCAACTGCTTTTTGGGAGTGTCTCAATAAGGGGTCATATACGGGCTTGAGAGTGTCAAAATGGCTTTAGCCTAAAGTATCTGAAATACACTCCTGTCGCCATTTTGCCACCTGTTACCCGTCTCTAACCCCTTCTTGAAACACCCATATAGTTTTTTTTATAGCCTTGAAACATCCCCAATGAGTCCGTATTAAAAAACAGTCAAAAAAAAATAGTAGGCATAATATATCAAAAGAAAAAATTTTAGTATCAAAATGGTCAAAAGTGGTTGCAAATGGTTAAACTATGTGATATACTACCTGTAAGTGGTCAAGTTGACCCGTTTTTTGCATTACAAAAAAAGGAGGTAAAGAGTATGCTCGATAAGTTTTTAGTTGGCGAATACCGTCATCAGATCGATGAAAAGTCAAGGCTTCGTATGCCGCCGAAGCTTAAAGAACAGCTTTTGACCAACCGCCTTTGCGTAATGTGCGGAACGGACAACTGCCTTTATGTGCTGCCCGAATCCGACGCGAAAGAGTTTTTTTCTAAGCAGTTCGCAAATGCGCCTTATACTAGAGAAAACGCCGCCGTCCAAAGAAAAATATTAGCGGCGACGCAGGTTGTGGAAGAGGACGGGCAGGGACGCTATCTGATACCCCAAAAGCTTTTGGAATTTGCCAAAATCAAGGACAAGGAAGGGAACTTTTTATCAAAAAACCTTGTAACGATCGGCGCGAACGACCATGTGGAAATCTGGGCGGAAAACATCTGGGATGAATACTCCGATATAAGCGACGAGGATTTAGGCGCGCAGATAGCAAACCTTATGTTCAAATCCTAAACTAGAAAAGAATTCATCATCGGATTGCCGCTACGCTTGCCTTGCAGACTTGGTCGAGTATCAAATATACACTCCCGGCGTCAGCAAGGCAACTGTTGCGGCACTGCGACGCGCCTTCTTTTCTAGTAAATTATGCGTCGGCAACAAGTCGACAGCAGTCAAAAGGAATAAAAAAAGTGCCGGAAAAAGATTACGGATATCATCTTTCAGTAATGAAGGAAGAGTGCCTTAAATATCTGAATGTTGAAAAGGACAAGCTTTATTTCGACGGCACTTTAGGCGGCGGCGGCCATTCGCTGGAAATCCTCAAAAGAGGAGGGCGGCTGATCGCTACAGACCTTGACGACGACGCGCTCGATTATGCCGAAAACCTCTTTAATAAGGACGGCGCGCTAAGCGGAAGGTTCAAGCTCGTAAAAAGCAATTTCAAAAACGTTTTGCAAGTGCTTTCAAGCCTTAACGAAAGCGCGCTTGACGGAGCGATACTTGATTTAGGAATTTCCTCGCATCAGATAGATCAGGCAGAACGCGGATTTTCTTATATGAAGGACGGCAGCCTAGACATGAGAATGGATCAAAGTCAGGCCCTTAGCGCCGCTCAAATCGTCAACGAGTACGACGAAAGCGAAATTGCCGATATAATATTTACATACGGAGAGGACAGCTTCGGCCGGCGCATAGCCAGAAGAATCGTTGAAGAAAGGAAAAAGTCGCCGATTATAACGACCTCCGACTTAAGCAGGATAATAGCGTCTGCGGTGCCGTTTCTGCCAAAAGCGGGGCATCCGGCGAAAAAAACTTTCCAGGCCCTCAGAATTTTTGTAAATTCAGAGCTGACGGGCTTAAAAGAAGCGGTAACGGACATTGTGTCCGTCTTAAATAAAGGCGCAAGGCTTGCCGTGATAACGTTCCATTCACTCGAAGACAGAATTATTAAGCAAACATTCAAGCTACTTAGTACTGATTGCATTTGCGATAAATCCCTGCCGGTCTGCGTTTGCGGACACAGGGCGGAAGTTAAATTGACCGTCAGCAAAGGAATACGGCCTTCCGAATCAGAACAACAGCAAAACTCAAGATCAAAAAGCGCGACTTTGCGCGTGATTGAAAAATTGTAATATTTGACAAGGAAGGGTCATAATATGGTATCAACAAGAAGACAAGTTATCAATGAACAAGACAGGTACGGCGGCTTTGAGAGCGTAACGGCAAAAGAGCCCGTACAGGCAAAAGAAGAATTCGCCTCTTCAACTATCGAAGTGCAGGCTCCCGCCTACACACAGAATTTTACGTATTCCGAGCCTGCTAAGGAGCAAACGCGTTCTTTCAGATATACGGAAAACGCAAAACGCTATGCACCCGAAGCGGAAGTAGAGGTGAGGGAAGAAAAGGTTAAGGTTCGCAGGAACCGCGAAGACCTTATGCCCAGCATAAGAAAAGAACGCAAGGAAAAAGCTGTTGAGGAAGTTTCCGAACAGACTGCCCTGCGCGAAGAAAGAGAGTCTCTTTCGACCCGCACAAAGGTCGTTTTAGCGGTCTATCTTGCTATCGTCGTAATACTGGCGGCTGTCGTGATCGGCACTGGCATAGCTATCACAGGCTCAACTGCGGCTGTCAGTCGGCTTGAAACGCAGGTTTCCGTTAAGCAGGAAACACTTTTGCAGCAGACTCAAACCCTCAATATGATAACCGATGAAACGTTTTTAAAGGGCAAAGCGGCGGAAAAAAATATGATAAACACAGTCAATCCCACCGTAGTTACGCCCGCAGAAACGATCGAACCGGTAATTTACAAAAGCAGAACGAATTGGTTTGATAAAATTTGCGACTGGCTTTGCGGCTTTATGAATTAAGGTAACGATTTATTCAGAGTTTCCTTATAGTCCATCTTTAAAACGCAATTCAGCCGTAATACAAAAGCGGCTGTAAGTTTTAAGGAGATGCAAAATTGAATAGTCCCAACAGTTTAACTACTACACGAAAGAGGTTATTGATTTTAGTTTTGTCAATAACCTTTTTATTTTTTGCCCTTATGGCAAGGCTCGGCTATATTCAGGTGATACAGGGCGCGCAGCTGCAAAAAAAAGCGACTGACCAATGGTACCGCGACCTGCCTTTGAGCGCGCCGAGGGGAAAACTATTAGACGTCAACGGCGAGATACTTGCCGATAATAAGGACGTTTTCACAGTTTACGTGCGCCCTAATGCGGTTTTGGATAAAGCGGAAGCAGCAAAAGAGCTTGCCGCCGCTTTGAGTTTGAATGAAAAGTCGCTGTATGAGAAAATTTCAAAAAGCGCGGTGAGTGAAATCACAGTTAAACGCAAGGTCGAACCGGAGGAGGTCGAGTCTTTGCGTAAAAAAAATATCGAGGGCATATATTTTGCCGCAGAATCCAAGCGCAATTATCCCAACAATTCATATCTTTCGCAAATACTCGGTTTTACAAATATCGATAACGTGGGACAGAACGGGCTGGAGGGGTACTATGATATGTACCTTAAAGGCGTAGACGGTTTTGCCTACACCAATACCGACCTTGCCGGACGTGAAGTCGAAGATACGGCAACCAAATATGTTCCGGCTATCCCCGGCTGCGACCTGACGCTTTCGCTGGACTTAAAAATCCAGTCTTTTGCCGAATACGCGGTCTTTTCGGCGCAGAACGAGTGGAAAAGCAAAAGCGCGAATATGATAGTTATGGACTGCACAGACGGCGCGGTTTTGGCAATGGCCTCAACTCCGGCTTTTGACCTTAACGACCCGCCAAGAGACAATATCGACCTTTTAAACTCCTTATCTAAAAATAAGATGATAGTAGACGTCTACGAGCCCGGTTCAACTTTTAAGATTTTTACGACTGCCGCCGCGATAGAAAACAATGCGGTCAAGGATTCAGACCATTTCTATTGCAAGGGTTCAAGAACGGTAGACGGACAGCGCATAAAATGCTGGCGCAGCATAGGCCACGGCTCACAGGACCTTGCCGAGGGCGTAATGAACAGCTGCAACTGTGTGTTTATGGATCTTGCATTGCGTCTCGGCACAGCTAAACTGTATGACGCGCTGCGCTCTTTCGGCTTCAATTCAAAAACGAATATAGATTTTTTCGGCGAAAGCAAAGGCATAATGATGGCAGAAAAATCAGTCAAAACCGTGGACCTAGCGCGTATCGGGTTCGGGCAGGCAGTTGCGGTCACGCCGCTCCAGCTTGCCGTAGGAGTGAGCGCGGTAGTCAACGGGGGGATACTTTACGAACCGTATTTTGTTAAAAGCGCGGACGATTATACGGGCAAGAATATTTATACCAGGTCGCCTAAGGAAGTCCGCAGAGTGATAAGCGCGCAGACGAGCGCGAAAATGTCCGCGCTCTTAGAAAACGTTGTGAGCTTAGGCAGCGGAAAAAAATCGCAGGTCAGCGGCTACCGTATAGGCGGAAAAACAGGTACCGCGCAAAAATATGAGAACGGCCATATCGCTCAAGGTAAGTACGTTTCCTCTTTTGTAGGCTTTGCTCCGGTCGAAAATCCTAAGTACGTTATACTGATGACCGTCGATGAGCCGGGCCCCGGCGCATACTACGGAAGTATAGTTGCCGCACCGTATGCCGGGCAGGTTTTTGAAAAGATATTCTCCTACACGGCTTTAAAGCCCTCTCTGACGCCCGAAGAGGTAGAAACGGTAGTTATGCCGTACCTGGAAGGCTCGTCTGTAACGCAAGCGCTTGCAAGCCTGAAAGTTCTTGGGATCAATGCGGAAGTGGCGGGTTCCGGCGGCGTTGTAGCCTCAACTTATCCCGTTGCGGGGGCAAAAGTTGACAAGGGCGACATCGTACTTTTACGGCTTACCGAGGATGTCGCAGAGGGGATCATATAACAAAAACTTTCGACAATTTTTTTAAGCAAGAATGCTGTTTTACTTACATTCTTGTAAAAAGTTTATCTTTGAAATTATTGTCGTATTTTGCTCACTTGTTGTATTTTCCGCAGATTTGATTTAGCATAGAATCATCTCATTCATAAAAGGCGGTAGCAAATGAAACTTTCCGAAATTTTGCCCGAATCCGGCGGCGGCCAATCCGACATAGAAATAAGCTCGATATCCTTTAACGCGGCCGGCGTTCAAAAAGGTGCGCTGTTCTTTTGCCTTGAGGGCGCGAAAAACGACGGCCATAATTTTGCCGCTGAGGCCGAAAAAAACGGCGCGGCGGTAATCGTCGCGCTGCGCAGAACAGACTCTTCGCTCCCGCATATAATCGTAAGAGATACGAGAAGCTCGTTAAGCAGAGCCTGTTCAAGATTTTTCGGTGAGCCTGCAAAGCAAATGAAGATGATCGCGCTCACGGGAACGAACGGCAAAACCACGACTTCGTATATAATCAGGAGTATTTTGGAGGCGGCGGGAAAAAAAACCGGCGTAATAGGCACTAACGCTATAATGATTGGGCAGGAGCGTACCGAAGCCGTACTTACGACTCCCGACCCAACCCAGCTGCATTCCGTACTTAAAACAATGCTTGAAAAGGGGGTGGAGTACGTAGTTATGGAAGCGTCCGCCCACGCGTTATATTTAAACAAGCTCGACGGCATAGTTTTCGACGCGGCGGCTTTTACAAATCTATCGCGCGACCATCTCGACTATTTTAAAAACCTCGGCGAGTATTTTGCGGCGAAAAAAAAGCTGTTTACTAAAGAGCATTCAAAGCTTGCCGTTATCAATATCGACGATGAGTACGGGCGCGAAATAATAAAAGACTGCGCTCTGCCTTTTGTCACCTACGGCTGCCTTAATCCCGCCGAAGTTTTTGCTATTGACCTGTCTATGAGCGTGGACGGGCTTAAATATGTGCTTAACATCAACGACGATTTGGCGGACGTGCGCTTTTCTATGCCCGGCAAGTTTAATATGTACAATACGCTCTGTGCTGCGGCGGTTTGCTCTTCGCTCGGAATAGGCCTCAAAGACATCATAAACGGTATCCGCTCGCTCACAAAGGTCGAAGGGCGGTTCAATATCATCAATACGTCCAAATGCAGCGTTATAATCGATTTCGCCCACACCGACGACGGGCTGAAAAACATCCTTTCAACTATCCGCGAATTTGCGCCGAAAAAGGTCATTACAGTTTTCGGATGCGGCGGCGACAGGGACAGGTCCAAGCGTCCGATGATGGGCAAGGTTGTGTCCTCGCTCTCGGACTGCTGCTTTATTACAAGCGACAATCCCCGTTCCGAAGACCCCGACAGCATAATAAACGAGATAGCGGCCGGGATAGACGAAGGGTTTTTGGAACGCGTATTTGTGGATGCGGACAGAAAAAGCGCGATTTTAAAGGCTGTCGAATACGCAGGCGACGGCGACGTCGTGCTGATTGCCGGCAAGGGAGCGGAAAAATATCAGGACATACAGGGAATAAAGGTCGAGTATAATGACGAAGAATATATATTGAAGCTTATCGAGGAGAAGAAGATATAATATATGGTGAACGCCGCTCTCACGCTGATTACAGCCTTTGTTTTAACCGTCGTCATAATGCCCGCCGTTATCGCGCTTTCTAAAAAACTCAAGATCCGGCAGACAGTATTGCATTATGTGGACAACCACGCCTCAAAAAGCGGGACCCCGACAATGGGCGGCATAGCGTTTATCATAGCCGCCGCCGTATCTCCGCTCTTTTTTATGAACGAAAACAACTCGCTGCTTATCCTTACGGTTTTTGTGATGCTGGGTTATGGGATAATCGGTTTTTTAGATGATTTTATCAAGATATTTTTTAAGCAGAACAAGGGTCTAAGCCCATGGCAGAAAATAGTTTTCCAAGTGCTGATCGCAGTGATCGTATCGATTTACGCGTATTACAACCGCCATATTTTAGACATCGTCTACGCGCCGTTCACGCTTAAAGAGCTACCGCTCGGTTTTTTCGCGATACCGTTTTACATTTTTATTTTCCTTGCGTTCACAAATGCCGTCAACCTTACCGACGGCCTCGACGGGCTGGCGGGCAAGGTAACGGGCGTCTACAGCGTCATAATTTTCGCGCTTATAGCCATAGTTATCTATGCTTTAGGCGACGGACAAGCTTTCAAACCGGAGTATTCAAACCTCTTATTGTTTTGCGCGGGGCTTACCGGCGCGCTGATAGGCTTTTTGTGCTTTAACGGTTTTCCGGCGAAAATCTTTATGGGCGACACCGGCTCGCTTGCGCTCGGCGGCGCGTTAGCGGCGTTGGCGGTCGTTACAAGATTGTCGCTCTACGTTCCTATGATAGGGATTATGTACGTTCTCACAAGCGTTTCGGTAATACTGCAGGTGCTGCACTATAAGCGCACGAAAAAGCGGATTTTCCTTATGGCTCCGCTGCATCATCATTTTGAAAGAAAAGGGATTCACGAAAACCGCATCGTAACCGTATATTCTGCTGTAACGCTTATTATGGGCTTAGTTGCCGCCGCGCTCACAGCCGGATTGTCAATGTGATATTCATTAACAAGACTGTGAATGTGAGTCCAATTAATTTTAAGCTGCGTCTTTAGTTAAAAAAGGCATACTCGATTGCTTATCCGCATAATTATTTATGTATGGATAAGCAGTTTAGTTTAAAGGGCAGAAAGGTTTTAATAATAGGCGGCGGCGTCAGCGGCAACGGGGCGTATGAGGCGGTAAGGGCGCTCGGCGGAGAAAGCGTCATTTATAAGGATTCCGACGGCGGGCTTATCCCCGACGCCGGTTTTGATTTAATAGTCATAAGCCCGTCGATTGCCAAAGAACATATCATATACAAATTTGCGCGCGAAAAAAAGATCCCGCTTATCGGCGAGATCGAACTGGGATATAAAATATTCGGCGGTGAAATAGCGGCGGTCACAGGAACGAACGGTAAGACCACCACGACCGCTCTAATCGGTCAGATGCTGAAAAACGACAATAAGAGCGTCAGCGTTTGCGGAAACATCGGCGTTTCTTTTTCTAAATGCGCGGCCTTAGAGAAGGCCGACTATGCCGCGCTGGAGGTTTCCAGCTTTCAGCTTGAGAGCATACAGGACTTTAAACCTAAAATCGCCTGTGTTTTAAACCTCACGCCCGACCACTTAGACCGTCATAAGAATATGGAGGAGTACATAAGGTCAAAGCTCAATATCGCCTCAAATCAGGATGAGTCGGATTATCTTATCCTCTCTCAGGACGATATCCCGCTTATTTCGCTGGAGAATTTCCACCCGGCGGCACAAGTCCTCTACACGTCTGTGCGCGGCAAAGTTAAGGGCGCATATTTGATGGGCGGCAAGATTTTTTTCTTCGACGAATACATATGCGACCGCGACCAAATACGCCTTATGGGCACCCATAACGTATCGAACGCGCTTGCCGCAATTTGCGCCTGCAAGCTGTTAGGGGTTTCAAATAAAGCGATAATAGAAACGCTGTCCACTTTTGATTCGCCCGCGCACAGGATTAAAAACGTCGGCACATATCTTGGCAAGACTTTTTATAACGATTCCAAAGGCACTAATATCGCCGCAACGCTGAAAGCGGTGCAAACGCTCTCTTCAGACACCTGCCTTATTTTAGGCGGCAGCGATAAGGGGTATGAGTTCGACGAATTGTTTGTAAATCTGCCTCCGACGGTCAAACACGTTTACGTTATCGGCGAAACGGCGGATAAGATAATTGCGGCGGCCTACCGCAACAGGTTTTACGAGATAGAAAAAAAGAACACCTTAGAGGAAACGGTGTTCGATTCGGTTATGCTCAGCGTAGACAGCGTTTTGCTTTCGCCCGCGTGTGCAAGTTTTGATATGTTCTTTAATTATGCCGACCGCGGCGAGAGATTCGTCAAAGCGGTGAGGGAGCTTGTGAAATAGTGCAGAAAACCTATAACAAAATTGATTTGCCGCTGCTGGTCGTCGTTTTTTTATTGACGTCTTTCGGCGTGCTTATGGTCTACTCGGCGAGCAGCTATTCCGCCGCGGTAAATTACGGCAATCAATTTTATTATATGTACAAGCAGATAACCGGCGCGCTGTTAGGCTTTGCCGCTATGCTCGCTTTAACGTTTATCGACTATCATTTTTTAAAAAAAATCCGCTATATCATCTTAGCGGTTTCCTACGTTTTACTCGTTCTTGTGTTCGTTCCGGGCGTGGGCGTTGAAAATTACGGCGCAAAACGCTGGATCAACCTGCCTTTTTTCACTCTTCAGGCAAGCGAGATAAGCAAATTTGCTTTCATTATTTTCACGGCGTCCTATATGGCAAAGCACCACGACAAAATGACTACCTTCAAAGGCCTGCTTCCGGTATTGGCGGCAGGGCTCTCCACCTGCGTCCTGATAATTTTAGAGCCGAATATGTCGATTACAATTTGTATGGGCATATTAATGTTCGCAATGCTGTTTATCGGCGGGGCGAAAATGAAGCATTTTGTCTTAATTGCTATCCCCGTCGCTTTGGCAATACCGCTGCTTATCATAATCGAGCCGTACCGCTTAAGCCGCCTTATGGCGTTCTTAGACCCTTGGGCGTCGCCTCTTGGCGAGGGTTTTCAGCTTATACAGTCGTTCTATTCGCTGGGCAGCGGCGGGCTTTTCGGTCTGGGATTGTTTAATTCGAGGCAAAAATACCTGTTCCTTCCTTTTTCCGAAAGCGACTTTATTTTCAGCATAATCGGCGAGGAGCTGGGACTATTAGGCTGCGTAATAGTTATATTAGCGTTTATTTTCCTTATATACAGGGCTGTCAGGATCGCCCAATTAAGCTCCGACCGTTTAGGCTGCTATATGGCCTCCGGCATTGCCGCGATAATCGCTATTCAGGTGCTTGTGAATTTAGCGGTCGTCACCGGCTCGATACCCCCGACGGGCTTGCCCTTGCCGTTTATCAGCGCGGGCAGCTCATCGTTGATAGTCTTTTTATCTAGTATAGGAATTTTACAGAATATTTCAAGAAATTCCCACCGTTCTATAAAGGCGCTTATAACTTAAAAGGGGCGTTTTATGGCTTTAGGAAAAAGCTACAAGGGTTTTTTAGAATGGATTTAAGCGGACATTATCTCCGTTTCCTTAACAGGCGCTTTCTGCATATTCGAGGATGAGAGCATAAACTTTGAAAAGGTGCGGCTCGAAAGCATAGCAAAGCCCGTCGCTACCGCGATAACTGTGTCGATAAGTATAAAGGCGTTGTAGGCAAACGAGTACGCCCACACTCCCCAGCCTTCCCATGCCCATTCGCTATAGAAAATGACTCCGGATAATATGTGGCATGCGTATCTTACAACAACGTAGAGCGCCGCGCCGATTATAAAGTTAATGTTTTTTAAAAAGAAATTTTTCTGTTCAAAGCCTTGCACTCTGAAGCGGCGGTAGGAAAAGAGTCCTAAAAACATAAGCGAAAGATAGGGGATGACGTAGTCGAGAAGCGCGCTCATAGGATGCACTATATACGGGTCTTGAAAATACTGCAGCAGCATATAAGCAAAGCAGACGACGGAGCCTTTGCGAAAGCCGAAGAAATAGCAGTACAGCATAACTGGCAGGGCGGACGCGGGCGTGATAGTTCCGCCTTGCGGCAACTTAAGGCCGATAAAGCTTAAAGCGAACGAAATGGCAAGGCACACCGCGCCGTATGTCAAATCCTTTGTGGTAAAGGCGTTCGTGCCTTTTTTGCGCATAACGAAGAACGAAATAACTATCGCAGCGATAAGCGCGAATAAGAGGACGAAGCTTAAAATAATAAAGAATATAAGTAATCCGTCCTGACTTGTAAAAACGTCTTTGAATGAGGTAAATTTTTTAAAATCCCATTCGAGTTTGTTTGGCATTGTAAACTCCTTTTAACCGTAAAAGCCCGATCTTATTTTCCGTTTAAGGCCATGCGTCAAAGTGTTTTTTAAGCCTTTCCCGTACGCGGAAAGAAATAAAAAAAGACTTTTCCTATAAGTACCTAAAGCGGAAAAGTCCAATCCTATTGCATGTAAAATTTACAATATTGCTGCTTTCCCTACGCGAGTACTAACTCACAGGTTCAAAGGGACCAATGACTTTGCGTCATTATCTCAGCTAATGCGTTTATAGCGCCCCCAGCGGTTATTAATTTATATGTATGTTAATATAAGATGAAGTAATTGTCAAGTATTTGATAATGATTTTATGATTTTCTAAACGGGAAAAAAGAAAATTAACATAGAATTTGTCGGCGATACGGAAGATACGGCTATTTTTGTCTTGCAAATTTTGACTAATTATATTATAATTTATTTATGAATTATATAAAGGAAACGCTGAAATACATTTTCAAAACGTTTTTTCCGCTGGCTGCGATATTGATTCTGCCCGCGGTCGTTTTGGGTGTGTTCGTTAAGCCGATGTCGTCGATTTCCTTTATTCCCGACTACGCCGTAACAGGTGTAGAGAGCTATTCCGACGTATTCCGACTTGTGTTCCGCGCATCGCATATAAAGAACGTCTATCCGCCGGTGCTAATTTTCCTGTCCTTATTTTTAGGGATGTGCTTTGGTTTTTCGTTTATCGAAAAGCATTTCAGAACGGGAAGAAAGATACTGTTTCAAAATCCTGTTGCGGGCATAAACGAAACCTTTTTTCCGGTTTTAACAGTTTTAATGATCTGCACTCTTTTAATGGTTTTGTACTCGCTGATCCTCATAAGCGTCGTCTATCTTCTGCATATCATTTTATCGGGCGACGGTTTGCCGAGCGTATTGAACATAATAGTATCAACGTTTGTAAGCATCTCGATTTTCATTTTATTTATCGCGCTCACAGGCCCCGTTATTTTTATGATACCGCTGAAAATGACCTACGGTTACGCTTTCAGCGACGCTTTTTCGAGCGCGTTTGCAATCATGGGAAAGAAAGCGTTTAAAATTATCTTCAGCGGCGTATTTCCGTTTTTGCTTGTGGCAATAATCGAATACGTACTCACGTTTTTTACGCTTTATGATTTTATAACTATAATTATTTCAATTTGTATGTATCTTTTTATAATCATGTACGTTATTTCCTATGTTATGATAGTAATGTTTGACGTTTCGGGATTGGAGCGTCGCGATATAAAGCAGACGTTCGGATCCAATAAAGGAAAATGAGGGTAAAAGATGTCGTTTAAAAATTCGTTTAAAATATTTCTTTCAAGGTTTTCACTCGTATGGGTGCTGTGTATTTACACAATAATCGCAGGCGGGCTGATAGCTCTCCTTTCGCTTCCCTTTGTTTCGATAATTTTCAGGACGATACGCGAAGCCGGAATAGGGGACGAATTTGCGCAAATTTACCGCAACCTTTTAGAAGGGGCGACGCTTTCAAATATTGCCGAACAGCTTGCTTTGACTTTTAAAAACTTTATAGCCCTCTTTACGACCAATAAAACGCTGTCGGTCGCCTCCTCTCTCTTGATTTTGGTCGTCGTGATCTTCGCTTTCCGTTTTCTTACGGGGCTTTATGAGCTGCCGCTCATAAACGTACTTGATAATTATATGTCAAGCAACGCAAAAACCGGTTTTGCCGCCAACTTTATTTCAAATCTCGGGAAATCGTCGCTGTTTTCGCTTGTTAAAATGCTTTATACGATACTTGCCGACGTAGTTATACTTGCTGTTATCAGGCTTTTATGGCTTCTTTTCACAGTCCCTGTGCTGGCGTTTTTTACGCCGTTTATTATAATGATTTGTTATATAGTCTTAATTGCGCTGAAATCCGCGTTTATGTCCGCATGGGCGCCAGCTATAATAAACGGCAATATGCCCATTTTTAAAGCCTTCGCCTTTTCTATTAAAAACACGCTGAAAAACTTCAAGTCCGTCTTTGGCAACTTAATTATAACGTGGCTGTTTATTATAGCGCTAAACGTATTTATCGGCATTTTTACATTCGGCGCAGGGCTTATCGCCACTATTCCTATCTCAATGCTTTTTATCTGCATCTTAAATCTTACTTTATACTACAACAAAAATAATAAAAGATATTATATAGACGACGCCGTTTTCACTCCTCCCGTAGTTTTGTAGCCCGCCTTTAATATTATATGATGAGTAAAAAAAATCAGGCCCGGAATGTCGAGCCTGATTTTTCAAAATTTAATCGTGTTTTTTAGATAACTCTTACTTTAACGATGTTTTCTAATTTTCTGATTTTGTCTATGATTTTTTCGGATAAAACTTCATCAACGTCGATTATTGCGTAGGCTACTTTTTTATTGCCGGACTGCGACACAAAGCCGCTGATGTTGATGCCTTCTTTGCCGATAGTGTCGCTTACCGCGCTTATTACGTTTTTCACGTTAAGGTGAACTACCGTTAAACGCTGTTTGCCGCAGCGGGGCATCGAGCAGGCGGGGAAGTTTACCGAGTTTACGATATTGCCGTTTTCGATAAAGTCTTTCATCTGGTGGGCGACCATCACAGCGCAATTATCCTCGGCCTCGGGCGTGCTTGCGCCAAGGTGGGGGATAGTGATGATATTTGCAATGCCGAGTACTTCATCCGAGGGAAAATCAGTCACATAACGGTTGACCTTGCCCGTATTTACAGCCTCGATTATAGCTGCGTTGTCGGCAAGCTCGCCGCGTGAGCAGTTGATGATGTTCACGCCGTCTTTCATCGTCGCGATGCTTTCTGCGTTTATCATTTTTTTAGTGCCGTCGGCTAAGGGGACGTGCAGCGTGATAAAATCACATTCCTTGAAAATAGTTTTCACGTCGTCGGTTTTGATAACGTTGTGGTTGAGGTTCCATGCGCCCGCGATAGAAATGTAGGGGTCGAAGCCGTAAACCGTCATGCCAAGGTCAACTGCGGCGTTAGCGACAAGCGCGCCTATCGCGCCGAGGCCTATAACGCCGAGCTTTTTGCCCATTATTTCGCCGCCGATAAATTCTTTCTTGCCGCTCTCGACGAGTTTTCCCACTTCCGCGCCTTTGCCTTTAAGCGACAGCGTCCAGTTTATACCGTCCACTATTTTGCGGCCGGACATCAGCATTGCGCAAAGTACCAGCTCTTTGACGGCGTTTGCGGTCGCGCCGGGCGTATTAAAAACAACGACGCCTGTGTCGGCATATTTATCAAACGGAATATTGTTGACGCCCGCTCCGGCTCTTCCTACGCAAAGTACGCTTGCGGGAAGGTCATAAGTATGCATGTCCGCCGAACGCAGGATAATAGCGTCGGGATCGGCGCATGCTTTTTCCAAGGCGTAATTGCCGCCTAAAATATCTTTAACTATGGGGCTGACCTCGTTAAGCTTTAAAACTTTCATTTTTTTATACTCCTTTATGTCTGCAATCGGCCTTTTGCCGACGCATAATTTACTAGAGAAGAAGTCGCGTGTCAAACGGGCAACAGTTGCCGCGCTGCCGCTGGGAGTGTATTTCTAATACTCGACCAAGGCGGCAAGGCAAGCGTAGTCCGCATACTTCGTGGCGTTCGCGCTAAAGCGCTCGGCTGAGCACACGATGAATTCTTTTCTAGTTTATGTCTGCAATCAGTGAAGATAAGTCGAAATTATCTTTTATTCTTATTTTTTGTTTTCGGAAGCGAACTTCTTCATAAACGCGATCAGAGCCTTGATACCCTCAACCGGCATAGCGTTGTAGATGCTTGCCCTCATTCCGCCAACCAGCCTGTGGCCTTTGAGCGTTAAAAGTCCGGATTTTGCGGCTTCTGAAACAAACTTATTGTCTAGCTCTTCAGAGCCTGTAACGAACGTAACGTTCATAATCGAGCGGTAAGGCTTTTCGACGGTATTGATATAATAATTTGAGCCGTCGATATAATCATAAAGCATTTTTGCTTTTTCTTCGTTTATCTTGTTCATAGCCTTAACGCCGCCGATCTTCTTTAGGTATCTGAATACGAGCATAGCAACGTATGTCGAGAACGCGGGCGGAGTATTATAGAGGCTCTTTTCGGCGATTTGAGTTTGCCATTTCATCATGGTAGGGCAGGAAGGAAGAGCGCGGTCGGCTAAATCTTTGCGCACGATAACAATGGTAACGCCCGCGGGCCCTACGTTTTTCTGCGCTCCGGCATAAAGCACTCCGAACTTTGAAACGTCGAACTCCTGGCTTAAAATGCTGGACGAAATATCGGCTACGAGAGGAATATCTCCGGTGTCGGGTATTTCATTGTAACGCGAACCGAAAATCGTATTATTGTGGCAGATATGCACGTAATCCGCGTCGGGGCGGAACATAGATTTATCGAGTTTTGGAATGTATGTAAAGTTTTTATCTTTGCTCGAGGCCGCGCAAACCATATCGCCGAATTTTTTTGCCTCATCGTAAGCTTTTTTCGAGAAATTGCCGGTCACCACATAGTCGGCCTTTAAGTTTTTTAAAAGATTAAGCGGAACCGCCTCAAACTGCATCGACGCGCCGCCCTGTACAAATATAACGTCATAATTATCGGGGATATTCATAAGCTCTCGCAAAAGGCTCTCAGCTTCCGTATTAATGGCCTCATAGGGTTTTGAACGGTGGCTCATTTCCATTACCGACATTCCCGTGCCGTTGTAATCGACGAGGTCTTTTTGCACCTGCTCTAAAACTTCCAACGGAAGCATAGAAGGTCCGGCTGAAAAATTGTAGTTTCTCATAATCTGTCTCCTTAAAAAATTTTTATATCTTAATATTTTTAAATTAAAAAGCCGTTTGAAATATTATATAAAAAAATGCCAAAATTAGCAAGCACTTTTTGCGTCTGCGCCGGATATTTTTGTCCTTTTTATAGTATCTTAAAAAATGTAAAACGAGGGAAATCTATTGTATTTTTATAGCCGCTTTAATGCAGAGAATGTATAAATCTTTAAAATTTTAAAAAAAACGCTGTTTTTTCGTTTTTTTAGTTTAAAACGCAAAAAAACCCCGAATTTTATTCAAAATAGATTATTACTTTTTTTTCACAATTATTGACATTGGCGTAATAATGATATATAATAGTAAAGTATAAATAATATATATGATGGAAAAGGTATGTTTTTCATTATAAACAGCCAAAATAAATAATAGTCCAAGGAGTCTTGCTGTGAGTGCGAAATTGAAAAAGTGCGGAATGATAACAATTCCTGTTATTATATTTATGCTCTTTGCTTTATTGATTGTTTTTTCCCATTCTCCAAAAAATGATATAGTTATAGTTTTAGGAATGTCGGCGCGCTCCTCAGCTGCCGGCACGCTTGTTTTACAATCAGGAATTTTCCCGTTTCTTGATTCATGGGCGGAATGGCAGAGGATATTGCTTTATGCAGGCGCGGCAGTTTTACTGCTGATAATTATCGCGCTCATTATACGCGGCGCGGTTTTAAGAAGAAGAAAGAAGAAGGAAACCGAGTTCTTAAGGAGCGCGGAAAAAACTCAGGATATCGGTAAAATGACCTTAGAGTTTGCCAGTGAAATATTCAAGGCGGCAAACCCCCAATATACCGCCGTATCAAAGCACGCTTCAAAGCACGACGTATCAGGTCAAAACAAAATTGCGCCCGTTACTATGGCTCCGCCTGTAATGCCGATAACTTTTGTTATGCCCGCTCCGGCGCCCACTCCTGCAGCTGTACACGTTCAGGTTCCGCAGTACCAGCCGTACTATCAACCGCAATACCAGCCATACTTCCAGCCTCAATATATGGCTCCTCAATATCAGCCGCAGTACCAGCAGATTCAGCAGGTGCCGCAGGTGCCTGTTCAAACGCTTCCCTATACGGCCGCTCCTCAAAATATGCCTTTCCAGCCGTCCGTCGCGATGCCTGATCCGTCCGCACCGGAAGCTGCCGTTTCCGCTCCGGATTACTCGGTGCACGAAACCTTGCCCGAGCCTGACCACAGGCTTACAAAAAAGGAGTT
This sequence comes from Eubacteriales bacterium, assembly GCA_031553855.1. GTDB lineage: Bacteria > Bacillota > Clostridia > Christensenellales > Pumilibacteraceae > RACS-047. The sequence continues at coordinate 90,693 of JAVBKW010000021.1, read as the reverse complement.
CAAGGCTTATCTGCCGGGAATTATAGAAGACGAGATATTGATAGAGAGGATTTACGACGAAAAATACCGTCCCAAAAAATACAAGCGCAAAAAGTTTTTCCGCGACGGCGAGCTAACAGATGAGCTTATAAAAAAAGAAAAGAAAAGAATATATAAGAAGTATAAAAAAGGCGAAAAGCTCTTAGACGCTGTAAAATCTCAAAAACAGCGCGACGCTGAAAATGAAGCCGCGTTAGAATGCAGCTTTGAAACAAGGTTCGGTTACGCTGCTGAAAACACCGCAGCTTGTCAGGACGTTAACGTCTTAAACAGCCGCCGCAAAGAGATCGTAGAGGCGCGCAATGCCGAGGCGAGCGAAGTAAACGCCGCTGCCGCAGCTCTGCCTCAGCTTATTGCCGCCGAAAACAAAGCGGCCTCTGATTTAGTGTCGGAAAAAAATAACCTCGCCGCCTTAGGAAAAAAGGACAAAAAGGCAAAGCGGCTCATAAAAAATGCGATCAGGGATTTAGACGGCGAATATTATAACTGCTTAAAAAATAGGTCCGAAAAGGAAAGCTTTATTTCGCATAAAAAAGCTTTTATTGAAGAATGCGATACGGCGCTAAAGAAAATAGATTCTTTCTTTGCCGGAGAAAGGCCGGCTTTCAGGGCCTCCGTTCCTTCCGCATCTTCCGCATCTTCATATAAGGAAGTGCCGCTCACGGTTTATGACCCTTCCGTAAATTCAGTAAAAGTTCCGCTAAAAGGCGCCGACGAGTACGACAGCGTCGCGGCGGAAATTGCAAGGTATGAAGACGAATGCGTAAAAATAGTCAAGAGGATGATACAGGTAGACGAAGCGTTCGAGACCGCGCCTGAAAACGCAAGGCCGCGCTTATCCGAGTACCGTAAGGAGCTGGCAGCCCGTCTTGAAAAATATAACGTGCGCCTTGAAAAGCTGCGCGCCTCGACTTTAGAAAAGATCATATCGGCAAAAGAGACGGAAATGGCAGGAAGCGCGTCCGGCGCGGCGCAAAACCCCGCGCAGGAACAGATAATGAACCGGCTAAGAGAAATAGCGGCGATCCGCAGGTATTTAAGAGATACGCGCACCGAAAAAGAAGCTCTTGCGATGGTTGACAGGCTCTATGAAATAAAATACAGCCTTGCCGATTTTGAACGCGCCGACGCAGACGTCAATCAGTTAATTGAAAGAGCGCTGCGCGATGCTGTACACGCTGCCGAGCTGAACCGTTACAGACAGGTGCTCAACTCATATAAGCGCACGCAAAGCAGAAAGAGAAGATACAGATAACCTTTTTTGTGTACAAATAATGTTTTTTACCGGCTTTAGGCCAAATAATAAACGCTAAAAGGCAGAGTATGCCGGCGGCGAATTCAAGGAGAAAGTTTTAAAACATGAAAGATTACAGAGACGATTTTGATAAGTTCGGTTTGAGCGGAGATTTTGATCTCGACGATGATATCCTTGACGACGATAGTTTTTATGAAGACCGTCTCAACGATTTATACGACGAAATCTCACAGCTGAAAAAAGAGATCAGCGGCAATGCAGGCTCGCGTGACCTTTATGGCGAAATCAACCGTTTGAGAGACGATATCCGCCGCAGTCAAAGCTCGCAGGATATGCGCAGCGAAATGTCCAGGCTTAAAGAACAGATGGAAAAAGAAAACTATCTGCTCGAAGAGATCAAACGGCTTAAAGAGCGTTTGGACAGAACTTCCGACGCCCGCAAATCCGTTCAACTGCATTCCGACGAGGCTGAGGCGCCCGTTCAGAGCGGTTCCGTGAGAGCCGACGTTGCAAAGCTTTTGATGCAGAGCAACGAGATTTTAAAAGCGGTTGACGTGGGCGACGACAGTGTAAAGGCAAAACTCTGTTTTATTTCGGAGAAATTAAGCGAGCTTAAGGAAAATGCCGGGGGCAACGGCAAAGGCGGACAATCATTTAACGCGTCCGACGATATTTTCGGTATTTTAGTGAACGAAGTGAGCGCGCTCAGAGAGGACGTTCTTTCCAACCCCACTATCACTAAAGACCAGAGCGGCATCCTTGTTTATAAGGTAGACGCGGTTTTCGATGAAATAATCAGGCTCAAAAACGCGGTAGACGAGGTAAACGGCGGAAAACTGCCGGCAAGCGAAGTGCTTGAAGCTATCCACGCAAAACTTGAAAAGCTCGAAAACGGCGATAATTCCGACGTTGCAGCAGAGATGATGAAGCTGCGCGAAGAGCTGAAAACGGCGAAAATCATAGAGCAGAACGAAGTTTTAAAGGAAATTGAAACTTTGCGCGGCGATATTGATAAAATAAAGGTTTATAAATTCTCCGCTGAAAACGAAAACGGCGAAAATATGCCTACATACGGCGAGGTCAATATGATCTTGTCGGAAATCGTTTCGCTGAGAGACGAAATTCAGGCTTATAAGGACGAAATGGTCACGGGCGAGAGCGCAGATAAAGCTTCCGGCATATCGCAAAATGAAGGATTTGAGGTTCTGTTCGACGAAATGACGGAAGTTAAGAACTCCGTCGAAGAGCTTAAAGACGTTGTTTCGCGCCGTACGACCTTAGTTGCCGCCGATGCCTCAGCCGTCTCCGACACCGTAGGCGCGGGCGGCTTGAACGTAGTGCTCGACGAAATCATCACATTAAAAGGCGCAGTTTCCGAAATAAGGCGCGAAATGGATCAGTCGAAGGCCGACAGAAATGAAATCAAGGAACTGCTTAAGGCCTTAGCCCAGAAGAAGGACGAACCTAGTGACGCTCTCAAGAGCCTGTTCGAGGAAATGTCGGCTATGCGCGAGCAGCTCAATAATTTGCAGGTAGCAGCTGTGGGAGCGGACGCTATCGCCGCGACTGCGGATATGCCCGCAATCTACGGCGAGATACACGACATCAAGTCGCATATCGCAATGCTTGGTGATCCGGCTGATGCGGAGGACGAAAACGATATTTACACGCAGGTCTCCCAGATCAGGGAAGAGCTGCGCAGGATGAAAGACGAGCCCGACCTTACCGTTCTGAACGAAGTGCTTGTACTGCGCGCAGAATATCAGGCGTTCAAGGACGCTGTCAACGAGGCTGAAGAGCGCGCTCAAAGAGATAGGGACGAAATACGCAATCCCGGCGCGTCGGCAGAGGTGCTGGACGAAATCAAGCTTTTACGCGACCAGCTTTTTGCCATAAGTATGGCAAGCGTAAGCGACGGCGACGAGAACGCATACGAAAGCTACAACAATATTTTATTGGAAGAATTGTCCGGCCTGCGTATCGAATTTGACGAATATAAAAAATCAGATTCCGCATTGCAGATCTTGAGCGAAATCGACTCGTTAAGAGACGCTATACTCGCAAGCGGCATGAACGAAGAAGTCAGGGCGCAGCTTTCAGTCTTAAAAGACGAGATCGACGATTTTAAAAACTCCGGCAGCGGAAATACAGATATGATAATCAACTCTGTAGAAGCCGCTAAAAAAGCGATACTTTCCGCCGATGTCAGCGAACAGCTTAAAACCCGTCTCGACGGCGTCAAGGAAGATATCGAAGCCGCTAAAAATGCGATACTTTCCGCCGATATCAGCGAACAGCTTAAAACGCGTCTCGACGGCGTCAAGGAAGATATCGAATCTTTGAGAAAGCTCGACCGTTTTGAAGAAATAATCGCTCAGCTCGATGCCGTTAAGAATGCGGATAAGACGGACGCCGTTATAGCTCAGATCGACTCCGCTAAAGAAACGATACTTGCCAGCGGAATAAACGAGGAGCTCAAAGAACGCCTTACCGCTATCAAAGACGAGCTTGACGAAATAAAGAACGCTGATAATACCGCCGCGCTTACCCAGAAGATAAACGAAGCTAAAGAAATGATTTTGGCAAGCGATTTAAGCAAAGAATTAAAGGAAAAGCTTATCAAGCTGCAAGACGACGTAGACGTTCTCAAAGACTCTACGCCCGCCGATGAAATCAAGGCCGCCGTTCTTGAACAGATCAGGATAATCAAGAAAGAGATCGAGGACCGCCGCCGCGCCGACGAGCTTACAGTCAGCTTTATGTCGGATATGCTAAAGCTTCTTGAAAGGCAGAGCGATTATCTTTTCAACGGCCCCGAGCCTGCCGCTAAAACAAAAATGGAGCTTCTGCGCGACGAAGTCAAAACGAATATCTCCGCTCAAAGCGCGCCCTCAAAAGAAGATATCGATGAAATTTCCAAGACGATAGACGATTTAAAGCAGGACCTTAGCAATATCGCCGATTTAGTTAAAGAAGATAAGTAAAAACGGCTCAAATGTCAAACGCTGGGGTTAGAAAACATTAGGCCAAAGACAAGGCTCAAATGTCAAACGCTGGGGTTATAAAACATTAGGCCAAAGACAAGGCTCAATGTCAAATGTTAGGGTTTAGAAAACATTAGGCAAAAATAATACGGTTTTTAGCCGGCAAGGGTAAGCGAAACGCTGATAACTTGCCGGCTTTTTCTGTTGTAAGAGTCAAATTCGCCGTATAATCTGTAACACAATCTCCGCTAAAACCATACATTGATTATATAGTAAACGCTAAAGCAAAACTGTGAACGTGAGTCCGATTAATTTTAAGTTATGTCTTTTTTGCTATAAAACCCCTTCTTTTCTTACTAATAGCGGTGCTATTAGCTGCGAAAACAAGTGATTTTCTATCTAAAAAATACTTCTCTTAAAATATAATCAACTCTTTTCACAGTCTTGTTAAATATTTTTCAACGTTTCCTATATTCAAAACAAATGTAATGGATGGTGAAAATGGAACAGCTGATAGTACAGGGAGGGAACAGATTATCGGGCGAGCTAAGCCTGAAGTCTGCGAAAAATTCCGTACTGCCCATTATTGCATGTTGTATAATGTCAAAAGAGGATATTCTGATAAAAAACGTTCCGAGGATCTCCGATATATACAATATGCTGGATATAATAAAGAGTTTGGGCGGTAGGGCGGATTTTGAGGGGGACGACATTTACATAAACTGCGGAGAGCTTAATCCGCATCATTTGGAAGAAAGCCTGACTTGCGGTATACGTTCGTCAATTTTTATTCTGGGGCCGATTTTAAGCCGCTTCAAAAGGGCGGAGGTCAACTATCCCGGAGGCTGCGATATAGGCTTGCGTCCCATTGACCTTCACATCATGGGACTAAAGGCTTTGAACGCCCGTGTTACAGAGGTGAACGGCAGGATAACCTGCGAGGGCGGGGATTTGAGCGGCGGAACCGTCAATCTCGACTTTCCGAGCGTCGGCGCGACTGAAAACATTATGATGGCGGGGGTGCTTGCCAAAGGCAGAACGGTTATACGCAACGCCGCCAGAGAGCCCGAAATCGTGGATCTGGCAGGCTTTATAAACAAGCTCGGCGGGCGCGTTTCCGGAGCGGGGTCAGACACTATCGTCGTGGACGGGGTAGCGGCGTTAAAAGGCTGCGAATACTATCCGGTTTCCGACCGTATCGTCGCCGGAACCTATCTTGCCGCCTGCGCCGTATGCGGCGGAGATATAGTGATATCTAACGTCCGGCCGTACACCGTATATTCAGTTCTTGAGCAGCTCTACCGCTGCGGCTGTAAAATCACCGAAAACGGCAATTTTATCAGGCTTGTTTCTAACGCAAAGCTAAAGCCAATACGAAAAATAGAAACACAGCCTTTTCCGGGTTTTCCCACCGATATGCAGGCCCAGCTTACCGCGATATTGACTGTTGCCGACGGCAGCAGCATGATGGTGGAGAACCTGTTTGAGCACCGCTTCAAGTACACGATGCAGCTAAATAAAATGGGCGCGGATATTACGGTTAAGGACAGAGTCGCTATGATAAAGGGCGTAAAGGAGCTGCATCCGGCGTCCGTCAAGGCAGACGACCTCAGAGGCGGTGCGGCCCTTGTAATAGCCGCGATGTCCGCACAAGGCCGCAGCGAAATCTCAGATATATGTCATATCGACAGAGGCTATTACAGGATAGAGGACGATTTAAATTTGCTCGGCGCCGATATCAGGCGCGTTAGCGGCGCGTAAATTTTTCCGGGCGATTTATTCAGGATAAGCATATTCCGGCAATTTTGGGCATATATACTTTTTTAATTAAAACAGTTGAAATAAATATATATTTTTGTTATAATAAGAGCTATGAGAAATAAAAAACTCATAGCTCTTTTTATTGTTCTGTGTTCTTTGGCAGTGTTGGTTTTAATTAACAGTGTACTTTTTTCTGTACAGCACGTAAACGCCTATTGTTTCAACGGCGACGACGCGGCGCTTGAGCAGGAAGTCTTAAGCGTAAACGGCGTTAAAAAGGGAAGAAGCATCTTTTTTCTGAATGAAAACGAGGTCATCAGAAACGTTGAACAGGGCGTTAAGGATAAAAACGTCAGAGTCATCAACATAGAAAAAAAATTTCCGAATATCATTTATATAAACTACGTCGAGGTTGAGGAGTATCTCAAAATTGAGAGCGGCGGCAAGATTTACTACCTTTCAAATTCTGCCGTCGTAATGCGCATACAGGATGCTGCCGAGCCTCAAAGCGCATTGATACGCCTTGAAATGAAGGGAAACGTTTTAAACGAAAATGCGGGCGAAGAACTCAAGTCGAGCGATGAAAACGATATTATCCGGCTAAAGGCGCTGCTTTCTTCTTTAGAACGTATCATGTACCGCGGCACTGCGCTGGGGCTTATCGAAAGCATTTCTTTGTGCGGCGAGAACGTTTCAACAAAGGGCTATATGTACGTACATATGGCGTCCGGCGTATACTGGGAATTTCAGAACACAGTCAATCTGCTGGAAAAATTCAAGCTGGCTTACGGGCTTTATCAGGATTACCCCGATACGGCTCCGGAGCTTTTAAAAGGCACTTTAATTATGACGGGAGCAACAAAGGCGGAGGCAAAATACAGCCCCTACAACCGCTATAAAAACGGCGTAAACGCCGATACATAGCCCCTTACGGCAAATCCTTGACAATAAGTCATTAAAAATATATAATTAATTGGTAAATATATTTTTGGCTCAAAAAGCATTTTTACTCAAAAATAAGAGCATTCATTATACAAGGGAGAAACACTTTGGCACAGGAAGTAGCAATTCTCGACTTCGGGTCGGGTAAGATAACTGTTCTTATCGGAAAGCGCGGTGTAAACAACACCATCTGTATGAACGGAATGAGCGAATATGCTTACGACGGCTTTATGGAAGGCGAATTTTTAAATCCGGATCAGCTTTCTTATGCTATCGGGCGCGCGCTTACAAGCGCGCAGGCAAGCTCGAGATCGCAAATCAAATATTTATACATAGGCGTGCCGGGTGCGTTCACAACGAGCGTTTGCAATGAAGTAAACATCAATTTAGGGCGCAAAAGGGCTATAACCGACGCCGATCTGGACGCGCTGCACGATCAGGGCAACCGCTATGAAAACGACCCCAAATATTCGGTCGTCAATATCCAGCCCATCTACTACACTCTCGACGACGAGCGCAGGCTTATCGCGCCGCTGGGGCTTAAATCTACTAAGCTGGGAGGGTTGGTCTCGTATATTTTAGCCGAAAACTATTTTTTAAACCTTATCGACGATATTATGGAGGAGCTGAGTATTCCGCAGTTTGAATATATTTCGAGTCTGCTTGCGGAGTCCCTGTTCCTTTTTGACGATGTTAAGCGCGATCAATACGTTGTGCTTATTGATTCGGGCTATATTTCGACCGACGTGGTTTTAGCGCGCGGCGACGGTATTTTGCAGCAGTTCAACTTTCCTTTAGGCGGCGGCAATATTTCGGGCGATTTAGCGATGTACCTCAACATTTCGTTCGCGCAAGCCGATATGCTCAAAAGAAAGGTCAATTTGTCATTAGATTTAAACTCCGAGGATAAATATGAAATAAGCATTTCGCATGAAGAAACGCTTACGTTCGAGGCCGATATTGTAAACGAAATAGTTATGAACAGGATAAATATCATCGCAAAAACTGTTGAAAAGTGCCTTGGCAACTGTTCGTACAGCTTTCCCGACTATATTCCTTATCATTTGACAGGCGGAGGCTTATCTTATATCAAGGGCGCCCGCGACTATTTTTCAAAGGTCATCAATAAGCCGGTAGAGGTGATATCGCCGCATCTGCCGCAGTTCAACCGCCCGCACTTTTCAAGCAGTATCGGCTTGATGGATATGGTTTTGAACAATGCGCCCGAGGTTAAGAAAGGATTTTTTGCAAAGCTTTTTAATAAGTAATTAGTATTTATAAAAAAATGCGGTAAGGATCGAATTTTTTTGCGGATTTAAGGAACAAATTCAGGTAAACTTTTAATTAGAAATTTAGGAGGCATCTTCAATATGCAAATAAACAAACGTGACGTAACCAATCTGGCGGCTGTAATAAAGGTTGTGGGCGTAGGCGGCGGCGGAAACGCGGTCAACCGTATGGTCGAGGCAAACATCAAAAGCGCGGATTTTATCGCGGTCAACACCGACCTTCAGGCGCTAAACCTTTCAAAGGCTTCTCAGCGTATACAAATCGGCGACAAGCTCACGCACGGTAAGGGCGCGGGCGGGAATCCCGAACAAGGCCAAAAGAGCGCGGAAGAGTCTAAGCTTGCCATTTCCGAAGCTATTAAAGACGCCGACCTCGTATTTATAACGGCCGGTATGGGCGGCGGAACCGGAACGGGCGCCGCTCCGGTGGTTGCTAGTATTGCCAAAGAAATGGGCAAGCTGACTGTCGCCGTAGTTACGAAGCCTTTCGGTTTTGAGGGCAGGGTAAGAGCCGCGAACGCCGAAATCGGAATCGCTAATTTAAGAAAAGTAGTCGATACGCTGCTCGTTATACCGAACGAAAAGCTTATGCAGATAGCCAGCAAGCTTCCTATCGCCGAGGCTTTCAAATATGCCGACGACGTTCTGCGCCAAGGTATTCAGGGCATAAGCGACCTTATCGTTACTCCCGCGCTCATCAACCTCGATTTTGCCGACGTTTGCACGGTTATGCGCAATAAAGGCCTCGCGCACATGGGCATAGGGCACGGAAAAGGCGACCGTAGGACTGTTGATGCTATCAAGCAAGCCGTATTCTCGCCGCTGCTTGAAACCTCTATCGAGGGCGCTACAAGCGTTATACTGAATATTATGGGCTCCTCCGACCTTACATTGGAAGAAATAAACGAAGCGGCGGAGCTTGTGAGCGAAGTCGTCCATCCCAGCGCAAACATCATTTTCGGCGCGGATATAAGAGAAAACCTCAACGAGGAAATTATCGTCACGGTTATTGCCACCGGCTTTGAAAAACCCGCAGAGCAAAGAGCCGCCGCTCCCCAGGAAGCAGCTCAAGCACAGCGCCCCGTACTTTCAAATGTTCAGCCCCAGCGTCCTCAAGGCGCTGTTCAGCCCCAGCCCCAGCCGCCTTCACAGGCTCAACCCCAGCAGGCTCCTTCTTCAAGGATAAATATCCCCAATTCGCATATCAAGCCCGAGGAGCCGTCCTCGGATTTCCCCGAATTTTTAAGGCGGCTCAGCGAAAAAAATAAGAAATTTTAGTTTATACCAAAGAAAAGAGATATAGTAAATAAACTTGAAAATTGTAGTAGCTTCGAGTGGATTTTTGAGGATAAAATGGGATAAAAACGCAGGGGCTGTCTCAAGATTAAAACTCGTGAGACAGCCTCTTTATTTAGCATTTAATCCGCTTATTATTTTAAGATACTCCTCAAATCTGTGTTGGCGCACAGGATAAACCGAGCCGTCAGAAAAATACAGCACAAGCGCGGGGGAAATATTATTATAAGTTTCTTTGAACTCAAAGCTTAATAGCTTTCCCTCGGCAATCTTGTTTTTTATTCTTGCATGGTAATTAAAATACGCCATAAAGATAATTTATGTAATAGCGGGCTTTATTATTTTAGCTGCATAAAAGTCACAATTCAATAACCTTAGTCGCTATGCTTTCACAAAAATACCGGTCATGCTCGACAAAAATCATCGTCGGCGCGCTTAAAAGTATCAGATCCTCTATCTGACTCCTCGAAATTATGTCGATATAGTTAAGCGGCTCGTCCCAGATATAGAGATTAGACTCATCGCATAGGCTTTTAGCGATGAGCAGTTTTTTCTTTTGCCCCTCGCTGAAAGAGGAAATATCCTTTTCGTACTGACTTTTTTCAAAGCCTAATTTATTGAGCATAGTAAAAAGCTTTGTAACGTCGGTTCCGCACTCCTGGCAAAAAATCTCAAGAGGGCCTTTTAAAAACGACGTATCCTGATCCACATATGAAATTTTAAGCTGTGAGCCGACCTTAATTTCGCCGGTAAAGCTTTGTATTTTGCCTAAAACCGCCTTAATAACGCTTGATTTTCCCGACCCGTTTTTGCCCGATATCAGTACGCGTTCGCCTTTAAAAACCTCGAACGAAACGGGGCCTGTAATAATTTTTCCGTCGTAATTTATCACTAAATCACGCACGGTAAGAAACCTGTCGGCAAAGTATCCCGCGCTTTTCACGTTAAGCGCATCGCTGCGGTCAACGTCTTTTAACAGCTTTGTTTTTTCCTCGGCGGAGTTTTCTGCGCGTTTTTGGAAGGCTTTCGACCTCTCCATAATCTTTGCGGCTTTCGCGCCCATCGCGCCGCGGTCGGCTTTCAGCCCGGAGTCCTGCTTGCCAAACTTCTTGCTTTCGGCCTCATTCGACCAGTCCTGGCTGCGCCTTGCCGCCGTTTCAAGACGCTTTATCTCTTTTTTCAGTTTTTCGTTCTGCGACATTTCAAATTCTTCTTTAAGCCGCTTATTTTCTAAAAACGCAGTCATATTGCAATTTTGAATTTCAATGGAAGAGCGGTTGATGCTCATTACATGGTCGATACAGCTGTCTAAAAAGGAGCGGTCGTGCGATACTAAAATAAACCCCGATTTCTTTTTTAAATACTGCGCCAGAATCTCTCTGCCTTTGATGTCGAGATGGTTTGTGGGTTCGTCTATAAGCAAAAAAGCGTTCGCCTTATTAAAAAGCGCGCAAAGCAGCACTTTAGTCTGTTCGCCCTTGCTAAGCGAAGAGTAAGTACGCTCAAAAATTTCCTCATCGACTCCAAGAAGATGCAGGTCCTTCATAACTTCCCATTCTTCAGTTTCAGCGTTAATTTCCCATAGTACGTCACGCACACTACTGCTGATTGAGGGGATTTCAAGCGGAAAATACTCAAAATTTACGCTTGCGGATATCTTTCCGCTAAACTCTAAGCCGCCTTTCAATAATCTTAAAAGCGTAGTTTTACCTTTTCCGTTGCGTCCGGTAAGGCCCAGCTTCCAGTCCGTATCAAGGGTGACGCTTACGTTTTCAAATACGTTCTCCGGATTAGACGGATATCCGAAGGTCAAATCTTTAATTATTATCGCCGACATCTTATTAATAAACTCCTAAAAGCTAATTATATAATAGTTTTTAAGCCGTTGTCAAATGCAAATCCGACTCACACTTTGACTCACACTTTGATAAATGTGTAGATTGATAAACGCAAGCGTTCACGCCCGATCAATTGACAGCAGCGGATTAATTATAGTATTATAACGATTGGAGATAACTATGAAAAAAGCAAAATGGATTTGGGAAAATAATGAAGACAATGCCGACGAATATGCAAATTTTTACGGCAGTTTTAACTATGCCGGCGGCGATAAAGTTTTTATCAGTCTTTCATGCGATTCCGATTACGCGCTGTTTGTTAACGGTAAGTTTACTGAGTGCGGACAGTATCCGGATTACCCGCATTATAAGGTGTACGATAAGCTCGATATCACAAGCTGTTTACATAATGGGACGAACGAGTTTTGTATACTCGTTTGGTATTACGGAGCGGAATCTTCAACTTACTTTAAGCATAAACCGGGACTGATTTTTGAAGTGTCGTCCAATGAGGAAATACTGACTTTTTCAGATCAGAATACCTTGTGCTGCAAAAATCTCAATTATAAGAATTATTATCAAAAACAGATCACTAATCAGCTCGGTTTTTCTTTTTTATACGACACCCGCAAGTTTTCTGAAAATAAACACGAGGCTTTTCTTGTGGACGGGTTTTCAAAAAAGCTTATTCGCAGGCCGATAAAAAAACTTAAAATAAATGAGCTGACAAAAGGAAAGCTTGTCGATCCGAAAAAGCGTATTTACGATTTAGGCTTTGAGCACGCCGGATTTTTGAATATAAAGTTTAAAGCTGCCGAAGGCGAAAAAATTGTAATTTCCTACGGAGAACATCTAAGAAACGGAGAGGTTTGCCGCAAAATTGAATTGCGGGATTTTTCGGTTGAAATCATCGGAAACGGAGGTTTTGCAGAATACACAAATCCTTTCAGGCGTCTGGGCGCAAGATATCTGCAAATCGAAGCGGAAAACAACGTTGAAATTGAATTTATAGGGCTAAAGGAAACGGCCTACCCGGATAAAATAATCAAATTTAAAGCCAAAAACGCTCTCTCTCAGCAAATTTACGATACTTGCGTGCGTACGCTTGAGCTGTGCAGGCACGCCCATTATGAGGATACGCCTTGGCGCGAACAAGCGCTCTACAGCTTAGACAGCCGCAATCAGATGCTGTGCGGTTACTATTGCTTTAAAGACCGTAGTTTTGCAAAGAGCAATTTAAAATTGATTTCGCAAGACAACAGGCCCGACGGCTTGCTTTCGATTTGCTTCCCTTCAAATATGGATTTGACCATCCCGTCTTTTTCATTATACTATATAATCGCCGCCGAAGAATATTTGAAAAATACAGGCGATATAAGCTTTATAAAAAGCATTTTGCCGAAACTGACGAGTATATTAAATGTTTTTATCAACAAAATCGAGTCCGGTTTAGTGTCCGTATTTCATAATTCTAAAAACCATTGGAATTTTTATGAGTGGGAGGACGGTTTGAGCGGTAATTTATTCGGTGAAGTCGAAAAGCATTTCGATCTTATACTTAATTGCCTGTTATCAGTTGCAATTTCTTCGTTCTGCAATATTTTAAGCCGCGCGAATGACTCTGACCGGATCAAAGAGCTTGCCGAATTGAAAAATATGATCAATAATGCCGTTAACGCCCGGTTTTTTGATGCGCAGAAAAATATATATAAAACTTTTGAAAATTCCGCTCATTACAGCGAGTTGGGCAACGCTCTTGCTATTTTATGCGGTGCCGCAGATAAAGGCGTTAGTGAAAAAATTTGCAAAACTTTAACGGGCGCAAGCGATCTTATAAAAACAACGCTCAGCATGAAAGGCTTTAAATACGACGCATTGCTCAAAACGAATACTGAAAAATATAAGTCTTTTATCTTAAACGATATAGAAACTAATTATTCTTTTATGTTAAAACAGGGTGCTACGTCTTTTTGGGAAACAATAAAAGGAGCGGAAGATTTTAACGGCGCAGGAAGCCTCTGCCACGGCTGGAGCGCAGTACCGGTTTATTATTACAACATTTTAAAATAATTTTGTATTAAGTGTTTCCTTAACAGGCAGAATTTTAGCTGCGTCTTTTAGCCCGGAATATCACACCTTTGTAAACTATACTAGCAATTCCAATTTTTATTTTTAACTTTTATCAAAATAGTAAAAATATTCTACAAAAATGCTTGACTTTTTATATAAATAATGTAACAATTTATTTAATTATATATATAAAATATTCCAAAAATGCATTTTTATATTTGAATTTAGCGTAAGAAGTGCTATTGATTCATTATTATTTAATGTAGTTTTGTCATATTTTCATGATACACAAGATTAAGCTATTCACAGTAAAAAACACTTTTAGTTAAAAAAATATGAATGAGAGGAAGCATTATGAAACAAAAGAGCATTTTGGTTGTGCTGTTTGCGTTTATCGTTGCGGTTGCATTTACCGCTTGCGGCGCAAAGGAATACCAAGTCACTTTTGATCTCGATGGTGGCACGGGAACAATTGCTAAGCAGACGGTAGAGGAAGGGGGAAAGGTTACAAAACCCACCGATGAACCTACAAAAACAGGTTACCGTTTTGACGGCTGGCTGAAGGGCGAAGCGGCATATGGTTTTGAAAATGCGGTTAATGCAGATTTGACGCTCAAAGCAAAATGGGTAAAAACTTATACGGTTACATTTGCAATCGGAGAGGGCGCAACCGGAAAACCTGATAATCAGATAATTGATGACGGCAGCAAAGCTATAGAGCCCACTGCTGATCCTACAAAAACAGATTTTGATTTTGATGGATGGCAAGACAGCGAAGGGACTGCTTTTGATTTTAATACAGCTATCACAGCGGATATCACGCTTACCGCTGTATATTCGCCTTGGGCAGTAAAGAGCGGTTTTGTCGGAAGATGGTGGGGTATTGGTTCAACTACTGACTTAGCGACTGAAAAAACAACAAAACACTATTATGATATTTCCATCACAAAAGACGGAGTTGTATGCGGACGCTTATTGAATTCCGGCGCCCATTCTGCTTATTTTGATCTTGAAGATCAAAATATTTCCATGACTGTAGTTTCTGATACCAAAATTACCTTGACGTGTAATGACGTAGAATATCCCGATGATCCGGCAATAACAATGACATTTGACTTGGATGACGGGAAACTGGTAGCGGCAACAGGCGGCGCACTCTACGGTGAGGCTGTAACACTTGGAAAATTGGCTGATAATTTTAGCGAAAAAATAAGCAGCAAATTTATCGGCACTTGGTCAGGCGAGACGCCTGGATTTGAACTTTTTCCTGGCTATGTTTTGCCCGGAACAGAGTATTCCTTTACAATCGCAGAGGACGGAAGTATCACCACAACCAGTGGATTTATAAATGAAGAAAAACATTACTACGATAGTTTTGAAGTGTGGGAATATCCTGACAATAATATTTTTATTAAGTACAGCGAAACATATAATTACGTGAATCTTATGACAACGTTTTTTGCCGTGAGATTTATCTATGACGAAGACGATGGTACACTTATGACCATCAACATTGGTTATAACGATGAGCTTACTCTGACAAAAGAAACCGCTGCAGAATAAGCAGTAACCAAGTAAAATAACTAAAGCTATATCAAATTCCCCAAGCAAACTTGCTTTGGGGAATTTGTCGTTGAAAAGTGAAAAATTCCGCGTGATTATTTTCGTGCTAAATTTTAAATCTCATTCAAAAATATATAGAAAAATCGGTCAACCCCCCTGAATCCATTGACATCTGTATGTATATTGTTTAAAATATTACTATTATAGTACTATTATAAGTATCGTTTGTTTTGAGCGAAGATTCGGATTGAGAGGTTACATAATGAAAAGAACATTTATTCTGGGATTGATTTTGTTGATGGCGTTTAGCGTCTGTCTTGCTTGCAGCAACGGTCAAAAAACGGACAGCAAAATTGAAATAAAAATCGTTAGTGGAACAGAAACGATATGGGAATCAGGAAAGGTAGAGGCGGAATCAGCCCTTTATGTTCCGGTAAATGAAAAAAAGGGTTACACCGCAAAATATTTTTCTGACGCTGCTTTAACAATTGCGATAACTTTGCCGACGGTAGCTCCGAAAAAAAATACGACTATATATTTAAAGTACATTGTCAATACATACACTGTTAATTTTGATTGCGGTGATGCTGATGATATTGCGGCAAAAAAGGTATCTTATGACGAGGAGTTCAATTTGCCTGATAGTGGCGACTTGGAAATAACTTCGGGTACTTTTATTGGTTGGACAAAGACTCAAAATTCTTCTAATGTGGATTTTACCGGTGGTCAGAAAGTTAAAAATCTTTTATCGGAAGATAACGCAGAGATAACGCTCTACGCCATTATCGAAATTGTTGACAGTCAAAACTTTTTGGTCCGTAACGACATTGTTACCGGATATGTTGGAACGGCACGCTCAATTATGCTGCCCAGTACCGCTACCAAGGTTGAATCCAATGCTTTTGCCGGAAATGATACAATTTTCAGAGTTATTGTTCCCCAAACCTATACTGAAATCGGGCAAGGCGCCTTTATGAACTGCCCCTATCTGACTCAGCTGCATATTCCCTTTATCGGCGGCAGCAGAGAGGAAAACCGATTCTTGGCATATATTTTCGGCGCTGACGAATATGAAGAAAATTCCTACGAAAAATCATACAAATACGACAGCTCTGCCGGTATTAGCACAAATAAGCTTGATCAAACCAGTCAATATATTCCTACAGCGTTGCGCACCGTTGTTTTGACAGGAGAGACCACAGAAATACCGGAAGGCGCTTTCTATATGCACTTTGCTTTGGAAAGGCTTGTTTTTGAAGATTCTTCAAGCCTTGTTACCATAAGCAAAAATGCCTTTAGGGGCGCGCAGGCTTTCGGTTCCGATCAGCTTTTAGGCGCGGCATTCGACCTCTATTGGCTGGAAACGGTGGAAACTTTTGAAGCAAGCTGCTTTGCTGCTTACGAAGCACCCGTTTACAAAAGAAATGAAGATACATACAAATATACCGAATATTACGGTACTCTGCCGCTGACCTCTTTGATAAATATTGCAAAGCTCGAGGCTGCCGTAACCATCGAAGAAAACGCGTTTGCCGGACAAAACATTTTTGACAAATTAGAGTTTGGTGAAAATCTTGTAATGATCGGCGATTCAGCCTTTTACAATTCCTCTTCAATTGCTCTGCTCGATATTCCCGATAGCATAGAGAGCATCGGCTATATGGCATTTGCTTATTCCGGTTTAACGCGCGTTACCATCGGCTCCGGCATAAAGAGCATTGACAAATATGCTTTTGTTTCCGAAACGCTTGTTGAAGTAATGTTCAACGGCTCAACTATTCCGGACATTGCACCAAATGCTTTCGGAAACGCTTTGGTTGCGAAAAATGACTCCTATGATATAGAGTATTATGAAGGGCAACTGGGATTGTTTATCCAAGCGAGCAAGGTCTCTGAGCTATCTGACGAATTGGGTTTGACTTACAAAGGATTGGTCGGCGCAATTGACCAAAGCAAAGCCGGTAAAGTATATTTCTACGTGAGAGCTGAAGCCTACGGAGCGACTCCCGGCATACGGGCTAGATTGACGACAACCGCCGGACACGCTATGATCGTTGAAGATCCGGATGGCTATTTTGCAGCAGGATTTCTTGCGATTGAATATCAATATTATGCTTGCTTTGCCTATAATACAACTTACGCAATATCACTTACAAAAAAAGATACAGTCATTTATAACACAGATCCGTTTTTGGATGTTACCGGCGGCACAAACATAAAATCTGCATATGCGAAAAAAGATAAGTATTCTCCCGCAGGCAAAGATTATTATAGGGTACATGCCGGTGACAGCTTTTATAATTATGACATAAGCCTTGATATGGCATTGTATACCGATCCTGCGACGGGTGAGCTATGCCTTATTCCTGCATTCTTGGATCGGACATACGCTTATAGTTTCCAATACGGCAGGGTAGCGTCGGAAGGCTCTTATCTTATGGACGTTGACAAATTCGGCAATATCGTCGGACTGTACCAATATAGCACAACAGGAACCACAGATTCGGATGGTTATGAAATATTCAATATAGTGCCGGTTAAAAGTCCTGAAGGTACGGCTTTTACAAAACTTGTTTTTGACAAGCAGGGAGTTTCATCAAGTTCTTCTGAGGTCAGAGTGCTTTATTTTAATTCGAACAACAAAATCATTAAAGAAAACGCTTACCTTATTGATCCGAAACCGTCAAGATGGACAGTCGCTGATTTTCAAATGATTGCAAAACCGGAAGACGAGAGCGGCAGCGGTATTTCCATGGCTTTCAGCGGTGTTGCCAGCGGCTTTATGGAAATTGACATTTCTCAAACCATGGCAGTTACGGTCAACATTTACGGCCCCGGAGCGCTCACCGTCTTTACTGCTGCTTATAGTTTTGCAGAAGGTCAAAATGCCGATTCATACGGCGATGAATACTTGCGCTTAGAGCTCAGCAATTTCTACGACGCACTTCAATTAATAGCCTATGAAGACGGCGCTGTCGGTACGCTTACTTTCAGTGAGTTTTATGACGGTAAATACCATGTGGCGGAACTTGTGACAAATGCTTGTGCGCTTGTGCCGGACATGAATAGCAGAGACGAATATAGGGTCTCAAATGTTTCATATATTTCCTTTGCAGGTGATCGCGAAGATGTGAAGGAATACGTAAGTTTTGACGGTTCGCAAACAATTCAATGGCTTGATATCGGTGATACTGCTTACATACATATTTTTGACAATGACGACGGCATGATGAAAATAGCCGCAAGTGGCATAGCTCTCAAAAACGCTAACGCATATGAATACAGCGAAAAATACAATTATACTACAACGTTACTGGATGAACTTTATGAGTTTGTTTCCTATTTTTCAAAAGGTACATACAGCAATTCTTGCAGCTGCGCGACGGGTTTGCGCGCTGATTGTATTTGCGGCGGCACATGCAAAGATAAATATCCGGCCAACAATTGTGGCTGCGGAGCAAATGTGCTTATCGGCTATCGTTATAGCGTAGTCTATGAAGATGGAACGAGAAATTTGTCAGTAACCGTTGAGGAAGGTACAAAATGTATCTTCTTTGGCGATGTTGATTTCCACAGAGATTGTGAAGCAGGCATATACCAAAACCTAAGTGACAGCAACGTTACCTTCCTTTTGAACGGAAAAGGACATGCGGTTTATACAAACGAAAAAGGCGAAGAAATAGAAGGAGCCTGCATACGTGTCGAAAATGCGGTTTTTGTGTCTTCAAGCTCTTTCGTGGGCGGTTATATGGCGGGCTCAATCAACCAATACGCTTTTACGCCGGATGGAGAAGATGAAGTATTCTGTTACTTTACAATAAGCGAAAGCATTGAATACGGCAAACAATTTGCAATGCTGCTAGCAAAAGACAGAGAAATCTCTTATGTTTATGACGATTTAGGATACATAGTCGCTGAACTAAGAATGACCGTTATGGGTGACTATTCTTATTTTAAATATACCTATACTTTAGACGGCGAAGGAATTGCGACTTATAGCGACCCTATTGCAACCGATTACTGCGCGGCAAGAATAGCAGGGTATACACAAGACGGTACGGCGATACCTTTCTACTACATAGTGGTAGATAGCAATTGTAAGCTCCAATATTATCTCGATATCGTAGATGCGGAAAATAATATTTGCATAATCGACGATACTTTAAGAATTCCAAATGCACCGTCACCGGGCGACACAAGCAATATTCTACCGAAAGACAACCAAAAAACTGTTGTAACGTATCTTTAGGAATAAGCTCAAGTAAAACCCAAAACCTTTTGTTAGCTCCGTACTCAGAAAATCTTGAAGATGGTTTGCATTGTTTGTTTTTTAAGAACCCGTACATTTGTCCCTGCCGCAAAGTTGCGGTTCGGACAATGGGCGAAAAAATCATTAAATAAAAACTGTTTTTTAGCGCTTTCTTAATTTGGATATATTTTCGGCTTATAATATTTCATTTACCCAAAAACCGCAGGTTGCTGCGTTAAGTTTAATACTAAGCTCAAAACAACAACACGAAAGTAACCCAAAAAAGTTTTAGTTCGATTTCTGAGTTGAGGAAACTATACAGGTTTAACATCGCACAAATGTGCGTTTTGTCTGTATAGTTTTTGTTATAAAATGATAGATAATATGAAACACTAAAATATACAAGTAGAGGGACAAAAAGCAAATGAAAATAGCCGGAGGAAATAAGTCATTCTTAAAGAAAATCAGCATTTTGTTGATACTTTTGCTTTCTGTTGCCGTTTTTACAGCTTGCGGTGAAGATCAGTTGAGCCTAAAAGAGCGAGGCTTGACGATACAAATTACTTACGATTTTAACGGCGGCAAGGTAAACGCTTATTACCAAAAAAATGTTTACGTCAAAAAGGATGCGCCGATTGTCAAGCCTTCAAAGAATGTACATCTAAAAGAGCCGACTTTTGCTAATCATTATCTTAAAGCGTGGTATTTTGCAAAGACAGATGAGAACGGTGAGATTCTGCGAAACGAAGACGGTAGGGCAATTCCTTCGGAAAACGAGGTAGATTTTTCCACCTTCAAAGCAGAAAATGATACTACCGTTGTGGCAGTGTGGACGCCGGAAAATTCTGTCACCGTCGCTTTTGGCGAGGATAGCAGTGGAAATCTTATCAATCCGATTAAAAAATATTACGGAGATAAAAAAAGAGTGATTCAAGCGGATCTTCCTGGCATAGAGGTAGAAAACAAGACCGTCGTTGATTTTTGGTATGATGCCGCGCTTACACAAAAGGTTGAGTTTCCCCTTGAGTTCCCCGAACGCGGTGTGGAAGTCGCGCTTACGTTGTTCCCAAGCTTTATTGAGGGCAAATGGACGCTTATACGTACACAAAACGACTTTTTGGCGATCGCATCGTTTTCCGGAAAAAGTTTTTACATCATGAATGATATTGACATGACGGACACAAGCATGGAACCAATCGTTTCTTTCACAGGAAAAATTGCTGGAAACGGTTTTACCGTCAGTAACCTTACGGTGAAAAAAACCGACACCAAAACAGGTGACAAGTTCGGATTTATCTCAACAATGCAGGAAGATTCGGAGATCAGCGGTATAGTATTTGAAAATTCGACAGTGGAAATTGTGGCGACATTTACTAACGGCCCTACAAACGTAGGATTTCTTGCAGGTGTAGTCAGGGGAACAGTGAAAAATTGTACATTTACAAACTGTGTACTAAAGCTTAAAGAAGGTAAAGAGGGCATAAATTTCGTGTATAACGCCGGCACAAGCGTTGAAGGAGTATACGGAACAAAAACGGCAACAGGCAGCGTTATCGGCATCACAGGTAACCCTGCAATCGAATTTGCCTGAATTAAATTTTTTTGTAAACATCGGAGGAATAAATTAAATGTCAAAATCATTGAAAAAATTATTGATGCTATTCATTGCGATAGCAATGTGTATCAACCCGCTTGCGGCTTGCAAGAAGTCACTTAATCTTGATACGGAAAGCGTACCATTGCGGTTTGGTATAAGCGGCCTTGATGGTGTTTTCAGTCCGTATTTTTCCACAACGGGGAACGATTCCGAGATAGTAGGCCTAACTCAAATCGGCATGTTGTCATCTGATCCTTCCGGCAAGCCCACTTTTGGTGAAAACGAGCCTACCGTTGTTCTTGACATGACCACTACAATGAAAGATAAGTACGGCAAAGTTACCCAAACCGGAGACAAAGAGGGAACTACAGAGTACAAATTTTTGCTAAAAAACGATATAAAGTTTTCTGACGGAGCATCACTTACCATAAAGGACGTTTTGTTTAATCTCTACGTTTATCTTGATCCCGTTTATACAGGCTCGGCAACTCTTTATTCTACTGATATTCAGGGACTTGCGGCTTACAGAACGCAAAACCCCAACGCGACCGATGCCGATGAGTCTGCAAATGAAAATACATTCAGCACGCAAGCCGTAACACGCATACAGGCTATGATAGATTATGCAAACTATCTTGGCGGAGTTGCTCATTCAACTGCGCCGGATAATAGCGCTATAGAAGGGCTTTGGGATGATATCGAGGTTTTCAATGCGCTTTTTGAAGAGGAAATGGACCTTGATTATAGAGGTGCAGGCGAATCACTGGCATCCTATAGAGACGAATATAATTTTAAAGAAGATTATCAGTTGTTCTTCTATTTGTGGAGTATATTGCCGCTGAAGACCGATTCTCAAGGCTACTATGAAAAACAAAACGGCAAATATCTTATGGATCCGGAGCAGGCGGCAGACTTGGATGCCAAAATAGCAGAGGCGGAAGCAGACTATGCCGACTTCAAAAAAGACGGGTTTACAGACGATATGGCAAAGGCCGCCGCAAGAAAGGCTTATGCGCTTTCAGTTATCAGAGAGGAATATACAATCACCGAAGACAGCTATACAGTTTCCCGCGCAAAGAGTTTTGCAAACAACTTGAGATATACTGCTTCTTATATGCAGCTTGTAGACGAATTCAAAGCGGATCAACGTTCCAAATACTACAAGGATCTTTTGGGTGAAGACGGCTTGAAAGTTCCCTCCATTTCGGGAATTGACGGAACGAAAGTTACCAAAACATTCAACGGGGTCAACTATGATAAAGACCATGAGTTGCTGGCAATAACAATCAACGGCGTTGATCCTAAGGCTATATGGAACTTTGCCTTCTCCGTTTCGCCGATGCACTATTATTCCGATCTTTACGCTTCGGCGAATAAGACCGATAAATTCGGAGTTGAGTATTGCTCCACAGATTTTATGAAATCTATGAAACGCGGTAACAGAATATCCGTGCCTGTCGGCGCAGGCCCTTATAAGGCAAGCACATGGCAAGGGGCAACAGGAGCAGCGATCAACGGCAGTGATTTTTACAAGCTGAACGTAGTTTATTTTGAACGCAACGAGTTTTTTGAAACAGTGGGCAAAGGCGTCAAAAATGCAAAAATAAAATACCTCAGATACCAGCAAATCAATACCGACCAAATCGTAAACGCTCTCAAGCAAAACGAAATCGATTTTGGCAGCCCCAATGCAAAAACGGAAATAATAGACGAAATTAATTCCGTAAAAACCCTCGATTCTGCTACTATCCTTACAAACGGCTATGGCTACGTCGGTATCAATCCGAAATTTGTAGAAAGTATTTGGGAACGCAGAGCTATAATGAAGGCTATGAATCCTGATATAATCATCAACAACTACTACTCCGGCGGCTTGGGTGAGAGAATAAACAGGCCTATGTCCAGCACCTCATGGGCATATCCGGAAGGTGTAGGCATTTTTAAAGGTACTTATTACGGCGCAACTTCATCAGGAACGTATTTGGATTATACTTTTGATTCCACCGGCGACGAAATATTGACAATGCTTAAGGATCAAGGCTATTCTCAAAAAAAGGTCAACGGAAAGAACGTTATAAACAATCCTGATGGAAAGGCAATCAAATACACCTTTACTATTGCCGGCGAAACCGAAGACCATCCTGCATGGGCAATGTTTAAGTTGGCGGAAGAGGTGTTGGAAAGCATAGGCTTTGACATTGTAGTCAAAAAAGATGCGACGGCGCTTACACAGCTTGCCAGCGGTAATTTGGCGGTTTGGGCGGCTGCTTGGAGCTCCACAATCGATCCTGACATGTTCCAGGTTTATCACAAAGAATCACGCGCTACCAGCGTTAACAACTGGGGTTACAAACAGATATATGACGATTCTACGTCAAAATTTGCAACGGAAAGAGCGATAATCGACAAGCTAAGTGCGGTTATTGACGAGGCGCGTACAAAAACCGATCAGGAGTCAAGAGAGATTGATTATAGCGAAGCTTTAGATTTGGTTATGGAGCTTGCAGTAGAAATGCCGACTTATCAGAGAAATGACTTGACGGCTTACAACAAACAAAGAATTAAGGAATCTTCATTGACGCCCAAGAGTGAGCGCACTCCTCTCAACGGTTTGGTCTCCAAGATTTGGGAAATCGATTACAACTAAGATGCACTGTCGCTAAATGCCTACGGCATCGCAGCGGCTTTTGGAACGAAAATGGCAATAAAGAATGCTTGTCACAACAGTTCAAGAAAAATATTTGCCGGAAATAAAACTTTACAGGAAATTTCTTGCGGCAAAGTAAAGGATAATTGATGTTTAAGTACATAATAAAAAGAATATTGCTGAGTATCTTGGTTCTGTTCGGAGTATCTTTAATAATCTACTTTAGCGTAAGGCTTATGCCTATGGACTATTTAGATACCAAATTTTCCGCTCAGCTTTTGCAGGGAACAGTTACCCAAGAAACAATTGACGCAACAAAGGCGCTCTACGGACTTGCGGATAATTCCTTTTTAGGAATTTTGAAGGGATATTTTTCGTGGCTCGGTAATATGTTTATGGGCAACATGGGTACGTCTTTTGTTCATGACAAGCCTGTTACAGAAGTTATTTTTGAAAACATGCATATTTCCTTTCTCGTTGCCTTTGTCGCTACGATTTTGGAGTTTTTGATTGCGGTGCCGCTAGGTATCAAAGCTGCAGTAAATCAATACGGAAAAATCGATTATACCGTTACGGTGCTTACCATGATAGGTATTTCCTTGCCGACTTTCTTTTTTGCGTCGTTACTAATTAAGATTTTTGCAGTAGATCTCGGTTGGTTCCCGACAAACGGACTTGTGTCCACCGATATGAGCGTAAACGCAAGCTTGATAGAACGCTTTGGCAACATCGCATGGCATTTGGTGTTGCCGATTGTGGGTATGGTTATTTTGTCGCTGGGAGGCATGATGCGTTATACCCGTACAAACACTTTGGAGGTTTTGAATGCCGATTATATCCGTACCGCAAGAGCAAAGGGTTTGAGTGAAAAAACGGTTATTTACAAGCATGCTTTCAGAAACACTCTTATTCCGCTTGTTACAATTTTTGCGGGTATTTTGCCGTCACTTTTCGGCGGAGCTATGATAACCGAGGAAATATTCGCTATCCCTGGAATAGGACAGCTTGCGTTGCAGGCTACGAGACAGGCTGATATTCCTTTTATAATGGGTTACGAAATGTTTTTGGCGGTGCTGACCGTTATCGGTACGCTGTTTTCCGACCTGATGTACGCAGTGGTAGATCCGCGCGTTAAACTGATAAAGTAGGCGGGGTAAGGATGAAAAATACTATCACAATCAAAGAAATAAGAGAAAACCTGCAAGTACCACAGAAAGAAAGAGAGGAGATTGCCTGCAAAAATGCATTGGCGATCTCTGAGTTGATCCGTAAAAGAGAAAAGGAAGATGAGAGGCTATCAGATTATGCCGAAGGCTTTTCTGACAACGTCAGATTGCTTTCGCCGTCGAAAATGATACTCAAACGGTTTTTCCGTTCAAAGCTGTCCATTGTTGGACTTGTGTTGCTTGTAGTACTGTTCTTGTTCTCATTTTTAGGTCCTATATTTCAGATTTTCGCCTTTGTTTGGCCGGAGGAGGGTATAGACCGCTCCCGTGGAGAGCCAATCGTTACGGAAAAGTATTTTGAATACACCGTTGACGGCGTAACCTATGAAGCCTGCGACGTTATGATTGATATCCCCGACATAAATCGGCTTGCATTGCCGAGTTGGAAACATTTTTTTGGTACGGACAGCGACGCTTACGACGTTTTCTCGCGCCTTATGTACGGCGGCCGAATCTCACTAACCATAGGATTTGTGGTGGTGCTTCTCCAAACGGGTATAGGAATACTCTTGGGCGGACTGGCTGGTTATTACGGCAAGTGGGTTGATCAGATCGTCATGCGTATTGTTGATATTCTCAACTGCGTTCCGACACTTCCGATAATGTTGATTATCAGTACCGCTTTGAGTGCCCGTGAAAACATGGGAGACGTTACGCGGCTGTATGCTATGATGGCGATGCTTACGCTTCTTGGATGGTCAGGTACCGCACGATTGGTCAGGGGGCAAATTTTGTCTTTGCGGGAACAGGAATTTATGCTTGCCGCCGAAGCGACGGGTCTTTCCGCTGCGCGAAAAATCATTAAGCATTTACTTCCGAATATTATGCCGCAGCTTATCGTTACTATGACTTTGGGGCTCGGCAGTGTTATACTTACCGAGGCGACTCTGGGTTTTTTGGGGCTTGGCCTACCATCAAACTATGCCACATGGGGCAATATGATTCATGCAGCCTCAAAACCGGAATACCTGAGCAATAATCCGAATTTGTGGGTCCCCCCGGGAATTTGCATTGTTCTTGCCGTTTTGGCTTTCAACTTTGTAGGTGACGGACTCAGAGACGCTTTGGATCCCAAGAGCAGAAAATAGGTAGGTAATATTTTGGAAAACAAAAAAGACGGACTGATAGCGGGAAACCAATCTGAAAGTCAAGAAGAGGGCACGCAAAACGGACAAGAGCAGCTAGTAAGCGCACAGGCTGAAAAGAAAAAAAGCAGCAACTTTCTGACATCTGAAGAATCCCGGCAAATCACAAAAGATAACAATCTCATGATGCGGGCTTTGGAAAAAAACAAAAAGCGTTCCGTTCATGAGGAAGAGTATATTACAGTTATGCGCGATCCCGGCAATATTGTCGAGTTCGAAAATCTTCACACATATTTTTTCTCCGACACCGGCGTGGTCAAGGCGGTGGGCGGCGTTAGTTTTGATATCCCTGAAAAATCTGTTGTCGGCGTAGTCGGAGAGTCGGGTTGCGGAAAAAGCGTTACTGCTATGTCGCTTATGCAGCTTGTTGCCGGCCCGCGCGGTCAGATAGTAAACGGCAGTATCCGTTTTAAGAGCAAAAAAAACGATCCCGAAATTGGAGAGGTTACAGAAAAAGTTTATGACATCGCAAAAATGCCGCCAGAAAAGATGAACATCTTGCGCGGCAGCGAAATAGCGATGATTTTTCAGGAACCTATGTCATCTTTGAATCCGGTTTTCACTATAGGAAATCAGCTTGACGAAGTTACTTTAACTCATGTAAAAGGCAGCACAAAAGAATATGCAAAGCAAAAATCAGTGGAAATGCTGAATCTGGTTGGTATTGCGTCGCCGGAAAGAGTATACAAAAACTATCCACACGAGCTTTCCGGCGGTATGCGTCAAAGAGTTATGATTGCTATGGCGCTGCTTTGCGGTCCGCGGCTTATTGTTGCCGACGAACCGACAACTGCGCTGGATGTAACAATTCAGGCGCAAATATTGGAGCTTCTCCGAGAAATAAAAACAAAGCTGAGCGGCAGCATAATGCTGATTACTCACGATCTGGGAATTATTGCAGAAATGGCGGATTATGTTGTTATTATGTATGCTGGCCGCGTTATCGAAAAGGGAACGCTCTGCGATATCTTTGACAACCCGTTGCATCCCTATTCAATAGGATTGCAGCGTTCAAAACCTTCGCTGAATTCCGACTCAAAAAGACTATATAATATAAAAGGACAAGTTCCTAATCCCATAAATATGCCGTCAACCTGTTACTTCAAAGACAGATGTAACATGACCGATTTGTGCAGCCACAACTGCAACGTAGATTACCCGCCGATGTATAAAGTTTCAGACACACATTATGTGTCGTGCCATCTCTATGCGGAAAGCGCGGTTACGTTGCCGGAAGAACAGAATGATGCGAAGAAAAGCGATGCGTCAAAGAAAAAGCCGGTAAAACGCGAACAAAAAGCGAGCAAGGTGAAATAATGGAGAATAGTAATTTGCAACAGGCCGATAAAAACGTCATTCTGTCTGTAAAAAACCTTAAAAAGTATTTTCCCGTCAAAACCAACTTTTTTGGGAAGCCCACAGTTTTTTTGAAAGCGGTGGACGATGTTTCCTTTGATTTGGAACGCGGTAAAACTATAGGAATTGTCGGCGAGTCGGGTTGTGGTAAAACTACAATGGGCAGAGCACTTTTGCGTCTGTACGATATCACCGGCGGCGAAGTAAAGTTCTTTGGCGTAGACCCAGAGCAATTGAATGAAAAAAAGAGGAACGCTTTGCAGCTCTTTTTGCACAAGGTGAATCCCGATGACGAGAATAGCCTGTCCTACGTCGAAATAGAAAAGTTGCCGAAAAAACAGCTGCGTTTGATCCGTCCTGAGTTACAGGTTATTTTTCAGGATCCATATTCCTCTTTGTCGCCGAGAATACCCGTCGGCGATATAATCGGTGAGGCGGTGCTTGCACATAATTTGGTTTTAAAGCAGGATTACCGCAATTATATTTTGGATATCATGCAAAAATGCGGCTTGCAAACGCACTATTATTCCCGTTATCCGCACGAGTTTTCAGGCGGTCAGCGTCAGCGTATATGTATAGCCAGAGCGCTTGCTCTTAAACCCAAGGTGGTTGTTTGCGACGAGCCTGTTTCGGCGCTTGACGTTAGTATTCAATCACAAATTATCAATCTTTTGAAAGATTTGCAGGAAGAAAGCAAGCTGTCTTATATATTTATTTCACATGACCTTTCTGTCGTTGAGCATATTTCCGACGAGGTGGGTGTAATGTACCTTGGCGGTATGGTGGAATTCGGCAGCAAAAAGGATATTTTCAAAAATCCTATGCACCCGTATACAAAGGCGCTTTTGAGCGCCGTTCCCGTTCCCGACACGAAAACTAAAATGAACAGAATTATTTTGACGGGCGATATTCCATCCCCGACTAATCCGCCGAAAGGCTGCAAGTTTCATACCCGTTGTACGGAATGTATGGAAATCTGCAAAACGGTGCCGCCAGCTTACATGGACTATGGCGACGGGCATTTTGCGGCTTGCCATTTGTATAATCAAGAGGTTGTGGCGAAAAAAGAAAGCAGCCTGGCGGAAATAACAGCCGAAAGCAATTAAGCGGGCGAAGTTAAAAGCAAACAAGGCGCAGACGGCGTATCGCCGTAGACAAACGGAGACGACAATGAATAAAAAAGCAAGAAGAAACATGAAAAGTCTAAAAGGGATAGCGATCATAGCCTTAGTGGCTATTCTTTCTATGGCCTCGTTTTTCGGTTGCGCTACGAGCGTTAATCCAAAAACTCTAAAAAATGAAGTTATGCAGACAAGCAGCGGCACAATAGAGGACGTTACAGAACAGTATTCCTCAGAGCAAATGCGCCAAAGTAATTTTGACATGACAAAGGTCAAGCTAAAGGACACCGATCCTGCCGCAAAGCGTTGGATTATCGTAGAGTTTGAAGGAGACTCCGTTTCGGAAAGGTACTTTAGCTCCGCGGACAGCAAAAATCAGTCTTTGCAGGAATACAGCATTACAAAGGAAGCCGAAGCCGTTCGGAGTTCTCTGGAAAAAAATAGCGAAAAGGTGTTAAAACGCATATCTAAAGCGGGTATTGACTATGTTCTGAAATACAATTATTCGTTGCTTGCAAACGGCGCGGCATTGCAGGTAAGAGAGGCAGATATTCCAGCCGTTCAGGCGGTCAACGGAGTAAAAGCCGTAACGATTTCCGAACGCTACAACGAGCCGGCGGCTTTTACAGAAAACGATGCTAACGTTTACAAAACAGGTATTTATGATACGTCCGAGCTTGACTACTCAGGCAAAGGAATGTTGGTTGCTGTGCTTGATACCGGCGTTGACGAGTCACACGAAGCTTTCCGTCAGCCGATAAACAAATACAAGGATGAAGCCGACCCATCAAAGGGCGAATATGACGTGGTTGGCAAAAACGATATTGAAACGCTATTAATCAATGGCGGCGCAAATTTCAAAGGTAACGTTTCAATAAACGACGTTTATTTGAGTGAAAAAATTCCCTATGCTTACGATTACGCAGATTATGACACCGACGTATTTCCTCAATATTCCTCACATGGCAACCACGTTGCCGGCATTATTGCAGGCGGCAGGATAGATGATGTAAAAGACGCCGATGGAAGAGCGGTTGTTAATACCGCCGGTGAAGCGGTGGATTTTGTGGGCGTTGCTCCCAATGCGCAGCTTGCTATTTTTAAGGTCTTTACCGACAATGAATTTGACGATGCGTTGGGTGGTGCCGACACTATAAACATCGTAGCGGCTCTTGAGGACTGTGTAAGACTGAAGGTTGACGTTATCAACATGAGCTTGGGCTCTTCGGTAGGTTTTTCCGAGGCAACCGACGAATTTTTGGAAAAAGATGTATACGCCTCTATCAAAGCGGCGGGCATAAGCCTGGTTGTTGCTGCAAGCAACGATTTCTCCTCCGGTTACGGAGGCCCGAACGGCACAAATCTTACTAGCTCACCCGATTCCGGAACTGTCGGTTCTCCGTCTACTTATGACGGTGCGCTTTCCGTTGCCAGTATAAACGGACAAAAATCACCATTCCTTATTGCAAACCCCGGTACGGCAAAAGAATCGTACGCCTACTTTTCCGAAGCTTCTGACGGATTAGGCAATCAAAAGAATTTTATTGACGATCTTTTTGCAAAAAAGAATGTGACTTCTTCCAGCCTTGACATAGAATACGTCGTTATCCCAGGATACGGCAAATCGATTAACTACACAGGCAAAGACGTTACCGGCAAAATCGCGCTTGTTTCGCGCGGCGGCGAGGTAACTTTCCAAGAGAAACAAGAGGTGGCAAAGGAACGCGGCGCTGCCGGTGTCGTCATTTACAACAACGTGTCCGGCACAATAAGAATGTCTCTCGGCGAAGACAAAACGCCTATTCCTGCCTGCTCCATAACAATGGATATGGCAAGGCTGCTTCTTGACAACGCAGCCGGCGGCAAGGGTATTTTGCGTATTGACAAGAAACAGGCGGCAGGGCCGTTTATGTCGGATTTCTCTTCATGGGGGCCTACGCCTGACCTTCGATTGAAACCGGAAATCACCGCGCATGGCGGTTCGATCATTTCCGCTGTTGCAGGCGGCGGTTGGAGTGAATACAGTGGCACAAGTATGGCTGCTCCCAACATGGCGGGCGCAATGTCTGTGCTTTTGCAGCACATCAGCGACAATGCTGCGGCTCTGGGCGTGGAAAACGACAAGGTTGCTACTGTTGCGCTTGCCAATCAGCTGGCAATGAGTACCGCGACTATTGCAAACAACGAGTTCGGAGATCCTTATTTTACAAGAAAGCAGGGTGCAGGTCTTGCAAACATCAAAAACGCTATTAGCACTGATGCCTACATCTATACGAAGGACGCGGACGGCGAGATAAAGGACAAAACGAAAATAGAGTTGGGCGACGATATGAACAGGACGGGCGTTTACAAACTCCAATTCTACGTCAAAAACATCTCCTCCGTTGTAAAGTCATACAAAATCAAACCGGTAGTCATGACGGAAACCGTGGCCAGTGACGGCAGAACCGTTGCGGAACGCTCAAAAGTTCTTCAAGACTCTACTACGGCTATTACGGGCGCAAGCGGCGATACTCTTACAGTTGCCGTCGGCGAAACAAAAAGCGTATCCGTAACGATAACGTTGTCAAACGAGTCGAAAGCTTATCTCAATAACTCCTTCAAAAACGGAATGTATGTCGAGGGTTTTGTCAATCTTATTGATCAGTCAACGGAAAACATTGTGGATTTAGGCGTGCCTTGGCTGGCATATTACGGCAATTGGTACGATTCGTCTATGATGGATCTGTCAGAGTATCAGCTGGCAGAAACGAATGCTGATGATTCCATTGAAGACAGAGATAAGCCTAAAGCCGAGGTTTACGGAACGCTGCCCCTCGCGACTTATTGGAATAATCAGTATATTATGCCGATGGGAATGTATTTGTATGTGCTTCCCGATGGATACAAGGAAATATATTCCTCTGAAGAAAAGGCTGCAATTTCGATGTTTGACACTGAAGGCAGACGTACTATGTACGAGTTTTATGCCGTTTACGGAGGCTTCAAACGTAACGCAAAGGAAGTCAGTGTGGAAATCGTAGACGATTTGACTGGCGAAACGGTGTATTCAGAGCACAAAGAAAACGTCCGCAAGGGTTATTCAAACGGCGGCAGCGCAAGACCTTCTTATGTCGGAATTGAGCAACAGCCTTACGCTATGGGATTGAAAAACAACCGCAAATACACCTTTAGCATGACGGGTATTATGGACAGCCTTGGCGATTTTGACAATGGCAACGAAGCCCGTCTTGCTCCGGGAAAGGGTAATACGAAGGCAGATGAGGAGGCTTTACGCACAAATACCTTCACATTCAGCTTTACTGTAGATTATGAAGCACCGACAATCACTGACTACCGAGTGCGCTATGTTCCGTACACCGAGGGAAAGGTTACAAAATACCGTTCTTATCTTGACGTTGACGTGTATGACAATCACTTTGCGCAGTCTTTGCTCCTTTGTTATCCTAATAGCAACAGCAACACTTTGACGTTGCTGAACGATACGGTTTTACCGATTTACAGCCAAAAGAATTCACAAACTACCGTCACCATCGATATCACCGATTATATCGACTCAAACGAAGATTTGTATATTCAAGTAGAAGACTATGCGATGAACGCAAGGCTTCTCAGAATAGCCGATTTCAAGAGTATTAAAAGTACGGCAAATTTCCCGGAATTGATTTCCTTTGTTGACGGCGAAAGCGTAACCATCGACATCAATCAAGCCTATACTTTGGGGCTCAACGTTCAGCCTTTGGATGCGGCAAAAAACAACCTCGCATGGTCAAGCTCAAACAACTCAGTTGTCAAAGTCAAAAACGGCGAGATTTTCGGACTCAAGGAGGGGACGGCAAAAATAACCGTTTATGGCGCGGAAAAAGCAAGCGGTAGTGTCAAAGCTACGATAAGCGTTACCGTCGCAAATACGGAACGGCATAAAGCGTCGGTATCAAAAATACGGCTTGACCTCATAAAAAACAAATCAAACTCATTTGTCGACCCGACCAACGCCTTTGTGGAGGTCAATCCCGGCCAGTACATAAATTTGCGTACGATAATTGAGCCATGGTATTCCAGCGGCACGCCGGAGATTCAATGGAAGAGCAGTAACAACGATGTAGCCGAGGTCAATTCTTCCGGCAGAATAAAAACGATGAAGGAAGGACGCGCCACGATAACAGGCACGCTGATGCAGGACGGCAGAGCAAGTATTTATACCGTTTCCGTCACCTTGTCAGTGGGGCCGGAGTTTGACGTTAGCAGTGGTACGCTGTATGAATATTTCGGTTGGGGCGGCAAGGTCGTCATTCCGCCGGAGCAGAATGTTTATGCTATCACCAAGGAAGCATTCAAGAAAAACAACAACATTACGGAGCTTGAGATTTCATCTCCGACGACAACTATCGAAATAGACGCGTTCAAGGAAATGACGGAGCTAAGGCGCCTCGTTTTGCCTGCGTCGCTGGAGTATATCGCAACGCAAGCCTTTAGATGGTGTGAAAAGTTGGAGCGCATAGACTTTAGAGGCAACTCTGTTTTGGTAGGATCCTATGCGTTTGCCGGCTGTCCTGCTTTGAAGGAGCTAAACAGCCTAAACATTACCGATCCTAACGTCGATCCAAAGAAGATTAGTATTTTGAGCCTTAACGAGAGTCAGTATTCTCTTACTCCTATAAGATTCACATCCCTAAAAAAGTCAGCGTTCAGCAATTGTAACGCTCTTGAAACGGTTGATATTTCTCTAGTTAGAACAGCGGAACCGATGACTTTTGCAAACTGCACTTCCTTAAAAAAGGTAATACTTTCCAAAGATACCTACATTTCCGACAATATGTTCTTCGGATGCACATCGCTAACGGAAATAGAGGTTATTGATGCGGAAAGCTATGAAGATATTTTCTCAAAATGGGGCAGAGCGCCATTTGAGGATTGCCCTATAGACACGCTTACGTTGTCAAACGGCACAAGTTTGATTTCCGATGCAAGCGGAAACATTTTCGCGGACGTAGGAAAAACGCATCTTGTTTACGGCGCGGCGGCAGCTTTGGACGAAGGCGTATATACTTTACCGTCTACGGTAACAGTAATAGGAAAGAATTCTTTATCCGGCAATCCCGCTATGACAAGCATAGATTTTTCCGGTGCAATGGTGCTGGAAATAGCAGATTACGCTTTCTCCGGCTCCGGATTAACTTCAATAACGTTGCCGTCTTCGGTAACAAAACTCGGGGCAGGCGTGTTTATGTATTGCAAAAATCTTAATACCGCAGACCTTTCCGCTTTGCAAATTGAAAAGCTCCCCGACTACACCTTTGCAGTCAGCGGCCTTACTCACTTTACTTTAAACAAAACGGCGGTAAATGAACTCGGACATAGGGCTTTCTACGGCACATCTTTGGGAATAGTCCAAATTAGCGATCATGCAATTAAAACGTTGGGCGACGAAGTTTTTGCTTTCTGTTTCGGCTTGACTACGGCAGAGCTTCCGGCGCTTACAAAAATAGGTTACGGTACGTTTATGGCGGGCGCCGACGGCAATGGCGGTGCTGCAAAACTGAAAACGGTCAGCTTCGCCGAAGGCACGACTACGCTGGGTACGGCTACTTTCTTAAGTTCAGTACCAAGATTGAACTTTACTTCTCTTTCCTTGCCCGATTCCGTCAAAAACGGGCTGACAGAGGTCGGGTACGCCACCTTTGCAGGATGTGTTGCGCTTACAACAATTCCGCTCAACACCTTGACAAAAGTCGCAAGCCTTGCTTTTTACAATTGCAAAGAACTGACGACGATGAACCTTTCAAATGTCGTTTCTGTCGGCGAGAGTGCCTTTGAAAACTGCGAGGCTCTGAACAATGTTGATTTGTCAAAAGCAAAGGTGATTGGCGATTATGCTTTTGATTACTGTTTGTCGCTCAGCGCGGCAAATCTGGCGGCTACAGAAGAGGTAGGCGATTATGCCTTTGCAACCACAAACGTCTCCTCTCTGACCTTGACTGAAAAATTGAGTTACATCGGCGAATGCGCTTTCTACCAAACAAGACTTGGAGGAACGGTTAACATCCCGAAAAGTGTTAAGTACATCGGCGAAGGTGCTTTCTCCGACATTAGCACGGCCACCGCCTTTGCGATAACGAATGACGCTACAACAAACGGCGCATATTTTGTTGCAAACGACGTTCTCTACAACGTTATGAAAAACGGAAAAATTCAGCTGCTTGCTTATCCTGCCGGGAAAACCGGTGAAAGCTTTATTGTCGGCAAAGAGATAGTGCGTATTTGCGCTTCCGCCTTTGAGGGTGCAAAAAATCTAAAGAGCGTTACGATTACTCAAAACGTTACAAATATCGGTGACAGAGCATTCTACGCCGCTTATAACCTAGAGACTTATATCTTTGATATGGTAAAAGCGCCTACTCTGGAATTTGACCACGTTATGGTGGAAAGTCTGTCGAATACCGACGTTATGTATAAAATCTTCTCATGGTCAGTCGATGGAAAGAACGAAGACAGATATTATTCAAACTTCTATACCTACATGGGATTTATTCTTAACAAGAGCATTTCGCGGATTGAAACACCCAACCTTGCGATTGAATATCCCGCAAACGCAAAAGGCTTTGACAATGTTATTTGGAATACTTTTTTCAAAAAGAAAACGTTGACGGCGATCAAAGCGGATGCTCAAACGGAACTCGCATGCAGTTTGATTAGCGGTTTGGCATCAAATAATACTGTAAACGCGCTAAAATCGCAAACCGACAAAACGGCGGCAAAGGCAACCTTGGCACAGTATTCGTCGGCGGCGCAAGCGGCAAGAGCGGCATACAAGGTCATCAGCAACGAAGATCAGCTTTCCCTTATAGACAACTACAGCAAGCTTTTGGAAACAGAGGCGGCAATAAGAGAGGTTAGTGCTTTCTTCGGACAGCAAATCGCAGTGGAAAAAATTACGGTGCAGACAAAACCGATAAAGACAAGCTACAACGCGGGCGAAACTTTTGATCCTACGGGACTTGTTCTCAACATTGTCTTTAAGGACGGCAGCGAAATCAGAATCACTGAAGGTTATACTTACGATACTTCAAAGTTTCCTACGGGCACAAATAGCATAGAAATCAAATACGGCGGCAAAACCTGTTCTGTTTCTTTGTCCGTTTCTGGTGAATATACCGAACCTGACAAGGGCTGCAGAAGCGCATTGGGCGATATTTTGCCTTTGGATATTTCACTTTTAGTTATTTCACTTTTGGTGTTAATTTCAGTATTAGTATTGAAGAAAAGATCACATAAAAAATGAGAAAGCAAAAAGATAAAAAAGATAAAACAGAAGTTGTCTATGTCGATGACGGAAGCAGTTTATCCGATTTGACAGGAAAGGAACGACCCAAAAAGCCGCAAAAAGTTGAGCTTACAAAAAAAGAAAAACGGGCTATTTCCAGAGCCATGTTTCTTTCAGCATTACCTTTTTTAGGCTTTGTACTGCTAGTTTTCGGATTGATGTATCTTATAACTTTTTTGTATACTCTTTAGATTATTAAAAAGCCTCACTAATGAATGTGAGCTATCAAATATGCGCTGGTAATTTTATAAGTAATAAACCAGTTGCAGAAAAACTTTAAATAAAAGATACTTTTGTAAACTTATTTCTTACTAGATTTATAAATCCTAAAATGCAAAAATACCATGAAATATATTTTCACGATCTTTATGCAAAAGTAAGTGGTTCTGAGTGTTTTTTGAATGTATTATTTGGTTTTTTTAATTCGCTTTTGACTTTTACAATGAAAAAAGAGCCTTTTTTGGTAAATTCATACCTTAAAACGGCTCTTTTTTTAAAAATAGTGGAGTGGGATGTTGAGGAATCCCGCAAAACGTTGTTTTGGAGCGGGATGTTGAGGAATCCGCTCCATAAGTTATTCTTAAATTATTTTGGAGCGGGTGATGGGAATCGGACCCACGCAGCCAGCTTGGGAAGCTGGAACTCTACCATTGAGCTACACCCGCAAACAATATGGATTATATAACAAACAAGAAGTTTTGTCAATCGCACAATGCAGGATGAATATTAGTTTTTTAAATTTTTGTAAATACTTGTAAATAATTTTAAAACAATTATGCAAATATTTTGTAAACATTAAAAACTCAAGGAATATATATTTTTAGACATTAGATTTAAAAAACGAACAATTTATTTATGTTATTGTGTATGTATGACGGTATACATTGAAGCAGTTATAATAGATAATTTTTTTGTAACGGCGCTTATAAGCGTACTTTCATACAGGATTTTGTCGATAAAAAAGTCATTATTGCGTATTGGGGCCGCGTCTTGTGCCGGAACTGCCGTTGCCGTGATATATCCGTTTCTTGAGCTTCATAACGCGCTGTTGGTGCTTATCAAGCTGCTTCTCTGCATACTAATGTCTTTCATGCTGTTTTTTAAGAAAGGCAGTATAATAAAGGGCGGAGCGGTGTTTTTACTCACCACGTTTTTGTTCGGCGGGGCGATGTTTTGCGCGGGGCTTATGATACATTCAGACGTTGATAAAGCTCTGCGGCTTCCTTTGAGCGATATTCCGTTAGGGGCAATCATCGGTATGGTTTTTTTGCTCTATGTTGTGATCCGCAAGGCCGCGGGAGGGATAAAAAGGATCAGGGATGCGAACGTCTATACCGCGGTTGTTGAGATAGACATTTTTTCAAAAACCGTAAAAGGGACCGGATTTTTGGATACCGGCAACCGTTTGTACGATTTTAAAAGCGGATTACCTGTAGTGGTGCTGGGCGCTAAAGCCGCTCTTTCGGTTCTGGACACGGAAAGACTGAAGCTGGTGCTTGAAAAAAAGGCTGAAACGCTGGATAAGAGCGCGCACTATATCGAGTATTCGGCGGTGGGGCATAAGAGCGTGAAAATGCTTGTCTTAAAACCTGACGAAATAAGATTATATTCAGGCAAAGCCGAGCATAGAATAAAAGATGTAATGATCGGCTTGTCTTTTTCTAAATTTTCCGATGCGGTAGATTAC
Organism: Eubacteriales bacterium; assembly: GCA_031553855.1. Classification (GTDB taxonomy): domain Bacteria; phylum Bacillota; class Clostridia; order Christensenellales; family Pumilibacteraceae; genus RACS-047. The sequence continues at coordinate 53,304 of JAVBKW010000021.1, read as the reverse complement.
GACATTATCCTGCATCCGTCGATCATTAAAAGCCTATCCTGATTTCAGAAGCAAAAATGCTTGCTTGCAAGGGCATTTTTGCGCCACCGACAAAGGTGCATACCCCGCGCTTTAGCGTAAAAAGGCGCGCTAAAGGCGCGAGGTGCAGGATTTATCCTGCGGTATGAATACCCTTTATTTAGTCAATTATGATTAAGCGGTAATGGTGCCCGGCTAACATTAAAAACAAGCCGCTTCAAAAGAGTGCAGCACTTTTGAAGTTAAGTGAGTATAAAAAGCCGCCCCTGATAATTTATTTATAACGAGGTAAAAATTATGCTGATAAAAAAACTTTTAAATAAACTTCTAGATAAAATATTCGGTGAGCAAAAAGAAAATATCCTCTATTACATAACGGGTAACGACGCACTGCCTCTGCCGCTTTCGCCGGAAGAGGAGGCGGAGATACTTAAGCGATTAGGGGAAAAGGATGAATCGGTCAAAGCGACTTTGATCGAGCGCAATTTAAGGCTTGTAGTGTATTTAGCGCGCAAATTCGATAACACCGGCGTAGATATCGAGGATTTGATTTCAGTGGGCACTATCGGGCTTATAAAGGCTGTCAATTCGTTTGATACGTTCAAAAATATCAAGCTTGCCACCTATGCCTCACGCTGTATCGAAAATGAGATACTAATGTATTTAAGGCGCATAATCCGGCTCAAAAGCGAGGTATCGCTTGATGAACCGCTCAACGTGGACTGGGAGGGTAACGAGCTTTTAATGTCCGACATTTTAGGCACCGACCCCGATTTAGTCAGCCGCAACCTTGAAAACACGGTGGAGCGGCAGCTACTGTGGAACGCTATCGCAAAGCTGAATAAACGCGAAAAAGAAATAATGCAGATGCGTTTCGGGCTAATGGGCAAGGATGAAAAAACTCAAAAAGAGGTCGCCGATATTCTCGGCATTTCGCAATCATATATATCGCGCTTAGAAAAGAAGATAATCTTCCGGCTCAAAAAAGAAATCTCAAAAACATTGTAACGTGATATTCGGCGACTTCATTTTAAGGAAACGATCTAGCCAGCGTTTTTCTTAAAATTGGCTTATATTAAAAAGATAACAATAACCATCCGTTTAAACGCAGCGGGTGGTTATTTTTTTGCCGGAAAACGATCAAAAAACCTTTATTAAACTTCAATTCAATTGAAGTTTACCCAAATATATTGACTTACCCTGTCGAAATTAGTATAATAATAAAGAACACAGCATATTTTTTCATTTAAATTTCCGCTTTAGTATTTTATTTCACTTTTAGCAAATTTTTGAAAAATTTAAATAGGGGGAGAGTTTCATGTTGAATAATTATTATTACGATAATTTAAGCATTCAGGAACAGAACTCCTACAATAACATATATTACGCTTTAATGCGCGGCGAAAAACAATGCACAGTTTTTTCCGATGTGCAGGCGGCGAGCAATATTTTAAAAGCGGTAAAGGCGGATCATCCGGAATTAATTAATTTTCCGGGTGTATTTTGTTCTTACAGAGCTTTAGGCGGCAGTACCGTATTCTCCTTTCCTTATATCGAAACCGATCAGGCGCGATATAAAAACAAGCTTGACGCAATAGTGAGTAAGCTCGACCGTAAAATATCGTCTAAGGCCTCCGACTATTATGTATGCAAAACTATCTACGACGAGCTTGCCTCGTCTGTTGAATATGACTACGGCGCGCTCAACTCATTTATCAGAATAAGCAATTTGAAAAGCTCAAACGATGCAAAAGCCGATGCCGAGATGATAAGGTTTTTTCAGTCCGAAAGCCTGAATTTTACGGCTTATGGAGTTTTTGTCAATTCAAAGGGCGTTTGCGAGGGGATAGCAAAAGCATATAAGATACTCTGCAACAAATTCGGCGTCCAATGCGCTTTTGTTGAGAGCGAATCGATCGATTCAAAAACCCCGCACGCTATCAACGTTGTTGAGGCCGACGGCGTGAGGGCGTATGTTGACGTGACGGACGGAATGAAAAGCAAAGATTTTCAGATGGTCCGTTACGATCTTTTTTTAGCCTCTTCAAACGTCATCAGTAAAGTCCAGACTGTTTCGCGCGACTTTGGCTGCAATGATGAATCTGTTAATTTTTTCAATAAAAACAAGCTGACATTTTCGAGCGCGGACGAGCTGAGGCGGTATTTATCCGCTTATGCGTATTCTTCAACAAACGGACAGATCAGATGCCGCTACACCGGTAAACATTTGAACGATAAAAAACTGGAAGAAATGTTCGGCTATGTAGTCAACCGGCATTGCGGGCAAGGCTGGCATATGCGGCACGGCATAGTCAAAAACGGTTTTTGTTCGGGCTATATAACAAAAGACTCTGAATGCTGACGTTTAAATAAGTATGTGAACAAGTTCCTGCCGATTTCGATAAAGACTTAATCACTCTTGTAAGTTTAGGAAACTTTCGATTTCAGCATTCTATATAATTTTAAAAAACTTTAGGAGGCTTAAAGGATTGATGACTGAGAGCAAAAAGATGAAGTGGCAAAAGGATTTGGAAACTTTTTTTCCGATCTACGATTCTTTTATTTTTGAAGGGCATATCGATGACGATCAGCCGTTTGAAGACGAGGACGGCCAGATCAAATATTGTAAGCTGTATGAGTATTTCGACAAGGTCTACACTCATCACGCCGATAAAGAATACAGAAAACGCGTTATTGTTTACGATCCTACCGAGTCGGAAGATAAACGCTTTAAAATCTGCGATGAGGACTGTTCCGTAGAGCAGTCCGAGAGTGAGGACGGCGACGAGGGCGAGCCAAAATCGGTTATAAAATATCATTCCTCGCAGCTGTCGCAGCGGTTTTGGGACATCCTTCACGACGACGATATCTCTAAGCTTATGATCGACCATAAGTCATCAGGCACGTCCTTAGACTTTTCGCGCATACATTATGCCCTGACCGAAAAGAACGGGCGTATCAATCCGTTGTTCGATATAATGCCGCCCAAAGTTTTAGAGGCGTTCAATAAATTGTTTTTCCATAACCCCGACGATGCGAACGGGTATCTGATCGTTATCAAAATGACTTCAAGACTGCTCTCGCGCGACGGTTCCTCCGGCGGCCTCAATTCCGACGAGCTGATGATTTTCAGGCAGCTTCTTAACCTTGCCCAAAGCCTGGACTCGGACAACGACGACGCCGGAGCGCATTTTCAGAAAAATAAACTGATCATTCTTGCCAATCAGATAAAAGACCTGCCTATGTGGTTTACCGACGAAGCGGCCAACCCTGCGATAAAGCTTATAACCGTTTCTAAGCCCTCCGAAGAAAACAAGCTTGACTTTTTCGGCGAAATGCTTGAGGACTCACAATGCTTCAACTCCGAATTTTTGCGCCGCTACCGCGATATCGACGCCGCTGCAAAAGAAAAGGACCCCAATAATAAACGTAACCCCGTGCAAAAAAAGTTTTTGGCCTACACGAACGATTTCAGTATGAATATGCTCAGAAAATACCGCGTATACGCCGCCGCAAACCAGATCAACGATCCGGCTAAAATAGGGTTTTCCATTTCAAAATTCCAGGCGGGCGACCTTACAAACCCTTGGGACGATGAGGAACGCATCAAGGATATGCTCAATATCAAAAACACCGTCCGCAAAAAAATTCAGGGGCAGGATTTTGCCTTAGACGCGGCGCAGTCTATTTTAACGCGCGCCGCGGTGGGCTTAGACCGCGCCGAAAATCCGAACGCTCCGCGCGTGGTGCTGTTTCTTGCAGGCCCTACCGGAACCGGTAAAACCGAGCTGTGCAAGCAGATCGCGGAATGTATTTTCGGCAGCGAGGACAGGATAGTCCGCTTTGATATGTCTGAGTATAAGCACGAGGAGTCCGATCAAAAATTATTCGGCGCGCCTCCGGGATATATAGGCTACGAGGAAGGCGGAAAGCTGACTAACGCTATCAAAAAAGAGCCGTTTTCGCTGGTTTTATTCGACGAGGTGGAAAAAGCCCATAATTCTATTTTGGACAAGTTCCTTCAAATCCTTGGAGACGGGCGTCTTACCGACGGCAGGGGCGACACGGTGCGTTTTACCGACTGCATCATCGTTATCACGTCAAACGCGGGCGTTTTATCGTATGACGGTATGACAAAGGAAGAGATAGATAAGCGCATGAACGGCGACGCTAAACCCGAGGGCGAGATGACCATGGAGCGCGTCATAGAGCTTGAAAGCCAAAAAGGGGAGAAGCTCACTGAAGAGGACGAGGCCGATATCTACGCGCAGGTGCGCGAGCATTTAAGATATAACGTCAAATCTTATTTCCATTGTAAGCTTGAAAGGCCGGAGCTTTACGGCCGTATCGAGGACTCCATAGTTTATTATAACTACATAGGTAAAGAAGCGGTGCCTAAAATTGTAAACTCCAAAATTTCCGACGTTATCAAATCCACTACCGAAACCATGAACGTGAATAAAATCGAATGCTCATCAGAGGTTAAGGCGGCGATAGCGAAATTTTGTCAGGACTGCAGGGTAAGAGCGCTGGGCGCCAGAGGCATCATAAAAAATACGGGCAAGTTGTTTACGGGCAGTCTTTCGGCCTTTTTGTCTGATTATGTGCGCGGAGTGGGCGGCAAACGCAAGTCCGATCTTGCGGGCAAAACGCTGGCTTGCTCCTGCAAAGAGAATATACTTTCCGCAGAAGATATACGCTGGAGCATATTGTAAATGGATGAGGTGTTCGGCCAACAAATAAAAGAGGCTCTTGATTACGCGCAAAAACTCAAACTGTCCGGAGAAGACGAGTTGTCCGGGCAGCTGTGTTTAGAGTGCGTGAAAAAGGTTTCTCTTTATCACGGCGAGGACATTCTATCCTTATTTTACGGAGAAAACGTTTACAGCCATATCAGCGACGTATCCGACGCCGCTAAATATATTTTTATTTCCAAATGCGCAGAACGCGTTTACGACAGGATATATCCCTTAAAATCCTCAAAATCTCCGACAGGCTTTTGGGCAAAAAAAACTGCGGCCGAAAGCAATTCTAATCTTTGCGTTTTTTTCCAGTGGCTGCAAAAAAGCAACCGGCGCGCCGAGGCCGGCGATTGCGGCTATTTTAAAAAACTCTTGAACGGCCTTAGCAAAGTGGAAATCGTCTATTTTAAAATGGCAGAGCGCGTGCAACAGATGACGCTGCTTGAAATAGTTCGGGGCCTCGTTCAGGGCTCGGTAACGTATGCGGGCGGTGAACTTAGATGAGCTACATTGTAAGATGCAAATATAAGGCAAGCGTTCAGCTGCCCGAAGGCGTTTGCGGGCAGGCCTCAAAGGAATATGCCTGCCCCGGGGCGTGCAGCAGAAAAAACAATCTTTGCAGTTTAGTGCAAAGCTTTTCCGCAGTTTTCGCGCAGGAAACCGGCTCTGAAAAGCCTGCGGGCGTAGTCATAAAATATTCCGATGAAGAAAAAAGAAAGAATTGGGGCATTTCTGCCGGTGAGGATAAGCCAAAACAAAATTCCGGGCTGTTTTCCGATATTCAAAAAGCGGATGTTTTCGTTGCGCCGGTTTCTTTGCCCGATACTATTGCGGCGGCAAAAAGCACGGAGCCTCTAAATAAAGAAAGCCCGGCAGAAGGGTTATCCGTCAGAAAAACGACGGAAAAATATAATTTTAAAGGGGTTGGCGCGCAGAATAAAGCCAAAGAATCCGCTGAATCTGAAATACTTAGCATTGATAAAAACTTATTTCAAAAATTCGTTATCGGAGGGAAGGTTTTTTCGGATAACGCGGCGTTCCGCTCGTCGAACAACGCCCAGCCGCTTAAAAACGCATTGCGTGATATCTTCACATTTTGGGAGACGAAGTCGGTCTTTAAAAGCGGGGCGGAGCTCAAAGACGAATTTATCTGGCTGCTTGTCTGCAGCTCCCAAAGAAAGATCCTTAAAAGCGAGGTAGACGGCATTTTATTGAACGAGTCCTACGACACGTCTAAAAAGTTTTTTTACCTGTTTTACGACGTCGTTTTCCGCTATGAGCCGCCGCGCGGATTTTATTGGTGCGACAAAAAAATGTCGTTAGACCCTTTGCCCGCTAAGTTCAAGGATAAAGAGGATTTTATGGTCCGGTATTGCAAAACCGCAAACGAGGGAGAGCAGTTCAGATTATTTTTTTGGGCGCATAAAGAGGAGGTCCTGCATTTTCTGGGATGTGAGGGCGAAGAGTCCTTGTTTGAAGATATGACGCAGGCCTTAGCTAAGGAGCGGGGCCTTATAGTACATATAGATAAGCATAATAATTATTTTCCGACTCATCTGGGAACAATTACGCAGTTTATAGCCGATATGCAAAAGCCCTCCGAGCTTTCAAGAATGAAAGATATGGTCAGGTTTTTACAAACCTATACCGTTACGGCGCACGGAGTATTTGTTCGCGGCGAAAGCGACAAATTTGTAAAAAGTGAAAGGAACGGTTTAACCGAAGATGAGAGTATGTATTCGTCTTTAAACCTTTCTTCCTCATCCGCATACGCGTCCGAGTACGACTGCTTTGTTACGCTTTTACGCGAATATGTCAGGGTGTTTAAGCCTGCAGAGGTCAAAATAGGCTCTTTAAGATTTACAAAAAACAATTATTCCCTTGAGATCGAGGAAAATGTGAGAGCTTTATGCGCGGCATTATTCGGACAGGTTTCAGATGACGTTCTATATGCGGCAAAAAGCGCCGCATGGCTGACAAAAAGCATATTTGAGAGGGAAATACTATCGAACTTTATTTGTGAAAATAAGCCCCGGATCGTAAACCTTACCGAATTAATAGCGGATGCGGGTCTAAATCAGAATTTAGAAAAATATTTCGCCCTATTTCCCGACCCTGTATTTTCGTTCAAAAAAAGCGAGCTGACCGCGCGCGAATATATCAGTCAGAAAATGAACGGCGACGTATTCACAGTTTGCGGACACTTTAAAGAAGATAAAATAATAAATGCGTTTTTTAAAGCTAAAATAAAAACTGTTCCAAAAGTCAGCCTTAGCGAGCTGTATTCAAAATACGAGGAGCAATACAAGGACTTTATACTCACCTAGCAGCGTTTCTTAATTGGCAATATTAAAACATAAATATAGTGAAACAAATTACAATTAGTTTCACTATAAAAGGCGGCGTAATTAATGAGTTCTATCGATAAATATGTGGAAAATGAGGCTAGAAGATACAACAGCAACGTCAGCGTGCGGACGTCCGGCGGTTATATCATAGGCACGTTAAACGGCTCTGAGATTTTCAGGATCGCCGACAGGTACGGCTACCTGAATGAGAATGAGCGCAGTATAATAAGAAATTCCGTCACAAATTATGAGGCGCAAAGGCGGGAGGCGGAAAGGCTTGAAAGAGAAAGGCTTGAAAGAGAGCGTGTTGCGGCGGGAGAGCGTCTTCGCCAGGATCTAACAAGCGCAAAGTACACGCTTAGTCAGTCCTACAACAGCGCAAAAAGCCTGTACGGCGAAGTTTCGTCCTCGACTGATCTGTCGGCGCAGCTGTCGGCTTTAAAAGATTTCGACATCACCCCTTATCAGGAAAGGCTTCAGCTTTTAAAGAATAAGATCGCAAGCTGCATAAGTTCTACGGAATCCGACTACAAATCAAAGCTGCAGGAAATAGAAAAGCTGGAAAGGAGTTTTTCGGGCAGATCAAGCACTTCGCAGTATTTGGCGCAAATAAGCTCCGTCAAAAAAATCAATACTTGTCTTGTAAGCCCGCATTTACCGGTCGATGAATTGAATGCGCTTAAAGCGGAAGTAGAAAAGCTAAGCCGCGCGCTTAACGAAGTGAGGATGATCGAAAAAGAGCTGAAAAAGGTCGGGGCGGACGGGCTTAGCGGCTCGATTGCGCAAAATACTATAAAAGAGATTCACAGCGCCCGCATAACCTCTTTGAGCGACGTCAACGTCTTAATGACGGCGGTTCAGCAAAACTTAGCCCAAATAAGCGATATTGAGTTTTCAAAAAGAACGGGAGAGAGAAGCGATAAGATCGCATTGATAAACGGTTTGATCAAGTCTTGCGTAAGATTGCGCGAGTACAGTATAGAGCAGTCCTACGAGGCCGCATCATACAGGCGCGAGATAGTGGACGCTTCAAATAAGGTTTTGCAAGTTTATTCCGAGCTTGGCGCCGCAGACTTTTCTACGTGCAGTCACGAAAAGGTCCGCCGGGTTTACAGCTTAGTTCAGAATATTCTTATCGGCACCGCGTCGGACGATAAGACTTTAGAGTCCTTAAAAGAGTTGTTAGAGGAAAGCGCAGTTTACAAGCGCGACGACAAATTGCAAAGCGTCAATTATGCCGACTACCGCTCAAAGGTCGAAGAGCTTACAAGCCGGGGTATGGCGGCGCACGAGATAGAGGCTTTTGATTATAAGGATTATAACGCTCAAAAACGCAGGCTCAATTCCCTGCTTTTAAAACAGGACATTATACAGGCGGCGTCCCAGACAAAGCTGACTTTTTTAGCGGCCTTAGAGACTATGGAGGAAATGGGCTATAGGATGCTGCATTGCGATATGGGCGGCCGTACCGGCGTTCAGGACGCGCTTGCATGCGAGGCGATATACGTCAGGCCCGGCTGCGACGGCGTGGTCTGGCAGGTCATAGCGTCCGACGGTAATTTAAGGCGGCGCATTATCGGGGTAGAGAGGCAAAACGGCAATATAACCGCAATAAGCCGCGTCAGGGAGGTTGCCCAAAAGATCGAAAAAGACGGCGAGATCGACGAGTTCTATACGAAATATATGGAAAAAACAGGCGTTGAAATCAACGTTACGGAAGCTGTGGACTCCGATACGGAAAAAAGCGACGAATATATCCGGCAAAACGGAAGCTTCACGCTCAACGAAGAGGGTGAAAAGCTTTTCGATTCTCTTGTAGCGTCTGCAAGCGAGCAGGAGCGCGCGCATTGGGCAACCAGCATTCCGCTCCTGAAAGTCAAACAATCCGGCTCCGTCGCGTCATACGATAAAGAGGCCGTGGGCAGGGAAAACTCGAAAACTCAGGTTCATTATCAGGTGAAAAGAGGCTGATGCAGATAGAAAGAGCGATGGCGGGCATAGAAACGCTCGGGCCGGGTAAGCGTTTAGTAATTTGGGTGAACGGCTGCGGCAAATGCTGCGAGGGCTGCGTTTCAGAGAGGCTGCGCGCTCCTAGCCCGTTAAACGAGCTGGAAATAGTTCGGTTTCTTTCACAATACGACCTCCGCTTATCGGACGGAGTAACGTTTTCCGGAGGCGAGCCTTTCGATCAGCCGCAAGAGCTTGAAAAAGCGGTCGGGTATCTTAATGAAAAAGGCGTTAAGGATATCCTTATTTATACGGGTCATACGCTGGAGGAACTGCGCTTTAAGAATAACCCGGCCATAGATTATGTTTTAAATAATATAGCCGTACTCATAGACGGTCCATATGTGCGCTCATTAGACGCGGGGCTTGGAAACCTTAAGGGCAGCGATAATCAAAGGATTTTATTTATGGATCCGGATTATAAAGCTTTATATGAGTCTTATTTAAAGCAGGAGAGGAAAATGCAGGAATTTCATATAGGCAATATCGTTTTAGGAGTCGGTATTCCAGATACGGCGTATATAGAAAATTTTAATGAAACAACGAAAAAACACTACTGAAGTTTATTCAGCAGAATAAAGGAGTAAGCAATGGCCGATACACAGCGTAATTATTCAAGTACAGCCGAGTATTTTTTCGAGTATCAGATCGAAAAGGTTTTTTCAGACAGCGCCAATATAAAGCTGCCGGGCATTTATTTTGAACGGGATTATACAAATCAGGACATTCCCTACACCGTGTTTGCCGTTCCGCAGGAGTGGCTTGGGCGGCAGGAGGACGTTTTAAGAAGTATTCAGGATAATTCCGATCCCGCGGCTGTCAAAAAAGCGCTTTCAAAGCTTGAATACGACGCCGTCAAAGTGGTTTTCGACATCAAGGGCATTTTGTGCGCGCCGCTGTTGGACGAAAACAGCAAGAATTACGAGTCTGCCGAAATCAAAACCGGCGCGACCTTTGAGCAGTTTTATCAGGCCGGTTGCAGGATAACTATCGAAAACAACAACTCGGAGGACCATTCGGGCATAGGCGTTATTGAAATGCTCAAAAACAATAAGATGGTGGCTAAGTTTTTCTTTTCGATGAACTTTACTTTCCGTAAAAAAATCGAATATACGCTTGAAACAAGCGGCGATAAAGCTACTATGAAATTTGTATGCAAGGGAAAGCCCGTTGGGGTATCCGTAGCTCTTGTTTATAATAAGGACCGTCTGCCGTGCCTGAAAAACGATATGGGCGTAAACGTGGTTTCATCGTTCGAGCTGGATTTTTCCGGCGGCCCCGTTTTCAAAAAGACTGTAAAACTGCCGGGCGAGGCGGCAAAGCGCGGCAACATTTTTTCTCTTGCCATTGCCGATAATTCAGTTTCAAAATACTATCTTTTAGACTGCGCCCAAAACAATTCGTTGCCGATAGAAAAAAAGGAGTACTATCATAAGCCCGGTTATTCGTGTCCGTTTTGTCATAAAAAGATAGACCGCGACCTTACTAAGGATAAGGCGTATAAAAAGGGCGGTACCGCCTGCAGCGTTCCGGCGGGAGCAAAAAGCGACGCTTTTCCGACCGTTTATATGCGCCATAAAACAAAGCTGAAAAAGTGTCTATATTGCTCGGGCGACCTTAATCCCGATAATGCGTCAATGTTCAAGCCCTCATATACAAGGCTTTTGCCGCCTGCGTTTATGGAGCATAACGGCTATAAAATAGCGTTTGCCGGCTCAAAACGCGCCGGAAAGACTACATATATTTCGCGCTTTTTTGGTATTAGCGGAGACGATAAGATCAGTATGCCGATGACGATGACGAGCAACAGCCTCAATAAATTCGGCGTTACAGTCAGTCCCGCGTCCGTATCGCTGATAAAAAAATCCGGCGGGGACGGCTACGAGCTGTCGGATGAAAACTGGACGGACGAGCATCCACACTACACTCAGCGCGCGATAAATCTTGACCCGCCAAGATACCCTGAGCCCACCGAAACCGGCGAAATCACGTCGCTTCCGTTTATTGCCGAAGTCAGCGCGCAAGGGCGGCGGTCGTACGTTTCGTTTTACGATATAGCGGGCGAGGACGCGCAGCATTCAAAGCAGGTCTCAAATATAGCAGGTGACGAGGTCATAGGCGTATTTTGCATAATAAACGGCAAAAAAGACGTCAGCGGAAACAGCAGCGTAGCTTCAATGCTCAATATGGCTAATCTGAATAAAAACTGCCCCGTAGCCGTTATTGTGACTAAAATGGATATGCTGGAAAAGGAATTTGACTCTAACTGCCAGTGCCTGCGCAGCGATTATTTTGAAAGCGGGCGGGGGTATTCCGGAACGCTTTTAGAAAAGGATATCGATATCTCGAGCGAGGAGATACGTTCTTATTTAAAACAGATGTCGCTGCTGCCCGATATCGACGGGAGCTTTGAAAACGTTAAATATTTCTGCGTATCCTCTTTTAATTTCATCGACAGTATTCATAACGAACTCGAGGATATCAACACTCCGGGAAAAGTAAAGTTTGACTGTTCCTCAAAAAGGATGGAACTCCCGTTTGTGTGGATGCTGAAACAATTCGGAGTTATTAAGTAACTGGAAAAGAACTGTCAAAACTAGAAAAGAATGCATCATCGGATTGCCGCTACGCTTGGATTTGCCGCCTCTTTAACGTATTAAATATACGCTCGGTCGGCGTCAAACCAACTGTTGTAAGCACTCCCGACGCGCCCTCTTTCCTAGTAATTTATGCGTCGGCTTTAACCGATAGCAGACAATAGGAGGCTGAAAAGTTGATACAATATCAGTATTTTCATACCGCTAAAGGATATATTTTTAAATTAAGCCTGAAAAAAGACGAAGAAAACTACGGCTTTTATAAGGATATATTTGAGGGTATAAGAGTTAAAGCCGGAGTAAACGCATTCCTGTACGCCCCTTTGGAGCAGAACAGGTTTGTATTTTTGCAGTCCTCTAACAGCAGCACGGGGTTTTATGCAAAGGGGCTTAGCGGCGCATATGAGTCGGCAGATATGCAAGCGCCTGCAAGATATATCGATAAGCTTGAAAAAGAGGCCTCAAACGATGCCCTTTCAGCTGAAAGTACATTGATAAGCGGCGCGTTTCCTCCGCTTGGGCGCATGCAGGACGATTTTTCCCTCGCACAAATTTTGAAGCCGGTATTCCATAAGCTTTTTGATATCATCATACGCGGCGATAAAAGCAAGCCCGTCATCATTATTGCAGGCTCTCATGAGGAGGCCGTCAACTATATTAAGGTGCTTAGCTTGCTGCTCCCGCCGCAATTTATGAAAAAGACAGGCTTTTGTATAGGCACGTCAAATATTTTTGAAAGCTTTTTGCCTTTTATCAATGATGCGGGAAAGACTGAAACTGCGTCGGTCAGGATATGGCTGCCTGAAATCAAAAATTTTGATTTCAACGCTTATGCCGCGCAATATTATGTTTTCGACACTAAAACGGATAGGGATAATTACACGCAGGAGTTAAGCGTCGCGGCCAAAACTGTCCATGAACTGGATATTTCGCATCAGACGCGCGCATCCGGGTTTGCCCGCGCTATCGCTCCCGCGTTCAACGCTTTTGGGCAAGTTGACTGCTCAATGCTCGATAAGCTGTGCGCCTTATATTCTTTTGAAATGAAGCGCGACGTTCCCTCCGCTAAGGAAATACTTAAAATGGGCTCGTCCGGCAGCGAGCAGCAAAAGCACGCCGTTTTAAGCGCGGTAGAAATTCTTTTAGCACCTGATAACCGCTCCCTCATAACGGCAGCCGAACGCAAAATGATAGCGGATGAATGCCAAAAACATCCCGATATCGCCCAGCTTTGTGAAGAGCCGCTGCTGGATTGCTTTGCGCTCAGCTTTAATTCTTTAAGCGAAACTGAACGCCGCTTATTGATAAATATGACCGCAAAGGATAAAACAGGCGACAGGCTAGAAAAAGTTTGCGGTTTTATAACGGATGATTTTCAATCAAGGTCCCGCGCTTTCGGCTTTGTTTGCGAGGTTTTAGCGGCCGCGTGCAAAAACAGCAGGTTTGCCGTTCAGGAGAACGCGGGGATTATCGCTAAGGCGGCCAATATTTTCGGGATCGAAAATTGCTACCGCATAATCCCACGGGAGCAGATCAGCGGGGGCGAGGCGGTTTTTGACGAGATACTAAAAATCAGCGGGGCGGAAACCAAAAGCTTATCAGCGGCGATACTTATGATGTCGGCGTATGCCGATGGCGCGGCCCAAGAATGCTGTAAGATCCGTATAAACGGACTGAAAAGGTTTTTTGAAAAATCAGGGTTGAAGAAAGCCGACCAGTTTGACTTTTTATTGGGCTTAAGAAATAAGATGCTTGAAATTTCCGATGAAATACCCCTTTTAAGCTTAGATACGCAGTTTGATTTTCTGTTTAATAATAAATCCGGCGAGCTGTGGATAAACTCTCTGATCGACGGGCTTTCTATGGAAGAGATATTGGAGGTAGACGACCTTGTCAAAAGCAGAAGGATGAACCGCAGCCCTTACGAAAGTATGACGGACGCGCTCACTTCTAAACTTTTAAAGCTTGAGTTTGTTAAGGAAAACGTCAAAAACGATAATCCCGTCAATAAAAAGTATATTGATTTTTTCAGGCTTTTACCGCAGGAAACAATAAACGCGCACGCAGACATTAAAGACTATCTCGACAATCTCGGTTTTCAGGCGCAAATCAGCGAAAGGTTTTCGGCTTTTAGGTATAATTTTGCATACGGCTGCTTTAAAACGCTGTCGGAAACTGATAAAATGCACGTTTTAAAAAATTCGTCCTCCGATTCCTTTATGAGCGTTTCGGACCCTGATGAAAAGACGAGGATAGTCGAGGGAACGATACAGGTTTTCGGAACCGTCAAAAGAGGGCGGATGAAAAGACGCCGCTCAATAAAGCCGTTTGCGATATGGGCTTTTGTGTTCAGTATAATAGCCGCGCTGCTGCTTGCGCTCCCGCCCGTCGTAGAATCGATTGCGGTAAGCGGTTATGACGTCTCTTTGATAAGCAGCCGCGTTGCCGGTTTCGTTAAGCCCGCTTTTTTCGCAGTTGTGGCCTATGTTTACTTATTGAACACGGTAAGCTATTTTCTGCTTAAAACGGGCAATAAGCTTTTCAGAGCCAATATGATCACTTTGCTTTGCGGCCTTCTTCCTATTGCGGCCTTTGCCGCCGTAAACCTGCTGCTATATTTCACAGGATTCAACATCAATTTACCGTTTTTACAATAGTTTTTTACTAAAGAGGATATCGTAATGGCAAATAACAAGCAAAAAGATAAAACGCTCCGGGTTTTTTCCGTTATCGCTATTTTTCTGTGCGTTGCCGCGGCGGCGTACGGCTTTATTTTTAACGCGCGCCGGGACGGTAATTTTTTGATCGACAAAAAAAATACCGTACATATATCGGCGGCGGCGCAAATTCTTGAGTTAGGAGCGGCAGCGCATAATAATGAAATAATTTTGGACAGCGATATTTTTATAAATTCCCCCGATTTTCATATAGGAGAGGGTAAATACCCCTTTAAAGGTACGTTTGACGGCAACGGCCACACCGTCCGTTTTAATTACGCGCAGGCAACCTCCGCCACCTCGTTTTTTTCGTATCTGGCGCCCGGCGCGATTGTAAAAAACGTCCACTTCAGCTTTGACAATATCGCGGTTGACGGCACTTCTTTCGGCGGCATTGCGAAAATAAACGACGGGACTATCAAAAACTGCAAGATGTCCTTTAATTTTATAGAGCTTAGCAGCGCGGGAATGTTTTCGCCGTTTGTGACTATAAACAGAGGAACCATTTCAAACGTTTTAATCGAGGGCGGAGTCTTAGCGGATCTTACGGCAAAAGAAGAAAATGAATTATTTTACGGCAGCGCGTGCGTATATAATTACGGCGTTTTGAAAAATACGGTAGTTGCGGCGCAGTATTCAAGTATCAGATGCACAGACCAGCTCAAAATTTTAAAGGGCGAGGCCGAAAACTTCGGCATAAGCGCAGTCCGTTTCAATGATACAGAGGGCGGAAAAACCCAGAATGCCGTTGCGATAATTCCAGGCGGAGTCTTTACGTGCGATAAAATGTCCGGCATCGAATTTTCAACGGCCGATAAGGTTTTCACCGCCGCAAAGATTTTTAATGAGCTTGATTTCAACAATCAGTTTTGGCGCATAGACGGGCAGAGCCTGACTCTTATAACGGCAGGTGAAAATTAATGAGAAGATTAGTTGTTATTTTATCATTTTTATTTACCGCCGCGCTGGGTGCGGGCATTGTAACGGGATTTTTGATGTTAAATTCATACGAGCCCGAGCTGCCCTCTAATACCTCGCAATATGAGATAGTAATCAGCGACGAAGTCAATTTTTATACGGGTGATGAAAATTATCTTCTGCCGTATCTTGTCGGCACCGACGGCTCTGTAGTAAAATCCCGCTTTGACTACGTTTCTTCAAGCGAATTTGTAAGCGTATCTGCCGAGGGGATCATAACCGTAAGCGAGGTTCCAGGCGAAGACGTTTTTATAACGGTTTCGGAAAGGAATACAAACGCATCAAAAGTTATAAAGCTCAATATTATACAAACTCTTGATGCGGTGTTGGGGCTTATAGCTCCCGACGGAGAGCTTATAAGCGGCGTACAGAACCTTGTTATGGGCAACACTTACGCCATAACCGTCATTACTAAACCGCGGGGCTTAAACATTGAGCAATATTGTACTATAGAAACGGCCGACACTGCCGGAGCGCAAAAAGACGTATTCGATTTTTCTTTCGATAAAGATAAAGTGCTGCTCACCGTCACAGGGCTTGGAAGCGGGAAAATGACCTTAGAGGTCGAAAGCGATTCTCACGCGCAGCTTCATAAATCGACTATAAGCTTCAACATCTCCTTAAACGAAGAAAACCTTGCGGACGCCATATTGAGTCAAGAGTCAAAAACGCTTTTGTCCAAACAAGAATTAGCGCTTATTAACACAGTTTACCTTGATGAAAGCGTTTTGGATCTTAGAGAGCTTAATTTGCTTTCGGGTTTGAAAACCGTCGTTTTGACCGCGGACACAGTTATGCTGCCGGAAAATATTTCAGATTCATATTGCTACCGTGTTAAAGAAAGTCTTTACGGCGATTATTTCCGGGATGAGAAATGGGAGCAGCACTCCGGCGGCCTTATCCCGTATTCGCAGGGCGCAGAGGAAGTCTATATCGTTTACCACAGCACAAAATCTACCGAGCTGTCGTTTGCAAAAATCACTTCCGCATATTCTTTGATAACCTTGATTGCAACGGGATATATCAATACCGGCTGGCGGGATTCAAACGGCGAGGCCGTAGACAACGCTTTAGTCCGCGCTGTTTCGCAAAACGGTATTCACGTTTATGCGCAGTGGGCGCCTATTGGCTATACCGTTGAATATAACGTCCGCGCGGGAGAGGGCGCGGTCTATAGCGAGCAATGGACGTATGAAACATGTAAGGTTCTTAAGGATATTTCGCAATCAAACGCTTTGACCGGATATAAATTTGTAGGCTGGACAAACAATCAGGATGCGGGAATGTATTCAGGCAACGCTTATTATTTCACCAATACGGAATATAAGGAATTTACAGAAACCGACGGAGCGGTAATAAAACTTTACGACGTATGGGCGCCTATCGAATATACTCTGAAATTCGATATGACGGGGGCAACGGCAATAAGCGACGTTAAGCTTAAGTATGGGCAGGATTATACGATGCCCACAGGCGTAAAAACAGGCAATGATTTTATCCGCTGGACATACAGGGATGCAGATGACGCCGAGCATTTGCTAGACGCCGGGGCAACGGTCAAAAACCTTACGGCAACAGACGGCGGCACAATAACCGTTTCTCCTAAATGGGAGGAAAAAATATATACGCTGCATTTTGTTCTTTCAGACGGTTTGCCTGAAATCCCGGACGTTGAGTTGAGTTACACCGCACCCTATACGTTAAAAAAGGTTGAAAAGGCAGGGTTTCCGAAGTATAGTTGGTACTATGACGCTAATAATAACGGCAGCGTAGACGGGACGGAAACTCAGTTTGCCCCGGAATCAACAATAACGATCAGCCAGATAGCCTCAATCGGAAACGCAACAGTAATAACGTTAAAGGTTGCATGGAGAGAGCTTGAGTATACGACGTATTTTGACGCAAGAACCGGAAATTCAAGCGATAACCGTACGTCTAAGCACGACTATATGGATATATTCTATTTTCCGCCCATAACGCGTACAGGATTCACTTTGGTTTCGTGGACTCGAAAAGATACAAGCGAAACATTTACCGATTTAAATATGCCGCTGCAAAAGCTGACAAATATTGACGGACTGTTGATCACGTTTGAAGCAAATTGGCGTGAGCATACGTATAGTATAACGTTTAATAATAACGGCGGAAGCCAAACGAACGAAATTTCAAATGTTAGATACACTCAAATTGTCGCTTTGCCGTCCGCACCGACGCGTACGGGGTATACCTTTACATCGTGGAGTTATAACTCAAATACCTATAACCCTCTCAGCCAGGTGTCAAGGCTTACCGCTGCTGATAACGGCAGAGTCGTGATGAGCGCAAACTGGTCGGTAATATATTATTCTTTAACTTTAACTCAAGGGACGGGAACAACTTTAACTGTACGGGTAAACGGAGCAGTTGTTTCAAACGGAACGCACCAGGTAGCCTACGGTTCTTCTATAAGCGTTACTTGTGCGGTAGACAGCGGTTATCAAAATCTAAAATGCACAAACTCGGATATAACCTCTATGCCTGCCAGCGATGTTTCAATTACGTCTTCGGCGGAAAAAACACCAAGTACTAGCTGCGTGGTGAAGGGTACGGAAATTATGCTCGCGGGCGGAGAGACGGCGAAGGTGGAAACGCTGCGGCCGGGCGACGTAATACTCGCATTCGATCATTCAACGGGTAATTTTGTTCCTTCCCGTATTGCGTACACTTTTTATATGTATGAGACTGTCGGAATCACTACGCTCGGCTTTACGGGCGCAGTAGAGCTCAAAATCGCAAACAGCCACGGTTTATTCGACGTTACGCTAAATAAATATGTGGAAATCTCGGCCGATAATGTGCAAAACTATATCGGGCATGAATTTGTTTACGTTAAATACGCCGGCGGTGAACCGGTCAAAACCGTTATAACTTTATTGTCTTATGCGGTTGAAAAGATTTTGATCGAACGCTATGACGTCGCTACCGAAAACCATTTTAACCATATCGCAAACGGCTTATTAGCTTGCCCTGATTCGATTGTGGGCGTCTGTAATATGTTTGACTTTACAAACGGGCAAATCTACGACACACAGCAAATGTACGCGGATATTCTGGAATTCGGGCTCTACGCGTATGAAGAATGGAGCGACTATGTTACGCTTGAGGAATTCAACTCATTTAACGGCGCCTACTTCAAGATAGCTATCGGCAAGGGCTTATTGACTTTTGAAGAGATTTTCAACCTTATAAGCTATCTGCAAACTACCTGGATACAATAATATTCCGATTAACCATATAAGCTAACTGCAAACTATCCGGATACAATAATACTACTATTAACCTCACAAACGATCTCAAAATTCCCCTAATACAATAATACTCCTCTCTAAAGCATATATCTAAAGCATACGCCGCCGGAATGCCTTCTTCCGGCGGCGTATATTTTAAGGCGCAATAGTTATTATAAGTCTTTTTATGCGTCATTATAAGTCATTATAAGTCTTTTTTCGCGTCATTTATGCGTCAATTATGCCTCTTTTACATTCATATTTTAAAAACAGTTGCTTTATGCAAGTATAAATGATATAATTTTATAGATATTATACTGTGAGGCATTGTAAAAAACTAACATGAATATAAAATTTTCACCGCCTGATATAACCGAAAAAGAAATAGAGGCCGTTAGTGAAGTCCTCCGCAGCGGTTGGATTACCACTGGTCCTAAGACGAAGCTATTCGAAAAACGGATCGCTGAATATTGTGGTACCGATAAAGCAGTGTGTATGAATTCAGCTACCGCGGCATTAGAGCTTACGCTTAAATCTCTTGGTATCGGTGAAGGTGATGAAGTTATTACCAGTGCCTATACATATACTGCAAGCGCAAGCGTGATTCAGCATGTCGGTGCAAAAATCGTTTTGTGTGATGTTGCAAAAGACAGCTATGGAATGGATTATGAAAAGCTTGCAGGGTTAATTACCGAGAAAACGAAAGCGATAATACCTGTTGATGTTGCCGGTAAAATGTGCAATTATGCAAAAATGTTTGAAGTTGTTCAAAATAGCAAAAAATTCTCACCGAATAATGATATTCAAAAGGTTTTCAACAGAATAGTAGTTATTGCCGACGCCGCGCATAGTTTTGGCGCAAAGCAGAATGGATTGATGAGTGGTAACGTGGCCGACTTTACTTGTTTCAGTTTTCACGCGGTCAAAAACTTTACTACTGCCGAGGGCGGCGCCTTAACGTGGAAAAGTAAAACAGGACTCGATAATGAGAAACTATATAAGGATTTGATGCTATGGGCATTGCACGGTCAGAATAAAGACGCTCTTGCAAAAACTCAGCTAGGCGCGTGGGAATACGATATCGTTCATTTAGGCCATAAATGCAATATGACGGATATCATGTCAGCAATAGGTCTTGTTCAGTTGGAGCGTTACAGTGCTTTGCTTGAGCGACGTAAGCAAATAATTATCCTTTATGATAAGCTTTTATCGAATAAAATAGATAAGTTACAACATTTTGAAGATACTAATATAAGTTGCGGGCATTTATATTTGACGCGCATTAAAAATGCAGATGAACAATTCAGAAACAATACTATAATTAAAATGGCTGAAAAGGGAATAGCATGCAACGTTCACTATAAACCACTACCCCTTTTTACGACATACAAAAATTATGGTTTTGATATTACTAATTATCCGAACGCTTTTAATCAGTATAAAAACGAAATCACTTTGCCGTTGCATACGTTATTGACTGACGAAGAAGTAAGATATGTTGCAGAAACCTATAATTCATTAGTTTAAGGAAATTAGATATGCAAGAATTTTTAAGTCATTGGTATGGAATGCTGACAATTATAGCCGGACCGATAGTTATATTCCTTTTGCTTTCCATATTATTGTATAAACCGTTTTTTAAACGTTTTTATGACTTTATATTATCCGGTTTAGCATTGTTTATACTTTCTCCTGTTCTTTTAATACTTGCAATATTAGTCAGAACAAAACTCGGAAAACCTGTTATATTTGTTCAAAAAAGACCCGGTAAGAAAAATAGAATTTTCAAGCTTCATAAATTCAGAACGATGACAAACGCCCGCGATGAGGACGGAAACCTTTTGCCGGATGAATATCGCATGACAAAGTTCGGTAAGTTCCTCCGCTCAACATCCTTAGACGAGCTCCCCGAAATATGGGACATTTTCCGCGGTAAAATGAGCATAATCGGCCCGCGCCCGCAGCTTATAAAGGATCTTGTGTTTATGAGCGACGAAATAAAAAAACGCCACAACGTCCGCCCGGGGTTAACCGGCCTCGCTCAAGTTAACGGACGAAATAATATCGACTGGGATATGCGCTTTAAATACGATTTAGAATATGTTCAAAAGCTAAACATATTTTTAGACATCAAAATCTTTTTCAAAACTATCTTCAAAGTATTCAAAAGAGCAGACGTTGCAACCGACGGCATGGAAACCAGCGAAGACTACGGCGATTGGCTGCTGAAAGAGGGGCGGATTGAGGAAGAAGAATTTAGAAAGGAAATAGTTTTAAGTTAGTAAGGGGTTTCGTTAGATGAGAAAAAAAGTTTTAGTTATTTGTACTACAGATTCAATGATATGGAATTTCTTAGTTCCTCATATTCAAGATATGCAAAAACAAGACATTCAAGTTGATTGTGCTTGTTCAAGGACAGGGGACTTTTTTCGAAATTTACAAGAAAAATATTGCTTGAATTTACATGAAATAGATTTTAAAAGAAATCCATTTAGAATTGGTAATTTTAAAGCTTATAAAAGCCTTAAAAAGATTGTAAAAGAAAATAATTATGATGTTATATTTTGCCATGAACCTATAGGTGGACTCATGGGACGGTTAGTTGGAAATAAATTTAATATAAAAGTAATTTATATGGCTCATGGATTTCATTTTTACCACGGCGCTCCTATAATTAATAAAATGCTTTATTATCCAATTGAAAAGTTTTTTTCAAAATTTACAGATTGTCTTATAACTATTAACCAAGAGGATTATAATGCGGCACAAAAATTCAAAGCAAAAAAAACAGTTTTGTTTAATGGTATAGGATTAGATACTTCAAAGTTTGTTTATAAACATTCTTCTGAATATATAAGAAATATCATACATGCTAAAGCAGATGATTTTATTTTACTCTCAGTTGGTGAATTAATTAAACGGAAAAATCATGAAGTAGTTATCAAAGCAATTGCAAAATTAAAAAATGTTAATATACATTATGTCATTGCCGGAGATGGGCCTATGAAAAAAAGACTTAATGCATTAATTGAAAAATTGCGATTGCAGAATCAAATTCATTTACTTGGATATAGAACAGATATAAATTTATTGTGCAATTCAGCAGATGTTTTTATAATTCCGTCTATTCAAGAGGGATTGTCAATAGCTCTAATGGAAGCGATGGCGTGCGGTTGTCCAATTATTGCATCAAAAATAAGAGGAAATATAGATTTATTAGACGATAATGGTGGAGTCCTTATAAACACATTTGATGTAAGTGGTTACGCAAAAAGCATTGAAAGTTTTGCTAATGGTAATCAAAAAGAGAATTTATATAAAATGGGCATTTATAATATTGAAAAAGTAAAACAATTTGATATTCAGAATGTTAGAATGCAAATGGAAGCAATAGATTTAATTTATGGGGGATAAAATGTTTTATTCATTTCGTGAGATAATTCAATCGTTACCTATACAAAAAAATAGTAAGAGTTCGCTTTGGGTAAAGATGATTATTCGTAAAATATCTTTTTTGTTTACTTTCATATTTATTAATATTGGATGTTCGGCTTGGATGGCTTCAATATTATCTGTTTTTTTTGCATTAGGCGGTTGTGTTGCTTTGTGTTTTAATTCTGCAGTTGCGCAAGTTATAGGCGTGGTTTTAATAGAATTTTGGTTAATAATGGATTGTGTTGATGGGAATATTGCAAGAGTCAAAAAAACAAATTCTGAAATGGGTGAATTTATTGACGCTTTAAGCGGATACTACGTTACAGGTTTTGTATATTTAGCTATCGGGGTGTCTGCATATTTTACGACAAGTTTTTTGGAATATAAATTAATTTTTTTAATTTTAGGAGCAGTTTCTACAGTTTCAGGACTTTTGGCAAGAACAATACACCAAAAATTTATTTATACACTTTTAATTCAGCAACAACAGAATGCACAATTAACAAATATTTTATTTGATAAAAACAGCGAGAACAAGAAATCTATTAATTATATAAGAAATCGGGTAGATAAAGAATTAGGTATATCCGGAGCATTTATGCCTTTTTTAATTATTGCAGCGATTTTTAGAATTTATGATTTTTTTACAATGTTTTATTTTGTATTTCAAGTATGTGGTTTGATTGCTGCTACAGTATATTATTCCTTTAAGGCACGGTAAGATTTATGAATAAGAAAATCAGGGTTTTAGAAGTCGTTGGAAGAATGGATATGGCTGGTCAGGAAACATTTTTAATGAACATTTTTCGCAACGCAGACCGCGAAAAGTATGATTTTTATTTTTCTGTAAATACAGATCATATAGGTGCTTTTGAAAATGAAATTTTGAAATTAGATGGTAAAATTTACCATAATCCATATTATCCCGACAAAAGAAACTTGTTTAAATATTTAAAAAGTTTTCGCAATTTTTTAAAAAAAGAAGGACCTTTTGATGTAATTCATTGCCATGTTTGGCTTTTTAGTGGATTTATTTTAAAAATTGCTAAAAAGGAAAAAATACCAGTAAGAATTATGCATTCACATAACACTAATGATGGTAAAAAAAAGTCTTTTTTTCGTAGGTTATATAATTGGTATGCAAAAAAAATGATAAAAAACTACTCGACTAATTTTGTTGCTTGTGGAAAAGAAGCTTATAAAGCCTTATTCAATATTGAATGTAAAAATGACGACCATATACTTAATAATTCAATTGATTTAACCCTTTTTAATGAAAAACAGTACAACTTAAGTGCCAAAAAAAATGAGCTTGGTGTTGCTGAAAATGATAAAGTTTTTGTAAGTGTTGCAAGGTTTTTTGACGTAAAAAATCATGTAAAAATAATAAGTACATTCAATGAATATCTTACTTATAATAAAAATGCTATTTTGTTATTGGTAGGTGATGGCGTATTAAAACAGACAATTTATAATTTAGTTAAAGAAAAAGGAATATTAAATAAAGTTAAATTTTTAGGTGTACGCAATGATGTAAATACTATTTTGTTATGTAGTGATATTTTTATCATGCCTTCAAAGTTTGAAGGTTTGCCAGTTTCTTTAGTTGAAGCTCAAGCGGCCGGTGTACATTGTGTCATTTCAGATACTATAACAAAAGAAATAGATATGGGTTTAGACTTAATTTCTATGCTTTCAATAAATGCTCCAGATAATCTTTGGTGTAAAAAGTTTATTGATGTAAGTAAAGTTGAAAAACCGGCATTTATTAAACGTGCCAAATTTATTGAACTCAATGGCTATACAATCGATGCAACTTGGCGAAAATTGGATTTAATTTATGAACATCAAAGTTAAACAAAATAAATCAATACTTTTAATTGGATTGGTTTGGCTTTTAATAACTTTATTTTTCGAAATAATAAAAGATCTAATTGATCCAAATTTTTTATTGCATTTTTTATCGATAGAAACGTTTGTAGTTTTTTTATCAATTATTTTCATTTTATTTAAATCTGAAAGCGGAATTTTTCGAATAGTTCCATTTTTTATTATAATGTTATTTCTTTATCTTCAAGGACAACTCCTCTTAAATGTTTTTAATTTAACAAATGGTGGCATTCTTTCAGGAAAATTTAATAACGCTCAATTAATTAATGGTATTTTGCAAGTACATATATTCATTGCGCTTTTTTTTATCGGTTGTGGTATTGTTGCTAAAAAGAAAACAAAATGTTTTAATGGTACTTTTTTTAATGATAAAATCGGTCGTCAAGTTGGATTTATTATATTGCTTCTTGCATTGCCGTTTGAGATATACGTTAATATTGTTAAACTTAAATTTACAATAAATTACGGGTATGCGTCATTGTATCAAGAGGTAGCTTTAAATAGTATCCCTTCGTTTGTAAAAATTCTTTCTTATTTTTTCTTGCCTGGGTGTTTCTATGTTTTTTTTAGTAGTCCATTGAAATCGAAATATGAAACTTTTTCTATATTATTACTGCTGATGCATACCGTTTTGATTTTATTAATTGGATATAGGGCTTCTGCGATAATACCGTTATTGCTTTTATTATATGGTTATGCAGTAAAGGGGCGAAAAAGCCGGAAATTTTTACAAAGAAAAACCCAAAAAAAGCTATTTATATATTGTTTTTCTCTTGCTTTAGTAATTATATTTATATTTCCTTTAATAAGAGCATCAAGAAATAGCGGAGGGTTAAGCCAATTAACGTTTAAAGATTTTTTCTCTGTAGAAAGTTTTCGCGATTTATTTTCTACAATTAATGATATGGGAAAATCATTGCAAACAGTAATTTATACTTTAAACTTGATTCCGGAAGATTATCCTTTTCGATTCGGAATCACTTATTTAGTCAATTTAACTGAAGCAATTCCTAATTTATTTTGGGATATTCACCCCGCTGAAGCGTATGGTTCATTAGGTCGTTGGTTGACTAGCATTGTAGATCCTCAGTTTTATAAATTTGGCGGAGCTCTTGGATTTAACTGTGTTTCAGAAGCTTATGTAAATTTTGGCTGGATTGGAGTTTGCATTATTCCGATAATACTTGGATTGACTTTGCAAACAGTTGAAAATAAAGTTGAAAACTCAAGTAATGCGATATCTCACGTATCATGGGTTATTGTAGCTAACTATTTGCTTTCATATCCCAGAGGGGAATTATCAATTTTAATTAGAGGAATATTTTGGTATATGTTAATACCTTTGTTATTATATATAATTCTTAAAGGAGGAAAAAAATGATCACATGTATTGTTCCAACAAAAAATAGAACGGTTGATCTACAAAAATTTTATGATAGTTTAGTTAATCAAACAAAACAACCAGATCAGTTTATAATTATTGATCAATCTGATGAAAAAAGTTTTTTGAAAATAAATAAATCAAATGAATGTGAAATTTTACACATTCACGATAATGAGATTTCCGGTTTATGTGCCGCGAAAAATTTAGGTATTAAATATGCGACAGGAGAATACTTGTTTTTTTTTGATGATGATATAATATTAGATAATAATTTTTTTGAAATTATAATGGACCATTTTCAAAATAATGCTAAGCTTGATGGAATTTGTGGAAGACAAAAAAATAGTGTTTCCTCTAAATTTAAAGTTTTTATTTTCAATTTGTTTCACAGGGGTCCTTTTAAAGATACTCGAAAAAAATGCAATTCTGGCTATGAAAAAAAAGCAATAGTTTATACATCAATTCTACCCGGAGGAATTACCGCTTATCGACGAAATGTTTTTGATAAATATTTATTTGATGAAAACTTAGTAAAATATTGTTTAGGAGAGGACATGGATTTTTCTTATAGAGCTAGCAAAGATTTTAAATTTGCATTTGCAACCGATGCCTTAGCTTTACACGATCACTCTAATATAGGAAGATATAATCCAATAGAATCTTTTGCTTGCAAACTTGTTAGTTATGATTATTTTTTTAAAAAAAATATTGTCAACAATTTTCGGAATAGGTACGCATATTTTCTTGTTAGGTTAGGGTTAATTCTTGATGCTTTCAGCTATTCAATAAAACATTTGAATTTAAATGCATTTAAAGGATTCAAAAAAGGACGAAAATATATTAAAAACAATTATAAAAATGTTCCATTTATTAGATTTGAGGATGAAGTCAATTATAAAGATAGCAAATCTTATATTGATAAAATGTGAAAACAATATATGAACAGAGTCACAAAACTTAAATTAAATACTTTCACTGGTCTATTTTTCCAGTTAATTACCATAATCTGCGGTTTTATATTGCCGCCGATCATTTTGAGAACATATGGCTCTGCGGTTAATGGACTTGTTAATTCTATTACGCAATTTCTAGGATTAATTGTTCTTTGCGAACTTGGAGTTGGCGCGGTGGTGCAATCGTCTCTTTATAAACCATTAGCAAACAATAATATTAATGATATTAGTAAGATAATTGTTTCTTCAAAACGTTTTTTTAATATTGTTGCAATGATCTTGCTGGGATATGTTATACTATTGATAATTGCATTTCCGCTTTCTGTACTTGATAAGTTTGATTTTTTTTATACTGCAGTTCTTATTTTGGCAATTTCAATTAGTTCTTTTGCTCAATATTTTTTTGGAATCAATAATACTTTACTTTTAAATGCTGATCAAAAAGCTTATTTGCCAAATATTATAAATTCAATAACTTTAGTTTTTAATACTATTATTTGTGTTTTTTTAATTAACTCTGGTTTTTCGATTCAATTAGTTAAATTAACTACTTCTTTAATTTATTTATTACGTCCGCTAGTACAATATATATATGTTAAACACAAATATCAAGTTAACTATTCAATTAAGTTAGATAATGAGCCAATAAAACAAAAGTGGAATGGACTTGCACAACATATCGCATTTGTTGTCCTTGTAAATAACTCAGTAATAGTTTTAACATTATTCTCTTCATTAGAAAATGTTTCGGTGTATTCTGTTTATTATCTTATTGTAAGCGGACTTCAAAAAATTATTATTTCATTGCTTTCGGGATCACAGGCATTAATTGGAAATATGTTGGCAAACAACGAAAATAGTAAGTTAAAAGATTTTTTTGAAAACTTTGAGTGGTCAATACATACTTTAGTGGTTTTTTTATTTACTATGGCAGGATTATTAAGTGTATCTTTTATTAAAATATACACAAAAGGAATAAATGACGTTAATTATGAAGCGCCTGTGTTTTCAATAATTATGACATTAGCTTACGCTATGTATTGTATTCAAAGACCATATAGTGTGACTATTTTAGCTGCCGGACATTATAAACAGACACAATCGTCATCTATTATTGAGGCTGGACTAAATGTTATTATTTCGATTATTTTAGTTTTTTCTTTTGGCATTATTGGAGTTGCTATAGGAACTTTAATTGCTATGACTTATCGTGTGATATATTTTATTTATTATTTGAAAAAAAACATTCTTTTTAGACCATATAAACGTGTTATTAAACAATTTTTGATTGATTTAATTTCAGTTATATTAATTATTTTATGTACGATATGGTGGATTTCCATTCGTGAATTAACATATAAATCTTGGATTTATATGGCACTTCAGGCAACCGCAATTTGTGTACCTATTATTTTAATTATCAATTTAATTTTTTATCGTAGTAATATAAAATATATTATGAATAAATTTTTTAAAAAAAGAAAAAAGGAGTCTTCTCTGTCTGTTATAGAATTAAATTCCATAAATTCTGAAGAATCAGAATTTATAAAAATTAACGAAAATATAGAATCAGAAGAGAATATTGATAAATAAAATTATATTTCAAATATTTATAAATTGAAGGAGTCAACAATGATAATCGGATATACCTGCGGGGTTTATGATATGTTTCATATCGGGCATTTAAATATTTTGCGTAGGGCAAAAGAAAAGTGTGATTATTTAATAGTAGGGGTTTCAACAGATGAATTAGTACAACTTGATAAAAACAAAACTCCTGTCATATCGTTTTGTGAACGATGTGAAATTATTTCATCTATAAAGTATGTAGATAAAGTTGTACCGCAAACGGACAAAAATAAAATTGCTGCTTGGGAAAAATTAAAATTTAATAAAATGTTTGTTGGTGATGATTGGAAAGGTACAAAAGTTTGGATGGATTATGAAAAACAATTTATAAGTGTTGGAGTTGAGATAATTTATCTTCCCCATACCGATGGAATTTCGAGTACAAAGTTGACAGAATATATAAAAAAAGAATTAAATAAGTAAATTTTGACAATAGAATTGTAGGGCTTTTAAAAATCCAACAAGTATCGACTTCGTCAAAGTTCTATTCAAGGCGTAATGAAAAGACTAAAAGCAAAAGGTGTGGAAGTTGTTGTTTTTGAACCGGCGCTTAAAGACGATGAATTTTTCAACAGCCGCGTAATCAAAGACTTTGAAGAGTTTAAGAAGATGTCTGATATTATTGTTGCGAATCGTTATTGCGAAGAACTGGAAGATATTAAAGATAAAGTTTATACAAGAGATTTATATACAAGAGATTAAGTTTTTTCCTCTCATGTCAAATGTTGTTGTGTAGAAAATTTAGCAGAAAATAATTTGGGCTCAACGTCAAATGCTGAGTTAGAGTAAATTTAACAGATAAATAATCTTTAAGCAGAACAGCAAAAAATTCAATGCTGATTGGCGTTAATTGATGTTCTTTTTTAGGGTGCTTATGGCGTTTTTTTCAAGGCGGGAAACTTGCGCTTGGGAGATGCCTATTTCGTCGGAGACTTCTATTTGGGTTTTACCCTCGTAAAAGCGCAGCATTAATATCTGACGTTCGCGGTCGGAGAGTTTTTGCATTGCCTCGCCGATCGAGACGCTGGTGATCCAGCTGGTTTCGGTGTTTTTCAGATCCGATATCTGATCCATTATCATGACTGTTTCGCTGCCGTCGTGGTATATGGGATCGAAGAGTGAAACGGGGTTTGAAATTGCGTCCATTGCATAAACAACGTCGGAGAGCGGCATATTGAGCGCGGCGGCAACATCCTCAAGGCTTGCCTCGTTGTTGTTTGCAGCTTCTATTTCCTGACGCGTTTGCAGCACTTTGTAGGCGGTATCGCGGATAGAGCGCGAAACGCGAATGGAAGAAGAATCGCGCAGAAAGCGGCGAATCTCGCCCATTATCATCGGGACGGCGTAGGTTGAAAACCTTAAGTTCAGAGACGTGTCGAAATTATCCATTGCTTTTATAAGCCCGATGCAGCCGACCTGAAAGATGTCGTCTATGCTTTCGCGTTTGCCGTAGAAACGCTGGATAATACTCAGCACAAGCCTTAAGTTTGCCATAAGGAACTCGTCCTTTGCCTTTTCGTCGCCGGAATGCGCCTTGTCGATAAGCGCCATTGTCTCTTTATGAGAGAGTTTAGGCAGCGTTGACGTATTTATCCCGCAAATTTCTACTCTACCGTTCATAGTTTCTCCTTAAAATTATTTATGAAATTGTGACGAAGTGGGACTCGTTACTGCTTTTTGAGCGAGATATGCTGCAAAATTAGCCGGAGGCTTAGAGTGAGCGTGACTAGTATGTTGCTGCCGCTAATTTGCCGCCTGTTGCCAGACTGTAACCGCACTCTTTGCCCGCACTTCAAATAAACGATGCGTCAAACTGAGATTGTTTTTGCCGCCTGTTGCCAGACTGCAACCGCACTCTTTGCCCGCACTTCTAATAAACACTGTCTTTTGTTTTAGTAAATTGCTAAATATGCGCATATGTCAAAGCATACCGCTTTTTTTAGAGTAATACTAATTTTCGCCTTGACAGCCGCTTTTATTCGGTCAAAAATCTAAAAAAGCGCAATATTTGTCGAAACACGTCATATATATAGGTTGAGGTATAATGAATGGGTGAGCATAGCAGCGACTTATCATATTGTGAACTTCGGGCAAAGGAAATAATCAATACCTGCGACGGCCGTCGGTTGGGCAGGGTGGTTGATATTATTTTTTCCTGCAACGGGAGCGACGTGAAAGGAATTGTCGTGCCGTATACGCGGCGGGTCTTTTTTTCCCGTTCTCAGGAAATTTTTATTCCGTGGCATTGTATTAACAAGATAGGCGAGGACGTAATTTTAGTCGCGCTTAAAGACCCTGTTTTTCCGCACAAAGACCGGCCGCATTACGGCGGGCATGGTTATGACGGGCACGACGGCGGGCATGACGGGGATCATAAGCACCGCAAAGACCCTTGCCGGGACGGTTGTGAACCGCCGCATAAACCGCATCACGACAAAGATGACGACTGTTTTCCTCCGCCGTTTCATCATGATCATAAAGACGGCCCAAGATGCGACAAAAAGTGCGAAAAATGCATGCTCTTTGACTGCGCTTACCGCTGGAAGGATTAATTCTCAAACTGCCTTTCATTTGAAATATTTATTTATCGTTTCATTAATTTTTGTCCGCAGGCTATGCTTGTTTAAAAGTTTTAAAAACAGTTAAACTTAAAAATGTAGTCTTCGTCATTTTTACCCGTCATTTTCCGGCAAGTATAAATTTCCACTTTAACTTCCGCTCAAAATTCTACTGTAGAACTTACTTTGTGAATTTACTCATCTGTCATTTTTACAGTAAGTTGCTGCTAACTGACATAAAACAATAGACTAAAAATTATGCATTTGTTATAATGTATAAGAATGATGTAAAGGCGGGACAAACTAATGAAATGTATTTATTGCGGACATTCGGAAAGCAAGGTGCTTGATTCCAGAGCGGCGGACGAGGGAAGCTCGATCAGACGCCGAAGGGAGTGTCTTAAATGCGCGCGGCGGTTTACCACGTATGAAATGGTTGAAACTACGCCGGTACTCGTCGTAAAAAACGACGGGGCGCGTCAGCAATTCGACCCTATGAAGGTCAAAACGGGCATAATTAAGGCCTGCGAAAAGCGTCCGGTTGCGATGGCAAGCATAGACAAGCTTGTTTTAGACATCGAAAAGACGATACAGAACAGTCTCGAACAGGAAATACCGTCCTCAAAGATCGGAGAGCTTGTTATGGCGGGGCTTAAAGAACTTGACCAGGTCGCCTATATCCGTTTTGCTTCAGTTTACCGTCAATTCCGGGACGTTACTACCTTTATCGATTTTATAAACGGTTTTGAAAAAATTATCAAGGAAGAAAAGAATTAACGATTTATGACTCTACTCGACGCGGTTACGAATAAAGCTTATAAAATTATCGGTATCAAAGGCCAGGACAGCGCCCGCAGGCGTCTTTTAGATATGGGCTTCACTCCCGACAGCTTTGTGTACGTCGCAGGGTCTGCGCCTATGGGCGGAGCTATTTTAGTCGCCTTGAGGGGCGCGATGATCGCCTTGCGCGAAGACGCCGCGTCCTCGATAGTTGTGGAGGCGGCCTGATATGGAATATAGCGTAGCGTTTGTTGGTAATCCCAACGTCGGCAAAACTAGCCTTTACAACAGAATAACAAAGTCGTTTGAGCATGTCGGAAACTGGCATGGAGTAACGGTGAGCAAGGTTTCAAAAACGGTAAAAATCGAGGGCAAAACAGTTACTTTTGCGGATTTGCCGGGCCTTTACTCTTTTACCATTTATTCGCCGGAGGAAGGAATTTCACGCGATTCCGTCTACTTTGGCAATAATGACCTCAATATTTGCGTTTGCGATGCCAACAACCTTGCCCGCAATATGTATTTGGCGCTCCAGCTTATCGAGATAGGCGCGCCCGCGGTACTTGCCGTCAATATGTCGGACGAGCTTAAAAAAACCGGAAAGACGATCGACATTCCGCTGCTTTCCCAGCGGCTCGGCATCCCCGTAGTCGAGGTGAGCGCAAAAAGAAAAAGCGGTGCGGACGCGCTTGTTGAGCAAGTCAATAAGTTTTTAAACGGCAAATACGAAAAAAAACAAGCCGATTGTGAATATTTAAGCGCGCTGCCCGTTCATTTGCTTGCAAATACTATCGCGGCAAATTCGAAAAATTCAGGGCTGCCGTCGCTGTTTGCCGCCGTCAAAGTTTTAGAAAACGACTCTTTTATTATAGACAAGCTTAAATTAAACGAAAAACAAAAAAAGCTTTTTTCCGGCGTCGAAGACTCGCAGGCCCTGATTGCAAAATTGAGGTTTGAATATATCGATAAGGTTTTAGACGGCGTTATAACATATACAAAGAATCCCGATAAGCCAAGGGCGCAGTCGGGAGAGGGGATAATAGATAAAATTGTCCTCAATAAATATTTTGCCTTTCCGATATTTTTGCTTATAATGGGAGTCATTTTTTTTATCACGTTCGGGCTTGTCGGCAATTGGCTGTCATATTTAATGGAGCTGGGGATAGATAAGCTGATTTATTCTCCGCTTCATAATTTTCTAATAAAAGTTGAATGTCCCGTTTGGATAACGGAGCTATTGTGCGAAGGCATAATTATGGGCGTAGGCGGGATTTTGACTTTTCTGCCGCAGATAGTTCTCCTGTTTTTCTTCCTCGCGCTTTTGGAGGACAGCGGATATTTAAGCCGCGTCGCGTTTATGACGGACGGGATGTTCCGCAAGATCGGTCTTTCGGGAAGGTCGAGTTTCACAATGCTTATGGGGTTCGGATGCTCTGCGACGGCGGTGCTTACCTCTCGCGGCTTAGAAGACGAAAATATGCGCAAAAAGACGATTCTTTTAACGCCGTTTTACTCCTGCAGCGCGCGCCTTCCCGTATATTCTGTTATTGCCGCAGCATATTTTACAGGCGGTCAGGCAATGATCATTTTCGGGATGTATATTTTAGGCATAATCGTTTCGCTGCTTCTCGCGTTCATTTTAGAAAAATGCGTTAAAAGCCTGAAAAGCGGCAAACAGTCTTTTATAATGGAAATGCCGCCGTACCGTCTGCCGACTTTCGAGCGGGTGTGGCAATTGATTTTGAACAATGTGAAAGTATTTATAATAAGAGTAGGTACGGTCATTTTCGCGCTTAACGTAATAGTCTGGGTGCTGTCGAACTTTTCATTCATACACGGCTTTGTGCCGGGTACCTCTTATAAAAGCATTTTTGAGGTTATCGGCGGATTCCTCGCGCCGGTATTTAGGCCGCTGGGGTTCGGAAACTGGAAAGCTGTTACCTCGCTTTTATCGGGGATAGTCGCAAAAGAAATAGTTATATCGAGTATCGAATCACTTGGCGGCGTTTCTTCTATTTTCTCCGGCGATTATGCGTCCGCGGCCGCGCTTGCGTTTATGACGTTCACTCTTTTATACGTTCCGTGCGTGGCGACGCTTGTTGCTATCAAGAAAGAAACCGGCTGGAAATGGATGCTTTTAAGCCTTATACTGCAATTGTCCGTCGCTTATGTCTTTGCACTCGCCGTTTATTGGGCAGCGCGCTTGTTTGCCTACAACTTCGGCCTTGCTCTCGGACTCATAATAATCATTCCTGTCGCGCTTATCGTCGTATACGCGATATACAGAATGATAAAAAACAGAAGATCGTGCCCGTACGGATGCTCGTCCTGCGATAGCTGCGATAAAAACGCAAAGAAAAAATAAGATGAAAAATAAATTTGTATTTACAGGCGTTGAAATACGCCTCTCTGAATTTCTTTCCGATTCGCTTGAGTTTGTGCCCAAAGCCTTTATCAAAAAGCAGATAAAGTCCGGCGAAGTAAAGGTGAACGGGGTCAAAACTAAGGAGGACGCGTTGCTGCGCAGCGGCGATACGGTCGAAATTTTTTTACCCGCCTTAGCGGTGCAGCAAATTGAAATCGATATCGTTTTTGAGGATGAAAACGTCATAATAGTCGATAAACCCGTGCTTTGCGACGTTGAAAACCATCTTGTCAGTATACTTTCAAAAACCCGTACTTTTATCCGTCCCGTTCACCGTCTAGACCGTAATACGACCGGAATTACCGTTTTGGCAAAAACTGAAGCCGCATATACTTCTTTGATCGAAGCGTTTAAGGAGCGGAGTATCGAAAAAAAATATAGCGCGCTTGTTGCGGGTATCCTTAAACCGGAAAAGGCGGTTCTAACGGCGTATTTAAAAAAGGACGCGGTTAAAAAAATCAGCGTCATAAGCGATAAGCCGCTTCCCGGCTACGATAAAATTATGACGGGCTACGAGGTAACGGAAAAGTATGACGGGTATTCTAAGCTTGATATTGTGCTTATTACCGGAAAAATGCACCAGATACGCGCTCATACGGCGCACATCGGCCATCCGGTTTTAGGGGATAGCAAGTATGCGCCGAAAGAGGTTTTAAAAAACTTTCCGTACAAGTATCAGCAGCTGAGGGCCTGCAGTATAAAATTTCAGTCTTTGAAAGAGCCGCTGTCTTATCTTAACGGAAAAGGGTTCAGCGTAAAACCGCACTTTTAGGTTGCCGTGAGCTTTGTGCGTGCATCCTTAAAAAACGTTCAAAAAATCTAATCGTATTTATTCATCGTTTCCTTAATTGACTGATAGAATAAAATAATATATAATATCAATTATAAAAGGTTTTAAACCGCAGGGCAGAGCCCTGCACCCGCGCGGCAACGCCGCGCATTCCGCAGCAGAGACTGCGGGGTTTTAATCCTTTTGCGGCTGGCGCATTTATGGAAATGTAAGCAAGCTTCCATTTCCCCAAATGCTTCTTGATAAAGCGGTAAAATATATGCAGGGTGAACATTATGAAGAAAAAAAATGAAAAGAAGTCGTTGACGGCAAAAGAACGCAAGCAGCTGCGTCAGGAAAAGCTTGAACCTGCGGCGCAAAGCACGGCGGAATTTTCTGATGCGCCGGAATCTGAAGTTAATGCCGAGGCCGCGCCTGAAAAAGCAATGATACTCGGTTTAAGTAAGAAAAGCTTTTTTCTTATATTCGCAGCAGTACTTTTAGCGGCCGTTCTTATAGTTATGGCTATTATCCTGCCGCTTTTTATTGAGCCTTACGGAAAATACGATAATCCCGTGGCGGTTATCAAGCTCTCTAACGGCATGGAGCTTGAGTTCGAGATATACGAAAAAAAATGCCCCGTTGCCGCTACTAATTTCATTTACCTTGCAAAAAAGAAATATTTTGACGGCGCGCTCATCTACGATATGCAGCGCGAGTTTATACGTTTCGGCGGTTTCCGTAACGAAAATTACGATCATCGCGACAGAGATCTGACGTTTTTAGATACTTTGACCGACATAGCTATTCCGGTAAAAAATGAAAAAACCAGCACTAAGCTTGGCTACCGTCTGGTTAAGGATAACGACGCCGTCGCAAGCAAAGGAAAGTCTCAAGGCTATCTTTCGTATATCCAAAATCACTCGTCGGGAGAATTTCAGATGTGCACGGCGGACGGCGCGCAGCTCACAGTCAGCAACGGCAACGGCTCGGCCGAGTTTGAAGCGATCGCGTTTGCCAGATATCTGAGTGAGGATACGCTTAAAAACATTATCAAGCTGTATGCGGATAATTATGAAAGCGCAAAACCGGTTACGGGCAAAAAGTATTATATGCTGCCTCAAGAGCAAATAAAAATAAGGACTCTTAAGGTTTATAATCTCGACAGGGAAAAATGGGATAAGTTCAATTATAACGATTATCTTTCGGACACGAATTTTTGCAGCTATTGGACGTCGAGAGCATTTTTGACTTAATTTACCTCAATATTTTAAAAAACTTTAAAAAAATCTTTGTACCTTTCCATTTCGCTGCAACTCTATTGCCTTATGTGGTATAAAAACAGCAAAAATTACCTACCATTAACCGGGAGGTAATTTTTTTATGACTATAGGTTTGATTTTATTAGGCATAGTTGCCGTATTGATATTTTTCGGCATTACGGAACGGTTTTTCCGCCGTATCGGGATATCCAACGGGCTGGCGTTTGTTCTGGTGCTGGCACTTGTAATCGGTGCGATCGTTCCCGAAATACGCTTCGGTTCCGCTTTTTCAGTAAATATAAGCGGTTTTTTGATTCCCGTAGTGCTGGTAGTCCTTTTCAGCGCGATAATCGGGTTTAACAGCGACCTTTCGCGCGCTTACCTTGCTTCCGTTGCCGTTGCGGGAGTTGCGGTCGCGGTGCGAATGCTGATAATGCCCACAAACTTTGCAAGCGTCATCACAGCGTCCGTTATAGTAGGGCTTGTGGGCGGGGCGGTCGCCTACCTTATAGGAATGACGCGTATTTCAACCATAATCGCGGCTGTCGCAGGGATAGTTATGGGAGATATCGTCGTTAATATTTTAAACAGGTTCGTCTTGTCCGGCGCGCCCTTTGCGCTCGGCTCGAGCGGCGTTTTCGATTCTATTATCATAGCCGCCGTTTTCGGAGTACTGCTTGTCGAGGCTATTACGGCCGTCAAACGCACAATGAACCGCAAGCAGGTTTCAAAAACCGCGCTAAATATGGAAGCGGGCGAAGATAACGATATGACAGGCAGGGAAGTCAGTACGCTTAAAATCGAAGAGGATAACGACACCGAAACAGATTTTAACGATTACTTTGACGACGTATAAAGCGGCGGAATGATCCTCTTGCTTCATCCTCAATCATCTCTGTTTATCTAATAACGTCAATTTATTTGCCGTTCCTTTAAAACTGTGCTAAAATAAGTTGTATGGAAATTTCGCGGGTACTAAAAAATTCATTAGCGGAAAAGCTCGGGCTCAAAAAAGGCGACGAAATCGTTTCTTTTAACGGCTTTGATTTTATAGATATCCTCGACTACGAATACTATAACTCTTTTTCTGATTTCAAAATAAAAGCGGTTGTTTCGGGAAAAGAAAAGGAGTTTAATATCTTAAAAGACGAGAGCGAAAGCTTTGGCCTTGAGTTTGATTCGGAAATAAAAGTGCGTCAATGCCGCAACAAATGCGTTTTTTGCTTCGTGGACCAGCTTCCAAAGTCGGCTCTTCGCAATACTTTGCGTATCAAAGACGACGACTACCGCCACAGCTTTATCAGCGGCACGTATATCACACTCACAAATCTTAGTAAAAGCGATATCGACCGCATAATAAGGCTTAAGCTCTCGCCGCTCTACATAAGCGTCCATTCAACAAACGACGAAATCCGCAATAAGCTTTTAGGGATCAAAGAGGGTTTTTCAATTTTGCCGCTTTTAAAAGAATTCAAGGCAAACGGCATTGACTTTCACAGTCAGATAGTTTATTGCCCCGGTTTTAACGACGACCTTGAAACCTCGATAAACGAGCTTATGCCGCTCAGCCTTTCGCTCTCCGTCGTTCCTGTCGGACTGACTAAAGAGTGCAATCCTTCTTTAAGGCCCGTCGATGCTCAAGGCGCGCGTATTACCGTTGAACTGATAGAAAAGATTCAGGAAAAAGCCTTGAAGCAGTACGGCACGCGCTTTGTTTGGCCTGCGGACGAGCTTTACGTAAAAGCGGGGATGACGATACCGCACTACGATACATACGAGGCCTATCCCCAGATAGAAAACGGCGTAGGCTTGCTTGCAAAATTCAACGAGGATTTTGAATACGCGCTTAAAGAAGTCAAAAAAGGCAAAATAGGCAAAGTAAGCATAGCAACGGGCGAGTCGGCTTACGGGTTTATTAAAGAAAAAGCCCAAATATTAAATGAAAAGTTCGGCGGCGAAATAAGCGTCTATAAAATACACAACAACTTTTTCGGCGCTTCCGTAACGGTGGCAGGGCTTATTACGGGCGGCGATTTGTACTGCCAGCTTAAAAACAAACCCCTAAACGGCCGTTTGATCCTGCCCTCGGTTATGTTGCGCGAGTTTACGGACGTATTTTTAGACGATATAAGCGTTAAAGAATTAGAAGAAATGTTGAAAGTAAAAATTACAGTTGCCGAGCCGGACGGAGAGTCGTTTGTAAAGTCTGTTTTAGAAGGATAAACGCCGGAAAAACTCATCGGCGCAAACTTATCTTTCACAACTTAAACTAGAAAAGAATGCATCATCGGATTGCCGCTACGCTTGGATTTGCCGTCTCTCTCACGTATTAAATATACGCTCGGTCGGCGTCAAAACCAACTGTTGCGGCACTGCAATGCGCCTTCTTTTCTAGTAAATTATGCATCGACTTTAACCGATAGCAGTCAAAAGGAGTCACAAATTGAAAGCATTGCCCTTAGTTGCCGTGGTAGGACGGCCGAACGTCGGAAAATCGACGTTTTTTAATAAGATATGCGGCAGAAGAATATCGATAGTCAAGGACGTTCCCGGCGTAACGCGGGACCGTATCTATGCCGACGCCGAATGGTGCGGCTATAATTTTACGCTTATCGACACCGGCGGGATAGAGCTGAAAAGCAGCGACGGAATGTTTGCGCATATCAAAGAGCAGGCCCAGATAGCTATCGACACCGCCGACGTTATTTTGTTTTTTGTAGACGGCAAGCAGGGCATAGTGTCTTCCGATTACGATATCGCCGACATCCTCAGAAACACTAAAAAGCCCGTTCTTTTAGTCGTTAATAAGCTGGATAATTTTGAACTGGAAAAGTCATACGATTTTTATTCGCTGGGACTTGGCGAGCCCATTCCCGTTTCGTGCGAGCAGAGCAAAGGCTTAGGCGACCTTTTGGACGAGGTCATAAAAAACTTTCCCGAGCGCACTGAGGAGGAAAACTCGGACGCCGTTAAAATTGCGGTCGTTGGAAAGCCGAACGTGGGCAAGTCTTCGCTTGTCAATAAGCTGCTGGGATTCGAGCGCGTCATAGTCAGCGACGTCGCCGGAACTACGCGCGACGCTATCGATACGCCCTTCATTTATGAAGGAAAAAATTATATACTTATCGACACTGCCGGTATGCGCCGGATGCGCTCAATCGACGACGATTCAATAGAGGACTACTCTGTAATGCGCGCAATTGCCGCTATAAGGCGCGCGGACGTCGTCCTGACTGTTATGTCTACCGAGGAAGACATCTCTGAGCAGGACGTGCGTATAGCCGGTTTCGTACACGAAGAAGGCAAGCCCAGCGTTATAGTTATGAACAAATGGGATCTTGTTGAAAAGGATACTTTCACTATCGAAAAGTATAAAAAGAAGCTGGACGCCGACCTTGCTTTTATGGACTACAAGGAAACGATTTTCGTTTCGGCAAAGACGGGGCTGCGCGTAGAAAAAGTCTTGTCGCTTGTGGATAAGGTTTTATACAACGCAACGCAGCGCATTACGACCGGAACTCTCAACGACGTCATCAACGACGCGGTTGCGATGAACGAGCCGCCCTCATCGTCGGGGCGCAGAATGAAAATTTATTATTCGACCCAGGCAGAAAGCAATCCGCCCAAGTTCATTATTTTTGTAAACGACGAAACCCTTGTGCATTTTTCGTATAAACGCTATTTAGAAAACACTCTGAGAAAAAGCTTTGACTTTTCCGGAACGCCTATCAAACTGATATTCAATAACAGAAAAGAGGATAAGAAATGAGCGAACCGGTTAAAATCATTATTTTAATTATCTGTTCATATATGTTCGGAAACATCAACGTAGCTTTAGTGATTTCAAAAATGATGAAAGGCGACGTCCGCAAAATGGGAAGCGGCAACCCCGGCACTATGAATATGGTGCGTAATTTCGGCGTAAAGATTGGCGTTCTCACGCTCCTTTTAGACGCGCTTAAAGGAGCGGTGCCGGCATTACTCGGAGGCTTGTTCATAGGTAAGGATTCTTTCTCGTTCCCGCTCGATAAGCTCGGCGCGTATATCGGTGCTGTGAGCGTTATTGTCGGGCATATTTTCCCCGTCGTTTTAAAATTCAAGGGCGGCAAGGGGATAGCAAGTACTATCGGTATCTGCCTTGTACTCAATCCGCTTGCAGGCGCGATTTCGTTTGCCGCCGCGCTTTTGTTTATCATCGTCACGAAAATGGGCTCGATAGCGTCATTCATTGCTATTTCTATTCCGCTTGCGATAGAGGGCTTTACAGTTTCGGCTTCAGGCGATGCTAACGCCTTAGCCTGTTCGATACTTATTTTTTCTATCTTCTGCCTTACGCTGTTTGCCCACCGGAAAAACTTTGTCAAGGTGTTTAAAGGAACGGAATCCAAGACCGTCATATTTAAAAAGAAGAACGCCAAACACGCAACGGTTTTTTCAAACGAAAAAAAATAGAACGCGCCTAACGCAAGCCTGTGAAAAAAAGTCCAATTACGAGAGGCAATAAGTATTTATTCATCCTATAATCGACAAACCTCTTTTTAGCCGGAGAGGTTTTTTTGACGCTTTTTGCGGCGTTCAAAATACAGCTTGTATTTTTTTCTAAACGACTCATAAAACGCAATTGTGGGTACATATACTTAAATATCAAGTCTTGGAGGAAAAAACGACTAATGGAAATATTCGATATCTACAAAGATATTAGCGAGAGAACTAACGGAGATATATATGTCGGTGTAGTCGGGCCGGTTCGTGCGGGCAAATCAACTTTTATTACGCAGTTTATGGAAAAGCTTGTTGTGCCTAAGGTCAAATCGAAACACGTCAAGCAGCGCATGGAGGACGAATTGCCCCAAAGCGCGACGGGTAAGGCTATTATGACTACCCAGCCTAAATTTGTTCCGAACGAAGCGGTCGCCATAATGCTTGCAGATAATATCGACATTAAAGTGCGCCTTGTGGATTGCGTAGGGTATCTTATCGACGGCGCGACGGGGCATATGGACGGCGAAAAACCGCGTATGGTGAAAACTCCGTGGTCGGAAAAAGAAATGACGTTTTCGGACGCGGCGGACTACGGAACGAAAAAAGTCATTACAGAGCATTCGACAATCGGTATCGTTATGACCACCGACGGTTCGATCACAACGGAAATACCCAGAGCAAACTACGTAGCGGCCGAGGAGCGCGTCATAAGCGAGCTTAAAGAGCTGAGAAAGCCTTTTATAGTTGTGCTGAATTCTACGTTCCCTCAAAGCGCGGAAACGCAGAAGCTGGCTAAATCCTTAGAAGAAAAATATTCCACGCCCGTAATGCCTATCGATGCGGCCAACCTTACAGAGCAGGACATAACCGGCATTTTTGAAAAAATGCTGTTTGAATTCCCGCTTAAGGATATCGAGGTCAAAATCAAGAAATGGATGCAGGCTCTTCCGATAGAAAACAGCATTATAAGTGCGGTTTCTTCACTTTTGATGAGCGAAACGGTAGTTTTAAATAAGATGTCGGACTATAAAAACCTCGTCGAGGCGTTCAAGGAAAACGATATGTTCGAGTCGCTCGACATCGATTGCGTAGAGCTTGGCAAGGGAAAAATCACGTATGACTTAAAAGTCAAGCCCGAATTGTTCTATAAGGCATTAAGCGAACAGTGCGGCAGCCAAATAGACGACGACTTTATGCTTATGAGCATCTTAAAAGACCTCGTTCACGCTAAAAAGGAATACGATAAAATCAAGCTAGCTCTTGAGGAAGTGCGTCAGACCGGCTACGGCGTAGTGTCGCCATCGCTTGAGGAGATGACGCTCGAAGAGCCGCAGATCGTTCGGCAGGGCGGAAGGTTCGGCGTCAAGCTCAAGGCGTCCGCGCCAAGCCTTCATATTATGCAGGTTGACATCAAAACCGAGGTCAATCCGGTTGTGGGAACGGAGCAGCAGAGCGAAGAAATGGTCAGATACCTTTTGTCGGAGTTCGAAAACGACCCTAAAGGAATATGGGAAACGAATATGTTCGGAAAATCGCTCCATATGCTGGTTAACGAAAACCTCAATTCCAAGCTCACCGCTATGCCCGACGACACCCAAAAGAAAATGCGCCGTACTCTCTCTCGCATTGTGAACGAGGGTAAGGGCGGCATCATCTGCATATTATTATAAAAGGTTTTAATTAGAAGTTTCGCGGGAAACCCCATTTTTGCAAAAGGTGTTTTCCCGCACCCTTTCCCCAAAATCTTTTAAATTATTTGCTTTATTGGTTCGGCAGAATATAAAATCTGATAGTTTTTTAAAAGGGTTCAAAGAAACTGTTTTGCGGGATTTTTCCCGTAAGGCAGCTTCTTTGGTTTTATCCTGTAATTTCTTGCTAAAGTTATAGATATGTTTTATAATATAAATATGAAAAAGATTATTGTTGCAAGTAATAATCCGGGTAAAATCGCTGAAATCAAAGCGATATTGAAGGATAAGTTTGAAATAGTGTCGTTAAAGGAAGCGAACTTAGAGATCGACCCCGAGGAGACCGGAACGACTTTTTTTGAAAACGCGCTGATTAAGGCAAAAGCGGTATACGAGCTTTCGGGCTGTTATGCGCTAAGCGACGACAGCGGCCTTTGCGTCGAGGCGTTAAACGGCGCGCCGGGCGTATATTCAGCAAGGTTTTCAGGAGAACACAGCAGCGATAAAGACAATAATAAGCTCCTGCTTGAAAAAATGGCTAAGATCAAGGACAGATCGGCTAAGTTTGTAAGCTCGGTAGTAATGTACTTCGGCTCTTCTTATATTGAGGGCTGCGGCGAAACGTACGGCGAAATACTTTTTGAAGAAAGAGGCGGAAACGGCTTTGGCTACGACCCGTTGTTTTACTCAAAAGAATTGAACAAAACTTTTGCAGAGGCCTCGTCAAACGAAAAAAACGCCGTCAGCCATAGGGCAAGGGCGCTTAAGGATTTAGTAACTAAGCTTGAAAACTATGCCGAATAAAACAGTAAAAATCATTGCTTTTTCAGATGTGCATAACGATGAGGCGGCTCTTATAAAGCTTATTCCGCAGATCAACGGCGTCGATTACTGTTTTTTTGCAGGCGACGGCTATAATTTAGTTTTAAAACACGCAGATGAAATAAAAGCGCAGTTATTTGCAGTCGGAGGTAACTGCGATTTTGTTTTTGGCGCCGAAGTAAGTAAAACGGTCAGAATTTTTGACGCGGACTTTTTTCTCACGCACGGGCATTATTTCGGAGTCAAAACTACTCTTTTAAAGCTAAGGCTCGCCGCCCAAAGCGCAAAATGCGGCTTGGCGGTTTTTGGGCATACCCATGCGCCGCTTGTTTTGACCGATCAGGGCGTAACGCTTATCAATCCCGGCTCTTTAAAGGGGTCTGATAACGGTAAAAAAACCTACGCACTCATATCCGGCGACGGAATATCATTTTCAACAGAAATCAAAGAATTATAAACCTATATCTTTTTAATGAGGCCCGCATAAGTTTTTGGGCTGTAGCCTGTGACGCGTTTGAAGGTTTTCGTAAAATAAGAATATGTGTCGAACGAAAGGATATCGGATATTTCGCTGAAATTATAGCTTTTTGTGCGGATCAACTCTTTTGCTTTTTCGATTTTCTGATTGATGAAATAAGAAAAGATCGTGTGGCCGGTACTCTCTTTAAATTTAGTACATAAAAACGTCTTGCTGTAATTGAAGTGAGCGCACAGCTCGTCCAACTTCAATTTATCGCAGACGCGTTCTTTTAAATATTCCTTGATCTTTTCTTCCAATTGCGAAAAAGGCGCGTCGATCGGAATAAAAATTTCCTTTACTTCTTCTTTTTCCAGCTCTCTGCGCATAAGCGTGATGAGCAGCTGTTCAAGACATATTTTTATCATCTGTAAACCGCCCAGCGCAGGCGCGCTTTTTAACTCCAGTTTACTCAAATTCGGGTCGAA
This sequence comes from Eubacteriales bacterium, assembly GCA_031553855.1. Classification (GTDB taxonomy): domain Bacteria; phylum Bacillota; class Clostridia; order Christensenellales; family Pumilibacteraceae; genus RACS-047. The sequence goes on along the minus strand of JAVBKW010000021.1, from coordinate 9,609 downwards.
AAGAGGCATTTCAAAGGTATCTAAAGCTTCTGCGATTATAAGATGCAGAAGATTTTTTATTTTTGCATCGGCAGAAAAACGCTTTTTATCAAAAAAATCCATAGCTTCGGATTTAGAGGTGAACGAAATAATAAAAACGTTTGCCGGATTGACTCCGTCGGCGCGTATAGTATGAAATTCGTCCGGCCTGTGAAACAAAAGCTCGCCTTTATTCAGCTTAAATTCAGCATCTGCGCCTCGTGAGCAATACACCGGATTGGTGTCGGCGTAAACTATTTCCCAAAAGTCATGCGATTCCCCCTCAAACTTAAAGTCTTTGGGATATTCAAGGTAGTGAACCGTCACAATCTTGTCTACGTTCACAAGATTTGTAAGCTTATGCTTATAGAAAATTTTTCTCATAATCCTATTATATCACGAGTATTAAAAAGTGCAATATATTTTACATATTTTTACCCAATGAAATATTTTACATCTTTTATGAAAGTAAATATATGACAAAAATAAATAAACGATGTATAATATAGTTATTATGAAATACGAAAATGTTTTAAGCCGTTTTAAGGTTGAAGGAAAAGTAAAAATATGCGAACTCTACGGAGAGGGGCATATCAACGAAACGAACTATGTTGAAACTGATGCGGGCAGAAAATATATCCTGCAAAAGATAAATAACCGCATTTTTACCGACGTTTGCGGTCTTATGTCTAACATAGTACTGGTAACTGAGCACGTAGGAAAAAAAATCGCGGCTTTAGGCGGCGACGTTTTGAGGGAAACTTTGAGCGTTATCAGAACGCTTGAGGGTAAGCCGTTTTTAGAAACGGACGGAAGCTTTTTCCGCTTATATAATTTTATCGACGACGCGGTTTGCTATCAGGTTGTAGAAAAGCCGCAGCATTTTTATGAGTGCGCGGCGGCTTTCGGAAAATTTCAAAACTACCTTGCAGATTTCGACGCGTCGAAGCTTGTTGAAACGATAGTTGATTTTCATAATACTGAAAAAAGACTTAACGATTTTAAAAACAGCGTCAAGCAAAATAAGTCGGGGCGTTTAAACGAGGTATTAAAGGAAGTCGATTTTGTTTTAGAAAGAGGCGCGTATGCAGGAAAGATCGTCGATCTTTTAAAAACAGGTAAAATGCCTTTGAGAGTCACTCATAACGACACTAAATTAAATAACGTTATGGTGGATAATAAGACTGAAAAAGCTGTAGCCGTCATTGATTTAGACACAGTTATGCCGGGCTCTAGCTGCTATGATTTCGGCGACAGCATTCGCTTTGGCTGCAACAGCGCGCTTGAGGACGAGCGCGATCTAAGTAAGGTCTTTTTTAAGATCGACCTTTTCGAGTCCTACGTTAAAGGCTACTTGGAGCAGCTTAAGAACATAACTCCTATTGAAAAAGAAAATCTTGCATTCTCCTCGATTTTAATGACTTACGAATGCGGTATGCGCTTTTTAGCCGATCATTTAAACGGCGATATCTATTTCCGCATCAAACGCGACGGGCACAACCTCGACAGAGCAAGAACGCAGTTCAAGCTGATTTCAGATATGGAAAAGGCGCTGCCTAAAATGAATGAGATAGTTTTTAAATATTGATCAACAAAAACTTTTAAAGGACTGTTTTAATAGCGGTCCTTTTTAAATTAAGTTATATTATAATAAACAATAATAAACTTAGATGACCTTACAAATCCTCTTTTAATGGTTTGACTAAAACTGCCGGGCTGCTGTATAATGTTATTTAGTAATAAGTTTTTTTGCACAAAATTCCGCTGATTGAACGCGGATTGCGGAGGATATATGAACATTGAAGAAATGACCAAAACCTTAAAACCTGTTTCGCCCAAATGGGACGTAAAAAGCGTTGAGAGTAAATGGCAGAAGAAATGGGAAAAGGATAATTCTTTTGCGGCCGTCGATTTTTCAGACAAGCCTAAATTTTATGTTTTGAGCGAATTTTTCGGGCCAAGCGGCAAGGGTATCCATTTAGGCCATGTAAAATGCTTTACGCCCACCGAGATAATCGCAAGGTTTATGCGCTTAAAGGGCTACAACGTTCTCTATCCCGTAGGCTGGGACGCGTTCGGGCTGCCCACAGAGAATTACGCGTTAAAAACCAAGACGCCGCCGGATGCGGTAACTGCAAATAACGTCGGTATTTTTACGAACCAGCTCAAGAAAATGGGTTTTTCATTCGATTGGTCGCGCGAGATAACCACCTCTTCGCCTGATTATTATAAGTGGACGCAGTGGATATTCCTCCAGCTTTTCAAAAACGGAATGGCATACAAAACCGAGGGCGAGGTGAATTTCTGTCCGGTTTGCGAAACGGTTTTGAGTAACGAGGATAGCCAAGGCGGCGAATGCGACCGCTGCCATAATCCGGTTATTAAGGCAAAGCGCAACGTGTGGTATCTTAGGATGAAGGATTATTCCGAAAAGATGCTCGAGGCCGTTGAAGCTATCGATATGAAGGACTCTTTAAAGGAGTCGCAGCGCAACTGGATCGGCAAAAGCACAGGCGCGGAAATAGACTTTTCTTTAAGCGGCAACAAGGAAAAAATAAAAGTTTTCACAACACGTCCGGATACGCTTTTCGGCGCGACCTTTATGGTAGTTTCGCCCGAGCACGCTATTATAGATAAAATGGCGGACAAAATCAAAAATATTGACGCCGTGCGTGAATATCAAAATCAGGCGCGGCAAAAAACCGATATAGAAAGGACTGCGAACAAATCCAAAACCGGCGTAAAATTAGAGGGCGTAAGCGCGCTGAATCCTGTTACGAAAAAAGAAATACCGGTTTTTATTGCCGACTACGTTCTTGTTTCCTACGGAACCGGCGCAATTATGGCGGTGCCCGCGCATGACGAGCGCGACTATGATTTTGCAAAAAAATTCGGCGTTCCTATCGTTGAAGTAATATCCGGCGGTGATATAACAAAAGAAGCCTACACAGGCGACGGCGCGCTTGTCAACAGCGGATTTTTGAACGGCCTGCACGTTGAGGACGCAAAAAAACGCATAACCGCCGAGCTTGAAAAAATGGGCGCAGGCGTTGCTAAAGTCAATTATAAAATGCAGGACTGGCCTTTCAACAGGCAAAGATACTGGGGCGAACCGTTCCCGGTCATCGTTTGTGATAAGTGCGGCTATAAAGCGATAGACGAGGGTGAATTGCCTTTAAAGCTTCCCGCCACGTCCGATTTTAAGCCTGATGCGAGCGGCAACGGCCCGCTTTCAAAGGTGAAGGAGTTTGTCGAATGCAAGTGCCCGTCCTGCGGCGGCAAGGCTAAACGCGAAACCGACACTATGCCAAACTGGGCGGGCTCGTCGTGGTATTGGCTGCGCTTTTTGGACCCTCACAACGATAAGGAATTTGTTTCGCAGGAAAAGCTCAAATATTGGGGCGCGGTAGACCTTTATACCGGCGGCGTCGAACACGTCACTCGGCATATGTTGTACGCAAGTTTTTGGCATAATTTCCTCTACGATATGAAAAAAGTTCCGCACAAATTGCCGTTTAAACGCCGTATGTGCAACGGCCTTATCCTTGACGATAAGGGCAAGAAAATGGGCAAAAGTTCCGGCAACGCAATCGACCCGATTTTAATTATCGACAAATACGGTGCGGACGTTTTCCGTTTGCACGTTATGTTTATGGGCGAGTATGAACAAAATACCATCTGGAGCTTTGACGGTATCACCGGAATAATCGGCTTTTTAAATAAGGTGTGGGACATTCAGGAAATCGTCACAAATGAGCGAACTGTTTCGCAAAAACACGAGGTTTCGCTGCATAATCTTATAAAAAAAGCCGACAACGGCATCTATGATGTTAACGGCGACGGAAAGCTTGAGCACAACGACTTTAAATTCAACACAATAATTGCCGCGATGATGGAATTTGTGAACGAAATCAAAAAGGACAATTATATAACTGCAGAGGAATACCGTCAATTTTTGATCATTCTCAACAGCTTTGCGCCGTATATCACTTCCGAAATTTTTGAAATTCAGTTTAAAGAAAACATACTTAATCAAAAGTTCCCCGAATACGACGAGAAAAAACTCACTATGTCGCAGCTTGAGATACCCGTCCAATTGCTCGGAAAGCTTAAAGGCACAATATCGATAATCAAAGACGAGGCAAAAGAGTCGGTTGAGGCAAAAGCCGTCGCTCTGCTCCAGCTTCCCGCGGCCCCTAAAAAAATCATCTATGTTCCGAACAAAATCGTCAATATCATAATATAGCCGACTCAAAGCAAAATTTGATTTGTCAGTATAAGAAAAAAGCCTGCGCCACCGTTTATGGCTCGCAGGCTTTTTCCGTTACGCTGATTTTTCAAAACTTCATCTTTTCTTTTATGAGTCAAACGCTAAAGCAATATAATTCCTTTTAATCCTTTTAATCCTTTTTCGCCGCCGCAATTATTGCCGGGATATTTTGGGCGGGGACTTCCTCATAGCGCGAGAGCTTTACTGTAAACTTTCCGCGCCCTTGAGTCATACTTCTAAGGTCGGTGGCGTAGCGCAGTATTTCCGCATGGGGGATATTTGCGGTGATTATTTGCTTGCCGTCCTCAGCCTCGGTGCCTAAGATGCGTCCGCGGCGGCGGCTAATATCGCCTAAAACGTCGCCCAGATAATTTTCGTGAACTGTTATCCTCAGCTCCATAATAGGCTCTAAAATTGTCGGGTCGGCTTTTACGCAGCCCTCGCGGTAGGCAATGTTTGCCGCCATTTTAAAGGAAAGCTCGTTTGAGTCCACGTCATGATACGAGCCGTCGTATAAAACCGCTCTTATCCCGGTCATAGGATAGCCTGCAAGAACGCCCTTTGTGATGGATTCGGTAAGTCCTTTTTCAACTGCCGGAAAGTAGGAGCGCGGCACCGCGCCGCCCACGACCTCTTCGGCAAACTCGAAAACTCCGTCAAAAGGCTCGAACCTGATGCGGACGTGGCCGTACTGACCATGCCCGCCGCTCTGCTTTTTATGCTTGCCCTCAGCCTCGACAGTCTTTTTGATTGTTTCGCGGTAGGGGATCTTCGGAGTGCTTAAAACCGCGCCCACGTTGTATTTGCTTTTGATTTTATTGACTAAAACGTCCAAATGCGTTTCGCCGAGCCCGCTCAAAATTGTTTCGGCAGATTCCGTGCTTTTTTCTAATTTCAGCGTGAGATCTTCCTCGATCTGCTTTGCTATCGCCCCGAAAACCTTATCCTCTTCCCCTTGCTTGACGCATGAAACGGCCATAGAAAAAACCGGCTCGGGCATTTGAATAGGATTAAAAGGCGCCTTGAATGTGCCGTTTATGAGAGTATCGCCTGTGCGGCAAAAACTCAGTTTACTTAAGGCCCCGACAGAGCCGCAGGGCAGATAATCCGTCGGCGTCAGTTTTTTACCGTTCACAATAAAAACGCCGCCGGACTTTTCAGATTTTTCGTTATTCATATTTGTAAGAGTCGGATTGCCTTTTAAGCTTCCCGACATAACCTTAACATACGAAAGCCTTCCTACAAACGGGTCGGAAATAGTTTTGAACACTTTCAAAGCTAAATTGCCTTCAGGATAAACGGGATTGCGGCTTTCCTCCGGAGCGGGAAGCAGGCGTATTATCTGGTTTATCATATTGATAATACCCTTGTTTTGAGTCGCGCTTCCGCACAGAACCGGCACGACGTCGCAGTCCATAACACCTTTTTTAAGGCCGCGGATTATATCGGCGCGTGTAAAGGGGATGCTTTCAAAGTATTTTTCCATAAGGTCGTCGTAAGAGCCTGCGGCGGACTCGGTCAGCACCTCTTTCAGCTTTTTAAAATCCTCTTCAATGCTTGCGGGCATTTCAATATCTTTTCTGCCCTCCGGCGAGAATATGTACGACTTATCGCTTATCAGCGAGGCGTAACCCTGCATTTTTGCGCCTTCCATAATAGGCACGATGATAGGCGCGATCTTTTTCTTATATTTAGTTTTCAGCGCCTCTACCGTGCCCACGTAGTCGGCTGCGTCTTTATCTATCTGATTGATGAATATCATTGCCGGAATTTTATTTTTAAGGCAGTGTTCTATCGCCTTTTCCGCGCCCACAGTAACAGAGCCGTTAGGGCCCATAACGATTATCGCAGAATCTGCGATATCAAGAGCCGTTAAAAACTCTCCTTCAAAGTCGAAAAAACCCGGTGTGTCGATAAGGTTGATTGTAGTGCCTTCGTACGAGCAACTGGCAAGTCCTAATGAAATACTGATTTTTCTGTTGATTTCTTCCGGGTCAAAGTCCATAACCGTACTGCCGTTTTCGACTTTGCCCATTCTTTCGATGACCCTTGTAGCAAACAGTATAGCCTCGCAAACACTTGTTTTGCCCTCGCCGCTGTGTCCTATAAACGCCACGTTCCTGATATTTTCCATAGAGCCCCCTTGCATATTTAATTACTTAACTATAATTATAATCTATTTTAAAGCAAATTTCAAGACCTATTTTTAATCTTTATAAGATTTTTTATACTAAAAAATACTTGCTTAAAATTTAATCAACTCTTTTCACAGTCTTGCTTAAAAAAACACTATATATTGAGGTAAAACCACGATATATAGTGTAATAGTAAAATTCAATTCATAATGAAACGTTTTGCCTTACGCCTTAAAAGGTTTGATCTCTTTGATTTTAGCGGCGTAGTATTGGACAAGAGCGAATTTTGAGCCGGGCATTATACGGTGGTCGGGGCAGGGAATGAACCCGCCGAGGGCGACAAGCCTTTCAAGTCGTTTAAGCTCCTCATCTACCGCGGCTTTATCTTTTCTAAGAGCTGTTTTGTCCATTGCGCCGACGCCCAGCATACCTTTGCCGTATTTCTTTCTGGCTGGCTCGAACTGGTCGCCCCAAGTGCCTATTTCGATAGGGAACATAGTGTTCACGCCGCTTTCAAACCACGTCGGCAAAAGCTTTTCGGTCACGCCGTCGCAGTCGAGAGAAATTATGTCTATGCCGTAGCTGTGGCAAAGCTCGTTACGTTTTATATAATGCTCTTTGGTCAGCTCTTCAAACATATCAGGAGAGAGAAGCGGCCCGTTTTTAAAGCAGATATCTTCCCAGTAGTGGGCAAAATCAAATTTAACGCCTGTTTTTAATACCGCCTCGGCACATTTGAACTGCACATCCGCATACGTATCTACAAGTTCCTTCAAAAGGTCAAAATCGTCACACATCAAATAACTCATTCCTATTACCGACAGCATATTCCTGATGTTGCCGAAAACGCTTCCGATATGCAATCCTAAAGGCTGATCGCGCTCGGCATCTTTTAATGTTTTGAGGTAATCGTAGGGGATCCTGTCCTCAGAATATTGCAATCTGTGCTTATAGAGTGTTTCATAAGCCTCGCGGTCTTTAAGCTGGTAGTCATCCTCGGCGGGGATAGAGCCCGCGCCCTCGCGAATCCGTTCTATCAAGCCGTCGGAGTTTTGCACGCGCAAAAAACCGTCGGGCAGTTTTTCGAGGATTTTATGCTCAAAACACGGAAACAAATGACTTGCAGGGCTTACCGTAGTAAACCAGTTAAAGTCCCAGCCGATGATCTTATCGATTTCCTTATCCGCGGGGCCGCCGTCAAACCATTCCTTTGCAAGCTGTTTGGAAATATGTCCCTGTTCTGCCCACTCATCCAAAAGCTCGTTCCAATAACCGAAATGCACGGCGGGCATACGGTCGGTATTTTTAAACCTTAAAATATTAAGGGCTCTTTCACGGTTTGTCATTCATTTACTCCTTGCACAATATATCTATTATACTTTAATACATCAATAAAGAAAATTCAATATTATAAATTGCCGAATAGTATGCAAATATTGCTTTTTTATTCCTTTGATGATATAATAGTTAAAATGAACATTAAAGCAAATATAGATATATCGAAAAACTCATTCAGCACCAATTTTACGCCGTCCTCGGCAGTTCGCAAGCTGCCCCTTTTTTTGTTGGGTTCCGGTTATTTTTACGCAAATCAAGACTATTATACGAGGCGCGAGGGCTATCATAATTATCTGCTGATTTTTACGCTCTCCGGCGGCGGGGAATTATCTTACGACGGTAAATTTTTCAGTATCGGGCAAGGCGACGTTATGCTCATTGACTGCAGTAAGAATCAGTTCTATTCTACCAAAAAGGGTTCGGGGCACTGGGAATTTTATTATATCCATCTCAACGGAAGCGCAATGGACGGATTTTACGAGCTGCTTACCGAAAATAAGACGTATGTTTTTTCTCTTGATAAAGCGGACGGAATCGGGGAAATAATGAAAGAAACGGTTAGCGTAAAAAAATCCGATACGCTTGAAAAGAGCGTAAGCGTTTCGGATGTTCTGTATTCTTTGATGAGCCTGCTGCTAAAATCCAGATCCGGCGCGGAAAGTTTTTCCAATGTGAAAAAATCCGAAATTATAGAAAACAGCATAGAGTTGATCCACGAAAACTTTCAAGATAACATAAATCTTGAGCAAATGGCGCAGTCCGCGCATTTATCCAAGTTTTACTTTCTCAAGTTGTTTAAATCGTACGCCGGTGTTACGCCGTATGAATACCTTATAAATTGCCGTGTAAATTTCGCAAAAAAGCTCTTGCATACGTCTAGCCTTACTGTAAAAGAAATATGCTATGAAAGCGGTTTTTCAGACGAAAACAACTTTATAAGATGCTTTAAAAAAACTACCGGCAACACGCCGCTCCACTACCGTCAACTAAATTTATGAAGAAGCAAACGAGTGAGGAACAAGCGAATGAAAGAAGCGATAAATCGTTTTTTAGATACTGTCGATAAAAAAATTTATAATCGCGGTGGCCAAAAGCAGAAGCACTAACGGGGCGGCAGATTTTTTCTGCAAATCAGATCAAAACGGAAATTTTCTCTTGTTTTAAAAAAAGATAGGCTATTTTTATTGACAATGTGTTTTTAAATGTTTATACTGTTTATATAACATATTAACAGTTGGAGAAAAAATGTGAATATCATTATTTCAAATGCCTCAAGCGTTCCGATCTACGAACAGATAAAAGAACAAATACGTTCTGCAATAATCAACGGTGAAATAAATGAAGGCGAAATGCTGCCCTCAATACGGAATTTAGCGCACGATTTGAAAATCAGCGTTATTACAACAATGCGCGCTTACAACGATTTGGAAGCGGAAGGCTTTGTTGTTTCCGCACAGGGTAAAGGCTGTTATGTGCTGCCCAAAAATCAGGACTATATTAAAGAACAGAAATTGCGTGAAATCGAGGAGCATTTTTCAAATGCGATAGCTTGCAGTAAGATTATTCAGCTTTCAGAAAAGGATTTGAAAGAAATTTTGGACGTGCTGATCAAGGAGGTCAAATAAATATGGATTACGCTTTGGAACTAACAAAAGTAAATAAAAAGTTTGATAATTTCATACTTTCCGATATATCTTTCAAATTGCCGAAGGGTTTTATTATGGGTTTTATCGGCCCTAACGGGGCAGGAAAAACTACAACGATAAAGCTGATTTTGAATATGATTACACGAAACGGCGGCAATATTAAAATTTTTGGGAAACATAATTTAGAGGACGAAATCGAAAT
>JAVBKW010000048.1:0-9865 GCA_031553855.1 Eubacteriales bacterium | reverse complement strand
GGAAGGCATAGTTTTAATTAATTATTATATGACAAAGAATGTTTGATAAAACCCCCTACTTATTGAATTATGGTAATCCCATGCTCCGACAAATTGACCCAAAATGGTCAAATAACAAATGGAGACTGACCCCGTTTGTTGGACTGACCCCGTTTGCTCGAAACACATTTCAAACAAAGAATGAAGTGCATAACGGCATAAAAATATAACAGTGCTGGCTTATATATTGACTAAAGTACATATTGACTAAAAATGTATTACGACATATAATTAAAGCAAAACGGCAGAAATAATCTATAGATTTTTTTAGAAAAACTTGGCAATCGAAAAATTTAGGAGAGCAGCGATGACAAAAGAACAACTTATTGCAGAATGCTTAAAATTTGAGGGTAGTTATGTAGATTATCCCTACGGTGATTTTGTAACGGTCATTAAGAATGTAACAGGCAAAAGTTTTGCATTGATTGGCGTTGCAAACGAAAAAGATGTAATCAGCATAAAAAAGAATTGCGATCCGACTGCGCCGATTGAGGACGGGGATATAAATATCATTCTAAAATGCAGTCCAGATTTGATTGAGGTATTTAGAAATCAATATAATGCAGTTGTTCCCGGTTATTATTCAAACAAAAACCACTGGAACACAATCATTTTAGGCAAGGATGTTCCCGATGAGGAAATCCTTAAAATGATAGCGTTAAGCTTTGATTTAGTAAATACCAAGAAAAGCAGGGGGCAATGAACAGTCGGCGCGGACAAATGACAAGTGGGAACTGACAAATGGGTGATAAATGGGGGCGGAGAAATTTGTTGTGTCTCCCGATATATTGACCACGAAAGGGAAAATGCCCGACTTATTGACACTCGGAAACAATTACGCAGAAAGTTTGTTAGCACAAATGGAAGGAGTACCTCTATGTAAATAACTCCATTTTGCGTCCTTATTAGTTAAATTGCATTAACCCCAAAGAGCGAACGAAGCTTTTAGTGGGGTTGATTTTTTTGACTTTAAAATTTGCTCTTTACTTTTTATATAGTTTTTAGTATAATGTTAAAAAGCTGGTATTTGTTGAATAACATTCCAACTAACACAACCGTAAAAAAACATATAAAAAACAACTCTTTGCTATAGATTAGTTCCTGCTATTTATTATATTTTAAATTTCGAGGGGATATGAAAAAGCTAACTGTAGTTTTAACTATTGTGACGCTGATTTGCGGTGTACTGTTTTCGCTTACCGGTTGCAACGCTGCCGAGCCAAACGCCCGCGAGACGGCAAAAAAATTAGAATTTGGAAAAAAAGCAGGCGTTTTACTTGGAACAAACGACTATTATTGGTATTTTTTTGAGCTAGACGCAGAGACCAAAATTGCGCTGGAGGTTCCGAAGAAGGATATTTCTGTAGAGGTTTTTTCTGACGGCGAATTTGAAGCGATCACAAAAATTACCGACGATTTTTGGTCAAAAAACTTAAGCGTCGGCAAGTATTATGTAAAAGTTGTTTGCAGCAACGGGAATCTATTTGGCACAATAATAGTCAATATCACACTGCATAATGTTCAAGAGCTTCTTAACTTACCGATAGACAGTGAATTTTCCCTTGATCAGCAAGAATTTAACGCGTCAACAAAAGAAGCGTATTACAGATTGGATATCGATAAAGACAGCACCATTAATATTCAAACATATAAGCATCCCGATTTGCTCGTTAATCTGATATTTTATAATTCCGGTTCTGATCAAACGACAAAAACTATCATTTTTGATTATTTAGATGATTTTGCCGATCTTGAACAAAATGTTCAATTAAAATCGGGCGAATACGTCGTTTTGATTCAATATATAAAAATCAGCGCAAACGCTAAAAAACCAAATATTACAAAAACCGCTAATTTAATGATTACGATTGTATAAGCAAACGCTGAAAAATTACAATAATTTCAATCAGCACAAATGACGAACAGTTTCACAAAAATGCATGGAATTGTCATTGCGAGAAGCGGCAGCGACGAAGCAATCCAGAAAGAAGGGGCGTCAAATAAGGAAAAGGGCGAGAATATTTCTTATTCAATTTAGAGAGGGGAGAATGAAAGTATATTTAAGGCATTTTAATATTAATGATTTAGATTTCATTTCTCAAAAACTATATCCGCATACTCCCAAGGATGAGATCGTCGCGATGATAAGAGATTGGGACACTTTAACATACAAAGGCTCGTATTTTGAAACGCTTGCAATTGAAGCGGATTCAAAGCTTTCAGGCTATGTTTCTCTTTATGAAAGAGAGAAAAAAAGTTTGAGCGTTGGGGCAATAATTATTCCGGAATTACAAAACAGAGGCATAGCTTTTGAGGCGTTAACAGAAGCTTTTTGCCGGGCAAAAGAATCCGGGTATTTGAAGGTTTCCGCACGGGTACGTAAAGACAATAAGCCAAGCCTCAGACTGTGTGAAAAATTGGGGCTATTAATTTTTGACGATGATACTGCTGCCGATGGAAAGGCTGTTTACAAACTCGAAAAAACGTTGTAAAAGTAATGAGCAAAAAAGGAAAATAGCGATATGAACCCAGCATTAAAAATTTTATATATGAAAACAAGTTGTCTTGTGCTTATATTCATGCTACTTGCGGTCAATGCTTTTATGAATTATGGTATTATGGTTTTTGCCGATGATATAATAGAGCCGTATGAATATGAAATTGAGTTTGATAACGGAACAATATTTTATATGTATGTTGGCGATGATTCGTTGCAGTCGGGGTTATATGATAACACCGTTGCATTTTCTAACATTTATTTGCTTGAAACGCCGGCTTATTTTTACAAAAACGACCTTGTATTTTCTGAGAACGGGTTATATTTTGCGCATTTTCCTTGGACGTCATATGACAGATCTATCAAGCAAGGCGGAGTTGCGGTCGAATTTTACAGCAGCGGTTCAAAGACAAAGCAATTTCTTTTAAATGAAGTAATATTAGATCTAAGCAGACTTGAACCGTCGGTTTCCCATATTGTATGGGAAAATGAGTCAAAGCGCGCTTTTGATAAAGATGCGAATTTTTTAACCGTTACCGCGCTGGACGGAACTATTACCGGATTTGATATCACTACCGGAGAGCTTAATTTTCGCGATCCCGGCACCGGCTTTCCTTGTTCATATTGCGGCGGAAGCAGTTGGGGTAAATACTGGTGCCGACATAATGGATACTTGGGCTGGAAAATAATCGGGATCGTTGCGGGAGTTGTAGTACTTTTATTAGCGACGATAGTTCTAATATACAAAAAAAAAGAAAGAATCCGCAAGATAAAGCGGCATAAAAAATTACACAAAAAAAATTAACAAGAATTTGCTTTCAACGTTCTAAGTTTTGACAAACTGCTTGTAAAATGCCATAATAATATAAAAAATAATGTCATCGGAGGAAAAAATGTCGATACCAAAAATAATGCAGGAAAAATATGATGAAATTGCGCCGTTGATTATAGCGTTTTGCGATGTAAGGCTAAATGCCGAATACAAGGAACTCTGTTTAAAGCTGCTTGAAAAACTCTGCCGAAAAAAACCGTCGCCGCTTTTAACAGGAAAAGCTGCAACGTGGGCGGCAGGGATTGTATATTGTATCGGGCAAATGAATTTTATATTTGATAAGTCACAAGAAATTCATATGACGGCAGATGCGCTTGCAGAGCCGTTTGGCGTAAAAAAATCCACCGCGTCCAGCAAGGCAAGCGAGATTACAAGACTGTGCAAAATGAGTGTGCCTGATATCGAGTGGATGCTGCCAAAGCTAGTTAAAGAGTTTTCGTTTATTGAAGTAGGTAATGACGCAAAGCAATTATGATTATTTAGTGTCTGAAGGCAAATTTGAGGCGCTCTCGGTTGCCTATGAGCTTAAGATATCGTTAAAATATGCTCCGCAACCGACGTGGTTTGTTTTGATGTTTCCGGGCTATTTGACCTTTGACGATTTACATCAGGCTATTATGTGCTGCACCAACTGGATGGACTGTCACTTATACGATTTTTATTTGCCGGATAAAAAGGCGACCATTAAGCTATTAGGCGAAGAAGATGCTGATTTTTCCGATATAATCGGTTTGCCTCAAAACAATTATTTCGACTCATTGTCTACAACAATAAGCGAACTTTTGAATGGTTGTAAGAAGTGTAAGTTTGAATATAGTTATGATTACGGTGACGGCTGGGAGTGTGTGATCGAGCTTCTTAGCAAAAATAATAATTATACAAATAAGATCCCTCTCGTAACTGCCGGCAAGGGCATTTGGCCGCCTGAAGACTGCGGCGGTATCGGCGGCTTTAGGAATGTATTAAAGCTTAAAAGAAAACAAGATGGAGAAGAACTGACAGAGCAAGAGCAGGATTTAGCAGAGTGGCTCGAGGAGACTGATTTTGATGAGTTTAATATCGACGACGTCAATGCGATGCTGAAACATTGCTTTGGCAACGAAGATTAAAAGCAAGAACAACAGAAAATCGGGCTTAAACGAAACTTTACGAAGAAAACCGGCTTTCAAAATCTAAACTGCAAATTTCCACCGACAGACAAATTAAAAGCTTCGGTGGATTTTTCATTTACAAGTTATTCTTTACTTTGTTGTAATTTTTTTGTATACTTATTTATTGAAGGGGGGGATTAGCATAATGAGGATAAACGTGAAAGATAATTCATCGCCGCATACGGGCTACGCTTGTCTTGCCTCGTCGGTTGCGTATGTGAAATACGCGCCGCTTTATTTGCAATCCAACTGTTGCCCGCCTGCGCCGCGCTAAAGCCGAGCAAATACGCGGCAGCGAATTTACGAACGCCAACAGTGCAGCTGTTACTTATCTTTCACTACTTTTTGTGATATAAGGAGGTCATGAGTATAAAAATGAAAAAGGCTGGGTTTCGCTTACTTGCGGTCATATTTTCTTTTTGCTTATTGCTTTTGCTTACCGGCTGCCCTTATGTGCCGGGTTCTTCCGGCAATACCCCCAGCCCTTATCCTGATCCGGATATTCTCGGTTCGTGGGGTAATATCAACCAGGACATTAAGCGGCCCGCTAACTGGCAGCGCATAGTTGAATCACAGGCCGAATTTCAGCTAGATGACGCCTTAAAATTTATGTCGCATAATTCCAGAATGTACTATGAGAAAAACAGCGGTTCGGTCACTTGGTATAAAAGAGATTTCGGAACATTCCCCGCAATCGACGGCTCAACTGTTTTATTGCCTTTAGCCGCGGAACTGGGGTGGCAGTTTCTTGACTTAAGCGATGCAAACGTTAAAAGTTTTTTTAATTTCTCAACTACGCATGATGCGTTTTTAAAACTTATCAGCCAGAACACCGACCCGTCAGATTTCAGTTTTGACGGCGTGGTTTCTTTGCTTTCGTTTCTTCGCCGCACGGTTAAGGACGGTAGCTTTACAACAAAATATACCGACGTTCACAGGTTCGCAAAAACCCCGGATATTGTTATTATGACGCCGCCGTCACTAGATGAGCTTGCCCTTGCTGATGAAAGAGGGATTGAATTGACTATCGAAACGATTTGTTTAGACTCTTTCGTCTTTATTACTCACGTGGATAATCCGGTTGACAATTTATCCATAGAGCAGGTTAAAAAAATATATTCGGGCGAAATTACAAATTGGGAGCAAGTCGGGGGCAATAACGAGGAAATTACCGCTTTTCAGCGGGAGCAAGGTTCGGGAAGCCAGACGGCAATGGAAGAAACAGTAATGGAGGGTCAGGAAATGATGTCTGCGCCTGAGGGCTGGTATATCGGCGGAATGGGGCACCTTATCAGAAAATTTACTGCCGAATACCAAAACTCTAGCGGGAGTATCGGTTACACATATAAATATTATATAGACAATCTTTATAAAAACCCCGAAATCAAGGTGTTGAAAATAAACGGGATCGAGCCGTCGGGCAATAACGTGCGGAATCGTCAATATCCGTATGTCGTTCCCTACAACGGCGTCATAAGGAGTGCAGATTTTAAAAATAGCGGCGGAGAGTTTCTTCGCTGGCTGCTTTCGGACGAAGGGCAACGCTGCGTGGCGCAGGCGGGATATGTAGCAGTTGCGGCTATTTCTGACTAAAATTGTGTCGAAATGGAAAGGTGCAAATATTGAGCTAATCTTTTTTCGCTCTTCATCGTTGACAGAGCACGCGCATAGCGGTGCTATGAGCGTGCTCTGTCGCCTTGAATAGCAAAAAAATCTTTAGCTCACTAAAGTTGCATTCCATTTAGCCGCAACCCTATTAGGAGGTTGAATATGTTTTTAGCAAAAAATAAAAATTCCTGTTCAGGCAGGAGCCGTTACACTTTATTTGCTAAGCTTTTGCTTGTCATATTTTCGCTCGTAGTATTTCTGTCTGCTTGTAAAGACCCCGGTTATAAGGGCGGTGACTGGGCGGCGCGATATATAACTGTAGACTCAAGCGCAGCAAAAAAAGTTTTCGCGCCCGGCGAGGAGTTTGATGATACAGGCCTAAGCATATCCGCCTTTTTCTCCAGAGGCGACCTTTATTACAACAACTATGAGACCAAAACAATACAGCTTAAAGAGACGGAATTTAAAGTTGACGCCTTTAATTTCAATCCGCAAAAAGCCGGAGAGTATGTAATTTATATAACGTATAATTGGGAAGACAAATCATTATGTGAAACTCACTACCTTGTCAGAGTAGTTTAATAAGATAAACGATAAAAAACATAGAAAAACATAAGTTTTGTTATTTAATTGAGGAGAGAAGATTTTGACAACAATCGAAAAGGCGGAAAAATTATATAAAAAAGTCGGTACTTTCATTTTAGCTTATTTAGGCGAGGACGGCTGTCCGTCAACAAAAGCGGTCGTACCCGGTAAATACCGTGAAGCGATAAGAGAAATGTATTTTTGCACGAATACAAGCTCTAAATTTGCAAACGCAATCAGAAAAGATAACAAGGGCAGCGTATATTTTTACAGCAAGATATTTTTCAATTGGAAAGGCTGTAACTTAAAGGGCGTTTTTGAAATTGTTAGCGATTTTGTCCTTAAGCAAAAATATTGGAAAAACTTTTATAAAAATGCTTATCCTGAAAAAGCATACACCGACCCCGACTTTTGCCTCGTAAGGTTTATACCCAAAGAGGGCAGGTTTTACGCAAACTTTAAAACAGAAGATTTTAATTTAGAAAGATAAATAATGTATTTAAGAAAACACTTAATAATCATATATCAGGAGGAAACAATAAATGAAAAGAGTTAAGGACAAATTTTTAGCGGTCGGTGCGGATTTTGCGGGCTTTCCGCTCAAAGAAGCCGTTGTCGAGCATCTTCAGAAAAAAGGCTGGAAGATTTTAGACGTCGGGGTCAAAAAAGACAGCGATCCAAACGATACGTCTAATATGTTTCACAGAGTAGGGCTAAGAGCCGGTTCGCTTATTTCCGAAGGCGAATATGAAAGGGTTTTGTTGTTTTGCGGAACCGGAATGGGAATACATATTGCGGCAAGTAAATGCCCGCATGTTTACTCCGGAGTCGTAGAAAGCGTACCCGCCGCATTGCGGGCAATAACCGGCAACGGAGTCAATGCTTTGGCTATGGGCGCCTTTTACGTCGCGCCTCAAATGGGCTGCGATATTGCCGACGCATATTTAAACGCAGACCTTGGCACCGGCTATGAATGGTGGAAAAACTTTTATGAATTTCACAAATTGGCTATCGATGAGCTTGAAGCTTTTGATTATTCAGAATTTAAGAAAAACGGCTTTAAACTTAAGCATTTAGGCGAATGTGATATTAAACTTGAAACGAAACCCGAAAAATAGCGTTATTATTTTGTTAAAACAGCTTGGAATCCTTACGATATCAGGCTGTTTTTTTCTGTGCTATTTACAAAAACGGCAAAATTTTTCTGTTTTTTAAAAGAAGCTGAAAGTCAAAAAAATAATTATGAATTTCGCTATTACAACACTTGACACGCATTGATATATTGCGTACAATTTAATTATATGCAATGTTTTTAGCAGATAAATTGTGCAAAATTTACATAAATTCATAAAAAGTGAGGATATTCATGGAAATTATAAGCGTTAAAAATCTGACTGTTAAGTATAAAGACCTTGTTGCGGTAGACGATATATCATTTTCCATTAAAAAGGGAGAAATATTCGGTATTATCGGGCCAAACGGCGCAGGAAAAACTTCGGCGATCGAATGCATTGAGGGACTGAGAAAATATCAGGGCGGAGAAGTTACGATCCTTGGCGGCAACGCTTCAGACCGCGCGTCATTGTACCGTAAAATAGGCGTGCAATTACAAGAAACAAAGCTGCACGATAAGTTAAAAGTAGCAGAGCTTTTAAAGCTGTTCGCGTCTTTTTACGAGAATCCCGCCGACTATACCGAACTATTGAAAATCTTTGATTTAGAGGGGCATACCAACCATTTTGCCCGCAAGCTCTCCGGCGGCCAGCAGCAAAGGCTCGCTATTATTTTGGCGTTGATCGGAAATCCCGAAATTGTTATTTTAGACGAAATCAGCACAGGCTTGGATCCTGCCGGACGCCTCCAGATATGGGATATGATAAAAAACTTGCGGGACAGCGGCAAAACAGTTTTGATGACCACGCAATATATGGAGGAAGCCGAATACCTTTGCGACCGTGTCTGCTTGATAGTAAAAGGTAAAATCCGGGCAATGGGTACTTTAGATGAGCTTATTTCTAAAGCCAATATGCAAATAAGAGTATTTGTTACAACAGAAAAAGGTCAGGAAACAGAACTGAAAGTCAAAGCTCCCAAAGACATCTATCCGGCAATAAAAGAGGCGGCGGCAAATAATGAAATACACGATTTAAAAATCATCAAGCCGAATTTGCAGGATATATTTTTGAAGTTAACGGGCGAAAGCATAGGAGAAATACAATGAAAATTTTTTGGAATATAACGCTTGCAGAGCTAAAGAGCAACCTTAGAAATATTGTTTTTGTTGTTTCGACAATACTTTTGCCGGTGCTTCTTATCCTGCTGTTCGGCGGACTGTACGGAAACGACGCGCCCTCGCGTATCTTCGGCGAATATGGCGCGGTCGATTCGTCCGCGCCCGCTTACATTGCGCTCGCTATAGCTATTATCGGCCTGACGGGCTTACCTCTGCATATAGTTGGGTATAAAGAAAACAAGGTGTTAAAAAGACTCAAAGCCACTCCGGTAAAATCGTGGCAGATCCTTGTGCCCATTTTTTTAAATTATTTTATTCTGCTGCTTGCAGGAATGATTTTAATGTTTTTGGCAGGACTTATTTTCGGGCTTAAAATGCACGGCAACTTTTTTGCGTTTGCCTTAGCCGTTCTGATGTCTGTGTCGGCAATGTTTTCTTTGGGTTTTTTACTGTCGTGCGTAACAAAAAGCATAAAACAAATCACGGCAATCGGCTTTTCGATATTGATCCCTGTGATTTTTTTATCGGGTGCGACAATGCCGTTAGGCGCGTTCCCCGATGCTATGCAAAACGTTTCAAAGGCAATACCTCTGACGTATTGCGTGGAATTTATGCAGAACACCTTTTTAGGAAAGCCTTTTGCGGATAACTGGATAAGCATAGCGGTCTTACTCGGCATCACCGTTATTTCGACGGTTTTATCCTTAAAATTTTTCAAGTGGGAATAGCTGTATCGCTAAACGGTATTTAACCGAAGTATAAAATTATAAGAGTTATGAGGCTGTCTCAATAAGGGGTCATATACGGGTTACGTACGGCAAAACGACTCAATAACAACTTCGTTGTTGGCGTTCGCGCTGCGCGCTCGGCTAAGCGAGTACGTCTATGTACACTCAATCGTCGTTTTGCCGTCTGTTGCC
>JAVBKW010000047.1:0-39599 GCA_031553855.1 Eubacteriales bacterium | reverse complement strand
CGTTCGTTCTCATAAATATTTTCGCCGTCAAACAGGACCTCTCCGCCGTCGGCCTTAAAAACGCCGCTCATTACGCGCAAAAGAGTCGATTTTCCCGAGCCGTTCTTTCCGACAAGCCCGAAAATACTACCGTCGTTTACGCTTATACTCAAGTTTTTGAGAGCCTCTGCCGCTCCGTAATTTTTAGAAACGTTATTTATCTGTATCATTTCACTTCCCCGTTCAAACCGTAAATTATATTAAGGATCTCAATCAGCTGCTCATAGGTAAAACCGGCGTTTTTCAAAAGCCTCAGCTGCGCCGCCGCCGCGTCCCGCCGCTCGCTTAACTTATTTGCGCGCTCTGTAACGAACGCGCCTTTTTTGGGCAGGTTTAAGATATAACCGTCCTCTTCTAAAATCGAGTACGCGCGCTCGACTGTGTTGGGATTTATGCCCAGCTCGCACGCCAAAGCCCGGCAGGATGGCAGCTTTTCCCCTGTCTTTAGCACGCCGCTTTCAATATAACGCTTATACTGACCGGCGATTTCAAGATATATATTTTCCTTGCCCGCTAACCGAACCTGCACTTTTTCCTGACCTCTCTTTAACTTGTAAAAATCTGTACCAACTGCCTTAACTGTACCAACTGCACTAATTATAGCATATCTTTTTTATTTGTCAAGCAGGAAACTTAATTTAAGTTTCCTAAAAATCGCAAAACAGGGGAATGCGTTTTGCCGATGATACTCGTAGCCGGGCTTAAATGTGGCGGTAAACTATGATTTACATTAAAGATTGTGCGCTCATCTTCGTCCCCCGCGTGTGGCCGATTTGATAAAATTTAAAATGGGGAAACCTAAAACAAAACTATTATTGACAGACGATTAAAAGTTTGTTAAAATTACACTAATCATAATCAGGAGAAAAACTATGTCATCTAAATCATTATGTTTTTGGGTGCGTTGCGCAATTATTGTTATTGCAGTTTGTGGTATTTGCATTTGCGCGGTTTGGTATCCTTTTAGTTTTGCGCTAATTGAAGTAAGCTTTTTTAATATGATGCCTTCGGAATTAACATCTGCTCAAATATGGATCGTCTTAATATTTTTTTGGTTAGCATCAGTACCTTGTTTTTTTATTCTTTTTTTATGTTGGAAAATATCAACGGCTATTAAAAAAGAAGAATTCTTTACTTTGAAAGCAGCTAAGTTAATAAAACTATCCGCTCAAATTTTGCTGATTGACCTTGGAGTATTTCTTGTAGGAAATATTGTTTTTTTATTGCTGAATATGAATGATTTTGCTTTATTCTATTTCTTTTTAATAATTGCAGGTGTTATTTTGGCAATATTCATTTCAGTACTTTCACATTATGTTGTTCAAGCAGCCGATTTGAAAGAAGTCAATGAGGGTACTATATGATAGTTATTAATATTGACGTTATGTTAGCAAAACGTAAAATGAGCGTAACAGAACTTACTGAAAAAGTTGGGTTGACGATGGCAAACGTTTCATTATTAAAAAATGGAAAAGTTAAAGCGATAAAACTATCTACCCTCGAAAAAATCTGTGATGCGCTGAATTGTCAACCGGGGGATATTTTAGAATTTATTAAATAATTAGAACAAATAAAAGCGGACTAGTGGACAGTGAACATCAGTCCGCTTTTTGCTTATTGATATATATTTATTGTGTTACAATAAATATATATTGACATTATTTGGCTTTGCTGTTATTATATATTAAACGCTAAAAATATTTCTAACACATTGATTAATTCAAGGAGTTTTATGAAAACGAAAAAGATATTTTGTGTTTTTGGAATTTGTATTCTAATTTTCTTAGCTTTGGGTGCATGCATAACGAGCGGAGGACTAACATACGAGGAAGCGTTTAAACGAAATTGGGATATTGATTTGCCTGAAAACATGACACAGCAACTTAATGAATCTGACTCTGATAGATTTGGAGGCGGTGGTGACGGAATACGTTATGCGGTATATTCTGCAATAGAAGAACCGGCAGCTTTTATTGAGGATTTTAATAAAGAAAGGGATGAAGAATTTGAAAATACCGTGACCAAAACTATTGACGCGGCACAGTTTGACGTGCCTGAAAACTTTTTGCCTGATTGGGAAGCCGAATATTATTGGAAGCATACAGGGAAAGGAACAAGTGAAATAAGGAAGTATTGGCATAATTTATATATAATTTATTTTCCGGATACATTAACCTTTGTATTTTGTCAATATTTTATGTAATTCAATTATAATACTTAAACAAAATCAAAGGAGAGATATTTTTATGAAAAAGAAATGTCAAAATTTACTAATTGTAAGTATGACAGTATTTTTTACTTTCGGGCTGAATGCTTGTATTGAATATCCAAAACCATGGTCACAAGTTATAGAGATTAGTTGGGATATTTCTTTGCCTAAAAATATGACAATGGAATTCCATACTCAAACGGAAAGTTTTAATGGTGATGGAGTAAGGTATACGGTTTTTTATCTTATCGAAGATTCTGCAGATTTTTTAGAAGATTTTTCAAGAGAATCGATTGGAAGTGTAGAAACAAAAATAGATCAGATAATTGATGGAACATACCAGATAAATCAAATTGCCGAATCGCTGGGAATACCCGAAAACTTTTTGCCTAATTGGAATGCCGAATATTTTTGGAAATATATAGGAAAGAATTATCGCGAACCTTATGGATATAACGATGAATTATACATCATTTATTTTACTGATTCAAAAAGCTTTATTTTTTGTGAACATTTTACTTGATAAAAATAATTAAGGATGGTCAATTTATGAAAAAGAAAAACCTTACTATTCTCGCATGCTTCCTTTTGATAGCAATTATGTTTATTCCGGTTTCAGTTTACGCATTTGCCGCAGAATCTTGTGTTGATTTAGTTTCAGAAATCCCATATGAATCGGGCATTTTGGAAGATACAATTAATGAAAATAAAAAATTAAAAGAAAAAGGTACTGATTTATATCAAGAAAAAACTATAGCTCTTATAGCGGAAGATTTAGCAAACAACAACACGGATATTGAAAATGAATTAAATAAACAAATTGAACAATATGAAAAAATGCTTGAGAACGAAATGTCTGATGAATACGAAAAAATCAATAGCTTAATAAGTACAACACGGCTTTTAAAATCAAGTTTGCTCATTTCACCTGAATATAGAGTATATGATAATTATATTAATGCAAACTTTTTTCAATCCAGTGATGCTGTTGTAAACATTATTTATTCTGCATCAATTGATCTTAGTTTTTGGGTATCAACCGCAATTGCATATTTTTCTCTATCAGGATATAATCTTTCTGCCGAGTTAATAACACATGCATATAATAATCAAGTCGTCGGTTCTTACTATACACCAGTATATGCTTCAAGAGTATTAGCTTCTCAAGTAACATATGATGTTGCTTCCGCAAATTTAATATCTGGCGCCCACGCCTTCCCAAATTCAGGTTCAACCTATGAAAAAGATTTGTATTACTCAATACATAAATTTAAATACAATAAGACAACTTCAAATAGTAAAATAATAAATCTTGAAGATACTTACGATTTTGAAAGTCATAATTCAGATTATTCCGATATTGAAAATTACGCAGTCGATAGAGTTTATGAAGCTATGCAGGCAGGCATAATCAAATCATTCGAATTGCGAATAACTATTGATGCGTCAGAGTTTCCTAGAACTACGGTCGTAAGTAAAACAGACAGTACTTGGAAAATCAAAGTTTGGAATTATAATAGCGGCGCTATGGATATAGTCTATAATACTAAGATGTGTTTTGAGGGCGATGCGAAAAATTGGAACAATCTTAAACATCTTAAAACAATAAGAGTCGCTGGCAATGGTTCGCAAATTGTTGATGTTCAAGAAAATCTCTTAGCAGGTAGTATTGTTTTTTGCTACAATATTGGTAATATACGTAAAATTACTAGTTCTTTCGAACTGGATGCAAACGGAACATTAAATCAAAATGTCACGACCATTTCTTATAATTATTATTATAATATAGGTATCGTAGGCAAAAACGGCAGTACATGGATAATTAATGTTATAAATACTTATGGCTCAAACAGAATATTCGAATATAATACAAAAATGTGTTTTGGCTGGGATGCTCAAAATTGGACCGATCTTAGGCATCTTGTTAGCTTTACACTTGCTGCTAGCGAAAGTCGTACCGTAGAAATTACTGAAAATGGGACAGCGGGATATATTGCTACCAGTTTCATAAGTGAAACAGAACGAAATATCAGGTATGCAAATCAACTTAGCGAAAATAATAACAACAGTTCTATGACAGTATCAGATGGCATAATTTATATATTCAACTATCTCAGCCTGTCAAATTCAGGTAAATCAAGCGGTACATGGACTATAAAAATATCGAATCCACTTAGCGTTGGTATAACAGTCTATTATAACGAAAAAATGTGTTTTGAGGGCGATGCAAAAAATTGGACAAGTTTAATTGCTACAAACGGAGTTGCAGGGCATATAACTACCAGTTATTTCAGTAACGGTAAACGCGTGATTTCATATGCTAACGGATTATCTAACAGTGGCGGAATTAGTGTAAAATACAATTATATTTAAAAATCTTATTAAAGAATGGTACGGCACGGCAACTATTAGAATAATAACAAATGATAACAAATTGGCATAGGGGACGACTTTGGATCATCTTATGAAATTAAACAAAAAATTAAACTTACGGGGCTGTCTCACGGCTTTAGGTAACATCCATAGGGGTGTTTCAAGAAGGGGTAACAGACGGGTAACAGGTGGCAAAATGGCGCTCAGCCGAGCGCGTAGCGCGAACGCCAACAGCGAAGCTGTTACCAGAGTGTACTTTATACGTACTCAGGCTAAAGCCATTTTGACACACTAAAGCCCATAATATGACCCCTTACCTGAGACACCACCTTAATCGCACGGCAAAAATATCTCTATGCAGAACAGGCCGTTTTCGGCGGAAGTAAGGCAGCGTCCGTTATATTTATCGCAAATGCGGCGGATACTTTTAAGCCCGAGGCCCTGGCCTTTGCCGTCCTCTGCTTTGGAGCGGGCGGGGGAATAGGAGTTTGCGGATTTTATTATTACTACGTTTTGTATGCGTTCTATTTTCAGCGAGATTTTCTTTTCTTCCGTTTGGGGCAAGGCTAAAACCGCTTTATGGGCGTTTTCCAAAAGGTTTGAAAGCACGCAGCTAAGGTCGGTGTCTAAAATGCTTATGCTTTGGCCCAAAACGGCAAAGCAATCAAAGGTTATATGTTCGCTGTTGAACGCGGACAAATAGTATTTAATTATCGCGTCGGCAACCGCGTTTTCACAGTGCTGGGGCAGGTTGATTTCCACGTAACGCTTATCTAAATTTAAAATATATTCCTTTGCCTCGGCCGTTTTGCCGTCCTCTATCATACCTTTTATAGTGCGCAGATGGTGGCGCGCATCGTGTTTTGCTATGCGCGCGTTCTCAACGGCGGTCTGCATAAGGTTGTAGTTTGCCCGCGCGTTTTCTTCAAGCAGCACCAAAATGCGCTTTTCGTTTTCGGCGTCGGAGCGTTTGCGCGCCTGATTGAGCGAGGTAAGCATTATTATCGCGCCGTAGGCAGCAAGGAGTATCAAAAACAGGGCAAGCAGCGAATCGGTATCGCGCAGCTTTTCCCGCCAGAGCGAGAGGATCGTGCTTGCCGTTAAAGGGTAGATAGACATCAAGAGGAAAATATGCGGGCGCAGGGTTTCAAAGGTTTTGCGCAGCGGCCCGTCCATAGTTTTAAAAGCCGGATACAGGGCTATAAATATGCCCGCCGTTATCAGCTCTTCTGCAAGATGAAAGCCGTCAAGGATCGGCAGAGCCATAATAAAGCTTGCCGACAGCCTGAAAAACAAATAGATCGTCGTGGCAAGAAAGATTTTTTGCGCGTAGCCGCCTTTGAACATAAACAGAATGTAAAGCGTGACCGGCAGCATAGAGAAAATAAAAAACATTTTCCAGTTTACTTGCGGCAAAAGCGACCCTGCAAACGCAATCGAACAGGTTAAAAGCATAGCGGCTGAAAAAATGACCGCCGTAAAACCAAGGCGGTACTTCCGTAAACACAGCATATGCGCGCAATAGATATTTGTAATTGCCGTTATGACCGCGCTTAAAATATATTGCGTCTGATTCATAGGCGGTTTTCTCTTGCCGACATTTTTTTGGATAAATAATCAAAATAGCTGTTTCTCACCGACGCAAAAAAGCGTTTTGTAATGTCCGCCGTTCCGCCGTCCGACATTAAAAAGCAGCTGTTCTCAACCTTTACGATATGGTCCATATTCACAATAAAGCTGTTATGCGGCTGCAAAAAACGGCTGTCCGTCATTCTTTTTGCGACGGAGCTTAATGCCTCTGCGCTTTTATAAGTGTTTCCGAACGCCGTGTGGAAAATGGTTTTGCGTTTGACGCTTTCAACGTAGATGATATCGGTAAGAGGGATTGAATAATAAAAACCGTCGGCTTTAAAGCGCAGCTTAGCTTCGCTTTGCTTTTCAATATCGCTGACGGCCGCCGTAACGACGCCTTTTAATTTTTCATAATCAAAGGGCTTAACAATATAGCTGAACGCGAACACGTCGTAGGCTTTAAGCGCAAAGTCCGGACTGGTTGATACAAAAACTATCTTTGTGTAGGGGTCGTTTTCTCTTACTAAACGCGCCGTGTCGATGCCGTTATCGCGCATGTAGATGTCTAAAAAAATCACGTCGAAGGCGTTGCGCTTGTAGGCAAGATTTATGTCGGAGTATGCGCTCAAAAAATCCGCGCCGCTTTCAAAGGTCGAAATGGAAAACTCAAGGCACAGCTCTCCGCAAATTTTTTCAAGAGCTGTTTTTAAAACGGAAATATCCCTGATATCGTCGTCGCAAATTGCAAACCTCATAACGCTATTATAGCAAAAATTAAAGGATAAGTCAATATTTTACCCTGTAAATGCGCCTAAAAACTGCACTATTTGCCGATTTGTCACCAATTTATGCTTTTTTGTCAAATCGATGAAGGCATTATGTTATTTTGCTATAATCTTAGTATTGTTAAGCTCCCAATAAAAAGTGGTTGTTGTCTCCCCAATAATCACTTAATCGAACCCGCTGTGACGAAGAATACTTTGTTGCGGCGGTTTCTTTTTTGCTTGCCTTTTTTACTTATTGCCGTCCCGCCGTTTTTTACCCGCAAAGAAAAAAGCGCCTAAATAACTTTCGACAGTTTTAGACGCTTTAGTTTTATATTTTTACGCTATTATATTGTCTTTATTTTTCCGAATATTTATCTTCAGCCGACCAGCTGTACATTTTGCGCAGCTCCTCGCCCACCTTTTCAAGCTGCTGTTCGGACTCGTTGCGCTTTATCGCGTAGTAGTTGGCTCTTCCGTTATTGTTCTCGGCTATCCAGTCGGAGGCGAATTTACCGTCCTGTATTTCTTTAAGGACCTTTTTCATTTCCTTTTTGGTCTCGTCGGTAATAATGCGCTTTCCTATCATATAGTCGCCGTATTCGGCGGTGTCGGAAACGGAGTAACGCATAAACTTGAAGCCGCCGCGGTAGATGAGGTCAACTATAAGCTTCATCTCGTGAACGCATTCAAAGTAGGCGTTTTGGGGGTCGTAGCCCGCCTCGACGAGAGTTTCAAAGCCCGCTCTCATAAGCGCGGTGACGCCGCCGCAAAGGACTGCCTGTTCGCCGAAAAGGTCGGTCTCGGTTTCGCATTTGAACGTGGTTTCTAAAACCCCTGCTCTTGCTCCGCCAATGCCGGCCGCGTATGCGAGCGCGATATCGAGCGCCTTACCGGTAGCGTTCTGATGTATTGCCACAAGGCAGGGCACTCCCTTGCCCTCAAGGTATTCGCTGCGGACGGTATGTCCGGGGCCTTTGGGAGCTATCATAAATACGTCCACGTTCGAGGGCGGCACTATCTGCTGGAAGTGGATGTTGAAGCCGTGCGCAAAAGCTAAAGCCTTGCCTTCGGTAAGATGGGGCGCGACGGAATCGCGGTAGACCTTCGCCTGCTTTTCGTCGGGCACCAGCATCATGATAACGTCCGCCGCTTTTGCCGCGTCGGCAACGCTTAAAACCTTTAATCCGGCCTTTTCAGCCTTTGCCTTAGACTTCGACCCTTCGGCAAGCCCTACGACAACTTTCAGCCCGCTGTCGTGCATATTGAGCGCGTGGGCGTGCCCTTGAGAGCCGTAGCCGATGACGGCAACCGTCTTTTTCTTTAAAAAGTCGATATTACAATCGTGCTGATAATACATTTTTGCCATATTTATATTTCTCCTTGACTGCTATCGGTTAAAGCCGACGCATAATATACTAGAAAAGAAGTTGCGTCGTGAGTGCAGCAACAATTGGTTTTGACGCCGACCGAGCGTATATTTAATACGTTAAAGAGGCGCAAAAACAAGCGTAGCGGCAAGAGAGGCGATGAATTCTTTTCTAGTTTGTTTTCCAGTATAAACTATTTATTAATATAAGTCAATTTTTAAAGGCTATAATCAAATCCTTATCTTAAAAAAACACGAAATAATTTCTTAAGGTAAAAGGTCTTTGAAAAAATCTAGTGGCGCATTTGCGCAATAGGTGTTATAATACCGGTGATGGACGAGGGAAAGAAAAACTGCCTGCTCTGCCCGCGCGGCTGCCGGACGCAAAGCTATTGCACAAAAGCGGCCGACGCAAAAGCCGAGGTCGCGCTATTTACGCTCCATAAATTCGAGGAGCCGTTTATTTCGGGCGGGCGCGGCAGCGGTACCGTATTTTTTGCGCGCTGCCCGCTCAAATGCGTCTATTGCCAGAACCATAAAATTTCCCGCGGCGAAAAAGAGTTTGAGAAAATGGACTCATCAGAGCTTGCAGAAGTTTTTTTGAGATTAGAACTTGACGGGGCGCATAACATAAACCTCGTTTCTCCCACTCATTATTCGTTCGTTATCATTCCCGCGGTGGCAAAGGCGCGGAAAGAGGGGCTAAAGGTTCCGATAGTCTACAACACGTCCGGCTACGAGCGTCCCCAAATTATAGACGCTTTAAAAAATACTGTGGATATCTACCTGACAGATTTTAAATATTACGACAACGCCTACGCGGCTAAATATTCCGCGTGCCCCGATTATTTCGAGTACGCCTCCGCCGCGCTCAAAAAAATGTCGGGCCAAACCGGCGCGCCTGTTTTTGATGCGGACGGAATGCTGAAAAAGGGCGTAGTCGTCCGCCACCTGACTCTGCCGGGGCTGCTGCCGGACTCAAAGCGCGTTCTAAACTATCTTTATTCCGCTTTTAAAGACGACATAATAATAAGCATCATGAATCAATACACGCCCACAGCAGGCCTGGATAAGGAAAAATATCCGGAGCTGAACAAGCCCGTATCAAAAAAACAATACTCTCAATTGATAGATTACGCCTCCGCCATCGGCATAACCAACGCGCTTGTTCAGGAGGGGGGGACTGTGGATGAGAGTTTCATCCCTCTTTTTTAGACGGCATATATACGGGCCGCTGCGGACTGCCGTGTTTATCCGGAGCGGTTACGTATTAGAAATACGCGCCCGCCCCGGCTCAAATCCAGCTGTCCGGATCGCCCCATATCTATGCCGTCTAAGCCTTAAAACATGTATAGACCGGCGTGAGCCGAGTTGCCGCCTGTTGCCCGTCTAAAACCACACTCTTTGCCCACTCCGGGCAATAGCGGGTAAAAGCGGTTAATAAACGAATAAAATCGAAAATAGATACAGGCCTTTGGCTGATGAGTAGCAAAAGGAGGGAAATGAACGCAATGCTTTATTTAAAACGCTTTACACTGGCCGATGAGGATAAGAACTGGTCGATTGCGGCGAACTCTGTCAATATGTACGGGCTTGAGGAGTCGTTTCCGGCGGGATTTTTTTCAAGGAAAAATTTAAGAGAGCTGGAGTTTGAGCCGATAACTTTTTTCTACGGCGGCAACGGCTGCGGCAAAACCACGCTCTTAAATATAATCGCCGACACTATCGGGGCGCAGCGCAAAACACAGCCGCACCGCACAAAGGGAATGGAGTTTTTCACGTCCGCCTGCGACACGCATTTATCCAAATTCGGCCAAGACTCGCTCAAAAAAGCCAAAATGCTCACATCTAACGACGTTTTCGATATCATTGAGGAAACTAAATATAATAATCAAAAGACGGAACAGGAAAAAGAGCGTTTGCGCGCGCTGTATGGCGAGCTTAAATACGCAAGAGTCGATATCAATAACGATTTAGAGCGCGCGGGCGAAATATTTGCGGCGCGAAAAAGCTCAAAACGCAAATTTGTCGATTCGCGTTCAAACGCAAAAGCCCGTCAGTTTTCAAACGGCGAAAACGCGATACTGTTTTTTGAGCGCGAAATAAATGAAAACAATCTTTATCTATTAGACGAGCCTGAAAACAGTATGTCGCCCGCGCTCCAGCTTGAGCTTAAGGCCATTATAGAAAACCACGCACGTTTTTTTAACTGCCAGTTCATCATAGCGACGCATTCCCCCTTTCTGCTCTCGGCCTCCGGCGCGAAAATCTACGATCTGGGCGGGGAGGTAAAGGTCAGAAAATGGCAGGAGCTTGAAAATATTAAGGCTTATTACGAGCTGTTTAAGGATAAGGCCGGTTTGTTTGAATAAACGTCAAGTATTACTTTTGAAAATTTTACAAAGGAACAGAAGGGTCACGAATGAAAAAAGACAATAAAACATTTGGTCAAATGCTGAAATTCACGCTGTTTTCGATTTCGGCGGGAGTTATCCAGACGGCCGTTTTCACGCTCTTAAACGAGCTGTTGAAGCTTGACCACTGGGTGTCGTACTTTATTGCGCTTGCGTGTTCGGTGCTGTACAACTTCACGCTAAACCGTAAATTCACGTTCAAGTCGGCAAAAAACGTTCCGGTTGCAATGCTTTTAGCCGCGCTCTTTTACGTTTTCTTCGCTCCGTATTCAATATACTTGACCGATTTTCTGACGCTCAAAGGCCTTAACGAATACTTGGTGCTTTTTATAAATATGGTGCAAAACCTTGCTCTTGAATTTCTGTGGTGCCGGTTTATCGTATACCGCAACAATATAGATACGGCCAAAACC
Source organism: Eubacteriales bacterium (assembly GCA_031553855.1). Lineage (GTDB taxonomy): Bacteria > Bacillota > Clostridia > Christensenellales > Pumilibacteraceae > RACS-047. The sequence goes on along the minus strand of JAVBKW010000047.1, from coordinate 28,446 downwards.
GAAAACAGAAAGGAAGAAACGATAGAGGACGCCGCAAGTTCGGATGAAACAGAAGAAATAGCATAGACGAAAAAACAGAAATAAGTTCCGGCGAAACAGAAGAAAACCCTTGACAACTCTGAATTTATGGTTTAGAATGTTCTTATTGAGAATGATTCCTATTAACAAGATGGTGACTGGAGTTGCTTAAATTATAATCAACTCTTTTCACAGTCTTGCTATTAAGGAAAAAGGAGATTAAAAAAATGGCTAAATATGTATGTTCTGTATGCGGTTATGTTTATGACGAGGACGCAGGCGACGATATCAACGGCGTTGCACCCGGCACAAAGTTCGAGGATCTGCCCGATGATTACACATGCCCGATGTGCGGAGTGGATAAGAGCATGTTTGCAGCGGAATAGTTCCGCTGCATTAAATCCCTTTTTAAAAAAGGGAAAGCATCTTAGATTTATATTTATATAAGGACGGCTTATGAATAAAATCACAGAGTCTATTTTTTATACGGGCGTATTGAACCCGAATTTGCGCGTGTTCGACATTATTATGCGGACGGATTTCGGAACGAGCTATAATTCCTACCTTGTTAAGGGGAAGGAAAAGCTTGCGCTTGTGGAAACGGCTCACAGCAGTTTTTTCGATTATTTTATTGAGAATGTGAAAAATGCGGCGGGCGGGGCGAAAATCGATTACCTTATCCTTAACCATTGCGAGCCCGATCATACCGGCAGCGTTGCAAAGCTTTTAAAAGTATATCCCGATATGCAAATTTTAACGAGCGCGGCGGGGGCGATATATATAAAGCAGATAACGAATTTGCCGCAGCTTGAATTAAGGGTAGTGCGCGACGGCGAGACGCTTGACCTCGGCGGCAGGACGCTTCAGTTTATTTCCGCGCCGTTCCTGCATTGGCCGGACTCTATGTTCACATATTGCCCGGAGGAAAAAGCGGTTTTCACCTGCGATTTTTTGGGCAGCCACTACTGCGAGCCGCAGCTTTTTGACAATAAGATAACGTATAAGGGCCAATACCTGTACGCTTTAAAAAACTATTTCGATGCGATTTTCGGGCCGTTTCTGCCGTATGTGCGTAAGGGCCTTGAAAAACTTGAACCTTTGGGGGCGGAATATTTCTGTACGAGCCACGGCCCTGTGCTTACAAAAGGCGGCTGCGCGGCGGAGGTCGTTTCGCTGTATAAAGAATGGTCGGCGCAAATCAAAAAAACTGCGCTCAGCATCCCCATCTTTTACTGCTCCGCGTACGGCAACACCGAGAAACTTGCAAAGGCTGTGCGCGAAGGGATTTTGTCAGTTAAGCCTGCGGCTAAGGCCGCGCTTTACAATATCATCGAGTACGATCTTGCGCTGCTGCAAGGCCTTTTAAATTCGTCAGACGCGTTCCTTATCGGCACTCCCACGCTCAACCGCGACGCCGTCGCGCCCGTCTGGCAGCTGCTTGCGGGATTCGACGCGATTAACGCCGCAAAACGCCCTTGCGCGCTGTTCGGATCGTTCGGTTGGAGCGGCGAGGCTCTCCCTAACGTCACAGCAAGGCTCACAGGGCTTAAATGCGCCGTCTTTGACAAACAGCTTAAGGTCAATTTCACGCCGTCACAAGAAGAGCTTGACGCTGCAAAATCTTTCGGCGCGGAGTTTGCCGCCGCAATTGCCGACCTTAAATAAGAAAGTGCGGGAGAGAAAATGAACGAACGCAATACGCTGCAAAAAGGCCTTATAAAAGACGCGGTCAATTCGCTGAAAAACCATCCCTGCGCGGAAGAAATTTTTTCTTTTATCCGTCAAAATCACCCCACTGTGTCTAAGGGGACGGTCTACCGCAACTTAAGCCAGATGGCGCAAAGCGGCGAGATACTGCGCGTCGCCGTCCCTGGCTCCGCCGACCGTTTCGACTTCTTTACAGACAAGCATTATCATATACTCTGTTCATCCTGCGGCAGGGTATTTGATATCGAAATGCCGTATCAGTCAAATTTGAACGAGGCGGCGGAAAAAAACGGCGGCTCTCAAATAATATCGCACGATATCGTTTTTAAAGGCTTTTGCAGTTGCTGCAAAAAACTTTAAAAACTTTAAATAAGCGGGCGCAAAAAAAGAGTGTAAATTCTCCAGCGGATTTACACTCTTTTTTTTGCGCCGGATAAATCAGACGTTTTCAGTATTATTCCTTTCTTCCGGTCAGATAATCAAGATCCTCGTTGAAGTAATCGGCAATTTTGCATAGATTTTCCAAAGAAATTTCCATTTCATTATGCAGATATCTTTGAAGGGTCTGATGGTTGATCCCCATTTCCTTTGCAATAGAAGAAATAGTCTTGCCTTTGCATAAATCATTCAGATTTTTTGTGAATTTTTCTCTGTACATATTAATATTATTTCACGGATGCGCGAAAAAGTGTAGACTTTCACGAATCGGTGAAATACAATGTAATTATCGTAGTTAGGGAGCTGAAAAAATGAAATGCAATTTTAATTTTTGTTTATATAATAAAGATGGGTTTTGTCCGTTTATTGAAATCAGCATAAGCAAAGCGGGGCTTTGTTCAAAATGTTTGATTGAAACCATTCCGCCTAATATTACAATCTTTTTTAAAAAAGACATTGCAAGTCACTTAATTAATCTGAATTCAAATTTAAGGAAAGATGAATAAGCACTCTTATCGTTTTTTTCAAGCTATCGCGAATTTTTCGTTTAAATAATCGCGGTAAAACTATTGATATTATTCATTTTTCGTTGTAGAATATAGGTATGAAAACTAACGCCGGATCAAAGGCTGCGCTTTTAAAAAAAGCTAAGCAGGATTTTGTTAATAACTCCTTCGACTTTATCGGTTACGCCGATGAGGAGGGGAATTTATTCTATCTTAACGACGCGGCCTACCGTATGATGGGTTATGCGGACGGCGAGCGGCCGAAGTTTAAGCATATTGCGGAAGTACATGCGAATAATTTTGGTGAATTTGCGCTCAACGTTGTTCAGCCGGCGGTTTTTGAAAAAGGGTTTTGGAACGGGCGCGGCTTTTTAAGGCATAAGGACGGCCATGCTATTTTAGTGGATCAAACCGTTTTCCCGCTAACCGGCAAGGACGGGCAGCCTTACGGCACCGCCGCGACGATGAAAGACATCAGCGCGATAATCGAGGCCAACGAAAAGCTGTCGGAAACCAACGAGCTTTTCCAGCAGGTCATAGACTCTATGCAGATCGGCGTAGTGCTTATTGATATGGAAAAATTCGTCGTCACTATGGCAAATAATTTCTTCTGCGAGTTGCTTCAAAAGCCTATGGGAGAGGTGCTGGGCGCAAAGTGTTGCGATATGCTCTGCAAAAAAAACCCGGATATGTGCCCGCACCTGCTTGAAAAACATATTAAAGCTATTACGGGAGAGAGGCTTATCAGCCGCCCGGACGGTACGAGCGTGCCGGTAATCAAAACCGGAACGTGGATCAAGCTTCAGGGTAAGGAATATTTGATAGACACGCTTGTGGATATTTCCCTGCAAAAAAAGCTGGAAAAAAACCTTATGGAAACTAAGCTTGCCGCCGAATACGCGAGCCGGGCCAAAAGCGACTTCCTATCACACATGAGCCATGAAATGCGCACGCCTTTGAACGCCGTCATCGGAATGACCCAAATAGCAAAAATGGGCGGCGGCGAGAAAGCGATGGCGTGTATCGACCAAATCGAAACGTCCTCAAAGCATCTTTTAAGCCTTATAAACGACGTCCTCGACCTTTCTAAAATAGAATCGGGCAAGTTTGAGCTGGCGAGCGAGCCGTTCAGCTTTGAGAGCATACTTTCAAAGGCAAAAACCGTCAACGCGCAGAAGGCGGATGAAAAAAAGATAGATTTTACTGTCGAGCGCGGCGAGGGCATTCCGGAAACTGTGTCGGGCGACGCGCTGCGCATATCGCAGGTCGTGCTGAATTTATTGTCTAACGCGGTAAAATTTACTCCGGCGGGCGGCAAAATTTTGTTTAAAACAAGCCTTGTTTCTAAAGTTGCGGGGAAAGCCGAAATACTTTTCAGCGTTTCCGACACCGGAATAGGCATGACGGCAGAGCAGGTCGCAGGGCTTTTCAACGCTTTTACCCAGGCCGACAACTCTATCACGCGCAGGTTCGGCGGCACGGGGCTGGGGCTTGCTATTTGTAAGAAAATAGTCGAGATCATGGGCGGGCAGATTAAAGTTGTAAGCGAGGCAGGAAAGGGCAGTGAATTTTCTTTCACTATTTCTCTTCCCTATTCCGAGTCCGGCTCAGCTGCCGCAGATAAAGCTAAAGATTCCGTTACCATAGCCGACGGGGAGCTAAGAAATAAAAAATGCCTTATCGTGGACGATATCGAAATCAACCGAATTATTATCGAGGAGCTGCTGCTGAGTTCAGGCTTATCTTTCGACCACGCTGAAAACGGCGCGGCCGCCGTCGAAAAGTTCAATTCCGATAGCTATGATATTATCCTGATGGATATCCAGATGCCCGTTATGGACGGGTTTGAAGCGACGCGCGCCATAAGGTCCAGCGCAAAAGCCGACGCGAAAACCGTAAAAATAGCGGCGATGAGCGCAAACGTTTTCACCGACGATATCAAAAAATCCTTAAACGCGGGAATGGACGCGCACCTTGGAAAACCGGTCGATACGGAAATACTTAAAAAAACTGTGCGCGAGCTATTGCTGCCGCAGCAAAAAACTGCGAGCTATCAGGAAAATATATCCGCTAAAAATGATTCCGAAACTGAAAACGAGGGTTTTTTCAGCGGAGTCTATTACGATAAATTAAACGCAGCAATCGCCGGGCATGATAAGGAAAAGGCTCTCGCGGCGGCGCGCGGCTTCCTCGTTTCCGCCGAAAAAATGGGTTTCTCGGCTCTTAAACGCTATATAGAGCTGACCGTCACCTGCTTGAACGATAACGACTTTGAGTACGCCGCAATGTATATGCACGACGTAAAAAACTACTTTAATCAGGCAATTGAAGATAAAAACATTTAAAAATGCGGCGTGTCTCAATTAAGCGGCCTTATGCGGGCAACAGGCGGCAAAATCGGCTCAACATAACGCTCAATTAAATACGTGTAAAAGGCAATTGAAGATAAAAATATAAATACGGGCAAACAGCATGTTGCCCGCCTGCCAGACTTTACGCTAAAACTCTCACTACTTCTTTTTAAACTCCAGTATTCGTAGAGCGGCTGCGTATTGATTTTTTTCTGTTATAAGTATATAATTATATAATGGAAGAAAATGAAATCTACAAAATAGGCGAAAGGATAGCGGCTTTAAGAAAGCAAAAGGGGCTTACCCAGCGCGCGCTTGCCCAAAAGCTTTTTGTGACCGACAGAGCGGTTTCAAGATGGGAAACAGGTTATGGGTTTCCGGAAATAACTATACTTACCGTTTTGGCGTCCGTACTGGAAGTGAGCGTTGATGAGCTGCTGGGCGGCAAAAAGCTTGTTCTAAGGGATATTGATACCGATAAAATAAACGAAAACTTTTTCTTGAAAAAAGAAGAGGTTAAGCCGCTTTCTTCGCTAAAGGAAGCGAAGCCTTATAAATTTACGCCGTCGCAAAACCTGAAAAAATTCGATAGTATCAGGGTCGAGCATACTGTTTACACTATACCGCTTATAGTTTTTGCTTTGATATTGTCCGCGCTTTCAATCTTTTGTTCGCCTATAAGGTACTATGCCGCGCCGTCTGATTTTCATGGTGAATTTGTTGCGGATAAAAGCTTTTTGGTCAATATTTTCAACAGCTTTAGCGACGTGAGGTATTTATTTGACGTCCATATTTCGGACGCTTTTCCCGCGTCTTTTACAATGCTCAATATTATCGCCTGCTACGCTCTTTTTGTTATATGCCTGATAGCCTTATTTAAAAGCTTTACTTTGAGCAATTCATACGGCTATAAAGTTTCGCTTGTTTGTTTTATTGTTTGCGCGTCTAATCTTGCGCTTTCCGCCGTTTTCTGCGCTGTTTACAATTTTATACACGGCGGCCGCGTTTTTTGCGTCGGGCTTAATTATATCCTGTTTACGGCGTTAACCGCTTACAGGCTTTACCTCAACGTAAAGCTCTTGCATTTAGGCGAGAGCCCAAAACGGCTTAAAACTTTCGGCAAGGCGGCCGCGGTATCTTTATGCGCGGCGCTTGTTTTGAGTTGCGGCTTTAATATCTATTCGGCTAATATTCCAAGAGCGTACGTCTATCGCGGAATTTTACCGCAGGAGGAAAAAAATAATTACGAAATAATCTATTTTTATGACGACGAGGAAACCTTGCGCGAAACTCAATTAGATTTATCGCTGACTTTTGTCTCTAATAAACCGTTAAATAAAATTGAATTTGTCTCCGTTATAACCGATGCGGGGGAATTTTCCGATACGTTTTTAACGTCGGTCGAGCAAACTCAATATGGTATCAGGGCGGTTATTTCGTCAAAGGGTGCAAAAGCCGAATTCGGCAGCCGTGTCCGGTTCGTTACCTTTTTAATCGGCAAAAAGGTAGTCGAGCTTGAATTTTACGGTGAGGGCGGCTGGCAGAGCCAAACATATAAAGAATAAATAAAGAACGTATAAAGAAAACGCGGAATAAATTCAAGCTCTCAAAAAATATTTGCGCATAGGCCTTGCATATGCTATACTATGTGTATGAAAATTTTTATTTTGTCGGATAAGAATAGTTTAAGCGCGCAAAACGCGGCGCAAACCGTCAGGCAGAATTTGTCCGGAGGCGATTATGAATTTTGCGCCCCCGATACAGCGGATGAAAAAGCGGAGCTAACAGCTTCCCGCTTTTTGATTTTTATAGCGGATAAGACCGACGATTTGTCAAACTCTTTCCTCTCTGAAAAGTGGCGTTTTTTCCAAAACGAGCTGCGCTGGAAACGCAAAACAGAAGGGGATATCGTCCTTATTTTAGGCGATGAGGTGAATCTTTCGCGTATGCCTTTCGCGTTGCGCGATTGTCCGAGCCTGAAGTTTAACGAGTCCGGCAAAATTTCAAAGCTTTTAAGCGACATTAAAAACGGCGTTCTAAGGCCAAAATCCGAAACGCCCGCTTTTAAAGTTCCGGATCCCGCGCCCGCGCCCGCCGCAGTCAAACGCGAGCAGAACGGCTGCAAGGAGGACCATGTTTTTGAAAACGTGCCTTATAGGTCCGGCGGATATAAAGGCAGGGCGGACGGAAGTAAGGAACAAGCCAAAAACGAACCGGGGCATCTTCATAGCCGCAGCGTCGAAAAAGCGGTCATCACTCCCGCCGCAAAAAGCAATGAAACATTGAAAAATACGGAAACGTTGCGGCAAAAAACCTCCGCTCCGGCCCAGCCTCAGTCTAAAACTCCAATTCAGCCTCAAATAAAAACGTCTTATCAGGATAAGGAGTTTACATTAATAAAAAAAGACGACGGGCGCCTTGAGGACAATCCGTTCAAAGAAAGCGGCGAAACTAAGCCTCTGTTCAATGACGGCGCGCCACAAAACACCGTGCCGCCCGCTCATCCGTCGAAACCCTTTGTGCCAAAAGAGGGCAGCTATTTCCCTTTCAGCGAGGAGTATTCGGATAAGCATACTAATAACGGCAGCAGTTTTGGCGGGCAGAACGATAAAAATCCGAACAAAGGCAAGCTCGGCTGCGTTGTCCCTATTATTTTTATCGCGTTCACTCTATTAATGATCCTCATAAACAATCTGTAAAATTGCAGTTTTTCCACAGTCTGCCGTCTCCGGGCGTCGCCAGTTATATTAACAATGCGAAAACTAATGCGGAAACTAAAATAAATTAAAGGCAAAAGAAATGGATTTTTTAACGTCGCTCATAAGCGTAGGTCTGCTTATAGCTCTGGCGGTACCCGGCTTTATACTGAAAAAACTCAAAATGCTGCCCGACAACGCGGTCAACGTTCTCGTGACGCTGCTTCTCTATATTGCGCAGCCGTTCCTTACCTTTTCCTCTTTTATGAAAAAAACCTATGAGAGCGCGCTGCTCACAAATATGCTGCTCACCGCCTTATTGGCGCTCGTCACCCAGCTTTTAGTCCTCCTTATTGCATGGCTCACGCTTAAGCCGGTCAAGGACGATTATTCGCGGCGCGTGGCTGCGCTCTGTTCGTATATGGGCAATTGCGCTTTTATGGGAATACCCGTTCTTCAGGCATTTTTTCCAGGGAACAGCGAGCCTATCATGTACTGCGCCGTTTATTCGTCCGTATTCAACCTGCTGGGCTGGACCGTTTCCGTGTTCCTGCTCACAAAAGACAAATCCTACGTGAGCGTCAAAAAAGCCGTTATTAACCCGCCCACGATAGCCCTCATTTTGGCGCTTCCGCTTTTCTTTTTCTCCGTCAAGCTGCCCGCGCAAATAATAACGAGCGTGGACTTTCTCGGCAATATGACCTCGCCTCTTTCTATGCTCATCCTCGGCATACGCATCGGCGGGCTCAAATTCAAGGAGCTTTTCTCCTCCGCCGCAGTCTACGCCGCCGCCTTTTTCCGCCTTATCCTTTCGCCGCTTCTTGCGCTGGGGCTCATGCTCCTGCTGCGCCTGTGTTTCCCGCTTTCCTCAACGCTCATAAAAACAATTTTCGTCATCTCGGCAATGCCGACCGCCACAATGATTGTCGTCTTTTGCGAAAAATTCACAGGCGACAGCTCCTTAGCCGTCAAAACTATGCTCCTCTCTACCATTTTCAGCGTTATCACTATTCCGATACTTATGCTCCTCTGCGTTTTCATTTAGAGGCCGCCCGCCTCAAATACCCGCCGTTTTTACGAGCCCGCTACGCTGTCCAACTTTCATCGTTTACTTCATCGTTGCGCTTACCTTTTTAATTCGCCCTTCGTTAATTTTCGCCGTTAAAGTAACTGCTTTTACGTCAGCCGCACTAACTTCCATTCAAAATTCCACTATGGAACTTACTTTGGGAATTTACTTTTTGCCAAATTTTCAGCATAAATTTCTCCACTCCCTTAAAATCGTTTGCCTTTTTTTCTTTATTATAATATAATAATCAAGCGGTAAAAGTCAGCATTGAGTAAAAGTTAATATAATCATACTTCGCTCAGCGCGCGGCGTTCGCAATAGTAAAAATTGAATAAATCGGTACCTAAAAAATCCCCATGCTGTTATACTCGCTTGCGCTCGTGGCGTTCGCAATCAAAGATTGCTCGGCTAAGGGCACTAGTAGGGTAGAGCACGTCCACAGGTTCGGGAAAACAAGGCAAAAGAAAGACCTTAACAAAACCTAGTAAAAAAAGTTTTGCTGTTATACTCGCTTTCGCTCGTGGCGTTCGCAATCAAAGATTACTCGGCTAAGGGCTCTAGTAGGGTAGAGCACGTCCACAGGTTCGGGGCTGACATACTAAAAACTGAATAAATCGGGATCTAAAAAATCCCCATGCTGTTATACTCGCTTGCGCTCGTGGCGTTCGCAATCAAAGATTGCTCGGCTAAGGGCTCTAGTAGGGTAGAGCACGTCCTTGGTAAGGTAAAAACGGTCAAAAATTGAATAAGCAAAAACCGCCTAAAAACGGCTATGCTGCTATGGCTCAGCAGGTAGAGCACGTCCTTGGTAAGGGGCTGACATACTAAAAATTGAATAAAACGGGACCTAAAAAATCCCCATGCTGTTATGGCTCAGTAGGTAGAGCACGTCCTTGGTAAGGACGAGGTCCCGGGTTCGAATCCCGGTAACAGCTCCACAAGAAAAACCCTCAAAAAACGAGGGTTTTTCGCATTTTTAAGGCCCTTTTTGATGTTTTTTCGCATTTGCCATTTTATGCAGGGAAGAGGTCTACTAATGCAAATATCGGCTAAATTGGCAGTAGTAAACGGTAAAAAATAAGGCCGCTCGGATTTCTCATAAAAACCCGAAAACGGCCTGATTCTACCTAATTCTGACGGCGTTGCAGTAAATGGCAGTAGTAACTTTTTAAGCGTTATTAAACAGCAAAGAGATATCTTCCGAAAAAGAAATGGTCTTAGTTTGATTCTCTTTTATTGCTTCGGGGTAATCCCTGTTGAATCTTATTAGGGTTGCCTTTGGCTCTTTGTAGGTTATCTGTTCAAACGGGAAGCGTATTATTGTAGGCGTGTTGTAGCCGACACCGAATTCCATTAGTACAATTCTGTTTCCGGCTATTAAGTGCAAATAGCTTTCAAATGCTGCGCTTCTTTTATACCATTCTGCATCCTGTACAAAGTAACCGTCTTTACGCAAATTCATATCCATATCGCCGCCGCAGACCGGACATTTGGGGATAAGTGTTGACGGAATACGGCAATCCCGCTGCTGCGCTACCATACTCCTTACCGCCTGTTCGTTGTCATATAAGGTATCGTGACAGCCGACCGCGCATTGGAATTTGCCGTAATCGCCCTGCGTATCAAAAATCCTATCCTTGTCGAAGCCCGCCTTGTAAAATTGCTGATCGACATTGGTGGTTATAACAAAATAATCTTTGCCGCTAATTAGTTTTTGAAGGTCAAGATACAATTTAAGTGCGGGCGGTTCATAGCGGTTCATATGAATATGCCTTGACCAATACGCCCACTTTTCTTCCGGAGTTTCAAAAGGATAAAAGCCCGCGCTATACATATCCGACATATCGTACCGGACAATAAAATCTCCGAAGTTATCGGTAAAACGCTTTCCCGAATAAGTAAGCCCTGCGGCAGCGGAAAGCCCCGCACCGCCGCCTATCAGAATATGATCCGCTTCTTTGATTGCGGATTTAGCTCTTTTGAGCCTTGATTCCAAGCTCTCGCTCATAGATGATCTTGTCCTTGTCCAAAAAGATATTGAAGATAATTTTCAGCCCATACTCTCCGTTTTCCTGCCGCCATTGTTTAACCGCATTCATAACGGCGGTATAGGCAAGCGCGTTCGGGTAACGGAAAACGCCCGTAGAGATACAGCAAAAGGCGACAGACCGAAGTCCCATTTCTTTTGCGAGGTTCAAACAGGAAATATAGCAGCTTTGCAGCAGCATATCTTCTTTTTCCGTCACGTCGCCGTAGATTATCGGGCCGACTGTATGCAGGATATATTTTGAGGGTAAATTGTAGGCGGAGGTTATCTTTGCCGCGCCTGTCGGTTCAAAATGTCCTTGCAGCTTCATAATACTTTCGCAATCGCGCCGTATCTGCAAGCCTCCGGCAGCGTGGATCACATTGTCGATGCAACGGTGGTCGGGCGCAAAGCAGCCGAGCATTTCCTTATTTGCGGCATTGACTATTGCGTCGGCGTTAAGCCGTGTAATATCACCCTGCCACAAGGCGATGTCATGACTGTATTCAAGCTGATTGCAATCGACAATTCCTTTTTCTAAGGTTTCCGTCCAAAGCAAGCCGTCCTGCGCTTTCCAAAACTCCGGACTGAAATCCGACGGTAAAGCCATAACCATTTGCGCCCGTAAAGATAAGCGCAAATCGGGATCGTCACCGATAAAACGGCCGTTTTTCTTTTTTAGGAGTTCAAGCAAATACCGTGCAGCCGCATTTCGTTCGTCTTTGCCGAGTGCTGCGGGACGGGGATAGCTGCCGAGGAATATTTTGTCTTTGTAATCTTGTAGTGCGATCATAATTTAATGGTTTCGGGAGGCCTTCCGGAAAAATCCGTAAAAACAGCCGTTCCGTACGCAATATAAAAGGCGATAAGATCGGGATTATCCGCCGCCTTGTATATCGACTTTACGAGCGGGCTTACGTCAAGGATTTTCTGCTTTATCCGTTTGTCCGAAACGAATTCCGCACGTCCGTTAAGTCTTAGCCAGCGTTCCGAGGTTGAAACGCAGATTTCAAAGCGGGGTTTTTTTTGCAGCTCCTTATATACTTCTTTTTTCGCACCCGTGCAATAATATATTCTGCCGTCTTCCTCGAACATCATTTGGAAGGGGCGCACCTTTGCATTGCCGTCAAGCCCGACGGTTGCAAAGTATTGCACCTCATTTGCTTGTAAAAAATCCACAATCTTTTTCATATCAGTTTCCCCAAGTTTTCCGTAATATCCTTGAAAGTAGTTTTGCTTAGTTCGGATTCCAAGGCCGCTTGAGCGGATGTTAGATAACCGTCTAAGACATTGTGTACGTTCCTGCCTACCGGACATTTGGGATTAGGGTTTTCGTGAAAGCCGAAAAGTTTTTCTTCCAAACTGTCTACCGCCTGAAAAATATCAAGCAATGTAAAAGTAGCATAGTCCTTGATTATTTTCGCGCCTCCGCTCCCGCGGGCGACCTCAATAATCCCAGCGTCTTTGAGAGAACCCAAAATCCTGCGGATAATAACGGGATTGACATTAACGCTCGACGCAATAAAATCCGACGTGATTTTTTGTTCCTTGTTAAAAGTGTATATACACATGAGCGTGTGCATGGCGATTGTAAATCTTGAGCTGATCTGCATTATATAACCTCCCCTATAACAGAGTTCATTTCATTATATAATACGGCTGTTGTAATGTCAATGATTACATCAGAAAATATTTTAAAAAAACTCTGTTGTAACTGTTGACATTACAACAAGCATAGATTATAATGGCGTTGTAATCGAAACGGTTACAATAAAACGATCATAATTTTGGAGGTAAACAATTATGAAAAAGTTAACGAACATCGAGAAAGCCAAGGCGCTCATCGGCTGCTTTGCGACGGGGGATGCGAAAACCGCGAAGGAACTGTTGAAGCCTGATTATATTCAGCATAACCTTGATTATGCGACGGGCGCGGAGGCATTCATAGGTGCGGTCAAATATCTCGGTTCGGTTCCCGTCAAGACCAAGCTTAGCACCGTGCGCGAATTCGAGGACGGCGATTATGTATTTCTGCAAAACGCCTACAACTTTGCGGGTGCGGGCGATCAGGTAGCCTTTGATATTTTCCGCTTTGAAAACGGGCTTATTGCTGAGCATTGGGATAACCTTCAGGCAATCGCCCCGAAGAATCCGAGCGGACATACGCAAGTCGACGGGGCGACAAAAATTACCGACCTTGATAAGACTGCCAAAAACAAAGCGTTCGTCAAGCAGTTTATCGAGGACATTCTGATGGGCAAGAATATGGCAAAGCTAACAAGCTATTATGACGGCGACAAATACGTTCAGCACAATATCCAAATTGCAGACGGCTTGTCCGGCCTCGGCGCAGCCCTTGAAGCCCTTGCGAAAGCCGGAATTAAAATGATCTACAATAAGACCCACATGGTATTAGGGCAAGGCAATTTTGTCCTTGCGGTCAGCGAAGGTACTTTCGGCGGCGCGCCCACTTCCTATTACGATCTGTTCCGCGTCGAAAAAGGCTTTATCGCCGAGCATTGGGACGTTATGGAAACGATTAAGCAAAAAGACCTTGCCCATAAGAACGGCAAATTCTAAGAAAAATTCCCAACAAAAACATTATCAAAGCGGTTCAATTAGAATATCGGGCATTCTTATTCATTTATAGTCTGCTTTCTATTTTTGACCGCTTCAAATATCCAGGCAAAGAAGAATAGCAGGGCAAGCACGCCTACCAGCAATACAGCATAATAAATTAAATTGAACTCGAAGGTAAAGCCGGAGATTGTTGCGTTGAAAGTCGGGAAAAGATTGTACAGAAATAAAATCGGATTGCGGAACTTAGACGTAAAGAAATAATTATACTCAAAAATCTGATTTAAAAATACTAAGAGAACATAATACGGAACGATCCAAACAGCGTTTTTGATTGCACTTTTCCGGTCCATTTGGACGTCCTTTTTTGAGAATAGATAAATAATATAAGAGATAAAAAAGAAATGCAGGGAGTTGGAAATAAACCCTTCCAGATAGAAGAACTCAAAGCCGTTGCCGTAAAACTCGCCTAAAAATATATTCATTAAAACGCCTGCTATCGTGAAAAATGCCATATAGCTTTCCGTCATTTTAGACTTAAACAACGGGCGCACAATTATTAAAAGCGTAGAAATATTACAAATATTCAGCGGTATCTTATGATAAAGCGGTATATCGTAAAAAAATCTTATTGTAATAAAGAACAAAAACACTGCTGAAAATAACCAATCCGCAAGCTTCTTCATCTTCTCGGTTTTAACATAATGCGACACCAAAAAGCCTAAGAAAACAAAAAACGCTAAATAAGTAAAGTTCAAAAAACTAAACCTGAAAAAGTTACTATGCTCCAAAACCGCAACGCAATTAAGCGCGCATACCGCCGCAAAGCCTAACAAAAACACAAACCACGGTTTTCCCTCTTTCAGCTTAAAAAAACTAAAAAACGAAAACGCAGCCAACAACCCTGCTGCGACAGCAAATAATATAATAAAAATATTCATTTGAACGTCCATAACAGTATTCTATACTATTCTCTCTGATTTTTCAAGTTTTATTTGTTATTTAAGTTTCCCCAAAAGGCAAGGGTATACGTTCATCATGCTGTTATACTCGCTTGCGCTCGCGGCGTTCGCAATCATGCGATTGCGCGGCTAAGCGTTCAGCAGGGTAGAGCACGTCCTAAGGTTGCGGATGATGCCCAGTTTCAAGTCCCGATAAAGTCTCAAATACTTGCAGTAAATTGTCTTAAAACTGCATTACAATTTTCGTAAGTTTTCAGCTTCCGCCGCACAAAAAATCCGCCGGATTTCCCCAAAGGACTTTCTGTCTAAAACGCTCTAAAACTGCCCGAAATTTCCTCAATTGTCGTAAACTGTCGTGCGTAGATTAGAGCAATTTCTTCAAAAACTATTATTTTACTTTAAAGGTCTTTAGGTAATGAAAACGATTTCTTTTAAAAATTACTTATTCAGCGACTGTCTCATAAGTGACTTTCCTCGATTAGAGTAATTTCTTCTGGGGTCAATTTATAGATTTGATAAACAAGGCAATCAAGCTCCTTATCCATTTCGTTGATTTGTCTGGACAGAGAAAAAAGTTCTTCGCTTTTTTCCTTAAATAATGAGTGCAAACTCATCTCCTGCGAAGCAGATAATATAACTTTTTGCTTTTTTAGTTCTCCAAGAAAATCGCTGAAAGTAAGCAAGAAGAAAAATTCTAGACGCTCACTTGTCTTCCTAATTTTATATCGTTCTTCAATATATAATATAAACTGCTTTGACAACTCGTAAAGCAATTGATGTTTAGCAAGCAATTCTTCCACTTGTCTCGTTAATTCATTTTGGCAATCAATTCGAATAGGTAGTTTTTTCAAATATGTTGTAGTCACTTGAGCTAGAGGTTTTCCTACGATTTGAAAATTTTCATGTTGAAATATCCATTTTAAAAGTTTTGAATTAAGCAAGCCCAAAATATATTTTAAATAAATTTCATCTTTAATACTTTTAGGATATACACAATGCAATGTCGCTTCACTAATAGCAAGTTCATCGAGAAAGGTAGCAATCGGGTAGTCTCCAGTTTGTCTTACAAAAAGTTTTTTGCGATTAAAAGTCTCTTTTGTTCTTGGTTCAGCAAGCCATTCTCCATAATAAACATATTCTCCGTCCCATTTTTTTGAGTACCGAGTAATATTTTTACCTCTAAAAAGAGGTAACCAATTATCATTTTCTTTTGAAAAACCAGTAAAAGGGCGGTCAATTAATATCTGCTTGGTTTGTTTTGGTACTCCTTTGCCAACTTGATATAGCTTAACGCCAAACGTGACATTAAACATATCGCCAAACGGAAATGAATTCGACTCCAGTTTGATCCTAAGCGGCTTAGTCATAGAGTTTTCTCTATAATTAAAACAATATAATCCTCTTTCTGTCAAATTTTCTTGTTTGAAAATTGTTCTGACTCCATTATTTAAAAAAGTTGAGTTGAGTATTGTTTTTCTTGGTATTGTAATAACATCAAATGTTGAATCGGGGCGCGGCATTTTTTTAGAATATATTGAAATTGCTGGTTCAACTACGGCATTATCGAAAACGTTAAATAGCTCAACAACATTCAGCAGTTGAAAATTACAGAATAAGAACCTACGAAGGTTCTCGCTATATTCGTACATAAAATAAGTGTTTGGTGTAATAAATCCCAAATAGCAGTTTTTCTTAAGAAGGCCCATTCCTTTTTCAAAAAAAGTTTTATAGGTGTCAAAATTATATTCTGTAGTTTCATAATTTTTTGAAATATAATCTTTTTCTTCTTTACTTAGCTTTGCACCATACGGCGGATTTCCGATAACAATATCAAAGCCGCCAGCATCAATTATTTCTTTAAATTCTTCAGACCAGTCAAAAGCCCATTCGCCGGCGACTCTCGGATCGCTGATAATAGAATTCCCGCATTTTATCGAATTGTCCAAACTCGCAAGTGGTTTGTTTTGACTTGCAGTTTTTAACCATAATGAGAGTTTTGTTATTTCTACACTTTCAGGATTAAGATCAACCCCAAACAAATTATTTTGTAAAATGTGTTTGTCCCAATCAAACATAAATGTTTGACCTTCACGCAATGCTGTCAATGTTTCATTAACAAACATTGCTTCTTTAGAAAGATAATCAAAAGCTTGATTAAGAAAAGCACCGCTCCCGCATGTGGGATCTAAAATTTTAATATTGCTTAACGCTTCAAGATACTTTGTCCAAAATGTTTGATGTAAATCTTTTATCGCCGCAAGCTCGTCGCTATTGCAATTTTCTATTTCCTTCCAAACTTTTACTTTAGTAGTTTTGCTTGATTCGCCTTTTTTAGTTCGTTCAATAGTTGCAACATAAGGTCCATTTTTAAATAGATCATTTTTTATCTCTTCTTTTCTATCATGAAGCCATCTGCCAACAGTATTTTCTACAATATATTTTGTAATGTATTCAGGGGTATAGTAAATCCCATCTTTTTTTTGCTTGCTCTCTTTTTTGTCGAAGACTTCGCCGTTTATTTCTGCCTTTACTTGTTCAATATCAGAAATACTATGTTCAAATATATGACCTAAAATATTTACGTTCAAGTCAGTGCTGAAGTCATAATCAGCCAGCGTTACGAATGGCAGAATTGCTTTATCTGGTACTACTAGCGCATTAATTATATCGTCTTGACAAAAGAGTCCGCCGTTATATGCATTTATATGTAGCGGGGGATTGCCTTTATCGATAGATTCAAACAAGCCTTTTAACTCATTCCAAACTTTTGACGGCGACATTGAGAAAGATTTCTGTGCATTGTTTACCATCTCCTTGAAAATATTCAACGGAAGAAGTCCACTATCTTCACAAAAACAAATGAAGACAAATCTATCGAGTATTTTTTGAGATTTTGTAAATAAAACTAATGGATCAACACCTGGGTTGTTTTCCCTAAGTATCGTATACAGATTTTGTCGCAAATTCTTATAGTCTAAATAGAATTTATCGCAAATCTCTTGTCCGGCTTGCTCGCTTTCCGCATATAGAAAATCTATAATTGATTTACTCGGCTTTGATATCAAATTATCTTTGGACAACAAATAGTAGAATTTTTTAAACGCGTCTTCATCATTGAGTTCTGTCACTAGAAAACGTTCATATTCTAGCGAGCTTATACTTCTATAGAGTCTTATCTCAATAAAATTTGATACTATAACCCAAGAACATTTTGCACCATTTTTATTTGCGTAGCTGAAAGCTTGTTCGACGGGTGTTTGAGGATTTGCTCTATTTTGCTTTCTATCAAGATCAGTGCAGGCGTCCTTAAGTTCAATTACTGCACGAATATCTTTCTCTTTGATAGTAAAAAAACCTAGAGCGCCATCCGCTTCCGAGCTGTCTGCAACAGATTTAAACTCTTGTATTTGATTAAACTCCTCTGAATTCTCAATTAGTGTGTTATACCCAAGAATTTTTTCAAACACACTTGTTAGAAATTTTCCTTGAATCGAAGTTTCCTTTGTTTTTGCAAGGTTACCGCTTTCTATACTTTTTTTCCATTTTGCAATCTCGATGATTTTTTCGCTGAAATTCGGAATCGAAGATTTATCATATTTTAACAGTATTTTTTTCAAAATATTTGCATTAAACAATGATTTATACTCATTCATATTTTATCCTCTAATTATTCAATAGTAATATTGTTCTTTTTGAAAAGCTCGTGCAATGCTTTTTTTGCCGGGAAAACTTGGCTCTGCGTTATCGCGAACAATAATGCGCGCGTTTGTTAAGTTTTATCTCTTCTTCAGTCATCTGCATCTTATTCATCAGACAGTCTCCTCAGATATCTTGTGAACTTAGTTTACTTCTTCACATATCCTGCGTTTTTGCCGCTGCCGACTTTTTCGATGTAGCCGGATTTGACGAGGTCGCGCAAGGTTATCTCTATCATGGACTCGCTTATGTTGGGGCATAGGGATTTGAGGTCGGCTTTAGTTATCTTGCCTAAAATGCTATCGACCGCCTGGCGGAGCTGCTCTGCCTTTGAAATGCGGCCTTTTGCTATTGTATACAGGCGCTGCTCAAAGTCACGGTAAGCTGCCAGGATAACGCCCAGAATGTAGCGGATAAAAGGTTTGACGTCATTTTGGTTATCATGCCAGCCGTCGGAGCTAGCTTGAAGCGCGTCATAGTAGCGGTCTTTTGTCTGTTCGATTATTTTTTCGATACTGATGTATTTGCCTATGAAATAATCGCATTTATAAAGCAATAACAAAGTCAGCAAGCGGCTCATGCGGCCGTTGCCGTCGTTGAAAGGGTGTACGCATAAAAAGTCGTGGATAAAAATCGGAATAATGAGCAGCTCATCAATACTGCCTTTTGCAAGTTGATTTCTGTATTCGGCGCAAACGCTTTCGACGGCGTTTGGCGTCAGATAGGAAGGGAGCGGCTGAAAGCGGACTTTTTTGTTACCTTGAGCGTCGGTTTCCTGAATGACATTATCGGTATTTTTAAATTTGCCGCCGATAGAAGCCGCGGAATATTTATATAGATCTCTGTGCAGTTGTAATATAACATTTGGCGAAAGATTGATGTATTCAAAACTACTATGGATAGTGTTCAGCACATCCCGATAACCCGCGATTTCTTCTTCGTCGCGGTTTCTGGGCGTAGTTTTCTGCTTTACAAGATCGCCTATCCTGGATGCGGTGGTGACTATGCCCTCAATGCGGTTTGATGCCTCGATACTCTGTATTTTGGCTAACTCGACGAGCCGCTCAAGTTTTGCCGCCTGCTGCCTGGCTATGACATCCTGGCGGCCTTTATGTTCATGTATTTCCGCCACCAATCCCAAAATCTCTTTATCCCAAAGCATGTTTTCATAGGCAAAATAATTAAAGATTTTCATGCTGCACACTCCGATTAATTTACTGCATAATTATAACAATCATTGTGCAGAATGTCAAGTGGCGGTTCATAAATAGATTTTAGGCGAAAATAGAGTAAGGTTTCTTTTTCCTAAAAATGCTGGGCAGATATACAAAAACGGAAGCCGATAGACTCCCGTTTTTGTTAAATATTCAGTTGGTTGTTTTTTAGCTGCGGGGCGTGACGCTTACGATTTTTTGAAGCTCACAGAGGAGGTTGCCGCCGCCGACAGAAATGCTGCCGACCTTGTCGCATATCTTCTCTAAATACTCAAGCTCCTTTAACTTGTAAAGCGTTGCGTTCTCGTCCAATAGCTTAACCAGCCTTACCGTGCCTCTTATGAAGATTTGTGCAAGCTGTTCTGCGAGCCGAACGAAAATCCGCCGATCACCCTAGAAATAACTAAGGAGCGCAACGCCTTAGAAAGGTTCCTGTTGCAGTTTTCTTCCTTCGACCGCCGTACGGAATACGACCCTGCGCGCGGCATCTACACTTGTCAGGTTTTTTACGATTTAGCCGATGAGACGGAATTGCTTATCCGTATTTTAAGCTTCGGCCCGACTATCAAGGTTTTAGGCCCGCCGAGTTTTTTAGATCAGGTAAAAGAGCGCCTCACAAAGCAAATTCAATTGCTGCAAGCGCGTCCGTAGAATCATTATTTATTCGCTATTACTGTTTTTATAATGCTGATTATGCTTTTGCACTCATCCGGCGACAGTTTCATTATCTTGCCGACTTCCAACAAATCTTTTTCTGCCGGGCGACCATTGCCGTTTACGGTCATTTCATGTTCTGGTTTATCGACAGTCTTAGTAAGATCATAAGCGGGAGACAGCTTGTAGCCTTTCAAATCCTCATTGTAGAGGAATGCAAAATTCTTTCCGTGGTCATCCTTGTTTCCGTATAAAACATTGAAGCACATGCGGCGGTAGGCCTCGTGCAAATCCTTTTTATCAGCGCATATTTTTGTGATGACCTGAAACAAGTGCAGATAGTCAAGATTGGGAATGCGGTGCGTGGTTTCAAGCAGGGATGAGAGGGATACCATGTGGACTCTTTTATCGCCGATCCGGTCGAATCTTTTCGCTCCGAAATATCCCGGGCACAACTTAGAGCCAAACAGCTTGAATTCATTGACGTTGATGCCGCAATTTTTCGCCGCCAGATTCGCGCTATATTCTTTTTCGCCGATATTCTGCGGGTCAGCGCGACAAGGAAATTTGACGATCCAATAACCATTATCGTCCTTTATGTGGGCCTTGGGACGCGCTCCGCCGGACGAACCGCCTAATTGATAGAGCTTGTCCAGATCGGCATCAAGGCGTTCATCGTCATAAATCCGCTTAACGTTTTCGGCAATCGTATCAAGATTCAGATCGGTCACTTCGGAGCCCATACTTTGACAGGGCCGGTATGTCAAGGCTCCCAGCCCGTTTCCGACGATAAGAGACAACTTTGTAAGCGGAGAAAGCCGGTCAAAATTGACGCCGTTTTTGGCCAGCATCCTCCTGACAAGCAGCTCGCCCCAACCATCCGGCAGGGAATCCTGAAACACGCCGTATAAGCCCTTGAAGGTATCTTTTTTGTTGATATACACTTCATTGGATAAAGGCAGCGAAAAAGGCGAAATCGAAAATCCTGTACGCTGCCATTCGTCGCCGTATTGAAATGCAATAGCCGAATTCTCTAATTCCGCTAAATATCCCACAAGCTTTCCGTTATAATCAACAGATAATTTTCTGACATTTTTATTCATTTGTTATAAATCCTTCAGATTTTTGACTATCGGGGTTTTGAACAACATATTAAAGTCTTCCAGACAATCGATAGCATCGGCAAGCTTAATGAGCGACGACAGCGAAATTTCGCCGGTAGTCTCAAATCTGCGGACGGAAGCGTAACTGACGCCGGATCTTACCGCCAGCTCTTTCTGCGTAATGCCGCTTTCTTTCCGCCTCTTTTTAAAACGGCCCACAAGATTAGAGACAATAGTTTGCTCCGTGACGGTTTCAACAAATTCACTTATATCAAAAGTCTTTTTCATATCGCTATTATTTTAGCACTAATGAGGTCAAATGTCAAGAAATCGACAAAATAATAGCAGTTGCTCTTTTGTCGTAAACACCAAGCTATTATTTGGGTTTCAATTAATCCTGCGGGGTGATAATCGTTTGCTAAAAGTTAAGTTTTGCGGTATAATTTTAATAAAGGAAACACATTATTTCAGCGTTTCCTAAATCTATTTTAACGGTTGAAAAAGCATGAGCATACTTGAAATCAAAAATTTATCGCATATTTTCGATGCAAAGCCTTTATTTGAGAACGCGAACGTGGCGGTCAACAACGGCGAGCATATCGGCATTGTGGGGCTGAACGGCGCGGGCAAGTCCACGTTTATCAATATTATAGCGGGCAAGCTTTCCCAAGACGAGGGCGAGGTTAAGTGGAACAACGGAATACGCAAAGGCTACCTCGACCAGCACGCGGATATCGACAGAAGCCAGACGGTGATGGAGTATTTAAAGGGCAGCTTTACGCATTTGTTCGAGCTTAACGGGCGTATGGAAACGCTTTATGAGGAAATGGCGGAAATGTCCGACGCAGGCGAGCTGGAACAGAAGATCAACAAGGCGAACAATATCCTCGACACTCTTACGCGCGAGGGTTTTTTCGATTTAGAGGCGCAAATAAAAAAGGTTGCAAACGGACTGGGCGTCAACTCGTTCGGCTACGACACGCAGATACTTACTTTGAGCGGCGGACAGAGGGCAAAACTCCTTCTCTCGAAATTGCTGCTTGAACAGCCCGACGTTATGCTGCTCGACGAGCCGACAAACTTTTTGGATATAGAGCATATAGCGTGGCTTGTTGAATACTTAAATGCCAACGAAAAGACGGTTATGGTCATTTCGCACGACACCGAGTTTTTAAATAAGGTCTGCCGTTTCATTATTTCGATAGAAAACGGGCAGATACGCAAATACAGCGGCAACTATTCGCAGTATTTGGCGCAGGCTCAGCAGAACGCGAAGCAGTATGAGGAGAGCTATGCCCGCCAGCAGCGTGAGATTGAGAAGATGGAGGACTATATCGCCCGCAACAAGGCGCGCGCGGCGACGGCCGGAATGGCAAACTCCCGCCAGAAAATGCTGGACAGAATGGAGGTTATCCGCAAGCCAACAGTTGTGTACGACGCGGTTTTTTCGTTCCCCCATATTCCCGTCCACACGAAAGATATGCTTGTTATCAAGAACCTTTCTATCGGCTACGGCGCGCCGCTCCTGCCGCCTATCGACCTGCATCTAAACTCTGAGCAAAAGGTTTGGATACGCGGCACCAACGGCGTGGGAAAGTCTACTCTTATGAAAACGCTTAACGGCTATTTAAAGCCGCTCTCGGGCAGCTTTTCGTTTCATCCGGCCGCGCAGATAGGCTACTTAGAGCAGGATTACCGTATCGGCGTTTCGGATAATAACGCCGTCGGCTACTTTTCCGACCTCTATCCGCGTATGAACATCAAGCTTGTGCGCTCGGCTCTTGCGGGCGTGGGCATAAAAGACACGCTTGCCACAAAGCCGGTTTCAGATCTTTCCGGCGGCGAGCAGGTGCGGATATTCCTCTGTTCGCTTATGCAAAAACAGACCAATATCCTTATCCTCGACGAGCCTACAAACCATCTCGACGTGCGCGCCAAGGAAGCCTTGAAAAAAGCGTTGACAGAATATAACGGCTGCATAATTTTAGTCAGCCACGAGCGCGAATTCGCCGAGAGTATATGTAATTTGACTGTGGATTTTAAGGCATAAGGATATTTAAAAAGGCTGCCTCTTTTTTTTCAGGAGGCTGCCTTTTTAAAATATTTTGGTTCTATAATATTTGGTTCTATAATAATGTTGGGGTATAAAAAAGATATAATAATCTCTATAATTTGTGCATCGTATCGCCGCTTATGTAGCCGATTTGATCCATATTGTTGTTGTAGACCTTTGAATTGATGACGCGTCCCGCGGCGCGGTTTTGCGCGTCATAGAGTATTTCGCCCTCGACGTAATAGGTTTCGCCGTCCGCAAAGCTATACTCGGTGCGGCTGGGGGACGCCTTTTTGTTTGAGCCCTGAGAGCCGGTCACGAGCGAGAAGATCATACCGAAAATGAATACTGCGATCATTATAAAAATAAATGCCGAATACATATTGATAACGGGAAAAATTGTCGCCCAAAAGATTTTTTTAGTGCCGTCCTGACGCGAGCCTTTAATGTCCTTGCAGATATTAGCGTATGTAAAAGCGTTTATTCCGTTTTTCCAAACTGCGGCGACAAAGAAAATGAGCGCGAAAAACGACAGGAATATCAAAACGGGGACTTTTAGCAGTATCAGTCCGTTGGGAGCCAGACCTTCCAATTCAAAAAAGCGGAAATAACGGCAGAGTGCGAGCGCAGCATAATTGTAGAGCAGGGCGATAGCCAGTATTAAGAAGATACCCAAAAGCGACAATACCAGCTTTTCATTTTTAGATTCGGGCCCATCCGGCAAATTTCTGCCGCGTTTCATAAATTTGCCCGCCGCAATCAGGTTGAAAACGGTGACAGCCAGCCAAATAAAAAGAGCAAAGAAGTTGGTCATTCCGTCTTTGCGGTTCGTCGCCAAAAGAATGATTGCGGCAACGGCGTTAACCGCTAAAGCCGCGATAGAAAAACCCTTCTTCTCAAGCTTAAAAACGAACAGCATTACTGCGGGTATAAAAGCTAAAAGGATAAGCAGCACAGCGTACGCCGGACTCACAAAAAGCATAAACGCGTTGCGCTGCCTTATAATAATAAGGCTCAAAAGCGCGCATAATAAAAACACTCCTGCATACGCTAGACGCCTGACGTAAACTTTAAAGCAGGCATTAGCGCGGCTTAAAAAACCGGCGTAGTATTCTTGCTTTTGTTCCGGACTCATCCCAGACAGTCTCTGCCTTGCCTCATTTCTGATCTTAGACATAGTTTCCTCCCTCATATATTGATATCAAATCACATTTATTTTGTGACTATGAGCAAATTGTACAAGCATTTTGCACATTTGTCAATATGAGGCGAAAAAATAACGGAAAAATTATAAAATGCTTTCGCGAATCGGCGGAATGAGTTGTTGCAAAATGACGCGTTAGCTGACGAACAGAATTTTTAGCGAAAGGGAAAAGGCGGCCGGTACTAAAAAACTAGCCGGTAGCTCTTTCGGAGAAGATTTGGCAGGGGTAGAACCTCATCTGCCTTTTATAGGAAATGATAATAGCCTTAGCGACCGCGGCGCGTTCGGTGAGGAACGTTTCGCGCGTTTTGATTTTCTTTCCGTTCACGTTTGCAAGTACGACGCAGTAGCCGTTGTACGACCTTTCAACAGTTATGTAATTTGTTTTCGACATTTTTTTAATACCTCGTTTGATTTTTTATAAATCTATTATACCACAATATTGGTGCCACCTGTATGGCAACAAATAAAAATATTTTTAATTATTTTAAAATTTTTTTTGAGTTTTGAAAAGAAAAACCGCCAAAAGTACGTTTATGCAGTACTTTGGCGGCTATAAATTGTATTAAGGAAACGCTGAACAAATAAGTTTTATAAATATGTTCCGTCGCGAAACTTTTGAAAGGGAAGCGGTTCTACACGCTCTCAAGCAGCATTTTATCTGCGACAAGAGCGATAAATTCTCCGTTAGTCGGCTTTTCGTTGTGGGAATAGACCCTTATGCCGAAAAGGGAGTTGATATTTTCGATTTTGCCTCTGTTCCAGGCAACCTCTATCGCGTGGCGGATGGCGCGCTCGACTTTTGAGGGGCTGGTGTCGAAATGCTGGGCAACCTCCGGATAGAGGCGTTTTGTGATGCTGTTGATAATGTCGGGGTTATCGACCGCCATTTTGATAGCCTCGCGTAAAAACTGGTAGCCTTTGATATGTGCGGGGATGCCGACGGTTATAAAGATGTTTGTAATTTTTTCCTCTAAGGTATTGTTGCGTACAAGCCTTGTCACGGGAGTAGTTTTTTGTATGACGGCGGGCTTTGGCGAGAGTATCTCGTTTATACGCTCTTTAAGGTTAGCGTAAGAAACCGGCTTCATCATATAATAGTCCGCCCCCAGCGACATAGCCTTTGAAACGAACGTATCCTGGCTTAAGGCAGAAAGTACGACTATCTTTGCATTATTTTTGGATATGCGCTCTAAAACCGAGAACCCGTCCATATGCGGCATAACAAGGTCGAGGATCATCACGTCGGGCTTTTCAGAGGCGAAAAGCTCAAGCGCCTTAACTCCGTCCTCGGCGGTCCCGACCACCTCGAATTTTTCATCGCCCGAGAAATAAGCTTTCATTTCCCCGCATAGTTCGGCGTTATCGTCCACTAACAAGATTCTCGTTTTCATAACAAAATCTTCCTTTAAAATTATTTTTTTATTATATTTTGATTATAACACAGGAAATATTGTATAAAAAGCGAAAGCCCTGTGAGAAAATTGTCTATCTTTATCTATAAAAAAACTATTATTTCTTTTTTTGTCGATTCTGTGTTTTGCGGCATAAAAAAAGCGGCAGATAAGCCGCGGAATTTAAAAAGTTATTTTCTGATAAAAAGCCGCGGATTTTTACAAATCATCTTTCTAAGGAAAATTTAATTATTTATATGTTGCCGTAAAAAGCTTTATATGGTAATATATATTTATAAAAGGTTTTAAACCGCAGGGCAGAGCCCTGCACCCGCGCGGCAACGCCGCGCATTAGCAGCAGAGACTGCGGGGTTTTAAACCTTTTGCGGCGGGCGCATTTATGGAAATGTAAGCAAGCTTCCATTTCCCAAAATGCTTCTTGATAAAAAGGGTATGGAGGGCACAGGCAAGGTGGAAGAAATGAACGAAAACAGGGATATAATTCTGCAAACGTTTAAGCTGACTAAAAAGTACGGAGCCAATACGGCCGTAGCGCAGATGGATATGACGGTGCGGCGCGGCGATATATACGGCTTTGTAGGCCTGAACGGGTCGGGCAAGACCACGCTTATACGGCTTGTGACGAGTCTTATAATGCCTTCTTCCGGCTCTTTCAGCCTTTTTGGCGGGAAGGGCAAGGAAAACAGCAATAATTTAAGGCGCATTAGCTCGATGGTCGAAACGCCGTCGCTTTACTTAAATCTCGACGCGCGCACAAATCTTTTGCTTCAATGCGATTTTTGCGGCATTTCCGACTCATGCTTGCCCGATAAGCTGCTTGAGCTTGTAGGCTTATATAACGTCGGCAAAAAGAAAGTGAAAAACTTTTCACTCGGTATGAAACAGAGGCTGGGGATTGCGGTGTGCCTTGTGGGCAGCCCTGAATTTTTGATCCTCGACGAGCCGACAAACGGCCTAGACCCCGAGGGAATAGTCGAGATACGCGAATTGCTCCGCCGCTTAAATAAGGATCTGGGGCTTACGATACTGGTATCGAGCCATATCCTTTCCGAGCTTGATAAGCTTGCCACAACGTTCGGCTTTATCCATAAGGGCAAATTATTAAAGGAAGTCACGAGCGAGGAAATACATGGGCGCGTCGAATCGAAGATAGTCGCCGAGGTAGATAACCTTTCGCGTGCCGCAGAGGTGCTTGAGGGAAAATGCGCCTGCCGCATAGACGGGGGCAAAATAGAAATTTTCAGCGACGAGGCGTTGAGCGATATAATAGGCGTGCTTGCAGGCGGGGGAGTCAAGGTTTATACGGCGAACAAGATATCGCAGGACCTTGAAAGCTATTTTATGTCGCTTATAGGAGGGCAGAACTAGTATGAACGCATTCAACCTTATCAAAGCTGATCTAAGAAGGCTTTTAAAGTCGAAATCCTTATTCGTCGTGCTGATCATTATCGCGGCGTCGGCGCTTTTATCTGCGGCGGTTTTAAAAATAGCGTCCTTTGCGATGACGGATTTTAGCGAGCTGGGCGAATTAGACTCGGCTGAAATGGAAAGGACTTTCGGCGCGTTTGCAACCTCTATGCTGTATATTTCCAATATGGCGCTGGGCAATCTCGGGTTTTTCGCCGCGATCGTCGCGAGCATTTTCTTAGGCGCGGACTACGCTAACAACACGATACGCAACAAGCTCATCAGCGGCAACTCAAGGGTTAAGGTCTATATTTCGAGCTTAGTGATAAATTTTATAATCTTTTATGTGCTTATGCTTGCGACTATCGCGATCTCGTCGCTTTTGAACTTAATGTTTTTCGGGGTCTATTCGACTAACGGCTACCTTATTAAAGCAACGCTGCTTGCCATTCCCGTATACGCGGCAATTTCGGCGATAAGCACGTTCATAAGTATGTCGATAAAATCCAACGTACTGGGCATTGTGGTCAATCTGCTGATAATCGTGCTTCTTCCCACAGTTCTGCAATTTATTATGATCATTGTAAGCCTCAGCGGCTCCGAGTTCATACTTGCAGAATATATACCGTATTCGATCCTTTCGGAAATCTTTTCGATGGATAATATCTTAATGATGTTTGAGCTGTCCGGCATCGGCGGCCTTATGAAGTTCAATGATCTGTCGGTGTCGCTCGTGCTGCGCAGCACACTGCTCTCCCTTGGCTACGTTGCTCTTTTCACATTTTTAGGCGCGCTTTTATTCCGCCGCGCGGATATCAAGTAGAGGGGGAGAGTGGATAAATGGCGACAAAACTTTGCGAGTACTGCAATCAATACGTAGATGCGGCAAACACAAAATGCCCCAACTGCTCCGCGCCGCTCAGCAATAAGGTGTTTGCAGACCAGACCGACGTTAAAGAGACGGTCGCAACTATTGTCACAAGCGGCATAAACACCGTTAAAGAATCGGTGTCGGACTCTGAATACTGCTCGAAATTCGTTTCGCTCATCCTTTTGCTTTTCGGCGGCTTTTTCGGCGCGCATAAGTTCTACGAGGGTAAAATAGCTCTCGGCATCCTCTACATCTTCACCTGGGGATTTTTATTCATCGGCCTTATACTGGACTTTTTTACGATTCTGGCAAAGCCCGCCAAATATAAAAGAAAAGAAGGTCGCTGAAAAAGGCGCTGATAGCGGCGAAAATTGGAACTTTCGACTCTATCGAGTACATTAAGGTACACTCAATCGTCGAAAAACCACACTTTTCGCCACTCTGAGCACCTTTTTGATCGCCCTTTTAGAACAGTAATG
>JAVBKW010000020.1:0-14252 GCA_031553855.1 Eubacteriales bacterium | reverse complement strand
TCCCGCTAAATGTTCCATAAAAACCATCCCAATTTGATACTCTTATTATACCATTTTTGGTCAATTTTTGCAACTTAGTGCGGGTTATTTTATACCGCTTTTATTAGAGTTTTTCCCCAATCTGCCGCCCCCTTGTGTTCATACCGCTTTTATTAGAGTTTTTCCCCAGTCTGCCGCCCCCTTGTGTTTCCCCCTTGTGTTTCCTTGTGTTTTCCGAACGGCATTTATAACATATTTTGCAAAAGGGCGGTTATGGATTCCCATAACCGCCCTTTGCAGACGTTTTTATTTTTCTAAAAATTATATTTCTCACAAACACTCACAGCATATTAGTCTTAATGAGTTTGGAATATAAATCATATATAGATTATCTCCATAAAATCCGTACTCTTCCCAGTAGTTTTTACCTACATGTTTCCAAGAATATTCGGCATCCCAATCAGGCAAAAAGTTTTCTGGAATGCCAAATTGTGAAGTTGCTTTATTCACATTACTTTCAAAATTTTTATCCTTTTTGCTTGAAAAATCCGTTAAAAAATTTGTTGGTTCGGCCTCTAATTTAAAAACCGTATATCTTGTTCCGTCGCCTTGGCCAGCAAGACCTGCCGAGTCGGATTTATTATATTCTTTCACCATATTCTTGGGTAAATCAATTTCCCAATTGCTTTTAAACGCCTCTTCAAAAGTCATTCTATTCCAACACGCACCCAACCCAAAAATCAACAGAACCGTCAATCCTATTATACAACAAATACGAAAACTAACTGATTTCTTGTTTTTCATGATTATACTACCCTCCAAGATATTAGAAGATTATGTATTTTATAATCTTCATAATATATTTAACTCCAAATCATTGTGTTTTATTCTGACAATATTTATATTTCTAATTAGTTTAATTTATACTGAAAGCTGGTTTTATTTGTCATGCAGATTGGGGAAACGGAATACACAAGCGTACACAAGGGGGCGTACACAAGTACACAAGGTACTCAAGGGGGCGGGAGACTTTGTGTTATTCAATGTGCCTAACAATATTAATAGAAACGCCTGTTACCCTAGAAATCTGGCGTAAACTAGCACCTCGAACAGTTTGTCTAATTGTAGATATTATATCTTCCATTTCCCTTCGTTCACATCTCTGCAAATCATATATTTGTTTTATATTCATTATCCTTTTTAGCTTTTCTGCTAGCTCTTCGTCAGTTAATACTATTCTATTAGATTCTTCTATAAACTGCATGCTTTCTTCTTGCTTTATAAATTCGTTATATTCTTCTTTTCCTCCCACCATATTTAGTATATAATTTGTATCTATAAAAGTCTGCTTTTCACTCATGTATGCCGACTGACTACTCCACTCATAATCTGAAATATCTTTGGCTATTCCTGCCTTCACTGGATTTTGATGTATGTATCTTACTGCACATAATAAATGGGCATCATCTTTTATCCCTTCGCTTCTGTATCTGTCTTGAAACAAGTTCCCTATTCTTTTGTATTTATGATTATACCATAGCACGTAACTGCTTAGCATTGTCATAAATATATTGCCAATTGGTGCTTCTAATTCTTTAATTATCAAATGCACATGATTGCTCATTAAACAAAAGCTAAATATTTCAAACTTCTTTTTGTCTTTTGTCAACTTTATTCTGTTTAGAAATACTTCTCTATCTTCATCGTCAAAAAATATTGTTTGCTTATTTATTCCTCGCAACACAATATGGTATACTCCACTTTCTACTTTTTTTCTCGCTGCTTTTGGCATAATTAAAAGACCTCAAGATAATTCTACATTATCTTGAGGTCTCTGTCAACTATTTAACACAAAGTTCCCCGCCCCCTTGTGTTTGCCCTTGTGTTTCCTTGTGTTTCCTTGTGTTTGATCGCTACGCCCCCTTGTGTTTGCTTGTGTTTGATCGCTATTATTTAATTTTACTGTAATTCTTTAACAGCTTTTTTCTAAGAAAAATGTAAATTAATCCGACAATCGCAATTATAAAAAACTGAATTGACAGACATCTAATTATTATGCTCATTAACACAAACAAACCGCTTGAGAAAATAAATACGGATTCTGGAACGATATAAATAACCAATGGAATAACCAAGAGCACCGCTCCTATTATGGCAAATACTATATTCAATTTTTTTATTTTCCGTAATATTTGCTGCTCTGTTCCTAAATCATAATACTTTTTTTCGGATAAAAACATCTTGACTAAATATGCAAAAACAAACAATGTTGGCAAAAAAAGCAGATAATATACTGTCAATCCGTTCAATAAAGGCATAATGCTTCCTACGCAAACAAGTATATCTAAAATTATAATATTGAAAGTCCAATTCTCTATAATGTTTTTTGTTTTAAGTATACGCTTATCCTCCACTATGCCAAAGTCAAAAATTGCGGATTTTGCATTGTTAAATAATATAATCTCTAAAGCAATGCTTGCAAAAATAAATACTACTGAAAACACGGTCAATATTAGAAAAAGCGTATTGTTTCCTCCGCCGCTATTGCTAATTAACGGAGGCAAACAAAACATTATCAAACCGATAATGCCAAAAAATATCGCTATTAAAGAAAGATTCTTAAATTTAGTCAGCGTTTTTTGTAAAATCAAATTCATTTGTTTTTCGGACTTTGGCTGTTCGGAAGCGTTATTGTCCTTAATGATTCTACCACCTTTTAATATTTCATCTGATGTTACGCTAAATATTTCAGCTATTAAAGGGATGAGCGTTAAATCAGGATATCCGTCATCGCATTCCCATTTGCTTACGCTCTTATTTGACACACTGAGCTTTTTAGCTAAATCCGATTGGGTCATTCCGTTTGTCTTGCGCAGAGCGGCAATAAATTTTCCCATTGTTTGTTTTT
This sequence comes from Eubacteriales bacterium, assembly GCA_031553855.1. Lineage (GTDB taxonomy): Bacteria > Bacillota > Clostridia > Christensenellales > Pumilibacteraceae > RACS-047. The sequence continues at coordinate 11,365 of JAVBKW010000020.1, read as the reverse complement.
CCATATAGCACACCTCACTATGCAATAATTATATCATTATTCTATTATTTCAAGATAGAGAATTCAACCCATTATATATAGAATTTGTCCACAATAAGTGGATTATAAAAATACCCATCTTCATAAATGTGTTTCTTTATACAGAAATAGGTTTTTTTATTTTAACATTCACGCTTAATGATAAAAACGACAACCAGTTTATTCTGACTGCCGTAACAAAATTTGTTAATGCATTTGTTCTTTTTTTAAGCGGAGCCTGTCGGCGTCTAAACCGATATCGATTTAGGAAACGCTGAATAAATATTTGGTGCTAAAAAGACCGCAAAATCATCGAAACCCGTCAGGGCGATTAGAATTTATTCAGCATTTCCTTAAAAAAAGAACAGCCTTTGGGTTTTGTCGAACGGAAAATACTCCGCCCGCACCTTTACGTTTTTATTTTCGGCGGTTTTGAAAAACTCCTTTTCCTTATCGCGCAGGCGCAACTCTTCAATGCTGTCGGGCAGAGCGCGGAAGTCGCCGAATGAAAAGCAGTCGAGCTTGATATAATGCCCGGCCTCCGCGGCGCTCATATACTTTTGCATAAAGCTCAAAAGGACGCTGTAACAGCTTTTTAAATTGAGCTTAAAATTTGAATCGGGAATAAATTGCGCAAGCGCGTCAAAAAAGCCGAACCAGCTGCCGCCGAACGCTTTTTTTACGCATATATTCAGGCTTTGGCGGCAAAATCCGCCGTTGTAGAATTTATCCGCCGCCGCCTCGATTTTTTGGAGCTTATCCAGCTGTTCAAACGTCATAGTGTCAGTTTTTAGAACCTCGTACGGCGGATAATCGGAAAACACCGCTCCGCTAAGGTTTTTGCTCATTAAAGAGCCCTTTAATATTTTTAGAAAACCCAGCTGGACGCAATGCGCTTTTGTGTCCATCAAAGCGTCCACACCGCGGGCGAATGAGTCAAAGGTTTCAAAAGGCAGCCCCGCGATAAGGTCGGCATGAATATGACAATTTGCGAAAGAAACAAGGCGCGCAATGTTTTTCAGAGCGGCGGCGGTGTCGGTCCTGCGGTTGACAGCCTCAAGCGTTTTTTCGTTTACGGACTGTATGCCTATTTCAAACTGTACGCGCCCTTTGGGCAGTGCCTCTACTATTTTCAAAAGCGTTTCGTTAAAAAGGTCGGCGGCCGCCTCAAAATGAAAGGCGCAGTCCGTATCGAGAGAGCCGATAAATTCCAGAATTTTTGCACAGCGTTTATGGTCGGCGTTAAAGGTGCGGTCGGTAAACTTTACACATTTGACCCCGTTTTCTATAAAGCGCAATATGTCTTGCCTGACCCTTTCAAGCGGCAGGTATTCAACGCCGGAGCAGGCCGAGCTTAAACAGTAGGAACACGAAAACGGGCACCCGCGCGAGCTTTCGTAATATACGAGCCGTTTTGCCGGGTCGCTAATCTGCTCGTCCTTAAACGATTCAAAATATCCGCAGCTATATGGGCAGGGCAATTCTTCAAAGCTTTTGCCGTTCCCCTTTATTATACTTTTTTCTTCCCTTAAGCCGCTCTCAAGGCGCTTTATAAGCTTGCAAAACGCTTCTTCCCCCGCCCCGCTTACTATATAGTCGGCAAACGGAAAAGAAGAAAAATCCGTTTCAAACGACACCTCCGGCCCGCCCAAAACAATAGTGAGCGCGCCCAAAAGCTTTTTAAGGTCGGCGGCAATTTTACGCACGGCCTCGATGTTCCAGATATAACACGAAAAGCCAACAATATCCGGCCTTTCCCTGTAAATGCGCGCCGTAAGATCTCTTAATTGCTCGTTGACGCTGCCCTCGATTATCCCCACGCTCACACCCTGCGAGCGGCAGTACTCTTTAATGCACCACGCCGCCGGCATTTTGTGAATATTTTTTGACGACAACGACACTATTATTGTTTTCATAACTCCGCCTTTTTCCCATATATCTTTTTCTTTACCTTAAAACAGCTTTTCTTTCCCCCACTCCGGTAAACTTAAACGCCCCGCACTTGTTTGCTTCCTGCAATATTGACTTTTAAAACTAAGTCTTATATAATGATAAAAAGGCGATAAGAAGGAAACGACGAATAAATGTTATTTTAATTAAGACTGCGATTTATTCGCTTTCTTGTTAAGGAGAGGGTAATGGCTAAAGGGATTTTGGATCTGTTGCTTAGAATAAACACCGATTCGCTGCGTTATAAGCTGATAAAGGACGATCCGCAAAAATTTGAAAAGTCGGTAAAGTGCGGCGTTATCGGTATATTATATGCCGCCTTAGGCACGGGCTTTTGCATCGCCTTATGCCTTCTTTCGTGGGCGGCCGTCAAAAGCGGCAACGCGATAGGGATAGTCGCCGGTTTGCTAATCGTTTTTGTCGCGGCGGGCGGCGCGCTGATGAGTACGGTGCGCAGTATAATAAATTCGTCATACCAACTCCGTTTAAGGCGTAAAACCACCGGCGCGGTCGGACTTATCCTTGCGATATCGCTGCTTGTGATTTTCATAATATTTTTTATACTGACGCTTACTGCCGCTTAAGATGCGTCAGGTGTGCAGCTTTAAACGCGCAAAGACGCCCTTTAGCACATTCTAACATTTTTTTGCGCCGTAAGTCAAACGCGCGCGCATAGCGAGAGAGAAGGTCAGACAACTTGACATTTCATTTGCGTTTACTTATAATGATACGGTAATAACAACCTTTTTAGGAGCGGCAACTATGGCGCATGAGCTTTGGAATTTTCTCTTTCGTATCGATTCCCGTTCGCTGAGATTCCAGTTTGTAAAAAACGAGCCCCAAAAATTTGAAACGTCGGTCAAGTTCGGAGCCGCCGGGCTCCTTCAGGCAGTTTTAGGTACGGGTACCTGCATTTTGCTGTGCTTCATCTGCCGGTATTTGATTTCTATTTCGCCCTCATATACGGTAATTTTGGGCCCCATATTTTTAGCTCCCGCCGCAATAGGCGCGCTTATCTGCACCGTCAACAGCTGCATAAATTCTTCATATCAGCGGCAGCTAAAGAGAAGAGCCTCCGGCACTGCGGGGCTGATTTTGGCAATGATTTCGATCGCCGCTTTTACCGTCATTTTTGTGCTGACCTGTATTTTTGCGGCGGCGGCTTAAGAGCAGCTAAAGCTTACTTTAGCGCAAAAAAACTGCTCTTTAAAGCGAGGCCGGGCCGTCCGGCCCTTTTTACATTATTTTCTATAGGCTATTTTTGCATACTTTGCTTTTTATTGATCGATAATAATTGCAAAGGAGGTGCAAAACAGCTATGAAGACATTAAGACCCGGAGATATTGCTCCTAAAAGCGGTTCGTACAAGGTAGTCGGTTCGCGCGGCGCCGTTCACGGAACGGTCAGCGTTAAAAAAGGCGACAAGCTTCCCCCGACGCAGGTTCCCAGCCAGCATTACGAAATTTAAGTAATATACTTAAGAAAGTAATCCTTGAGCGGGAAAAGAATGCTTTTATGCAACCGGAACGCAGCTTTAGTATTCCACCAGCAAGTCTATCGCAAAGAAGCACTTTTTAAAGGGCTGTCTCACGAGAAAAAAACTCGTGAGACAGCCCCTTTTTTCTTGTCTTTTGTGATAGTAGGCTGTTTCAAGAAGGGGTTAGAGACGGGCAACTGACGGCAAAACGACGATTGAGTGTACATAGACGTACTCGATTGAGTCGTTTTGCCGTACGTAGCCCGTATATGACCCCTTATTGAGACAGCCCCTTTTTGTTTGACTGCGGACAGCTCCGACAAGGGGTTTTTGAACAGCTTATTGAAACAGCTCAAATGAGTTTGACTATTTTTGCACGCTAATTTATAATTAAATTATGAACGGTTCACTTATTCAAAAAATCAATTCTATAGGGGTTTTGAAGTCGGCGAAAATGCAGTTCGAGCTTTTCCCGTTCGAAAATCTTTTCGGCGTTTCATCAGCCCAAAGCGCGGCAACTTTTTACGGGCAAATCTTAGCCGGACTTTGCCGTAACGGACAAGTCAGTACGCTTAGCTCTTATGTCTATTCGCTCCTTTGCCAAGACGAAAACCCGCTCTCGCTGTGTTTGCTAAGTGGAAAACAGCCCTCAAAGGAGCTGCTTGAAAGAGCGGAAAAAGAATACGGCTTTTATAAAGAGCTATGCTTATTCGACTATAAGGGTTTCTTCTTGAGCTTTGAGAGCGCGGATGAGAGTGTTGTGCCGGACATAAAGGCCGGTTCGCTGCCGCCCTTTAGCGGGCTTTTGCGCTCATATAAAGAAAACGGCTGCGGAGTTTTTTCAAAAAGCGCGGCATATTACTGGAACGAAAGCGAAAAAGAGATAGAGCCTCTTCTTTCCACCTCGGCCGTAACGCTTTACGACCTTAAAGAATACGCCGAAGAAAAAACGGCCGTCATAAAAAATACCGAAGCGTTTTTGCGCGGCGCGCCCGCCAATAACGTGCTTTTATACGGCGACCGCGGAACGGGAAAATCAAGCTCGGTGCATGCGCTGATAAACCGTTATAAGTCCGACGGCCTGCGCCTTTTAGAGGTGCCAAAAGCCGCGATACCGGATTTTAAACGGATAATAACAAAGCTTGCGGACGTGAATTTCAAATTCATAATTTTTATAGACGACTTAAGCTTTGACGAGGGCGAAAGCGACTATGCCGCGCTAAAAGCCGCGCTTGAGGGCAGCTTTGCCAAAACTAAAAACGTGCTTATCTACGCCACAAGCAACCGCCGCCATCTGATCAAAGAATCCCATTCCGACCGTCTGGCGGGCGACGTGCATGTTAGCGACACTATCGAGGAACAGCTCTCACTTTCCGACCGGTTCGGGCTTATCCTCACATACGTCAACCCCTCTAAAAAGGAATATCTGGAAATTTTAAAGCAGATACTTGCCGACAGAGGTTTGTCGCTTCCCGAAAATGAGCTTGAAACAAAGGCCGAGCGTTACGCGCTCAAAAAAGGCGGCCGCTCCCCGCGCGGGGCAAAACAGCTGGCGGATATGATAGAGTCGGGACTGGAATTTTAGCCGGAATAATTTTGCCGATTTTTTTTTGCCGGTATTTTTTATCGTTCTTTTTTAACGGAATAGTTTTGTCGATATTTGACAAGTGATAAGTGATTTATAGAGTGATTTATTAGCGTTTCCATAATTTTTCATTTTACAAAAGATGCAAATTGGACTATACTGTTATTTGACACTAATATTCATATTCAAGAGGATTAGAATGAAATCTGTCTATAAAAAGTATATGGAACGGCTGATAGAGATCAGCGGCAGAAGCAGAAGCATCTACTTAAAGTCCATAACCAAAAAGTACACCTACGATATCGGCCGCCTTTTAGAGGACAGCTCGTCTTTGAGCGAGGAGTTTTCCGATTATCTTTGGCAGCGCACGAAAAAGCCGTTCAAGCTTTTGTGCGAGGAAAACGCCAAGCATATAGTCAAAAAAATCAAGAGCGCGGAAAAGGGCGACGTTAAGGACGCGGCAATCCTGCTGCAGCACGAATTTGACAGCGTTAATTATTTAAAGCGCGAGATAGAGGAAATCGAAAAGGAAACGGGCAAATATGAGCTGTTCATCGGTTATCCGTTTATCCGCGGCTATATAAACAAGGATACCGCGGTGCGCGCGCCGCTTTTCCTCTTCCCCGCCAAAATAAATATCGACAATAAAAACGTGGAGATAGAGCTGAACCATTCCGAGCCGGTGCAGCTTAACAAGGCTCTTATTTTGGCCTACACTAAAGAGTACGGCCTTAAAACAGACGCTTTGATCCAGGACTTTGAGGATATGTCCGACGAGCGCGTTAACAGCCCCGCGCATGCGGCGGCCTATTTAAAGTCGTTCGGCTTTAAGCTTAAAACCACAAAAAAGCAGGACTTTATCGAGTTTGAGCAAAAGGATATGTCGTTCGGCGACCAGCTGGAAATAGTCAACTTCTGCGTTTTAGGGCGGTTTCCGCTTGCCAACGCGATTTATAACGATTACGCCGTTTTAGAGCGGCAAAACCAGACGACCCCCGCCATCGACGCACTGCTCTCGTCTAAAACGATACGCTCCGCCAAAGCAAAGCCCGAGGGGCTCTACCTTATAAACCGCCTCGACTATTCACAGGAAAACGCGATACAAAAGATCAACGAGGGCAGCAATATGGTGCTGTACGGGCCTCCGGGAACGGGCAAGTCGCAGACTATCGTAAACGTGGTTTCCGACGCCTTATGCAAGGGCAAAAAGGTGCTGGTCGTCTCGCAGAAAAGAGCCGCGCTCGACGTCGTTTATAACCGTTTAGGCGCGCTGAATAAAAAAGCCATGCTCTTGCTCGACGCCGACAAAAATAAGGCGGATTTCTATAAAGCCGCCTACGCCGCGCACAATTCGACCGAAGGGCGCACGCCTAACTATGAGACGCTCAAATTTGAGGCAAGCGTAAACAACCTGAACGAAGAAATCAAGCAGCTCGAAGAAATTTCCGACCTTTTGTTCAAGCCCACGGAGTTCGGCATAAGCCTTCAGCAGATGTACGCGCAAAGCTACAGCATAGGAAAGGACAGCCTCGACTATAAGATCTACCAGCGTATGCTGGACAATAAGAAGCTCCTTAAAATGGACTTTAACAGAATTTCGGGCACGATGCGGGTCATACGCGAAAAGAATAAGGGCGCGCTTTATAGCGATTTTATCGAGGCGAAGAAAGCCAATCCGCTCATCACGCACTTAAAGCCGGATTTGGACGTACATTTATTGAACGAGGCAAAGACTTTTATTGAAAAGTCGATAGCCAAAACTATACTGCCGTTCGATTCGGCCGCCTATCCGCACAGCCGTTACATACTCACCTACTATTTAGAGCACAACGAAAACAACCGATACGCCCTGAAGCAGTACTCAAAATTAGTCGCAAAGCTCGACAACCCCGCGCTTTCCAAGCTGCACACTCTTGCCTGCATACCGCCGTTTTGGCCGCTGCTTTTATACACCGCGCCTAAAATGACGAAAAGCCGCCGCAAGATTTTGCGCGATTTCGACCTTTCGATTTCCGCGCTGCGCTCCTACGTCGAGGAGTACGCGCTTATGCACCGCGTTTTAGACGACGCGGGGTTTGCTATGACGCTGGACGCTATCGCAAACGGCAACAATGCTTATCTGAAAAAGCTGCTCGCGGCCTTAGAGGACTACGACACGATAGTCCGCCAGCAGGTCATAATAAACAGCCTCACAGAGGACGAACAGACGCTTTTGGATTTTGCCTACGGTATGAACCAGTCGAAAAAGCCGTTTCTTGAAATACTGGGCAGGCTCGTTTCTGTGCGCGTCTACCACGAGGTATGCTTGGAGGAAATGGAAAAAAAGAACGGCTTAAGCAAGCTGCTCGTTTTCAACGACCTGCGCGAACGCGTGCTTTCCTTAAAGAAAGAGCAGCGCCATATCGTGCGCGAGATGGCGTTTGAAAAGTCTACCCTTGAGTATATCCAGCTTATAGCATCCGACCCCGAAAACACGAAAAACCTTGTGCATCAGCTCTCAAAGCCGCGCGCGCAATGGCCAATCCGCCGCACGTTGGAATATTTCGACAAATTCCTTCTTGCGCTTTTCCCCTGCTGGCTGCTCTCTCCCGAAACTGTTTCGACTATTATGCCGCTCAAAAAAGAGATGTTCGACCTTATCCTGTTCGACGAGGCGAGCCAGGTGTTTATAGAAAGCACCCTGCCGACGATTTTCCGCGGCAAAAACATCGTTGTAGCCGGAGATAATAAGCAGCTGCGCCCTACCGCGTCGTTTGTCAAGCGGTTCTTAGGCTCCGAGGAATTCAGCGCGGACACCCCTCTTGCCCAGCAGGCGGCGTTGGAGGTTGAGAGCCTTCTTGACCTTGCCACGTCACGCTATAATCCCACAAACCTGACTTACCACTACCGCAGCCGCTACGAGGAGCTTATCAATTTCTCGAACTACGCCTTCTACGGCGGCAAGCTGCAAATCGCGCCCAACACCGAAAAGAAGATGGCAAAGCCCCCTATCGAGCGCATAATGGTCAAGGGCCAATGGGCGGGGCGTCACAACCACGAGGAAGCCGAGGAGGTCGTTGACCTTGTAAAAAAGATACTGCGAAACCGTAAGGATAACGAGACTGTCGGTATCGTTACGTTCAATATGGAACAAAAGGAATATATCGAGGACCTGCTCGATAAGGAATGCCTGAAAAACGCCTCGTTCAAAAAGCTTTATTACGCCGAAAAAATGCGCGTCGAGCATGGCGAGGACTTAAGCATTTTCGTCAAAAACCTTGAAAACGTTCAGGGCGACGAGCGCGATATCATCATCTTTTCGATAGGCTACGCGCGCAACGAGAACGACAAAGTCTTCACACATTTCGGCTCGCTTTCGGTCGAGGGCGGCGAAAACCGTCTTAACGTTGCAATAACGAGGGCAAAACGCAAGGTTTATGTTGTAACGAGCGTCGAGCCGGAAGAATTGTCGGTGGATAATTCCAAAAATATCGGCCCCAAGCTCCTTAAAAAATACCTGCAGTACGCCCGCGCGGTTTCCCTAAACGACACAAAGCAGATAAAAAACATCCTCTCGTCGCTGTGCGCCAAAGAGGATACGTCCGAAAATCTCGGAGCGTTTGAAACGCAGCTTAAAGCCGAACTTATAAAGCTCGGCTATAAAGTAGATACCCTGCTCGGCAACGCCGACTATAAAATTTCGCTGGGGGTTTATGACGAGGAAACCGGCCGCTATATTTTGGGAATAGAGTGCGACTACGCCGCGTTCCAAAGCTCGCTCTCTGTCTTAGAGCGCGACGTCTACCGCCCCAAATTCCTAGAATCGCGCGGCTGGGTGATAATGCGCGTGTGGTCGAGAGACTGGTGGATGAATAAAAATAAGGTCATCGCAGGCATAGAACGCGCCGTCAAATATCAAAAGAAGCTCGCCGCCCAGCGCGCCGCCGCCGCAGAAGCCGCCGCCACCGCCGAGGCCGCCGCAGCGGTAGCAACGGGAGCAGCTGCAAAAAAAGCATAACCTATTGGCGGATTTTTTAAGCAAGAAAATATTCTGTTTTCTGCTTTAGTTCACGTTCCGGTCTGCCGTAGCCTTCCCTTGCCTTTCTTTTTTGCCGATTGACATTTTAGTTAAAATTGTGGTAGAATATCTACAATAAATCCACTGTAAAATAAAAACAGGAGAAACTAAGGATATGGGGAAAGTTCAGCACGTTCAGCCAAAAGACGAAAAATGGCAGGTTATCGGCGAGGGTAATGAAAAAGCGACTAAGCTTTTCGACACTCAAAAAGAAGCGGTCGATTATGCGCGCACAATTGCGGGCAATCAGGATTCCAACGTAGTTATCCACGGCACCGACGGCAAGGCGCGCGCGTTCATCGGCGGCACGGCTTCCGAAAAAGCGGACAAGGCCTCAAAAAAAGCCGACGATAAGAAGGACGCTAAAAAAGACAAAAAGGCTCTAAAGGAAGAAAAGAAAAAAGCTAAAGAAAAAAAGGCTGCCGAAAAGAAAGCGGAAAAAGAAAAGAAAAAAGCCGCTAAAGCTAAGAAAAAGTAATGGCTCAATGTCAAATGTTGGGGTTGTCATTGCGAGCGTAGCGCGGCAATCGGAGAATATAGCTGCTAGTGCTCCCGAGGCGGATTGCTTCACTTTGCTTCCTATGACGACGGCAATTATTTTCCCAACATTTATTGTAGAACCAAAGTAGTTTAAAAACTCTGCTTAACATAAAAAACATACTGCCCTTACGAGATTTTTTCGTAAGGGCAGCGCTTTTTTCTTTATATTTTTGGACTCAATGTCAAATGTTTCCACCTTGCGTACTCAATAGCCTTATTGCTCTATAAGCCTTATGATTGACTATACTTCGCCCTCTTTTGCCGCCTTTACCTTGACCTTTACAAGCTTTCTTTCGATCAGCTCGTCCATTTCAGCGTAAGATAAGAGAGCGGTGTAGTCGGCCGCTTCAAACTTTTTGGCAGGCTCTAACATAAGCATCGGAATAAGCTGCAAAACCGTTTTCAAATTTTTATCGGCGCGCAGGCGGACGGCTGTAGGCGTCTGTGCGTGCGGTTTTTTGGCCGACATATCTTTGACCTTGATTTTAGTCTCTTCAAATTGCTTGGGGTCGATCGCAAGGTACGCGATGAGCGTCTGCCCGCTGAACGCGAGTTTCAGCTTTGGCTCTTTGCCGAGCTTAAACGTTTCCTTCGACCACGCCGTGCGGCTCTTGATCTTCTTGTATTTAAGCATTTCATTTTTGATTTGCGAATAATATCCCTTGATTTTATCCTCGGACTGGATCAGCTTTGCGCTGAAACTCTTGACGTATGCGATAGAAGAAAAAGGATCGTCCGTTTTTACCGTTATGATTTTAGGCGCGCTTTTAACTTCTTCCTCCGTTTCTTTCGTTCCAACGGCGGATTTTTCTCCGGACGCAAAAATTACCGCCGCTTTTTCAGCATACGCTTCCGCATTTACCGCCGCAACCTCTTCTTCCGCTTTTATTGCCGCAGCCTCATCTTCCGTCTTAACTTCGGCGGCAGCGGCTTTAACATCCTCTTCTTCTTTAAGCGGCTGCTCTGATGTTGCGGTTATCTCTTCGTCTAACCCGCGCTCTTCCGCTTTAAGTTCAGTTTCCGCTTTATCCGCATCCGGCGAGCCCGCGGACGTTTCCGTCTTTGACCCTGCGGCGTTCTTTTTCTTTAACAGGCTGGTACTTACCGCCAGATAAACAGCGATCGCCAAAACAACGGCGCACGAAACGGCTATCGCAATAATAGTATTAAGCTCCATCGCCGCCGAATAAAACACCGCAGCAGCCTGAAAAAACAAACTGATTCCCATCTTAAGTAGTCTCCTTTTGTAAAATCCTTAAAAAACTCCTGTCAATAAAAACTTAATCACCGTCTTGTTAAGGGTAACGCTCTCTAAACAATCCGCGTTTCCTTAATTAAACTATGTTAATAATATTATTTTATCAAATTTTTTCGCAAAAAGCAAGAAGTTTTTTAATAGTTAAAATTCCTCTTTCTCGTATATTTATAACAGCAAATAAAGCGCGAAAAGGACGCCAAAACAGTTTATACTTCATGCAGATTTTTGCGACGAGTGGCTTAATGCTTTAAAATCAGCAGGACTCAATACTTTGGGGCTGCATTTTAATTATTATTGAAAAAGGTAATCATTCTGTCAAAATAGCCGGGTAAAACTTCGTGATAATGATTTGTGTATAAAATCATTTCTTTCTTGGATGTTATCTTATTATAGGCGGCGTACTGGGTTGAGGGCGGACAAATGTTGTCCATCAGCCCTGTTGCCCAAAGGACGTCCGCTTTTATCCGGCGGGACATATGC
>JAVBKW010000036.1:0-54413 GCA_031553855.1 Eubacteriales bacterium | reverse complement strand
GGATATGCACCATCCCCAGATGACGCTGGACATCGAGATTCGCGGCGAAGGGGCGTTTGTCTATGGCGAGACGATACCTGGCGCTGGCGGGCTGCCGGTGAGCAGTGGCGGCAAGGCGCTGCTGCTGTTGAGCGGCGGTATTGATAGCCCGGTAGCCGGTTGGTTGGCGATGAAGCGCGGTGTGGCTATCGAGGCAATACATTTCCACAGCTATCCCTTTACCGGCGAAAAGAGCAAGGAGAAGGTCATTTCTTTGTGCCGCGTGCTGGCCCGTTGGCAGGGAGCGCCTGTCAAGCTGCATGTGGTGCATTTTACCGAAATACAGAAGGCAATCTACGCCAATTGCAGTGAGGAATACGGCATTACCATCATGCGGCGGATGATGTTCCGTTTAGCGGAGCGCATAGCTGCGGAGCGTCGCTGCCTGGCGCTGTATACCGGCGAGAGCGTAGGGCAGGTGGCGTCACAGACACTGGAGAGCATGGCGGTAATCAATGCCGTGGTGAGCCTGCCGGTGCTGCGGCCTCTGGTGGGCATGGATAAAGAGGAGATCATGCAGCGGGCGCAGCAGCTGGGCAGTTTTGATATTTCTATTTTGCCTTATGAGGATTGCTGCACCGTATTTTTGCCCGAAAGCCCGGTGACAAGGCCGACAATTGAGCATTGCCTAGAGGAAGAAGCAAAAATCCCCGATTACGATAAGCTGCTCGATTTTGCTTTAAGCAATATAGAATTCATTAAAATCTAAATTATAAAAGCTTTTATCGTCCAAAAAACTGTAATAATCATTGTATTGCTGTTTTGGCGCGGTTGCTTTTGTACAAAATATTTTTTGTTTGAAACGCGCCGGTAAATTTGCCGGAGCGGCGACTATTTTATGCTTTTCTTTTAAAACGTTCAAATCTATTTCCGCTTCAATAATGTTTTCAGGTTGCATAAAACTGCCTGATGAATCGAAATTTCCGCTTTCAAAAAGCCTTCTTGCAATTAAAGCAGGGTATCCTCCGCCGGTTACCGCTGTTTTTTTATTGCTTAAGCTTCCTATCCAGACGGCTATCGTGTAATCCTTATTGTATGCTATGCAATACGCGTCGCTGTTCCCGTCTTTATCGCCGACAGTCCCGGTTTTTGCGCAAACTCCCGGAACGGCGGCGAGCAATTTTGCAGTGCCGCTGCGCGCGCAATCAGATAGCATATTATTTATCAGATATGAAGTCTCCTCGGAAAAAACGTTGTTTCCTTCCGTCCGCCTTTCATAGAGAACCTTTCCGCTATAATCTTTAATAGTTTTGATGCAGCCGCTTTTAAGATATTTGCCGCCGTTTGCGAACATTGAATACGTGTCGGCAATTTGCCGCAGCGTAACTCCGTCCGTCAGCCCGCCCAGCGCAACAGACAGTGATGAGTCTTTTTTATTTAAAACAATACCGCTTTTTTCAGCATATTTTTGCGCTTTTTCAATTCCGTTTATCTCAAGGAGCTTTACGGCGCAAACGTTTGACGAGTGTACAAGCCCGCTCTGAACGCTTGTCCAACCCTCATAAATATTCTTGTAATTTGACGGCGAATAGCCGTTGAAGCTCATTTTTTCGTCAAGGATCGGGGTTATGGGCAAAACGCCGTTATTTTCAATTGCCGGCGCGTACGATACAAGAGGCTTTATTGTCGATCCCGGCTGACGCAACGTGTATGCCAGATTTTTTCTTGTATTTGAATATACTGACAGCACCTTTCCGCTTGTGTTTTCGCATACGATGACTTCAATTATTGCGTCTTTAGGCAAATATATCCCCGATACGGCTTTTTCGACTGCCTGATCTATGCTTTTGTCTGAATAAGTTTCTATTTTTAATTTTTTTCCGTATAGATCGGCCTCGCTGCAATAAAGTATTTCGGCGGCTTCTTTAATGACGTTATTAAAATATTGCGAATATCCCGAATTGAGCGGCAGGGGAGCCAGCTCATCATTTATCGCCTTATCATATTCCTCTTTGCTGATTTTACCGTACTTATTCATTTGCTTTAAAACGGTGTTTCGGCGCTTGAGCGCATTTTCAAAGTTTAAATAAGGACTGTAAATTTTAGGATTATTTATCATTCCCGCAAGCGCGGCCGCCTCGGCTAAATCAACGTCCTTGATATCCTTTCCAAAAATAATTTCCGACGCGTTTGCAATTCCGTATATTTCGTTTCCAAAGTATAAAATATTTAAATAACTCTCCAGTATCTCATCCTTATTAAGCTGACGCTCCATATCGATAGCAAGCCGCATTTCAGTCAGCTTTCTGGACAGCTTTTTTTCATTAGTCAAATGCGTATTTTTTATAAGCTGCTGGCTGATAGTAGATGCGCCTTCTTTATATGACATACTCAAAACGTCGCTCTTTACCGCAGATAAAACCCGGATGTAGTCCACGCCGTGGTGCGAATAATACCGCCTGTCCTCGATACTCAAAAATGCGTCGATTATCGATTGAGGAACCTCTGCAATTTTAGCGTATTTAAAATTGCGGTCGGCTATAAGTCCCGCAGGCGCGCCGCTTGAATCGTATATTTCTATATTTTTATTAAAATTAGTGAGTAGCTTTTCATCGAATCTTTCCGAAGATAAAAATTTTACTTCAGGCTCCATAAACAGTCCCCAAGCTACGGCCGACAAGATCAAAACAAGCATAATGAAACTGAAAGCAATTTTAAACGCTTTGGAAATAGTTTTCATATAAATAGTATTGCAAAAATTGATTTATTTAATTCAAATCCGGTTTGTGCTTTTCGCTGTACTTTTTCTCGCTTTGAGGCTATAATATTATTTACAAGAGAGTGAATACTGCGGAGAAATCTATGGATAACAAAAAATACCATATAATTACATACGGCTGCCAAATGAACGTACACGAATCGGAAAAGCTGGCGGGAATGCTTATTGAAAACGGCTTCGGCGCAACCGATTTAAAGGAAGACGCCGATCTAATTATTTTAAATACCTGTTGTATAAGAGAAACTGCGGAAACGCACGTGCTGGGAAACTTAGGCATTATAAAAAAATTAAAAGAAAAACGCCCCTCCCTAGTCGTCGCCGTATGCGGCTGTATGACGCAGCAAAACGGTGCCGCAGAGAAACTAAAAAAACGGTGTCCGTTCATAAATATAATTTTCGGCACGCATAATCTTCATAAATTCGGCGAATACCTGAAAAATCTTGAATTCAAAAAAAGCCAGATAGAAATTTGGGAAAAAGAACAGACAATATCTGAAGACGTTCCCGTTTTCCGCTCCAGCGGCCTTAACGCATGGGTAAACATTATGTACGGCTGCAATAATTTTTGCTCTTACTGTATTGTTCCGCATGTGCGCGGACGCGAACGCAGTCGCGACGCTTCTTTAGTTTTAAGCGACGTTCAAAAATTGTTAAGCTCAGGCTACAAGGAAATAACCTTATTAGGGCAGAACGTCAATTCATACGGCAACGATTTTAACGATCCGAAAATAAATTTTGCTTATCTGCTCGAAAAAATCGCTCAGACAGAGGGTAAATTCAGGTTGAAATTTATGACGTCCCATCCTAAAGATTTGTCGGAAGAGGTGGTTAAGGTTATCGCACGCTACCCGAATATTTCAAAATTTATTCATCTGCCGGTCCAGTCCGGCAGCGATCGCGTGCTCGACATGATGAACAGAAAATACAGCGCGGAAAATTATCTTGATAAAATCGCCATGATCCGCAAATATATTCCCGATGCAGGTCTTTCTACAGATATGATGGTAGGTTTTCCGTCAGAAACCGACGAAGAATTTCTCGATTCGTTAAACCTTTTAAAAACAGTAAAGTTCAATAACGTTTTCACGTTTATTTATTCAAGACGTTCAGGCACGAAAGCGGACATAATGGAAAACCAAATCGATATAAAAATAAAAAAGAGCCGAATAAAGCAGCTTATCGACGCGCAATTTTTAATAGGAAAGCAACTAAGCCGGGAATGCGTCGGAAAAGTTTATGAAGTGTTGTGCGATAAATATGAAAACGGTAAAAGCTCGGGCAAAACCGATTGCGGTAAAACAGTTGTTTTCGATTCGGACAGAGATCTCTGCGGAGAATTTGTGCAGGTAAAAATAAAATCAAGCAGAAATACAAATTTATCAGGCGAAGTTTACGGAGTGTAGAAATGGGTCTTTCACCGATGATGAAGCAATATTTAAAAATCAAGGAGCAGTATAAGGATGTGATCCTTTTATACCGGCTCGGGGATTTTTATGAAATGTTTTTCGACGATGCAAAAGTCGTAAGCCGTGAGCTTGAGCTTACGCTCACCGGTCGGGACTGCGGCTTAGATGAACGCGCTCCTATGTGCGGTGTGCCGTATCATGCCGCGGATACATATATTGCAAAGCTTATTGAAAGGGGCTTTAAGGTAGCAATTTGCGAGCAAACCACAACGCCGGAGCAAGGCAAGGGCATTGTAGAACGCGAGGTCGTGCGTGTAATAACGGCGGGTACGGTAACGGATCCGTCAATGCTTGCCGACGATAAAAACAACTATCTTGCCGGAGTTTATTACGAAGACAGGGCGGTGGGAGTGTCATGGGTAGATATAACTACGGGCGAATTCAGCCATGCTTATATAGAAGCCCCGATTGCGGCAAAGCTTAACGACCTGCTTTCAAGGATCAAGCCTTCCGAAATAATCTGCAACTACAAAATGCTGGAATTAAGCCTCGAGCTTTCGATTGTAAAATTCGGTTCGGTTTGTCCGTTCAGCGGCTACAGCGATGATGCTTTTGAATATGAGAACGCGTTAGCTCTTTTAAAAGCCCAAATCAATGAAGACGCGATAAAACTATTACAAATTAAAAAGCTTTGCGTCAATTCTGCAGGCGCTCTTTTAAACTATATAAATTCTACGCAAAAAAGATCGTTGGATCATATAAAAAATATTAAGCTTGACGATTCGGAAAAATTCATGCGCATAAATTCAACCGCAATGCGTACGCTTGAGCTTACAGAAAATATGCAGGACGGCGGCAAAAAAGGCACGCTTTTTTGGCTGTTAAATAAAACTTCAACCAATATGGGTAAACGTATGCTGCGTAAAATGATCGAGCAGCCCTCCCTTGATCCTATAATAATAAATAGCCGATTAGATAGCACGCAAGAGCTTCAAAATGATATTATGCGTGACATACTACTGGAAAAACTCAATAAAATATATGATATTGAGCGTTTGACCAGCAGAATTTCCTACGGCAACGCGCTGCCAAAAGATTGTTTGTCGCTGGCCGAATCGCTCAGGCAGCTCCCGTTTTTAAAGGAAACCTTATCTAAATGTAAAACGCCGCTCTTAAAAAGCATAAACGAAAAAGTCCTTGATTTCCATTTTGCCGAGGAACTCATACGCAGCGCGATAGACCCCGAAACTTCAAATTCGCTTAAGGACGGCGGAGTTATAAATAAAGGTTTCGACACAGAGCTGGACGAATATCTGTCTTTAAGCCGCGATACGTCCGAAGTGATAGCACGCCTTGAAATGGAAGAAAAAGAGGAAACGGGGATCCGGAACCTAAAAATAGGTTTTAATAATGTTTTTGGCTATTATATAGAAGTTCCGAAAGCGCAAATTAATGCCGTTCCTTACCGGTACAGCCGCAAGCAAACTATAGCAAACGGCGAACGCTATATAACAGAAGAGCTTAAAACGCTCGAAACCAAAATACTCTCCGCAAAAGAAAAAGCGGTCAAAAGAGAAAACGAGCTGTATATTATGGTCGTACAGGAGCTGAAAAAATTTGTCGATGATCTTTTAGTCACGGCAAATGCGATAGCCTCTTTAGATTGCTTGATATCGAACGCGCGCTGCGCTAAAGAATACGGATTCGTAAAGCCCGTTATAAATGAAACTGTAAAAAATATAAAAATACAGGAAGGGCGGCACTGTGTCGTTGAAAAGCTTCTAAAATCCGAAACGTTTGTCCCTAACGATACTTTTTTAAATTCAGATTCCGATAAGCTTATGGTTATCACCGGGCCGAATATGGCAGGAAAAAGCGTTTATATGAAGCAGGTCGCGCTTATCGTTATTATGGCGCATATGGGAAGCTTCGTTCCCGCAAAATATGCCGAGATTTCCCTTACCGACAGGGTATTCACAAGGGTAGGAGCCAATGACGATCTTTCCACCGGCAGAAGTACTTTTATGGTCGAAATGAGCGAAGTTTCCGACATCCTTCAAAACGCGACGAACGGCAGCCTTATCCTTCTCGACGAAATCGGACGCGGCACATCAACTTACGACGGACTCAGCATCGCCTGGTCGATAATAGAGTATCTGTCTAAAGACCTTTCGGCAAAAACTTTATTTTCTACGCACTACCACGAGCTGACCGAGCTTGAAGGGCAGCTTCGCGGCGTAAAGAATTACAAAATGTCTTTGAAGGAATTCAATAACAATATCATTTTTTTAAGAAAGCTGATGCGCGGCAGCGCAAACAGAAGCTTTGGAATTGAGGTCGCAGGATTGGCGGGACTACCGAAAGAAATACTAGACCGGGCAAAAGAATTGCTTAAAATTTTAGAAAATGCCGATATAGGAAGGCAGGCAAAAATGTCGGACGGAAGTCAGTTATCATTTTTCAATTCCGCTCCGGCGTCTGAAATAAGTGCAATATTAAGGGACCTCGACATTGATTCTGTTTCACCGAGGCAGGCTTTAGAAATTTTGGCGGATCTTAAAGAAAAAGCATTAAAACACTAATCTGATATAAGGCGGACTAAAAAATGTCTGAAATTAAAATTCTCGACAGTTCAATTTTCAATAGGATAGCGGCCGGAGAGGTTGTTGAAAGCCCTGTATCTATCGTTAAGGAGTTGATAGAAAACAGTATCGACGCCGGCGCGGATGCAATAACAGTTGAAATTAAAGGCGGCGGAATCGATTTTATTAAAATTACGGATAACGGAAAAGGCATTTCCGCTAAAGATTTGCCTCTTGCTTTTATGCCTCACGCTACAAGCAAAATCAAAAGTATCGAGGATTTAGAGGTAATAAAAACTTTAGGTTTCAGGGGAGAGGCTCTGCCCAGTATAGCGTCAGTATCAAAAATCACAATGACCTCCCGGACAGCCGCCGCTGAAAATCAAACAGGCTATTGCGTAGCCTATGAAAACGGAACTAAGATTTTTGAGTCCGAAGCAGGCTCGCCCATCGGAACCACGGTTGTAGTTGAAAACGTATTCAATAACATTCCGGCGCGGAAAAAGTTTTTGAAAAAGCCGTCTTTAGAGGGCGCAAGGATATCCTCTTTAATTGAAAAGCTGATTTTAGCAAACTATAATATTTCCTTTAAATTTATTGACAACGGTAAAATAGTTTTTCATTCGTCAGGAAAAGGGATGGAACAGGCGATTTATAATGTTTACAGTGATTTTTTTGCCGAATTAGACTATATTGATAGTACTATGCCAGACATAACACTAAAAGGATATATCAGCAAGCCTTCTTTTTCCAAGCATAATAAAAGCTATCAAACTTTGATCGTTAACGGCAGGATAGTAGAAAACGAGGATATTTCATATTATATTTACTTGTGCTGTCAGGAATATCTAATGAAACGGCAATATCCCGTTTACATACTGTTTTTGAATGTTCCGTACGATATGATAGACGTAAACGTGCATCCCAATAAGTTGAACGTAAAATTTTCAGATCTGAACAGAATAAAGACTATCGTTATGGGTGCCGTTAAAAAAAGCGTACAGAAGGAATTTTTAATTCCAAAAAATATTATTCATTCCGAATCGGTAATCGTTACAAAACTAAATCCAAACGAAGAGATATACGACAATCAGCAAAAAAATGAGACGGTCATTACCTCGGATTATTTTACAAACTCAAATAATTCCACCCAAAAAGATAAATATTTGAACCAAAATTCCGGAGATTTATTATCAAAAGCGCAGAATTTTGATCCTGTTTTACGTGAAACCGGTTCAAAGAATCATATATTAGCATCAGAAAAAAATCCAAAAAACGACAATCTCAGCTATATGAATACCTACCTCAGGGACAACGCTGTTTATTCGCAAACCACCGTTTTAAGCACTGAAAAAGACAGCATTATTTGCGGAAAGATATTTAATACATATTTAATTGTTCAGCAGAGTTCAGACATTTATCTTATCGACCAGCACGCGGCGCATGAAAAAATCCTGTATGATAAGCTAATAAAAGCGATCGATTCAGATAATACTGCCGTCCAAAATCTGCTTATACCTTTCGTATTCGATGTCAATAATTACGAAAAACAAGAGTTGCTCGAGAAACTTCCCGAATTTGAAAAACTGGGCTTCATAATATCAGAATTCGGGACAAACAGTTTCGCCCTCTCGGCAATCCCTGTGCTTTGCATGAATCTCAACCTAAAAGAATTTACATCTAAAATAATAGAAAATTTAAAGAATTCGAAATTTAAAAAGTCAGAATTTATCAAAGAGTCTATTATGCAAACAGCCTGCAAGGCGGCTGTGAAAGGCAACGACGATTTGAAAAATGAAGAGGCCGAAAAACTTATTTTTCAGATGAAAGAAACAGGGGGCGCGTTATTTTGCCCGCATGGCAGACCCATTGTTGTAAGAGTATCTAAAACAGAGATAGAAAAATGGTTCAAACGAATAACATAAATAAACAAAAACTTTTGATATTATCCGGCGCGACCGCCGTCGGTAAGTCAAGCCTCGCAATACAAATCGCAAAGCAAATCAACGGTGAAATAATCAGCGCGGATTCAATGCAGGTATATCGGCACCTGAATATCGGCACCGGAAAAGTGACGCAGGAAGAAATGTCCGGCGTAGAGCATTATTTGATTGATATTGTAAATCCGGACTTCAATTACTCTGTCGCAAATTTTGTTTCCGATGCCGAAGCCGCAATAAATCTTATTTCCGCTAAGGGTAAAATCCCAATAATAACAGGCGGAACCGGCCTATATATTAACGCGCTGTTAAACGGTTTTAATTTAAGCCGGACGCCGGGATCAGAAACTATCCGCGAAAAGCTTAATGACCGCATATTGAATGAGGGCAGCCAAAAACTTCACGAAGAGCTAAAAAATATTGATCCGGAATCTGCCGAAAAAATATCTGTAAACGATGCTAAACGAATTGTCAGGGCGTTGGAAATTTACTATCTTACAGGTCAAACCAAAAGTGAAGTTTCGCAGAAAAATCCGGAATCAAATTACGATTATCTTTTTTTTGTTCTGGATGATGAGAGGGCCGCGCTGTATGAACGTATAAACAACAGGGTGGATAAAATGATGCAACAAGGGCTGGAAGCGGAAGTAAGATCGCTTTATCAATACAAAAATTGTAATTCTATGCAGGCGATCGGCTATAAGGAAATGGTAAAACATATAGATTCCGAAATATCTCTTGAAAAGGCCGTTGACCAAATCAAGCAAGGCTCGAGGAATTATGCAAAACGTCAGATAACGTATCTAAAATGGATGCAGGCTGAAAAAGAATGGGTAACGTGCAATGACATATCAAAGGTAATGCCAAAAATCAATATTTTTTTAGGCTAAAAAATATCAATAAGAAGCTGCGGTACTTTAAAATGAACAAATTTGCATGCGAATTTGCGCGTTTTCTATATTATGTCAGACATACTTAAACAGGAGCAACTATGAATACCGATAAATTGATAGCAGAATGTGAAAAAAATTCAGAAAAACTATTCAGTGAAATCGATGAGGCCGCATTATTCAATCAACGCAAGGTTCTTTCGGCGTTTCAGAAAAACAAAATAGCCTTGCGTCATTTTTCACCGACAAGCGGCTATGGTTACGACGATGCTGGCCGAGATACGTTAAACAGTTTATTCGCGGATATTTTTGATTGCGAAGCGGCAATCGTTTCGCCGCTCATTACATCCGGAACACATGCAATTTCGCTGGCATTATCCGGAATCCTGCGTCCGGGAGACCTGCTTTTTTCCGTCAGCGGAATGCCTTATGACACATTAGAGGAAACTATTACGGGGTCCAACAACGGGTCCTTAAAGGATTTTGGTATTATTTTCGAAAAAGCGGATCTTTGCAGTGGCGGCGGTTTTAATATACCTGAAATTGAAAAAGGCTTAAAGAAGAAACCGAAGATTGTTTTTATACAACGCTCGCGCGGCTATACGTGCCGGAACTCGTTCTTGATAAGCGACTTGAAAAATATTATAGTAAAAATAAAATCCGTATCGCCCGGAAGTTTTATAATGATAGACAATTGCTATGGTGAATTTGTCGACTGTTTGGAACCCACGCAAGTCGGCGCAGATATAGTGGCCGGATCGCTTATAAAAAATCCTGGAGGCGGTATCGCGTCCACGGGAGGATATATAGCCGGTAAAAAAGAGCTGATCAAGCTAGTCGGATATAGGCTTACGGCACCCGGCATAGGCTGCGAGATCGGCTCATACGCATATGGATATAGAGAATACTATCAAGGACTTTTTATGGCTCCGCATATAACGGCTCAAGCTCTCAAAGGCTCGGTTTTATTCGGTAGCGTCTTTGAAAAACTCGGTTTTGAAACGTTGCCGAAATCTTATGAAAAATGCGGCGATATAATCCGCTCGATAAAATTTAATAACGATAAAGAATTGATAGCTTTTTGTCAGGCGATTCAAAAATGCTCTCCGGTCGACAGTTTTGCCGTTCCGTATCCTTGGGATATGCCGGGATATTCTCATCAGGTTATTATGGCGGCAGGGGCGTTTGTGCAGGGAGCCTCTATCGAATTAAGCGCAGACGCGCCCATTAAAGAGCCGTTTATAGCATATTTGCAGGGCGGTTTGACATATGAACATGTAAAAATAGCCGCAAAACAATGCCTTATAGAATTAGGCTTGTTTTCCGACTAGTCGCGTAGTTGTTATCTCCAAAAAATCCCTATATAAATCTAATAAAATTATAAAAATAGTAGTGCTATGTCTGACATAATACTACTATTTTAAAATTTCATCGTCTTTAATTCGTAATTTAACAGCGTTTGAAGCTTTTCTCCGTATATCATCACTTATCGCCGCATAATGTTTTTTTGTAGTATTAACGTCCTTGTGCCCAAGTACGTCCGCAACAATAAAGATATCCTGCGTTTCGCGGTAAAGAGACGTTCCGTACGTACTTCGCAGCTTATGTGGCGTTATTTTTTTTAGCGGTGAAATAACGGAGCTATATTTTTTTACCAGGTTTTCAACTGCGCGGACAGTAATCCGTTTGCCTTGTAGAGACAAAAACAGGGCGTCCTTGTTTTTTATTTTACTCCTGAATTCTTCATCATTTTCAAGCCAGTATACATAATCCTTCAGAGCTTTGGCGACTTCATCAGAAAAATACAATTGCGCGATATTTCCGCCTTTACGCGTTACATTAAACGAATTCGAGTTAAAATCAAAATCGGTTCTGTTCAGTCCGACGCATTCGCTGATACGAATTCCTGTACCTAAAAACAGCGTAAGCATCGCCACGTCGCGGAGTTTAGTCTTTTTATGATAAATCTGCTGGCGTTTATTTAAATCCGCTGCAGACTCTGCTAAATCAAGCAGTTTAACGACTTCATCGATTTCCAGCCGTACTATCGGCTTGGAATGGATTTTCGGCATATCGACTTTAACCGTAACATTTACCGAAAGTTTATCTTTTCTATAATAATATTTAAAAAAAGATCTTAATGTCGCTAGCTTGCGTTCCTTAGCGTTTTCCTTGCAGCTATAACGCTTACCATCAAAAACATATCCGTTTAAATGTTCTAAAAACAATTCTATATCAAACACGCTGAGTTTTTCCAAATGTGCCAGAGTCAGCTCATTTGGCAAAATATTGTTTTTAAAAGTTTTTCTGCATAAATAATCAAAAAAAATCCTCAAGTCATAAGCATAATTAAGACGTGTCAAATCGGAGGTTCTATTTTGAATTCCGATAAAAAATTCTATTGCAAACGCAGGAAACGTCTCCAGAATTTCCCGTATCTTCAAAATATTTTTTTCAGATCTATTATTATAATAATTGTCCTGCATCACTACAATTATATATCAAAGAATAAATTTAATCAAGATAAAACACAATATCTCACAAAACAAAAAACTGCTAAAACACAGTCAATACAAAACAAGAAACTAAAACTAATATCTTGCAAACAGAAAACTACAAGAAAACCTAGCTATACAAAACAACAGACTAAAACTTAATATCTTGCAAATAAACAACTAAAAACTTATCCAACAGACTTCAACACAATTGAAACAAACTTCATACAATCACACAAAAAAAGAGGTCAAAAAAGGAACAACTATTACACAAACTTTCGTACAACTTTAGTAGGAAGAGTAACGGAAGAATACGCAAACACAACAACCCTTGCAACTCAAACAATATTCAAACTTCCTAACCAAGTAAAAGGAGACTTCACAGAAGACGGAATAATAGACATAATAACAAGCAGTGCAGGAACAACAACGGAACAAGTACCCTCGGAAAGCTTCTGGATAGTACAAGAAAGCAACAGATTTATAACAGACACTTACAGAGGCACACAAACAATACCGAAATTCTGGAGAGACAACACCGACAACCTTATAAACAACACAATGGCACTAAAACAGGGAGTATCAATACCGACATCACAAATAAACGGAACGGATTACAGAATAACGGGCAAAAACCAATTCAAACTTGTAGCCGAAACACAAATGATAGCAGACTTACCAGTCGACTACAAAATAAAAGAAGACTTCAAAGCTCAAGCGGAGGTATAAAAATGCCAACACTTATAGACACTTATGGCGGAAGTAACGCTATCGGCACAACAACATCGGGTTTCAGTAATATTTCAGCAAACTCATTATTTCCAAAAATAATAACAACACCTGATATAGGAGAAATAAACGCAATAGAAGAAATGCACCGAAGAAAAGAAATTGAAAAATTAAGAGAACAAACCAAGGAAGAAAGAAGAATAGAAAAAGGCATCAAACAAGCAGAAACACATACAAAAGAAGTAATCAAAAAACTATCTCAACCAATAGAAAATGAACACTTTTAATAGTTGTGTTATTACAATCGGTGTCACCTGTCATATAATGACAAGACCAAACCGAACCCCCGACGATTTGACAAGCAAATCGTCGGGGCACCGCGCCAAACAAATGACAGACGCACAAACACATCTTCGCGCCTCAAACAAAATAAACGCAAAAAGCGCGCCTATACGCACGCACGCACGAACAAACACGCACGCACGCGCACAGGCACACAAGACGCGATATATACGAAAGAAGTAAATATCAGTAGCTTAGACCAAACAGAAATTCTAAACAACTAATATTAAAGACCAACGGCGAGCCAAACAGAACCGCCGGGCTAAAACCGGTCGGTTCAATAATGCGTGTTCGCTACGCTCTGCACGCATAACGACCAAACCAAAAAGCGCACAAACTTCAACTATCGACCAATAAAGACCGCTAACGCGGAAAATTAAAAGAGAATAAATATAAAAATCGTTCAAGTGACACGAAAAGACAGTCCGTCGATAATTAACTCGACAGACATAATACAAGGCTAAAAACAGCCTTTAAAGCCTTTTAAAAGGACGAGCCAAAAGCAAGATAATCAAGGGAAACGGAAAAAAACTGAGCAAGCCGAACCAATGAACTAAGAGTAGGTTCAGTAAATGAACGTTCCCATTTGGATATCAAGCTTTGGTCTAAACCAGTAAGACGTGACAATTCGGATTGACTAATTTCTTTTTCTTCTCTCAAATCACGCAATACCTTACTAAAAAAAATTTCCATAAAAACATTATATCACAACTAGGCATAAATGCCTTGACATAGGAAAAAATGCCTGTTATAATGAAAGCCTAAACACAACATAACATTATCAAAAAAAAGGAGTCACAAACACGCGTGAAAAAATACGCGTCAAAATGGAAGTCGCAAAAACTTCCTATAACGGGAGCTCTACCAAATGTGTGAGCAAAAACAGCAAAATCAAGCCTAACTATTCGTAAAAGCTGTCTTTTGCGAAGAGATGTGTATTTTTCACTTTTTGATTAAAGTGTGTCACTCGTTTTCCCCTGCGCCGCTTTTTTTTTATTCATCAAGCGTTCAGCTTCATAATCGTTCTCTTGTTGAACTTTTTTAGGCATACGATAAAGTATATAATCGATAACTTCATCACTAGATCCATAATTAATTTGCTCTTGAAACTCCGTAGCCCTATCATAATAACGAACACTCCAACAATGCGCGCTAGTTTGCTTTATTAAATACATATCTTCACGGCCTCGATAACATTCTTTTAAAACTAAAACATAATCGTGTTTTTCGTATGTTCCGCGAACTTCATATTTTTTTGAAACCAACTTCGGCAAATTCATTAAAAACCAATGTACGCGCCCACCTTTTGGCGCGCCCACAGGACTTAAATATTTAGTGTCCGGATATTTTCGTTTATATTTTATCGGCATTTTATATTCCTTTTTTTTGTTTTTTGTTTTTATGCCTGGCATAATACTATTTTCTTGATTCTTGATATTCCCTTTGATGAATACAACTTATCGGACACTTACAAAACTTACCGCCGACTGTATTCGGTACTCTATGCTCACACATTCTTTTGCGGCCGGTTCTTTTTACATAATCACAATGCTTTAATACAATCATAATAAAATGTCTCCTTAGAACGATAAATTTTCATTCGGCTTATATGCTGTTATTTTTTTAGGCTTCTTTATTTTGGGTTTTGCGTTTGAATTCAATTTAATGCGAGCCTCGCGCCGCAGCTGATTTTGTAATTTCCTGTCGTTATCGCGTGCAACCTTATAATCTTTTAAAGCAACTCCGGCAATCATAATATTATCAAGCTCTGCATCCGGATGATCGTCTTCTAAATACTTTTGAATTCGGCGGCGAGTTATCAATTTATATTCACCAGCTTTTTGCAGATCCTTTGCCTCGTCAATAGTTAAACGCTTTTCAACCGAGTCAAAATTATTTAAAAATTCATGTATAAACTCATATGCCAAGCTATCGTCAATCTCATCATCACCGGCTACGTTGTACCATTCGCCATAACTTTGAAAAACTTTCCGCTTATGTAGTGCTTTATACAAAACCTTGAAATTTTCATAGGTCATAAACTGCCGTTCGTCATCGCTAATCTTAAACGCATATTTAAAAACTTCGTAATATTCGTCATCTTCGATTTTATCCATAGTACATGAATAACCGATATCCAGCTTTTTAATCTCATCCGCATTGATTTTTTTTGCCTTGATTTTTTTCTTTCCGTATTTTGCAGCTTCATCTAAAGTCTTTACAAATCCGGCGCCGATTGCGTCATAAACATCTAAAGCTACCATTTTTTTATCTTTTACTATTTTTCTACTGCGCTGAACTTTTAAATTCTTTTCCGTAATATTTTCTATTAACAGCCGCCAAATCTTTTGTATAGTGATTTCAACGAAATATAATTTGCAAAAAATGCGGTAAGACTGTTGAATATAGTCCATCTGATAATGCTTTAAGCCACGATCTCTGCAATGCTTGCTTTTACGAACTTTACGAAAAATGTCCGAAATGTAAAAAAATTAAAAAACGTGGTTCCGCGTGCAAATGTAATAAATGACATTAGCTTTGTTCCTTTTCGATTTGTTCTAAAAATTCCGACATATAATCACCCAATAATTTATTTAAAAGGTCTACTGTTTTAGCTGCACTCACTTCCTTTTGCTCGGGCGACCAGTGCGGAGTTTCTTTTGTCATTAATAAATTACTTGCCGACCAATCGCTTAATATGCATAACTCTTCCGGTGTTAAATGTTCTCTTAAATATTTTTCAATTACTGTCATAGACTTACCCCTTTTGCGGTCTGTGGCTCCCACTCTACCCCGATATAGTCCAGTACAGCACCCCAACCTTTTGTATACATCCAAAACTCCCACTCTTTCGGATTATCTTCGCGTAAACGATCAAACCTATGCGGACGTTTTTCAAGATGTATTCCGAAGCCGCACATTGAACATCCAGTGCGCTGTGCTCTGGTGGTATAAAGTGTACCGTCGCTCTTGCGTTCGATTGTGCCATATATCTCCGGTATCGGGACTTCCAAATCTAAAGCCAATTGCAAGATGTCTTGACGCATAAATATTGCGAACGGGGCAGAACGTGTTGTTGTTTTGCCGTAATAGTTACAGCCGTTTTTCATTAAAGCCTTTTCCCTGCGCCCACCCTCGGAAGCCATAAGCCCCAAATACGGATAACTGTTATTTTGTTTCGCCCAATCATCGCAAGGCTTTTCTTTCATAAAATAACAACAATCGGCTGAAACCTTGAAAGGAGCAATTTTATAATTCGTACCGTATTTTTCATTTTCCATACCACCGAACAGGTTAAGCCATTTTTGCGGCAATTTCATTCGCGAGTTTTTGGCGAAATGCCCCTGCTTTCCGCAATCCCCCGTCATTATTGCGTTACGGACGGTTTTGTTTTTCTCTGTCGGATTGCAAAGCGTTTGTATCTTTGCCGCTTTTTCTTTGCTTATAATCGGATAACCGCAATCGTCTATTACTTCAACTTTCGATTTATACGGATTTAGGGATGTTATTCCCAACTGCTGATGAATACGCTGAATACTTTTATCTTCGAGCGTGGACACCGATACAGCCGGAATGCTTGAATCTATGTACTTCCGAATGAATAACAACAACGTTAAGCTGTCCAGACCGCCCACCGATACGTGAACGTTTGCATCTTTAATAATTGTGATTTCGTCGTAAAATTCCGCTGCTCGGCGTTTTGCGTGTTCTACCTTTGCCAAATACGGTAACGACTGCTTTTGTTTAAATTCCCATACTTCCATATTCCTTTCTCCGAGGAGCAGTTCAGGCACTTCTGCGTTAGCCTATTTTTTGGCGGTCTTTGGCTCACGCTCTTGCCGTTATGTATTGCGGTTTTGGTTCGCCAACCTTGATTTTTGTGTGGTTTTAGTTGGATATATTCCAACTTTAAAAATATAATATCAGATTAAAGCCAACTTGTCAATAGATTAGTTAAATCTTTTCCAACTTAGTTTTCGCAAAATGATAAAATTTTACATTTTACTTAAACTATAGTACAATTTTAATTAATGGATAATCTCGGTGAAAGAATAAAACGTCTTAGAAAAGAAAAAAAAATGACCCAAGAAATGCTAGGATCTTATTTTAAAATGACTAAAAGTGGCGTTTGTGACTGGGAAATAGGTAAATCAAGACCCGATATAGACAAACTAATTAAACTAGCGGATATCTTAGACGTTGAACTTACATATCTTTTGCAAGGTGATGACCCTATTAATATGGACGAATTTGAAAAGTTTTCCGCCGAGATGAAAGCAAGAGGAATTACAAACGCGCAGCTTAAAAAACTAACTCCGAAAGAAAAGCGTTCATTGTATATGCTGATTGAACAGCTTGTCAATAATATCGAGGATTGACACAGTCAGTATCAGCCCTTTAGTCATTGCTATGTATTTAATTATTAAGTAAAATTCTAACACGTTGCCAAAATCCTTTTTTATTCTATTATAACATATATTTAGTGCCACCTGTATGGCAACAAATTAATTTTTTTATGTTTTTTATTTGATGGATAAAAAACACTGATTTTAACCACACGCCCCGAACCGTCTTATATTAGATAGAACATCCGAGAACAATCTTTCGAGCCGTACAAGCCCATTTAAAGCCGAAAAACCGCCCTATTTTAGGACGGTCTTTTTCGTTAACTCACTACACCCCTTAAAGCTACGCTTTATTATATATACAAATATTCTTTTATTGAATATTCTGCGTTTTAAAGCGGTACAATTATTCAAGCTGTCTTTTGCGAAGAGATGTGTATATATAAAAAATGCAAGATAGAGTTCACGCCCTATCTTGCAGATTTTTAGCAGATTTTTAATAGTAATATTTGTTTTGTACGCTATATATAAAATGCTTTTTACGATATAAAGCAATGCTTGAAACTTCACAAATACATATTCAATTTAATATAGAATTTTGCTATTGATTGATTTGAGATCCATTCAATCTAGAATTTTGCCGTCGGTAGATATAAGGAATAACTTTGCCACTGTTTTGCAAGGCGGTTTCTACGGCATTTACTATTCCCCCGCAGCACGGGACCTCCATTCTTACGACTTTTAAGCTTCTGATATCATTATTTGCGATGAATAGATATATCGGTAGATTTGAGATCCATTCAATCTAGAATTTTGCCGTCGGTAGATATGGTGACTATTTGCCAAGGGATAACTTTGCCGCTGTTTTGCAAGGCGGTTTTTACGGCGTTTACTATTCCCCCGCAGCACGGGACCTCCATTCTTACGACTTTTAAGCTTCTGATATCATTATTTGCGATGATTTGTGTTAATTTTTCAGAATAATCAGTGCTATCAAGCTTCGGGCAACCGATTATTGTTATATGCTTTTTAATAAATTTTTTGTGAAAGTTCGCATACGCGTAAGCGGTGCAATCTGCTGCTATTAATAAATCTGCATTATTAAAATAAGGCGCGTTGACGGGAACTAATTTGATTTGGACCGGCCATTGCATTAACTGGCTTTCTGCTTCATCGTTTACCACCGGAGCCGCCGAAACATTTATTGTAGGCGTTGAGAGCGTATTTTTCCGCTCAAGTATCTTTGAATGTGTGCCCGGGCAACCACAAGGCAGCGGTTTTACTATATCTGCCTGCTTTTTCAGCTTATGCTCTTGAACGGCTTGGTCATTATACGCTTCAGCCTCCCTATTTTCAAAACTGATCGCGTTTACAGGGCATGCGGGCAGACAATCTCCTAACCCGTCGCAAAAGTCGTCGCGCAAAAGCTTTGCTTTACCATCAATCATTCCTATTGCGCCCTCATGACAGGCTTTAGCGCAAAGTCCGCAGCCGTTACATTTTTCCGTATCGATTTTTATTATTTTTCTTATCATAAATATATCTCCTAGATTTACATATATTTGACTTTTATAGCTAAATTGTACTATAATGATCTTGATATGTAAGTTGCAATTGCAACAAATAATAAAAAAATTATGGGATATTATGGATAATATATATTTAAATGTCTTAGAAAAATCGATTATCATGCAGGGAATCTCAAGAAACGAGATAGATTCTATGCAAAATTGCCTTCGCGGAATTATTACGGAATATAAAAAAAACAACATAATACTTTACGAAGGCGATTATTGCAATTATTTGGCAATAATTTTGAGCGGAAACATTAATATAACTAAAACTGATTTTAGCGGAAATAAAAATATTATATTAAAACTGACACCTTCAAATATTTTTGCCGAAAGCGTATGTTTATCCGGAGAGAAATTACCTTTTAATGTCGAAGCGGAAACCGACTGCACGATTTATAAATTAGAAAAAAATAAAATAATTTCACCCTGTTCCAATTCCTGCTTAAGTCACGTGAAATTAATACAAAATATCATCAGCGTCCTTTCTTATAAAAATATTATGCTTACGAAAAAGATGAACTTATTAACTTTACGAAGCACCTCTGAAAAAATTTTAACTTTTCTTAAAGCTGAATCAATTGTTCAAAAATCAAACAAAATTAAAATTTCTTTATCACGCCAGCAATTGGCAGATTATTTATCTGTAGACCGTTCCGCGCTTTCAAGAGAATTAAGCCGCCTGCAGGATAGCGGTTATATAAAATATACAAAAAACGAGTTTAAAATCTTAAAATAGCAGTACTATGACAGACATAGTACTGCTATTTTACATATTTTACCGTATTTTACGTCAAAATGCTGCGTAATTTATAACCCTTCAGATAATTTTAGTAGCTTTTTTTGTAGATTTCTAATATTTCTTCAACGCTTGTCTTTCTGGGATTGCCGCCCGTGCAAGGGTCTATGAAGGCGTCTTTTGCAAGCTGAGCCAAATCCCCTTCTTTGATGTTGATTTGCGAGAGCTTTTCGGGAATGTTTATCGATTTGCTTAAGGCTTTGACCGCATTTATTGCGGCATCCGCTGCTGCTTCTTCGCTCATTCCTGAAATATTTACGCCCATAGCACGTGCAATATCGCCGTACTTCTTTTGCGCGGCAGATTTATTATATTCCATAACGTAAGGAAGCAATAATGCGTTAGCAACTCCGTGAGGGATATCAAATCTTGCTCCCAAAGGATGCGCCATAGAATGTACAATTCCGAGTCCGACGTTAGAAAACGCCATTCCCGCAACATATGAACCAAGAGCCATTCCTTCTCTTGATACAGTATCATTGCCGTTATCTACCGCGTTTTTGAGGTTTTCGGAGATAAGCTTAATAGAGTTCCAGCAAAGAATATCAGTTAAAGGATTTGCTCCGAGAGTTATGTAACCTTCGATTGCGTGCGTTAAAGCGTCCATACCGGTTGCGGCGGTCAAACCTTTAGGCATACTCGCCATCATATCCGCGTCGTTGAATGCAAGCATCGGAATATCGTTAGGATCAACGCAGACAAGCTTACGTTGAGATTTTTCATCGGTTATAACGTAGTTGATAGTAACTTCAGCCGCAGTTCCTGACGTTGTTGCAAAAGCGATAAGCGGGAAAGATTTGTTTTTAGTATCGGCAACGCCTTCAAGCGACACAACGTCGGCAAAACCGGGATTAGTTGCAATGATACCGATAGCTTTAGCCGTATCGATTACCGAGCCTCCGCCGATCGCGATAATAACGTCGGGTTTAACTTTATTGAAAATATTGCAGCCGTCTAAAACATTGTTTACCGTAGGATTTGCTTTTACGTCAGAAAACACAGTATAACGGATATTCGCGCCGTCTAAAAGGTCTAAAACATATTTAGCGACATTGAATTTTACAAGATCCTTATCCGTAACTACAAGCGCGCTTTTCATATTGCGCCTTTTCATTTCGGGAATCAAGTTTTCCCTGCAGCCTTTTCCGAAATAACTGGTTTCATTCAAAATCATTCTTGCCATTTTAATATATCTCCTCTTTTAAAAAAAATTTTAAAATTAATAACAGGCGCCCGTTTTTTAAAATTGGCGCCTGTATATTTTTACACTATACGTCTAAAAAGTCTTTACGGTAGTCTACGCCGAACGCTTCGGCCAACACTTTAAGCTCGTCGTCCCTGATAGTGTTGATAATTCTGCTGTTCATGACCTTTATAAAAATGGTCGCAGCTTTTTCAACAGTTTCGATAAGTCCGAAAGTTTCGTCAAGAGTTTTACCGCAGGCAAAAATGCCATGCGCCGCCCAAACACACAAACGGTAGACTTTCATTTTTTCGGCAGTTGCCCTTCCGATAGCTTCGTTACCGCAAAGCATCCACGGCAATACGCCTACGCCATCCGGAAAAACAACGATACATTCCGTTGACATCTGCCAGAGCGTCCTTGTAAATTCGCGGTCCTGCAGGCTATGCACATACGTCATCGCAAGCGTATTTGTTGAATGGCAATGCATTACAACCTTATGCGTCGGGTCGAGCTTAAGGCGTTCGATATGGCTCATTAAATGTGCGGGAAGCTCGCTCGTAGGGCCGCAGCCGTCCGAAAATCCCCATAAAACGTCCGCTTTTGCGCCGTCCTCGGTTATGCGGATTATACCTAAATTGAATGCCGGGTCATATTCGACGTTTTTAAAGTTCTTTCCTGTGCCGGTAACGATAAAAATCCTGCCGGAAACTTCTTTAGCGTCGAATTTAATATCGATACGGCGCAGCGGACGCTCAACGTTTAGATATTCCTTGACTTCTTCGTCATTAAGAATATAACTGATATTACCGCCGTTCCTCTCGTCCCAGCCTAAGCGGTACATGTTAGAACAGGTCCTTACCATTTCAATAACAAAAGGTGCGTTTAAAATGTTTTTCATATTATGATTATCCTCTGTTTGATAATATTTGTTTTTCGTATTTTTCGACTTTTTCAAACCAATCGCTTCCTGCTACTTTTTGTCTTGATAAATATTCATCCCAAACGGCGCCGAAAGGAAGTGTTTTTAATTCTTCCTGCATTACCATAAGCTTTGAAAAATTACCCTTATCCTGCATTTCCTTCAGTAACGAATGCGGCATCAATAATGCGTTGAGCAGCGCTTTCTGCATATTGCGCGCGCCTACGACCCATGCGCTGACTCTGTTGATACTCGCATCAAAATAATCAAGGCCTATAAGCACCCTTTCTTCGGCGTTATTGCGGATAATTTCTTTAGCAATCTCTTTAATTTCGTCCTCAAAAAGCACAACGTGGTCGGAATCCCATCTGACGGGCCTTGTAACGTGAAGCGCAACCTTATCGAAGAAAGTTAAAAGCGACGGGATCTTATCTGAAACGGTTTCAGTCGGATGATAGTGGCCGTTATCGAGCAGCGCGTTAATGCCTCTGGTTGCGGCGTAGCTTAAATAAAACTCGTTGCTGCCTACGGTATAGCTCTCTACGCCTATTCCGAAAACCTTGCTTTCGACTGCGTCTATGATAAACTTTTTATCGTATTTGACGCTGAAAATCTCGTCTAAAGATTCCTTAAGCCTTACTCTGGGGCCCATTCTGTCGGCCGGAATGTCCTTAAAACCGTCGGGGATCCAGATATTGTTCAGGCAAGGGCTGCCCTGTTTTTCGCCGATATAAGCGGCGATTTTACGGCTGGCTTTAACATGACGGATCCAAAAATCTCTGATTTCCTTATCAGGATGTGAAAGAGTCAGGCCGTCCTTTGCTTTGGGATGAGAGAACAGAGTCGGGTTAAAATCGATTTTGATGTCACGCCTTTTTGCCCATTCAAGCCATTTGTCAAAATGCTTGGGCTGGATCTGATCGCGTTCAACTTTTTCATCTGCTATAAGATAAATCGCGTGAAGGTTGATGCGCTTAGAACCGGGAATAAGCGAATAGACAACATCAAGATCAGCAAGCAGCTCTTCGGAATTGCGCGCTTTTCCGGGGTAATTTCCGGTAGTTTGAATGCCGCCCGACAAGCTTGAGGATTTGTTTTCAAATCCCGATACGTCGTCGCCCTGCCAGCAATGAAGCGACACGGGGATACGCGAGCATTTTTCGATTGCCGCATCCGTATCGACGCCCCATTTTTTGTACAGGCTTTTTGCAATGTCATACATTAGGTTTTATCTCCTTTATATTAAATGATTTTTTTATTAGTTCCCTGATGTTCTCTTTTGAAATATTTTTCTCTTCCGCTAAAAGCTGCACCACAAGATTTCCCGCGGCCGTAGCCTCGTCCGGCCCAGCAAAAACAGATAAGCCCGTATGTTTTGCCGTAAGAATATTCAAGTATTCGTTCTTGCTTCCCCCGCCTACTATGCAAAGTTTCTCATAACGCTTCCCAGTCATTTTTTCGAGAGCTTTTATAGCGTCGCGGTATAAGTAGGCAAGGCTGTTATATATGCAATGCGCCAGCTCGCCGACCGTTTTCGGTACGGGCTGCCCCTCTTTTATGCATTGAGATTTAACAGTTTCAGTCATATTTTCGGGCGAGAAGAACGCTTCGTCGTTTACGTTGATATGCCAGTCGTACACGGCTTCGTTTTGCGCCATTTGAGCCATTTGAGCAAAGCTGTATTTATCATTGATATCATGGCGCGCCTGCTGGATAAGCCAGAGTCCCATAATATTTTTCAAAAAACGGATCTTTCCGTCGGCCGAACCCTCGTTCGTATAACCGGCCTCTCTAGCCTCGCTCGTCAGGTTTGCCTCGCCCTCGATGCCCAAAAGGCTCCATGTGCCGGAGCTTATGTAAAGCGCGCCCTCTTCGGGAACGGCGGCGACCGCGGAAGCGGTGTCGTGCGTCGCCGGAAGGATGACCTTACAGTCGAAACCTACCTCATTCTTGATTTTTTCTGTAAAACCGCCTAAAGCAAAACCGGGATCTACAGGTTTTTTGAAGATCTTTTCGGGCAGTCCTAATTCCTTTATCAAGCCGTAAGCCCAATCCCTGCTTTTTGCGTCAAGGAGTCCTGTCGTAGACGCGTTAGTATATTCCTTTGCTTTAACTCCCGTTAAAAGGAACGAAAAAAAATCAGGTAACAGCAGAAAGTCCTCGGCATTTTCAAGCCTGCCCGCATCCTTATCGGCAAGCAGCTGATAAACAGTATTGAACGGCTGCTTTTGTATTCCGCAGATTTTATACATTTCTTCAAACGGAACAACTGTGTTCAGATATTTTTCCGTTCTTAAGTCGCGGTAGGAATATGCGGGCATTATAGGCTCGGAGTTTTTGTCGAGCAAAACATAATCCACGCCCCATGTGTCGATGCCCATACTTACCGGTATCTTATTTTGAGCTTTACACTTTTTTATTCCGTCTACGATTTCCTTAAAAAGCCGCTCAATGTCCCACACAAGGCTGTTTCCTTGTTTTGCGGGAAGGTTTTCAAACCTGTGTATTTCTTCCAGCACAAGTTTACCATTTTGTATGCTTCCTAAAATATGGCGTCCGCTTGACGCTCCGATATCTACCGCTAAATAATAAGTCATAGAAAACCACCACCTCCGATAGTTTAATTATAGCACAACTTTTTGCCATTATCTTGTGTTATTTTAACAAAAAGAGCCAAATAATAGCGATTTTTTGATGTTCTTACATTTACAAATTTTAAAGCCTGTGGTATAATCAGCTTATGGAAACAAAACTTGATAAAGTTGAATACGTCGCAAAGAAATTCCCATACACAACTCTTATGACATGGGAGTTTTATAATCATAAGCATTCTTTCTGGGAAATAATCATCTGCCGCAAGGGTTCGGCATATCATTTTATCGACGAAGAAAAGTATACTTTTTCCGAGGGCGATATTATCATAATGAAGCCGGGCAATTCACATGATTATAAAATCCAGGATAAATTAAATTACATGCACTACGATTTATATTCCGACAGCAACCTTATGCAAAGCGCGTGCGACACGTTAAGCGAGGGACTGTATGAAAATTTGATTTCTGAAAAAAAACCGCTTAAAATGACCGTAGATAAAACTTCGCTCGATTATCTGGAATCAAAGCTTTCAAAACTCAATTCAATGCAGGCGAATGAACAATTTAATGACCTTGCCGCGCTTTACCACAAAAATATCATATATCTGATATGCGGCTTGATCACGGAAAATACGGAGCTTGAAAAATCAAATATTCCTTTATGGCTCTCGACCCTTCTTTCACAAATGTCGGCTCCCGAAATAATTTGCGGCGATATCGGCGATATCGTTAAGCTGTCGAATTTCAGTCACGGACACTTATGTAAGCTGTTTAAAAAATTTACAGGCCAAAAATTGATAGATTATTTTACAAAACTAAAAATCGATTACGCTACTGTACTTTTAAAAAATAAAGAAATGAATATTTTGGATATTTCCTGCATGCTCGGATACGATTCTTTCAGCCATTTTATACATCTTTTTAAAAAATACAACGGCATAACACCTAAGCAATACAGAAAAAAATTGTTGATGGATTAAATTTTTTTAAAATTGTTATACTCACATAACTTCAAAAGTGCTGCACGCTTTTGAAGCGGCTTTTTAAGCCGCGCAGCGTGGAACGCTGTTTAAAAGTTTCGTCATGGTCAATTAATAACCCTTCCGGAAAATATTTTTTGTTTTCTTTCCAGTCGCCTACACTATTTGCCCAGTTATTTTCTTCGTCCCTGTACCAAACGGCTTCAATAACAAAATACTTTATACCGAAATCTTGGTTCTATAATAAATGTTGGGATGTGAGTAAAAAAGGCAAATAAAAAAGGAGTACAAATCCGTAAATCTTTAGTATAATTTAGCTACCAAACAAATTAACAAAGATAAGGAAGTGTACTCCCATGGATAATTGTATCACAAAAATTCTAGGATTAAAAGATATTTGCGCAGAATTTGTAAAAGAAGATGAGTTTTGTATTTACTTTGACCTTTTCACTCTGCCTAAGGATGTTGTTTGTCCTGTCTGCAAGGGTCGGCATACGCATATTCACGACTACAGGACTCAGTCTGTTAAGTACCTTGAGGGCTACGGCAAGCATACGGTACTGTATTTAAAGAAGCGGCGATACCGGTGCTGCGGCTGCGGTAAGCGATTCTTTGAACATTACGATTTCCTGCCGCGTTATCATCGTATGGCTCAGAAAGTTTACACTACTATCTTAAATACTTTGCGTGATTTACACAACTTCAAGCAAGTAGCTAAAATGATGAACGTCAGTACAAATACCGTAGCAAGAGTTTTCGACATCGTCAATTACAGACTATATAAGCTGCCCGAAGTACTCTCTTTCGACGAGTTCAAGGGTAACTCCGGCGGTCAGAAATACCACTTTATCCTGACCGATCCGAATAAGAAAAAACTGCTCGACATAGTCAAATCCCGCGAAAAAAGCTGTTTAATCGAGTATTTTAAGTCGTTTAAGGAGCGAAACCACGTCAAAATGGTCATTATGGATATGTGGGAGCCGTATAAGGACATTGTCAAAGCATTCTTCCCAAAAGCCACTATCGTCATAGATAAATACCATTATGTCCGTCAGGTGAATTGGGCTGTCGATAAAGCCCGCAAGAAAGCTCAGAAGCAATTATATGAAGTCACCCGAAAAAACTTTAAGAAATGCCGCAAACTATTTCTGACTCCTTACAATAATCTGACCCCCGAACAACAGCTTAAACTCAACAATATGCTCAGCCTTAACGAGAATCTGAAAACAGCCTGGGAGCTTAAAGAACTCTACTATGACTTCCAAAACTGCACGGACATCACCCAAAGCCGCTCGCTCTTACATAACTGGCTGATGACCGTCCAAGAACAAAATATCCCCGAATTCAAAGACTGCCTTAGTGCGTTCCGCAACTGGTTCGAACTCATCCTCAACTCGAAAACAACCCCTCTGACAAACGGCTTCACCGAAGGTAAAAACAACAAAATTAAAGTCCTCAAACGCATTTCCTTCGGCTACCGCAACTTTGACCGCTTCCGCAACCGCATCCTTCACTGCGGCTAACCCTTCCAAAAATTTTCCAAAAAATGCAAAATTTCCTATCTAAGGTACCCTAGATAGGAAACATTACTAAAGATTATTCCTTAACCTGAAATCACTCACACCCCAACATTTGACATTGAGCCTTTAAAACAAGAATATGAATTAGTACAGTCTAGTTAATCTTTATCTTTCTTTTTTTGTGCGGAGTTTAAGAAGTGCGGCTCCTGCAAAAAGCATTAAGACAAATATTGCGATACTGCTAACGTCAAATGCTGATTTACAGCCCGATTCATCCGGAACTGCATTCTTTGTTCCGCTCATAGATACCGTGGTAGTACCTGCGGTAACATTCTTATCGGCAATCGTATATCCTTCCTTAACTGCCTTAAGCGTAACGTCGGTATAAAGCCCGCTGTAAGTGTATACGCCCGAGGCTTCTGTTGCCGTACCTACAAGTGTTGAACCGGAATAAATCTCAACGGTTGCGCCTGCAAGATTCGTGCCGCCGACAGCGATAGTAATGCTTATGTTATAGAGCTTTTCACTCACCGTTACGTCTGCAGCTTTTGCAGCTTTTGTTGCGTTGATCGTGCCGCCGGAAAGTGAATTATATCCGGTTACTGACACAACGGTAACAGTTTGCGCGCCGCTTAAAGCGACTGTAAACTTACCGTCGGCATCAGTTTGAGCATTTGCATTTGCGCCGTTATCGACTTTGTATACAACCGCAATTCCTGCGCCTACTGCCGTCGAGCCTTCTTTGACGGTTATGGTCAGCGTATAGTTTTCAGTAACCGATACGTCTTGCGCGTTTGCAGATTTAGTGACTGTCAGATTGCCCGAAACTACCGTGTATCCTGTGACTTCTGTAATTTCGACTGTATTTTGGCCGTAAATGTTTTCAATTGTTATTTGACCGGAGGCACTCGTTTGAACTGTCTGAACACTGCCGTCATTGATTTTGTATTTAACGCTGACTGCTCCGAGCGCGTCGCTGCCCTCTTTTAAAGTAATAACTGCGTTGTATATTTTTTGAGCAGCAACGTCGAATGTTTCTCCGTCATTGACTTTCGTGACATTTTTCGTCAGATTGGTAATATTATATCCGGTTACTCCCGTTATTTCGATTTTTACAGCACCGTACAGATCGTCAAAACGGATCAATCCGCCTGCTGTTGTTGCTTTGCTCAGCTCAGTACCGTCGTTCATCTTGTATTTTACATTAATACCTGTGCCGATGGACGTATTGTCTTCCTTGATTGCAAATGCAACTAAATAGAACGACTGTATTGATATATTATGTTCGGCATTCGTAATAGTAAGCGTAGCAGACGCGCCGCCGGGCACATTGTATCCGGTAACGCCGGTAATTACAACAGTGTTTTCGCCATAAATATCGTTAATATATATTTTACCGCTTGCATCGGTCGCTCCGCTTTTTGAAGTGCCGTTGAGCGTATAATTTACGGAAACGCCCGCGCCTATTGCTGTGTTGTCTTCATCTTTGATCGTAATCGAACCGTTATAGAGCTTGCCAGTTGCTGCGACTGTGAACGTCTTGCTTGCTGCGTTAAGAGTGAAAGAAGTCGTTGTGACCGCATTATAACCCGCTACTCTTAAAGCTGTTATCGCTACTGAGCCCGACTGATTTTCAAGAATGAATTGTCCGCTAGCGTTTGTTGTAGAAGACGTTTCCGCCCCGCCGTTGATGCTGTAATATACCGTTGTTCCCGCTCCGAGCGTCGTTCCGTCCCCGGTAACGGTAGCTGTGATGTTAAAGATTTGATAAATTGTTTTCGTAACATTTCTTGCAGATGATTTTATAGTAGCGGTTTCTGTTGAATATCCGTTTTTGCTGATGGATAAAGCATATTCTTTGTTAACATCCAAATTTGAATATGAGTAAGTACCGTCGTTATTGTTTGTAACGGTTGCGCCGCTAAGCGTTACTGTGGCATCCGTTATACCTGCTCCGGTTTCATCTTTTACGGTTATAGTTCCGCTAAAAGGCGCAGATTTGATATCGAAAACCTTTAAAGATGAGTTATTGTGTTGCCCGAAACAAACAAACGTATTGCCGTTTGCGTCAATAAAGTTTTCTTCAATAGGGTAATCTAATAATTTAGTACCAAAATATAACTTCCACGCTCCGCTCACTTTCTTGAGCTGCAATGAATTGGCAGCGGTCAAACAAGGTTCAGGAAGCTCAACGTTCGTTGCATAAAAACTAAATGCGCCGCCTTCGCCGCCGGTATATGTATATTTTACTACATTAACCCTTATCCTGTTGCCTGCCCATTCGTACAACCATACGCCAACGCCGTTAGCAGCTGTTCCGGGCATTCCGTGTGTTGATCTATCCAAAAACATTACAGACTGCCAGTTATCATCTGCCTCGGTGGGAATAGGACGAACGCTTGCCTGGAACGAAACAGAAACTCCGTCCGGCATTAAAGGTGTAAGATAAGAGCCGTGGGAAGTTGCATTATAGTGAGCTGCATATTTAAGAACGATGCCGCCGTCTGTTATAGCATGAGCAACGCTTAAATCAAGCGGCGTGTATTCTTTAACCGCCACATCAGAAGCATTAAGTTCTTTTGCTCCAAAGAAAACCAAACGATTGTCGGGGTGAGGACTACCATAGCACAAAAATGTTTTGCCGTTAGCGTCAGTAAATCCGGTACCGTCGCTGAAAGCTCCGCCAAACAGCTCCATAATATTTACGCCCGGGCTTGTTTCTAACGCATTGCCGTTAATATAAAGCTTATAAACAGAGTCGATTTTTTTGAGATTAATACTTGTGTATCCGAATGCCCTTGCAAAATTCGGAACAACGCCGCCTCCGGCAGCCTCCGTATTTCTTGTGTAATCAAAAAGGTTGAAAAGAATTTTTCCGCCATTTTCACGCAACATTAAAGCAAAACCGGTTTTATTGGCAGCAGCAGG
Organism: Eubacteriales bacterium; assembly: GCA_031553855.1. Lineage (GTDB taxonomy): Bacteria > Bacillota > Clostridia > Christensenellales > Pumilibacteraceae > RACS-047. The sequence continues at coordinate 24,428 of JAVBKW010000036.1, read as the reverse complement.
AGAGCCGTGATCCGGCTTTGCTGAAAAACCGACCATCATCCAATCTTGTGCAAAAAAATTAGGAACCACATTTACTTCAAGATTAGTAGGATCCATAGGCAGCGTATAGAATCCGCCGTTATGTTTAGCTTCTAATTGAGGAACTGTACATTCTTTATTGGCGTTGATCGTAAAGCGTTTGTAAATATCAAGAGGACCGCCTGTTACGCCGTTTTCTGTTAAAGAATAAATATTGCCGGAATTTCCGCCGTCAGATGCGTATCCAAAGTAAAGGTTAGAGGCGTTTGTAAACATTGAGGCGGCAACAGTAGTCTTTTTTTCATTGTTAACAAATATATCGTATTGAGACGAATCTTCGCCGTTTAGGGCAACGCTTATCGTTGCTTTCACGCCGTCAGCTGCGCCAAGGCTTACTTGCGCTAAATGGTGATCCGCAACTGTGAATGCAGTTTGCGCGAGATCGGCTTTTTTCCAGATGTTGATATAAAATACCGCAGGGCCCTCATCGTATCCGAATTGAAAAACAATTCCGGTGGCGTTTGCCATAGCTCCCGGAGCCATATGCGCAAACGTGACGGCATTCGTCAAAGAAAACGCCGTCCATCCGGCATTACCTGACGAATTTACCGTAACGGAAAAACCGTCCGCCTTGATGGGATCGGTAAAGCCGCCGATTGTATTAAATTTGAACGCCGCTTCATGCGTAACATAGGCGGACGTTTGTCCTACAGAATAATCCGACCAGCTTGCTTTATCCTGTAAGCCGGTGTCGGCGGATGCGTTGGGAACGCCGCCGCCCGATAGTAGAAAGACGGTTGCAAGTATCAGCAAAAATGCTATGATACCCGCAAAGCCTATCTTTTGCTTTGTTTTACTCATAATTTTCCTCCAATATTATTTTGTGTTGATAGTATAGGATTTTATGTAATTTTTTTGTATAGGACTATATTGTAATTTTAGATAAAATAACAGATAATTTCTATATGAATACGGCTAATTGTTTGTATTTTTAGGTCGCTTTTTCCTAAAAACCGTAAAGAGCAGCACCGCGGCGATAATTACGGGTACAAGCCCGGCCGCTACGCCTATCAAAGCACACGGGATTTGTTTAGGATTTTCAGTGCGGATATTAAGATCGATCGATACCTCGGCCTCATCTGTTGCAAACACAAGCTGGGTATTTTCAGGCTCTAAAGTTTTGAGCGCAGCAGCGCGGATAATAATTTCGCCGTCAGCAGCGTCATAGGTATAATCGGTGCCCTCAACAAAAGTTTTACCTCCGGCCGTTACGGATGTAAGGCTTTTGTTATATACGGCTACTTTAAGAACTATGTCCTTATTCGATTCAAGAATATAATTTAAGCTTGTAAATACGGACTTGATTTCGATTTCGCGGCTGTCGGTGACGATAATAGTCGCCTGTGCCGAACCGTAGCGGCTGGTAATGATGAACAAATGCTCTCCGTAGTTTAATCCGCTAAGGTAAGAAGAAGAAAACTTTAGCGTATTTCCCGAGCGCGAATATACCGACCCCGCTACCTTTTGCGAATCTGTAGTGACAGATAAAATTTCGTCAAAGTAGAATTCGGCATTAAAAGATATATCCATAGGGGAGCCTTTATCGTAGGATTTTTGCGAGCTTGCGGTAAACTTGAAAGCCCTTGTATCGTCAAGAACGACAGTAAAATCTAAGTCGTCCGTATCATACACGAATTTGAACTTATGGATCCCTCTGCCGAGCGATGCCAGATAGTTTTGTTTAAATTCAAGCTTTTTGCCGTCATAAGTAAAATTTGTGGCGGCAACCGTTTCGCCGTTATATTCGATACGGTCAAAGGTATACTCGAAAACACGTATTCCGATACTGAGAACCGACGAGCCTAAATCGCGGTTTACAATTCCGCCGCTGCCCTCTTGCAATGCAGGAGTCCTTGTATCTGTGAGCGTTAAGGAAAGCGTCAGCGAGTAATTGGGAGTCTGGATAGTGAAAGTATGCGCGCCTAAGGCCAGCTCCTCTATATACTCCGCGCTAAATTGCAGCTTGTTGTCTGAATAGCTGAATTGGGAATCGGTCAGCGTTTCGGTTCCATTTTTAACTGAAATAATTTCTTTGCCGTTAAGGTCTACAATCGGTGCGCAAGGCGCGGACGAAACCTTGTCGTACGAGGCGGCGGCGGGCTGCGAATTTATGACTTTTGCCGGTAAGTCTAAGGAATATGGAACTAATTCAAATATTGTATTGATCTTAAATTCTATTTGATCCCCTGCACTTTTGCCGTCGAACCAATCTTTTGCGATCGTTAAACGCAAAATCCTTTCCCCGTCAACAGTAATTGTTTGTAAATTTTCCGAATTTGTAAGGAATCTTATGAAAGATCCGTTTTCTTTATACTGGACAGGCTGAGCCGCTAAAGTATGCTCATATAAATAGAACTCATAAACCGCGTCGGCAGGATATACTGTATCGTAGCGCACCGCGCTTTTTAGCTCTGCCGCGCGGGTATCCGTGACCGTGAAATTGAGCGTCAGCTGTTTTGAAACTCCGAGCGCGTCAACAAGATTAACGGTAATAACGTTTGCGCCGGTGGTATTTACTGCGTTCCTAGCTGAAAATTTGTATAAAAGCTCTTTTTTAAGCGTAAGGCCGGAGCTTGTTACCGTGTAGCCTTTAGTAAGGGCCTCGCCGCCGTTTATGCTTATGCCCGTAACGGTTTTATCATACCATGTCGCGCTGCAAGCGATATCGCCTGTCGTCTTTTTATCAAAAACGGTGACGGAAGGATTGATAACGGCTGCTCTTGAATCATATTTTACAATTTCGATGGACGCGGTATTTTTGTTCGTCGTTACGGTGAGGATATTTGCGCCGTAGGAAAGCTTGTTTACCGCCGATATATTAAGAGTCAGCGCGCCTGTGTAGTCTATTGCGGACAAGGTGACATTTTCAGTATCAATACGCGTGATCGAGGCATCATAAATATTGAACTGCAGCGGTATGGGCGCGGCGGTCTCAGCGTTATATTCAATACGTGACTCAACAAACGCCGGACTGCGGCTGTCGTTGACCCTTACCGTGAATTTAGTAGATGCAATGCTTTGCCCCGGCCTTGTTCCGACAACTGTAAACTCAATTCTGCCATATGAAAGAGTCGCTAAATACTCTTTTTTGAACGTAAGCTCGCCTGATTCGCAGAGTGCCTGAGCTGATGATAAAACCGTATTTCCTTTTTTGACAGCAATATCCGTCAGACTGAATGTGTTTACGTCGAAAACTACATCTCCGCCGTCTGGCATAGTGAAAGTTTTTTCATAAACATCGGAGGTGACCTGGCTGTTGTCTACGCCGACAACATTGACTAGAGTACTGTTTTTTGCGCTTGTAAGAACTAAGACGGCTTTATCGCCTTCCTGCGATATGCCTAAAGCCGAACGCTTGATATTGAACTTTCCGTTTGATACGTTAAAATCGCCGGAAGCAACAGTTTCAGCCGCCCCGCCGCTTATTTTTTTGACGGAGGAAACGGTTGATCCGTTTAACAGGATATCCGCGCTTGCAAACACGTCTGCCGAGCCGACTTCAACGGGCATAGGATTTTGGATAAGCAGCGGACTATTAGATGCGCTAACGTCAAAATCAAGATGCCTGGAACCGGTATAACTGTCTTGTGCGTGCGAACGGATCGAGGCGTACAGAACGCCGTCCGGAAAATCGGAGAGCTTAACATCGCTGACTACAGCGGCGGTGCTGCTGTTTGTTTTGATTTCAGTATTTTTATCCGTGATTTTCACGCTGACGCTGATGATTTTGGCCGGTATAGAAATCGGAGGCGTGTAAATCGTAGGCGAGGATTCTTTTCCCTTAATCCACATTTCGCCATGGACTTGCGGCTGCGACTCAACGCCTGTAACTCTTAAAAACTTTGATATAAGGCTTGTAGCTTTATCCAGCGCGCTGTAACCGCGGCCTGCCGTGAGCGTTAAGAGCAGCCAGTTATCCTCTGCTCCGTCCCACCCCGGAGAATCATTGATACGCAAATTGAAGAATATTTCGCCCGATGCAGGGATTGCCACCGGATTAACGGTAGACACCTGAACGCCGCCGTTGCTGCTTTCGGTAACGTTATAAACTCCCGAAGCTTTTTCGGTAAATTTGCCGTTATGCGCAGAGGTTGTTCGAAAGCTTACTGCCTGCGCGTCTCCGGCATGCATTACGCTGACCGAATACGCAGAAGAACTCTGGTTATTGATATTTAGCGTGGCGTAAGTATGAGCTTGCGCGCCGAAATTTATTGTGGCCGTTTTGCTAATTGAACCGACGTTAAGAACGTAGTCTGAGCCGGACTTTAAAAATTTGATTTGCGATACTCTGTCGGCATCCGCGACGGACTTTCCGTCTGCGCCGTCAACAAAAGTTTGTTCTGTCCGTGTTCCGTTTTGGTCGGTATACGTCGCGGTAATTGTCAGCTTGCTTGAGGAATATGTTGATACAAGCTCGACTCCCGCTCCGCCCGCCGTCAAAAACGACGTTTTAAGGTTTAAAGCCTCGGAATATGCGGTGTGATAGCGCAGGGTCAAAGAAAACCCGCTTTCAAACAGCATATTTTTATTATCGGAAATTGTAAGGTCTGCCGATTGTCCCGCATCAAATTTATAAAAATTATCAAGGCTCTTACTTATGCCGGAGAATTCCGTGCCGGAGGCCGCCGCAGTCAAAGACAAAGCCGCAGAAAAAGCACAAAGGCATAAAGTCATAATACAAATATATAATTTTTTAATTGCCTTACGCATTTGCGGCCTCCTTTCTTGTTGCGAAGTTAAAGTCAGGAAGCATTTCCTTTTTAAGCCATTTGTTGGCGGCTTTTACATATCCGTCGGAGGATGATCTGTTGAAGTAGAATGCCGAAGTAGGCGGATCGGTATAGCCGAAAGCGGTGATCATACGGCAATCGCCGCCGAACAGCGCGGTAAAGTAATCCGTCGCCACGCTTTCGTCATGATACCCTCTTGCATATCCCTCAGCGCACGCATAACCGTCCGCGTCGGGGTCCTTTTCAAGTATCTCTTTCATCATGACTTCGATATCGAACGGGCAAGACTCAACGTTCATCGTAAAACCGGCGGTATTGTATTCATTTGCCGCAACTCCGATAGGCGGCTTGAACGACGAAGCCTCGCCGACTGAAGCAAGCGAAACAATGTGGCTGTAAACTTTACGCTTGATGATGCCGCGGCTCGCGGGAATAGACGACATATACGAAATATGCTCGTCAATGACTTCATATAAAAGCTCATCCATATATTCATTGACTTTTTTGCCGTTTTCAGCGGCTTCTTTCCGGACTCTCAATTCCGTGTAGCCCATTTCGTGCAGCGCGGCATAGCCAAAGCGCCGCATTTCAAATCTTTCGGCGGCTCCGGAGGCGTTGCGCGGAGTTTCATATATTTTAGAATTGTCCGGGATATGTGTTTCCCAGCCGGTGGCAAGTCCTGCGAACAGATAGCCCTTACCCTCGCGCAGCAGCTTGTTGTATCTTTCAATAAGAGGATTCAGTACGCCCTCGTTAAGGTTGCGGTACATAAGCTCCTGATATCTTTTTGAATTAAAATTAGGAACTGCCGGAGCATATTCCCAGTTTCCCCAGTTGAACCAAAATCTCGGTACTCCGCCGTCATATTCGTTGCCATACTTTTCGCCCTCTTCAGGGAAAGCAGTCCATTCGCACATATCCGGCTCTTCCCAGAATCTGATATCTGTTTCGTTGCCGAAAATATCCGTATAGTTGTTCTGGTCGTCCAGCTGGAAATATACGGGTATGTTATAATATTCCGCGTAATCAAAAGCTTTATTGACGACGTCTTGCATTTGCTCTATCGATTGATTGAGCATCATAGGGCCGATAACGCCGAAACCGTATAAACGGTCGGATTCAGGATCGTTTTCGCCGTATAACTGCTTCATTTGCGGCAGATAGTTTTCAATCTGATCGATGTGGGTATTTGTGAACATCATTATAAGGTATTGAGCGTCGGGGCTGTTTTCCCCTACAACTTTTGAATATTCTTTTGTTTTTGGTTTGCAGCCCGACATAGTAAACGCTCCCGTGATAAACACTACTACCGTCAATAAAAATGATAATATTCTCCTCTTCATCTTCAATCTCCTATTCCTTTCCCGTAGAACTTTCCCAACATTTGAGCATCGGCACGCCGTCAGTAGATCTCCACGTAATATTTAAGCCCTCGTCACCGTCGGGAATTTTGGCGTTACACCACTCTAAATCTGTGCTTGCAGGCTCAACGATCCTGTGTCCCTTAGCGTCCTTTCCTTTGTAGCCCGCGGCAATGGACAATATCCATTTGACAACGTATGACGCAAAACCGTGGTGCAGGCTCGCTTTTGGACTGTCGTTTTCCCATAAAGTGCCTGTCGTTGTTGCCATCATATCAAAAAAATCTATTATTTCACGCAGACAGTTTTTGGGCTTATTATTGCTGCAAAGCATTTCCAATCGCAGGTAATGCCCGATAAAAGCATTAGCTTTATGCAACGCCATGTTGCGGATGTTTTTCGGCCCGTAATCTCTGATCAGTTTTTCAAACAGCTCTTTGTTCTTTGAAACCGTAGCAACGCCTGTAAAAAACGCATAATACTGGCAGACTTCGCTCATATTTGAGGTGAGTTTAAGCACCCCGTTTTCCCTTACCGCGTTATCTATGAAAAATTCGCCGTTAAAAGAAAGCTCATATATCTTTCGTTTTATCGCTTGACCCTTTGTGACAAGAGCTTTCTTGCCGTAAAGCCTTCCGGCGCATTCAAGCATATGGGCGTACAGCATATTAGTCGGGAAATTGACGTCCTGAGTAAACTCTCCCGCGCGGCTCCATTCTATAAAAACCCAGCCGTCAAGCTTTTCTAAAAGGCCGTCGGAATTTTGATATTTTTCAAAATATGCAAGCAGGTTCAAAACCTTGTTCTTTGCCTTTTCAATCAAATTTGAATCGTTAGTACGCAAATAATATTGCTCTAATTCAAGCACAAACCACATCGACCAATTCGGAATGAAATTGCCGTCGTTATGCTCTGAGGGCCAGCACATAGGCAGCATCCCTTGAGGAAGATAAGAATAACGCTTGCTTAAAAGAAAGTTTTCTAAAAAATCGTGCTCTACTGCGTTTTTACCCGTTATCAAGCTTTCTGCAGCTCCTAAAAAATAGCTGTCGCAAAGCCATCCCGCGCGTTCTCTTGAGGGACAATCCATAAAGATATCCGTCGCGCTGTACTTAAAAGTATTGACTGCGGCGGCAAAAATCCGGTTGAGCTCTTTGCTGGATGATTCAAAAAATACTTTATTGCTGTCGGGATTGCACACCTCGGTTATTGCGGCGCGCCGCACGTTGACTTTGCCGCGGCGGCAAAAAATCTTAAGGTAACGCAATGTGTAAGGCTCAAAGGTTTCTAATATATGGCTGCCTTTTGAAAGATTGTAAATCACGCAATTAAGACAGCTTAAGCGTCCGGGGTCAACGTCGCCTTTAGTAAGCATTTCGTCAAAAAGTAAAAATATTTCGCTGTCCTCTTCCGCGTCAATTTCCAGCCTTATAAATCCCGCGGCATTGACTCCGAAATCCGCAATAAGGAATTTCGGCGCACAAATCGAAGTTTTTACGGCGTTGTTGGAAAAAGAGACAGTTGTGAGCCTAGACACTAAATCGGCGGCGTCTATTTCAAGCTCTTGGGGCTTATAGCACTTGAAAACCTCGGTGGGCTTTAAAAAGAAAGGCGGATTTGCGTTGATCGCGGTATGCTGCATATCGTTCAAAAGCATATCTCCGTGATAGCAAAAATCACCGTCGATTTGATTATAGTGGCAAGGCAGCGTGCTTTTGCCGATATATTTCTGATTCTGAATAAGAATTTCGTATTCGGCATCGCCCTCGGCCTTACCCTCAAGCATTTTGTAATATGATCCGTCAATATTCATCACCTCGATGAAATTGCGCTGAAATGAATACCTTTGTACTTTATTGACTCTGTAAGGAAAGCTGTGCGCTGAAAAATCGCGTCCCGTATAGACGAGGCTTTCGCCGTTACGGTAGACTTCCGCCGTTACAAAAGGATTGTTCATCGCATTGGCAAAACCGTTTACATTATACGAAACCTCAAGTATAAAAACGGTATTCTCACCTTTTTTGACCGCATTTGTGATGTCTATTTCATCAACCCTGAAAAATCCCGGAGCGGTGCGCGCAGGCCCGTATGAAACAAATTTTCCGTTGACGTACAGCTTGTAGTAGTCCGCAGCGGCTATATGTATCGTATAATCACCGCTGTTGCTGCCGTCAAATTTTGCAGAGAATCCTGCAGAGCGGTTGAGCTTGGCAGGCTGGCGGGCAAGCCAAATTGCTTTTGCATTATCAAACATTCTGCGCCCCCTTCTTACGGCTGCGTAAAACAAACCATAATACTAAAACAGCGGCAAGCAAAACAATCAGGGTGATCCCCGCGCCTAAAGTGAAAGGCAGCCATTTAAAATTGCTCTCCTCCTCCGGCAGGACGGGATTGATGTAAAATTCATTTTTGCCGTCTCCCAAAAAGCCTTCCGGAGCTGAATTTTCAACGTCCATAATTATCAGCTTATGAGCGCGTTCACCGTCAGGCTGGCCGGGTTTTACAACGTTGAGGGCTGCAACGCAAAGGTAAGTTTCAAAATTGTCGTCGCAAATTTCGCCTATGGTATAATCCGCAAAAGGATTGATTTTATCTTTAAGGAATTTAGTTCCGTTTATAAACAACGTCAGCTCGTAATCGACATAAGCAAGCGTCAGCGAAAACTCCTCATGGTAATTGAGTGTAAGCGGCTCCATACCGGTCAGTTCTTTTAAGTGCTGGTTATCGCGCAAATATGCAGCCATATAAAGCGCGCCGCCTTTATTGCGGAACATGAAAAGCAGTCCGTTTGCGTTTATTCCGGCCATCGGTATAGCGGCGTTGGAAACGCTGTTCCGGTCGAAAAATCCTATACTGAACCACGAATCGACTTCATTGTCGGAATCGGCTAAAGACTGTATGAAAAACTTAACGTTGACATAATTTGCATCAAGCGGGGTTTTTAGTACGTCGTTAGATATTATTGTACGCGTACCGTCGCTCCTCATAGAATTTTTGCTTTCCGGATTCACCCAGTCGCTTTCTATATTGCCTAATTCAGTATTGCGCGTGTACGGAGCGGGAACGGGATATTCCGCAGCGGCAGAGAATTTAGACGTTCTCATCGAAAAAAATTCTACGCTGGCTCCAGTATTATTTTCATAAGCTACAGCTAAACGGATTTGTCCGATAGCGTCGGAAATAGATAGCGCGTCTATATTTGAAAAAGGTTTCTTCCCTTCAAATTTGATTTCCGCGCCGTTGAGCAATGCAGTATAGCCGTTAGCGATACCTTTAATAAACTCCAGATTGATTTCCGCGGACGGGTCAAGCCCTGTTGCGTAACCGATATAAAGCGGCAAAACAGCCGTTGACGTAAACTGCAGGCAGTCTGCCATAATTTTTCCGCCTGATATATAGAACTTCATGCCTAATCCGTTAGAACGCACGGGAGTAGCCGGGATTTTTGAATCGCGCTGGAAGAAAATATATGCTCCGTCCGTATTAACAAGGTTCTCGAAAAGAAAAGACACCGCTATATACTCTCTATAAAATCCGCCGGTTTTTTGTCCCTTTGAATCAAGGACAGGCCCTGTCTTCATATAGGCGTTATCCAAAACAAGTATAGACGTTCCGAACTCTTCTAAACCGCCCTCTTCTCCGCTCCAGTCTGCAACTGCTGTGCCGGGCGCTCTGATAACGGTACCGTCTGAGCCTGTAAGCGACTTGACGGTCCACCAAACGGGATTTTCCGTTGTGCCGTTGCTGCCGCAGCCAAAATAGAGTAAATTATTTTCTTCATCCTCAGGGTCGGCTAAAGTAAGAGGGTCGAGATCGGTGAACGTACCGTATGTATTTCCGTTGATCTCAAAGCGGTACTTACCCTCATGCAGACGTAAGCCTATATTTTCGACCGCGCTAACGGTCAGACGTAAAGTAGTTTCAAAAACTTTAGTAGTAAGGTTGGGCAAAACGTACCCTGCCGCCTTAACCTTTCCGTTATCATTAGTAAGCCGAACGGCAACGCCCGCAGATCCCGCTGTTATGCCGGAGAGGAATCTTGCTTCCATATACTGCCCTTGGGCGGGAAGGCTTAGAGTCGTTTCCGATAAAATGTGCCGACTATCAAGCCCGATCTTGTTTACAGAGGCAGGCACGTTCGTCATTTTAAGCACGCGGTTGCTGTCTTTAGAAAAGCCTGTTGTAGATTCAGTCCAGTTGTCAGGGTGCAGAGAGCTTTTCTTATGGGTTATAGAAAAAATATTGAGCGCGGCGTCTTTGTTGATGCCAAAACCTGCGTAAGTAAAGCCGTTCTCATCGGTATAATCAGAAACGGTAATTCCGTCCATAAGGTTTACGCCGTTTGCTTTCATAAGCGTGCCGTTAAGGTATATGCCGAAAACCCCGTCAACTGTCTTTAAAGCAAACGTAAACTCCTTGCCTGCAGCAATATTACTGGGGTATTGCACAACAAAAGTACTCGCTCCGTTGCCGGTGCATTTCCATACGTTGAACACTATCTTACCGCCGCTTAATATCCCCGTGAAGCTGTAGCCTTTTGCTGGAGAATTCGGGCGGCTGTGCGCGCCGTGGCTCATAAAGCCTAAGCTTGCCCAGTTATCAGGTATCGTATTATCGCCGCCGGGCGCAAGATTAATGCTGGCCTTGATTTCGATCTCTACAGGCTCAAGCGTAGTTTTTAAATATAACTTTGAGTCAGGCGCACTAAGAGTATACGCGCTCTTGCCATCTACGGTCGCCGCAGAAAAGTTGCCGCTTGTAACTTCAAAATCTCCTATTGCCGGAAGCGATGCGGGCGCCGGATCCTCGGCATAAGCCAAGCCTGCGGCTGAAAACGTCATCGCCGTAAAAAGAGCAGCTATTATTAAAAAACGGAATATTTTGTTTTTCTTCATTTTCCTCAAATCCTATTATCAAAAAGCATTTTCTTAACATAAGGTTTACTTACGAAAGATAATGCGCCCGCCGTAAAAGGTTAAAATCTTTCAAGCGGATTTAATTCTTATTTTCCAAAACGCAGCAATCTGTAAATACAGTCTGCTGTAAACTCGTCTGCCCTCACCTGCCTTGCGTAAACAAGCGGAGAGACTGAACAATCCCTGCGCCAGTTGTGGTCGCACATATTAACCGCCATTCCCCTTGTGTATTCGCCCGTTGTTTCGACCTTGACGACACGCTGGCAGAACGTCAGATATTCGTCGTTATATACGCTCATAAGCGCGAGCGGGTCGTGCAGGTATATCATAAAGGCAGGATTTTGGCGCATACTCATTAAAAGCTTGATAGCGGGATGAGGACACTCTTCCAGCGCCTTAGTTTGCTCGGCGGTCGTAGCGCATTTAAAGGTGACATCCACGCCTACCGCCTTAACGGGAAGCCCGCAATTGATAACAAAATCAGCGGCCTCAGGGTCGCACGAATAATTATATTCGGGGAAATTCATATCAAAAGCTCCCCCCATAACCACAAGCTCGGAAACCTTATCTTTGGTTTGCGGATATTTTTGAAAGAGCCTTGCTATATTCGTCAGCGCGCCTAACGTCACGAGGATCAGTTTTTCTTCAGAATTTTCAAGCGTGCGGCGCAAAAATTCCACCGCGTCGTTTCCGTCATATTCAACGTCGTCATACTCTGCCGGATCGTATGAAATAGGCGGTTCATCAAAATTGATAGGAAGCTTAAACATCTCTTTTTGGTTAAGCGGATAATGCTCTCCCTCTACGACCGGAACGAACCCGAATCCTCCTAAGGTAAGCAGTTTTTTTGCCATACGTGCGCGTTTGTCGGCCGATTTAAATACCGTCGTGACTCCTAGCACCTCAATTTCAGGCGACTGCATAGCAAGACAAAGCGCGAACGCGTCGTCGATATCATCCCCAAGATCCGTATCGATAAGTACTTTTTTTAGTTGCCTCATAGTTGTGTTACATCCTTTTATGTGCTAAAATTTTTACATTTTTATTGAAGAGCTGATAAGACCCTGGATATAATATTTATTTGAAAAGATAAACAATATTATAAGCGGTAAGGAAGCCAGCAGATATCCGGCAAAGGTCACCGGCATTTCTTTTTCCGTGCTGGATGTATAAGTAATTTTAAGCCCCGCCGATATCGTTAAAAGCTTGATATCCGTAATAGTGATCATCGGCCAGAGGTAATCGTTCCAGACGTTTATTAAAGTTATGATAACAAGCGTTCCTAAAATAGGCATACTCAAAGGCACGGCTATCATAAATACGCAGCGCAGCTCGTTTGCGCCGTCTATGCGCGCCGCCTCGAACATATCCTTAGGAAGCCCGCGGAAAAAGTTCGTTGTTAAAAATACTCCGAATACCGCGCCACCGGTAATGACGGGCAATATCAGAACAACCAAAGTATCGAGCAATCCGAACGACTTATACAGCATAAACTGCGGAACAAGCGAAAGGATACCGGGAATCATCATAAGCCCTAAAACTAAAGAATAAAAGAATTTTTTTCCCGGAAAATCCAGCCTGCCGAAAGCGTATGCTGCAAAAACCGTAAGGATTATCATTCCCGCGACGCCTGCCGCGCCTACAATTACAGTATTGATAATAAAGCGGTATACGGCTCCGAACGCGTTCGGGATGTTAGATAACCTTAAAGGCAGTGTCGGATAAAATTTCGATATCGGATATGTTATATCAGTTTTAAATGCGCTCCACAACGACATTGCGAGCGGAAAAAGCATAATGAAAAGCAGTACGGCCATGAGAACGTGCAGCAGGGTCTGGGATATTATGCTTTTTGTTTTTCCATTAGTTAATGCCATTTTAACCCGCCTAAACATCAAATTTCTTTGAATTGGTAAGCTTATTTGCCACTACCGTCACTAACATTATCGCCGCAAATAATACCGCACCTATCGCGCAGGCGTAGCCGTATTTGTTATCGACTCCGAACGCCTTATTAAACATATAAAAACCGGGCACATAGGTATGGTATCCGGGGCCGCCGTTTGTTAAGACGACCTGAACGCCGTAATCCTGGAAGCCGCCGATTATTCCGAACAATAAAAAATACCGTATCTGCCCCATCAAAAGCGGGATATCAATAAGGAATATCCTCTTTATCGTGCTTGCGCCGTCTAGCTTGCTTGCCTCGAGCATTTCGCCGGAAATATTCATAAGCCCCGACATATAGATCAGCACGCCTGTGCCGCCTATCCACGGAAAGCCCATAAATATGATTGAAAAAATGACGTATTTTTTGTCGCCGAGCCAATTTATCGGGCCGCCGGTACCTATACCGAAAGCGTGAGCTATGGATGTCATCAATCCGCTGTTTGGCTCATAAACGTTCTGCCAAACTAAAAGATTGACGACTCCGGGTGCTACTATCGGCAAAAGTATCAGTATGCGGTAAGCATTCTGCATACGCGCGCTTTTGACAGAGAACAAAATTTCTGCTACCACAAGCGGAATAACGATATTGATGAGCAGCTTTGGCAGCATTATTATGAACATTGTCGGTATGGAGTTTAGAAATATAGAGTCTTTAAAAAGCGCTTTATAGTTATCAAAGCCTAAAAACGTTGCGTCGTTGATGCCGTCCCATTGAAAAAATGACATTACAAGGCCGTTGATAGGCGGATAATAACAAAATAACGCCAGCACAATAAAAAGTGGCAGAATGAACAGATATGCGATTTTTGCTTTCCATATCCTTTGCCATAAGGTTTGCTTTCCGATCGTATTGACCGCTGAACCGCTTATATTTGTTTCCATATTTTCTCCTGCTTAAGGCGCCGTAAGCGGAATAATAAATTCCGTTTTAGCGTTAACCTCAAAGAACACCGAGTTTGAGACGTCTATTACTTTAAACTTAGGCGTGGGCGACCATACTATATATTCGTCTTCGATATAGGTCTCGGCTACGTATTTGTAATATACCATGCCCTCGCTGTCGGACTGGGCATTACACATTTGACCGCCGTTTATAATGGTTCCGCTGCCGTCGGCCAACAGAGTTACGGTATGGCCGCTTACAGGTTTACCGCTGGAATCAGTAAGTTTAATAGCAATACATATCCGCATCCTGCCATCCGCCGGAAAAGCCTCTAGAGCATCTCCGGCTTCGGTAGTGAGCGAACATAACTCAAGCTTAAAAGATTTGGCCCGCACTACGTCAAACAAATACAAACTACCCAATATCACCGCAACAACGGCGACTGTGATCAGGGTGATATGTATCTTTTTTAGCTTTTTACTCATTTTTTTACCAACCGGTCTTACTGATTTTCATAGCGGCGATAAACTCGTCCGCGCCCGCCTGCTGCAAGTCGTTTACTTTTTTAAAGAAAGCGGCGTCGGTGAGGTCGCCTGCAATCCAGTTTTCAAATTCGCGGCTGAGCGCGTCATTTTTATCGGCGGTAAACGCTACGGGCCACGTAATATTGCTCATTTTCGGGAAAGGCTGATCTAAGAAACCGCTGTTTAGAACTGTGGGAGAGTAAGTTGTGCCTTTTACGGAGCCTAAACCGCTGTCTTTTTTAGTTACAAGCTTTTGGTCATTAGTTTTTGTTGTCATAAACTTTAAGAATTTAACTGCAGCGTCCAAAAGCTCGGGATTATTTTTAACTGCCGGCTTCATGATATTTACAACCAAGTCGGGCGCGTTAGTTTCAGGGCCCTCATCTACAGCGGGGTCAGTATACTCTAAAGGCAATAAATAATTATAGCTGTCGTTTGAAATCAGCGGAGCCGGAAAAACTCCGAAGTCGAAATTACGCAAATGATTCTGATTCTCATCGCCGATAGACCATAGTCCCGATTCCTTAACTGCAACGTTACCTTGAGTCCAGCTTGCTTCATAAGTTGTTGTCGTATCCCAGCCCGCCTCAAGAACATTACCGTAGTAGTTCTTCATTTCACGCATAAGGTCGGCAGCGTATGTCTTTGTTTCAGGGTTATAGAGTCCCGCTTTAACTCCGCGAAGCTGTTCTACAACAGACAATGCGCCGTTGCTATCGTAATCGCCGCCAAGCGACATAACGTATTTTGCAAAAGAGGGCCCGAGGTTGAACTGCATTATCCACGAGTTGAAATCTTTTTTCATAGAAAGCCCTGACGGAGCGAGCGGAGTAACGCCGGAGGGATATTGAGTTTTAACGGCGTCAAGATCGTCTAAAAGCTCTTTCCACGTCTGGGGAGCGCCCGTCACGCCGGAATCGGTAAAAATCGTCTCGTTGTAAAAATATCCCGTGGGGCTTGCGACGTTTAAAACCAGCGGTATAGCCACTATTTCATTTTTTGCGTTGACTATCCAGTTATGCTGCCACAAATAGTCGCGGAAGGTATCTTTCCATACCGGAGTTCCCGTTTCAAACTCGTTATTAGTGCTCAAATAACTGTCTAGCGGCAGATACCAGTCGCGGTCCTGAAAATATGTACCCCATGAGAACGCTATCGCGGGGCAATTGCCGCGGTTGATCTGCGTCGTAAAATACTGCGACATATCTGCAGCGTTGCCAAGCGTTTTGCCGCGCGCCCATTCAATCGTGATGTTATCGTATTGCTTCATAAAAGCGTCCGCTATTTCCTGCGGAGCCTGATATGCGTTCGCCCCTGTTTTGCTGAGCGTCGGCATCCATCCGTGCAGATCCACGATAAGCTTGACTTTTCCGTCATCCTTTGAACAGCCCGAAAGAACTGTCGTTAAAATGAGCGTCAAACATAATAAAAATAAACCGATTCTTTTCTTCATATTTCCCTTCTCCAAAAAAATTTTGACATAATTTTAACTTTAAAATCATTTTAAGTATAGTGTAAAAAAGTATCTTTTACCATATAAAACTGGCTAAATGTTTGCTAAATCAGGTTATATACCGGAAAAATGCAGCTTATATGTTTTATTAGTATTATTGTGTGCAATTCTTTCATTTTTTAAAGATTGACTTAATGCAAAATATAAACTACAATATAAGTATGAAAACTTTAGTTTTTGAATATTTATACTATTATTCCCACAAAGATAATACTTCTGTCGAAGAGCATTACCATAATTGCTATGAGCTTGTCTATTATACCGAGGGCGAGGGAAAGTCTTCAGGCGGCGGCCAATCCTATTTTTTTAAGGCCGGCGATTTTATTATATATCCGCCAAAATTTCCGCATGATGAAAAGCATTTTGCGCCTGTGAGCGTACATTGCATAGGCTTCAGCGCGGACGAATCGGACATAAATAATATACCTATCGGATTGGGTACGGATTCATCGCGTTTTGCAATAAACCTGATAGAAAAAATCAAGCCGGAGCTTAGAGGCTGCAGAATAGACTACCACCAGATGATGGATCTTCTCGTTACTGAGCTGATAATTACTATCAAACGCCAAATCAACCGGGGCGCGAGAGATTTCGACGATATGGGTTATATCAAGCAATATATCAAAGAAAATCTCAGCAGCTCGATAGATATCGATACGCTTTCTGAAATTTCAGGCTATTCACCCGATCATTTCCGGCATATGTTCAAAAAAAAGACAGGACAATCACCCAAGCAATTCATTCTTACCCAGCGTCTTGAGCTTGCGCGCCATATGCTCGTAACCGATAACTGCTATATAAGCAACGTTTCGTCCGCTTGCGGATTTTCGGATTTGTCGCAGTTTTCTTCGATGTTCAGAAAATCTACCGGCCTCTCCCCTCAGGATTACCGCAAAATAAACTCGCTTAGAAAGAAGAATGACGTCATAGAATAGCAAAAGCCCCGGAACTTGTTGATAGTTTCCGGGACTTTTTTTTTGCTGCAATCTATTGTGTAATTAAAACAAAAATAAGATAAATATTACTTACGCTCTGCTGTTATTTATTAGTTTTTCATAGGCTTTTACGTCTTTAATCCATGAATCTCCCGTAGGGACATTCTGTTTTTCGCAATACATATCCCATACGGCGGCAAACGGGAGTGTTTTAAACTCTTCGCAAAGCGCAAGCCGCGTTCCGAAATCCCCTTCCTTTTCCGCGTTTAGTAAAAGTGAGGTCGGCTCTAGAAGGCTGTATAATATGGCTTTTTGTGCGTTGCGCGCGCCTATTACCCAAGCTGAAACACGGTTTATCGACGCGTCGAAAAAATCCAGCGCGATATGGACTCTTTTATATGCGTCCGCGCGCTTTATTTCGCTGAAAATCGCCTGAGTTTCATCGTTCCATAATACGACGTGGTCGCTGTCCCAACGCACTCCGCGGGAAACGTGAAGAAGAAGTTTTTTGCAATACAGTAATAAAGCCGATATTTTTTCGCTGACAAGCTCCGTAGGGTGAAAATGTCCGGTGTCAAGACACAAAATCAGCTGATTTGCTAAGGCGTAGCCAAGATAGAATTCCATGCTGCCCACAACAAAGCTTTCAGTACCAACGCCGAACAATTTCGGTTCAAGCGCGTCCGCCAGAACATTTTTATCGAATTTTTCTTTGAAAATCTCGTCCAAAGAATCTTTCAGATTCTGTCTCAAAGCTAATTTATCGGCGCAGTTGTCTTTAGAACCGTCGGAGATCCACAGGTTGTTGACGCAGGTCTGCCCTAACTCCTTTCCCATTTCATAAGCTATGCTTCTACAGCGTTTTGCGTGTTCTATCCAAAAAGCGCGGACAGACTTATCAGGGCTCGATAAAGAATACCCTTGAGGCATATTCGGATGGTTATAGATCGTGGGATTGAAATCTAAGCCGATTTTCTGCGATTTTGCCCAATCGATCCAATTTTTATAGTAGCCGTACTCCAGCTCGTTGCGTTCGACTTTTTTGCCGTTTGTTTCGGCGTACATACTGTGAAGATTGAACTTATGCTTGCCCGGAATAAGGCTGAAAGCCAATTGAGCGTCGCTTCGCAGCTCGTCTGCCGTCCGCGCCCTTCCGGGAAAGTTTCCTGTAGCCATGATGCCTGTATTGATAGCATCCTGACGGTTTTCAAGGCCTATTCCGTCGTCGCCCTGCCAGCATTGCAGGCTGACCGGAATTTTTGCGGCTGCGTTCATAGCTTTTTCGGTATCTATCCCGAATTGAGCATATTTTTCTTTTGCGTACTTGTATATTTGTTGCGTATTCATTATTTTACCGCCTTTTTAAACGTATCGCGCAGCTTGAGCGCCGCATCGGTGATAGTGCTGTTTGTTGCAAAAACGCTGCTGCTGCCCACAACGAAATTATCCGCGCCCATGGCCAGCATTTTGGGAATGTTTTCAAAACTGCAATTGCCGTCCACCTGCAGCGAAATACCGGGATAACCCGCATCGTCGAGGAACTTACGCATATCCGCTATCTTTTGCAGCGTCTGAGGGATCAGTTTTTGCCCTGCAAAACCGGGATTGACCGTCATCAAAAGCACCATATCCACATCGGCAAGCAGATATTTGACGCTCTCTACCGGAGTTGCCGGATTCAAAGCTACCGCCGCTTTTGCACCCGACGCCTTTACGCGCTGCAGAGCGCGCTGTACATGCGGCGTCGATTCGTAATGCACGCTGACGATATCGCCTTCGCGCAAATCGAATAACTCTATTTTTGTTTCCGGATTGACTATCATCAGATGCACGTCGAAAGGAATGCTTGTGGCGCGGCGCACCGCTTTCATCATCTCGTTATTGAGCATGAGGTTAGGCACAAACACCCCGTCCATAATATCGAAATGCAGATATTCGATTTGGGCTTTTTCAAGCTCTTTAACGTCGCGCTCCAAATGCAGCAAATCCGCGCACATCATCGACGCCGATATTTTAGGTTTCAGCATTATATTTTCTCCTTGTGTCTGCTGTCGGCTTTTTGCCGACGCATATTTTACTAGGAAAGAAGACGCGTCGGGAGTGCCGCAACAGTTGGTTTTGACGCCGACCGAGCGTATATTTAATACGTGAGAGAGGCGGCAAATCCAAGCGTAGCGGCAATCCGATGATGAATTCTTTTCTAGTTTGTTTTACGGATTTACGATAACTCTTAAGCCCGCGTGTTCCTCTGCCGTTTTAAAGGCGGTCAGTATCTCGTCAAGCTTAAAGGCGTGCGTAGCGAACTTTTTGATATTTATGCGCCCGCTTGCGATAAGTCCTACGGCAAGCGCGTGCTGATGCGGCATACTGCCGTGCGCGCCGGTAATAAAAAGCTCTTTATAGTGAATGATATTCGTATCAATAGGAACAATGCTTTTATCTTTAGGCAGACCGCCGAAGAAATTCACGCGGCCGCGGTTTTTAGCCATTTTAACGGCGTCGGCTTGCGATTCAGGGCTGGGATTGGCTGTAAATATAACGTCCGCGCCCAAACCGCCAGTTTCTTCTAATATTCGTTTTGTCGCATTCTCCTCGCCGCTGCAAATAAATACGTCGGCAAGTCCGAGTTTTTTTGCGATATCGAGCCTGGGGCGCGAACGGTTCACAAGTATGACCTTACTCGCGCCCATATTTTTAGCGACTTCGCAGATCATAAGCCCGATAGGCCCCGCGCCTATTAAAACTACTACGTCGTTAAGCTTGACGGGCGCAAGCTCCAAAGCGTTAAGCACGCAGGCAAGAGGCTCGGCAAGGCAAGCCTCGTTAAAGCTCACGTTGTCCGGAATTTTAGTGACCGGGCCGTAATTCATAACCGTACTGTTGAGCAGCATATATTCGGCAAATCCGCCCGCAAACTGGTAGCCCATAGCGTAATTTATTTGGCAATTATTGCCGATACCGGCCTTACAAAAAATACATTCGCCGCACGGAACGTCCGCTCCGATTGCAACGCGGTCGCCTATTTTTACTCGCGTGACGTTCTTTCCTACTTTTACGATCTCGCCGGAAATCTCGTGGCCTAACGTCTGCGGAGGATTTACGCGGCTATTTCCTGAATGGAAAATCCGGATATCGCTGCCGCATACCGCACAGGCGCGCACGCGCATAAGCGCGCTGTTATCGTCGGGCTCCGGCACAGGTATTTCCTGCACCGACATTTTGTCGATGCCGGTATAAACCGACGCTTTCATCATTTTAGGAATTTTTATTTCAGCCATATTATTTATCCTCCATAACATACATAACTTTACTATAAAACTCTGTTTTACCCGCCATCATATCGAAAGGCGCGCGCCCGTCGGACAGCTTATAGCGGTGGGTTATCAGGGGTTTGAGATTAAGTTGGCGCTTTTCAAGCGCTTTTATAACGTCCTTCCAGTCGTTTTCAAGACTGCCGTACGCGCTGTTCCATGTGCCGTAGAGAGCGATTTGTTTTCGCAATATCTCCCAATACGCCTTTTGACTGATATTCATATCTGACGCCGGGTTTCCCATTGCCACAACAGAACCGAACGGCCGTACTCCGTAAAGGCATCCTTCAAGCGCGCTCGCAAATCCGGCGGCCTCGATACAGACGTCCGCTCCGGCGCCGCCCGTATGGTTTTTAATAAAAGCCGCAGCCTCCGCAGTACCGCCCGCAAAACATAATTCAAATCCAAGGTTTTGGGCAAACTTGATTTTACGCGGGTCCACGTCTATAAGAATGGGCTTTCCGCCTTTGATTTTCACCCATTGGCCGATCATCACGCCGATAGGCCCGGCGCCTACTATCGCAACAGTATCGCCTTTTTTCATTTTACCGGCATTAAGAGCGTGCAGAGCGACGGCGCATGGCTCCGTCATAGCAAGCTCCTCATAATCGGCGTTGTCGTCCGCTAAAACTAAATTCCACAGAGGAACGGCCAGGAATTGAGCAAACCCTCCGTCGCAGCGGCTGCCGAAATAATTGTAATCGGCGCAAGAGGCATACTGCTCTTTTTTGCACATTTCACAGGAAAAGCACGGCAATAACGGGAACACCGCCGCCTTTTTTCCCACAAGCTTTTGGTCTACGCCCTCTCCGGCCTTTACTATCAGTCCTGCAAACTCATGGCCGACTACTGTCGGGAAATGATACGTACCCTTAGTCATAACGCGCGGTATATCGCTGCCGCAAATGCCGCAGGCTTTTATTTGAACTAAAACCTCTCCGGCCTTGTTCTGCGGGGACGGCAGCTCCTCATATATTAGCTCATTGACTGCCTTTAAATTCAACGCTTTCATTACTTCGTCCCCTTATTGTTTTCCGCATCAACAAAAGGCCGCCAGTATGCAAGGCTTTCGATATGATCCGGTATTATAAGCGGCTCGATATCGCGGTGTTCGCGGTGCGCAAGCTCCAAACAAAGCTCACACTTTTCTGCTCCGCCTTTTTTCAGGCTTTCGATGACTTTTTCCGCTTTAATGTGGCCTTGCTCGTTATACTGTTTTGTAAAGGGCCAGTGCAGCGACTTTCCAAGCTGCGACTGCTGAAGATGAACGATCGGCGAATATTTGCCCGCGCGCTCAAGCCAGATATACGGGTCGCGCTGGTCGGGATGAGGCGCGTGCCCTATGTCTATGATAAGGCGCATAGGCACGCCCGAATTTTTATCGTTGACGCGGTTCATAAGATACAGACTGTCCTCAACGGTATTAGCCATTTCACGCTCTACGCTCATAGGCTCGAATGTTATAAAATCAAACCCGATCTCTTTTGCGTAGCAGCTTAGCTCCTGCCAGTTCTTTACGCCCTCGTCTATCAGGAACTTGCGCCTGCTTTCGTTCTGGAAATCCGCAAAAGTCATTATTCCGAAATGACTCCCTCCGGATTTTGCTCCCAGCTTTGCGCCCATATCAAAAAAGCGTTTGAAAATATTCAGATATATTTTGCGCGCCTCGGCATCGGGATGCATGAGGTGGTTGATGCGTGTAAACGCGCTTGTGAAAATACTCGTAACACTCACGCCGCTTTCTTTCATTGACTCAAGAGTTTTGTCGAGTTGCTTGTCTACCCAGTCTTTAGGAAGTCTGGGGTCAAGGACGTCGGCGACAAACTGGACTTTGTCCGCCCCCATTTTTCTGACGGTTTTCGGCCAAACTTCAGGCTCGAAATACTTGTTGATTGCAAAGCCGAGATTTACTGATAATGAAAGTTCCATAATTATCTCCGTTTAAGCAGAATTTTCTTTACTCCTGCTTGAAATAATTGTATACTAATATTAAGTCTTGCGCAATATATGCCGTAAAGTATATTAATCGAACAACATTAAACATTGTATCGGAGAAAAAATAACTAAAATGAACAAAATTGAAAATTGGGACAGCCCTTTTGCCGACCTGATCCCAGAGGAACGCAGGAACGCCGTACTTAAATTTATAAAAGACAAAGGCGGCGCAAACGTCTCCGCCTTAAGCAAGATGCTGTTTATAAACGAGGCGACGATCCGGCGCGACTTAAACGAGCTTGCAAGGCTGGGATTAATAAAACGCACGTACGGAGGCGCGGTTCCGGTGTCCGGCCCCGACAGCGAGATACCTCTTTTTGTGCGGGAAACGGAATTTAAGGCTCAAAAGGAAACTATCGGGCTGCTCGCCGCGCAGTTTGTATCCGACGGCGACACTATAATGCTGGATTCTTCTTCCACCACAGCCCATATAATTCCCGGCCTGATTCCGAAAAAAGGGCTAAAAATAGTTACAAACGGCGCAAAAACAGCTATATTGCTTTCGCAGCTTTCCGGCGCAAAAATTTACTGCACCGGAGGTATGCTGCGCGAAAATTCCTTAAGTTTTATCGGCCCTGCCGCGGCCTCGAGTATAGAAAACCTGCATTTTGACTCGGCATTTTTCTCCTGCCGCGGCGTTTCGTTAGAGAACGGGCTCACGGATTTAAGCGAGGACGAGGCGCACTTGCGCCGCCTTATGATAAAGCACAGCAAACGCAGCTATCTTTTAGCCGTGAGCGAAAAGCTTGGCTCGGTATCTTTTTCACGGATTTCCGGGCTTGAATCTATAAGCGGTATCGTAACAGAAAAAAGGCCGTCCCCCGAGTGGAGGGCGGGCCTTGGCAATAAGCTTTATTACGATATTTCAAAATGACTTTAGCTGCCTTGCAGCACGCGGAACCTTTTAACCGTGTTATTCAAAAGCCTATTTTTATTGAACTGCTTTTACGGCGTACTCCTTTAAAAGCGAGCAGTATATTTTATAGTTTTCTATTGAAACGTCCGGCGGAGTCTGATGATCGACAGCCGGGATCAGTCGGCCTGTTTTCATGCTCGGAAGAAGCCTTTCAAATTCGCGTCTCATCGCCTCTTCGCCGAATTTCATACACATTTTGTCAAAATGGCCTAAAAAGAACATATCAGGCTGTTTTTTGATATAGAGGCTTACGTCAACGCCCGCCTGACGCTCTAAGGGAAACATTCCGTTTGCGCCGGTCTCTGAGTACCAGTCTACCGCTTTTGTAATATCTCCGTCGCTGTCGATAAATACCGGAACTCCTATTTTTTTGATAGACGGAATAATTTTTTTATAAAAAGGCAGCAAAAATTCAGTGAACGTATCATAAGACAGCATGGGGCCGTGGTTGTAACTCATATCCTCTGCAAAGCTCATAAAGTCGAAATTGAAATTATTCCCGATATACTCTATGATTTTTTCAAGCCATGTTACATAGTCGCCGCATATCTCCTTATAGAGATCAGGCTCATCATAAAAGCTAAAAAGATGCGATTCTATTCCGAAAAGCTCACGCGGCATCCAAAAAAAGCCTTCTACCGTAAAAAAGTTAACGGCGTCGCCGTCGTCCTGCGATATTTTTTTAAGCCAGTCAAAATGCTCTTTTCCTACTGTTTTTTCAGGCGCGGGGTACATAGTCTTTTTTATTTTTAGATAATCCGCCGCGGTTTTCATTATACCCGCTCCATGAGAGACGGCAACAGGCGTTTCTGCGGTGCGGTAGTGAAAGCAAGTCTGGATACAACCGTCAAGCCCAAAATGCCTCTGAATATCCAGAATTTCATTCGGAAGATGTCTAAACGGCAGCTTTAACCCGTCCTTTTGCCACCGGTCGATAGTAACATTCCACCACGGCGCCCACTCTATACAAGGCAATCTGTCGATTTTTTTCCCCTGCATCATCAATTTAAAACGTTCTGTTGCCTTCATAAACTTTTTGCTCCTTAAAAAAATGGTTTTTATATCATTATACAGCTATTTATTTTTTTGTACAGCAAATTTAATAAAAAATATAAAATAAACTTATGGGGCTGTCTCACGAGAAAAAAACTCGTGAGACAGCCCCTTTTTTCTTGTTTTTGTGTTAGTAGGCTGTTTCAAGAAGGGGTTAGAGACGGGCAACAGACGGCAAAACGACGATTGAGTGTACATAGACGTACTCGCTTAGCCGAGCGCGCAGCGCGAACGCCAACAACGAAGTTGTTATTGAGTCGTTT
>JAVBKW010000011.1:0-40211 GCA_031553855.1 Eubacteriales bacterium | reverse complement strand
AATATAAAATTATCATCAAAGCGATATGCAATTCATTTCTCCCGCCAAATGTTCCTGCTTATATTTAAACACAAAAAGCAATCGGTGTAAATCGATATAAATATAATTTTTATGGATTTTTGTGATATGATTTACAGATACTAATAATCTTTACTTTATCTTAAAAAAGTACTATAATATTTACATAGCAGCGACATTTTTATGCGTATGGGAGGTGTTTATTATTTATGTCTGTCGATCAAAAGCCGAGCATTAAACAGGAAAATGTACCGAACATCAAAAATGATATTTACCACGCCCTGACATACTTCGGCATCGGGAATGACCCTTACAGCGATCTTTGGGCGCTGACCTGCGGTCATGAGAAATGTGCGGCTAATAAACCGCCCGAAGGCCCGCAGGTGCTTGGCTATTACGTGCTGCACTATGTGACAAGCGGCAAAGGCACTTTTACTATAGGCGGAAAAACCTTCGAAATTTCTAAAGATACTATGTTCATGCTTTTTCCGAACGAAAAGCTTTCTTACCAGCAAGATATTAACGAACCATGGGAATATTATTGGACGGCGTTTTCGGGTAAAAATGCGAAAAATTACGTTGAAAGATGTATGTTTTCTGTTGCAAATCCTATCTACAAAGCTAGTTCAGAGGTTATCAAGCACGCCTTTGAAAGATTAGAGTCACTCAAAAAACTGAGTTCTTCTATCGACATAAAGGCGCTTGCTATCATTCTTGACATACTTTCCACCGTAATAGAGGAAAGACGCAAAAATGAAAAATATAATAAAAACCTGATGAAAGACTATGTCACTCAAGCACTCTCATATATCGAGCTGAATTATAATAAAGCCTCCCTTACGTTAATCGAGGTATCTGCTGCGCTGAATATCAATCCCAATTACCTTTCCCGCCTTTTTACTTCCGTACTGAATATGCCTTTTTCTAAATATCTGATAATGCTCAGGCTTCAGAAGGCCTGCGCCCTGATAAAAAATACAGATATGTACTTTAAGACTATATCATCTTGCGTCGGGTACGACGATAATCTTTATTTTTCGCGCATTTTCAAAAAATATCTGGGAGTGACGCCGAAGGAATACCGTGAAAACATTGAGTAAACCAAATTAAATCAGACTGGTTGCGATTTTTTTCTGACAGCAAAAAAGTCCATATAATTAGCATATATATCAATTTACAAAAACGGTATTATAATTATAAAATATAATTACAGTATGTGTTTTTGTGCATAGAAATACATACTATATTTTAAGGAAACGTTGATATGCTTAATAATATTTTCACCAGCGATATGCTCTTGCAACGAGATCGCACCTTTTGCATTAACGGAACGGCGAATCCCGGGGAAACTGTGACAGGCTGTCTTTATTCAAAAACGCATAACTTTAATGCCTGCGCTGTATGTAGTGATGACGGCCGTTTTTCCTTGTTATTTCCTCCCGTTTCAGGCGGACAAACTAAGTATTTATTGAGCGTAGCTGCCAGTTCTTTCACGCAAACGCTTGATAATATTTTATTCGGCGACGTTTTTTTGCTTGCCGGCCAGTCTAATATGAAATATTCTGTAGCGAATATGGAAAACTCGCGCGAAATCTTAAAAACAAATTCTGGAAAAATAAGGTTTTTACTTATCCCCGACGAAAAAAATACAGACGGGCAAGTTACACGTTCCTCAACAAAGCTAACTGAAATCAAGCAATGCGGCAAAGAAACCGTTAAATGGCAGACCGTTAAAAATAAAACTGCTCTAAAAGCGATGTCGGGACTCGGCATAATGTTCGGTTTTGAGTATTCACAAAAAACCGGCATTCCGGTAGGATTAATTGACGTTTCCGTCGGCGGGACCACAATTGACGCGCATCTGTCAAAAGAGGTAATTGAATCTGATCCCCTGATTTTGGATAACCTGAAAGAACGCGGATTCTATTTAGGGGAGGATCAATATAACGACCCGAAAAATAAGCGCAGCCACAGTCAGATGTGCGGAATTTACAATGAAAAAATCGCGCCGCTTAAACCCTTTAAATTTAAAGCGGTGCTTTGGTATCAAGGCGAGGGCGATTGTCAGAGTTATGAAAATACGCTTTACTACAGAACTGCGCTGAAAAGTTTAATAGCAAGTTATCGGACGCATTTTGATAACTCCGAGCTGACTTTCTGCCTGTTTCATTTAGCTCTGATGAATTATCATTCTCATAAATTCGCAGTCAACCTTCTTAATGAAAGCATTGACACACTAAAAGAAGAGCCCGGCATTTTTATTGTGCCGCAGTATAACATAATGCCCCGCTGGCTGGATAAACACAACCCGAACAGCGCAAATATCCATCCGATAAATAAAAAGCATCTTGCTCTTCTAGCGGCAAACATCCTGTATTCTAATTTAGAAACTCCCGACGGCTTTAAGGCGGCATATTTAAAATCATTTGATTTCGTTAAAGATAAATGCGTTTTAAGGTTCGGCAATGTTTGCGGCGGATTGACTGCTTGCGGCAATGAAAAACTAAAAGGCTTTGAAGCCTGCGGTGAAAACGGAATTTACTTTGCGGCTGACGCAGTCATTACAGCGCCGGACGAAATAACCGTGAGCGGCAAAAATAATCAGAGCTTAATATCTGTAAGCTACGCGTTTTTTCCGTATAATTATAAATGCAATGTCGTGAACGGCAAAAATATCGCGCTTCTGCCTTTCCGTACGGACAATACTGTAAATCCCGCAACGGAGCGGCGTTATCCTTTTCCTCAGTTTATGTATTGCGAGGGAACTGACGGAGTGACAGCCGCATTTCAGCCGGATTTCGGAGGGATTTTCGCGCGGCCGGTCTGGAGACAAGGCGAATGGTTTTACACAAAACGCCTTAAACTGAAAACGGCTTACTCAAAAACTTTGAAAAGACGCTGCCTTAGGCTTGAATACCGGCGCGATCAGAAAAATAATTTCTGCTTTTCGGTTTCGCCGTTGTTGACCGTTCCGATGGAAAATCTTAGCTTAGAGAATTATAGCGCGCTCGAAATTACGCTTGAATCTTCGTCGGAATATGTGAACTTTAACGGAATACATTTTATGACGGCTGAAAGCATACCCTATATGTTCCGAGCGGCGCACGAGGGCAAGCCGTTTGTTCCGCTCAAAAAAGGCATACAGACGATTTTCCTGCCATTGACCGAGCTGTATCGCCCGTCCGGGAAAGCAGAATGTCCCGCCGCCGTAAGAAAAGACGTAAGGACGCTGCAATTCACCTTTTATTCAAAAAAAACCTGCCGTATTTCGCTTTATTCGATTCGCCTTATCCCCTAGTGTGATGTACTTTACCTACGCGCGATAACCTCCGCGACATAGCGGAGCTTATTCAAAGACGCATCAAAAAAGGCTTTGTAGGCTGAGCAATATCTATTTTTCAGATAGTCCGGCTCTCTGTCGCGTTTACAACCGCCTCGGCAGATAAAATAGTAATTACATTTCCGGCAGTTCTCCCCTATCAAAAACGAGTCCTCTATAAACGCGTTGTGCTCCGGACTGATGAGGAACGGCTCCGGATCGTAAACAGAACCGAGTTTGTACTTATCGGTACAGTAAAAATCACACGGATATAAACTGCCGTTGCCTTCAACTGTGAAATATTGACCGCATCTGCCGCCCATAGCGCAGTTTTCAGGAGGCCTGTTAAGCAGAATATTGACGTAATTGTCGATGTGGCGCACCGAAATATATCTTGCCTCAATAAAATCTTCAAACCAATAATTAAATAAGGTGTTCAAAAAGTACGCATACATTTGCGGCGAAAGCGCGGGAGAGCCTGCATGGCCGAAATCGTCGATACAAGGAATAAACTGCAAAAACTCAAAACCTGACTTTTTATAAAAATTATAAATTTTTGCAATATGCTTGGCAATAGTATTATTAAGCACCGTAAGGATATTATAATCGGCGTTATGTTTTTTTAAAAGAGCAATACCCGCAAGAACTTCAGAAAACGAACCTCTGCCGTCCGGAAAACGACGGAAATGATCGTGAATATCTTTATATCCGTCTACGGAAACTCCGACAAGAAATTTATTTTTACTAAAAAATCCGGCAAATTCATCGCTTATCATCGTTCCGTTAGTCTGAACAGCATACGAAACCGCCGCGCCGCTCTTATTATAATGATCAACAAGGGATACGAAATTGCTGAAAAATTCAAGTCCGGCGAGCAAAGGTTCTCCGCCCTGAAAAGCAAAGCTGATGCTGCGGGCATTTGTTTCAAAAGCCTTTCGTATTAAATCCCCGGACGTTTCCTTACTCATCATCCCCATATTTTTTTCTTTTCTTATATTGCTGACGTCTGCATAAAAACAATATGAACACCTCATATTGCACGCGCCCGACGCCGGTTTAATTAATAAAGATAATGTATCCGTCTTTTCCATTCATATATTATAAACCATAATAAGTTTTTAATAAAGCAGTTTTATACGATTTACGCAAAGGTTCGACTACCGCAAACTTGTACAAAGTCAAACGCAATTTATGGAGGACTTAATGAAAAAATACGATGTTGCCGCATATATCTGGCCGGCTTATGCTTACGACGCGAGAGCGTCGATATTCTGGCCGGAGGGAAACGGCGAATGGCAGACTGTGAAAAGCGCGAGGCCATATTACGAGGGGCACCGCCAACCGCGCGTGCCGCTACTGGGGTATCAGGACGAGTCCGACCCCGCAGTCATGGAGCAGCAGATCGAGCTTGCCGCACAGCACGGAATAAATGTTTTTATTTATGACTGGTACTGCTACGACGGTATGCCTTTTTTGGAGAGCTGCCTCAATAATGGTTATTTGAAAGCGAAAAACAATAGTAAAGTGAATTTTTATCTTATGTGGGCAAACCATGACGTAAACTTTACATGGGATAAGCGGCTTTCCGATAAAATGTGCGGAAAAAAAGATCTGATCTGGAAAGGCTGCACCGACTTTAACGGCTTTAAAAAAATTGCCGTCCGCTTGATAGAAGAGTATCTTAAGCAGCCTTCCTATTATAAGATTGACGGATGTCCGGTTTTCTGCATCTATGACCTTGCTAACCTTATTAACGGGCTCGGCGGCATTGACGAAACTATTAAGGCGTTGGATTGGCTTAGAAAAGAGGCCGTTTTAAGAGGACTGAAAGGACTGCATTTGCAAGCAATCCTGAAAAAGGCAATGCTGTTTTCAGCCTCCGGAGTCGCTGGCGATAATAATGATATTTCAAAAGATGATTTTGAAAAGCTAAGCTTCGACAGCGCGACCCACTACCAGTACATCCATTATATCTCTCCTGCCGGCAAGGTTTACGGCGAAGTTGTAAAAGAGGCTTTTAAATATATGGAACAAATTGCAAAATGCTATAAAACTCCGTATTGCCCGCATGTGAGCGTAGGCTGGGATTCTTCTCCCCGCTTTGAAAACCGCCGCGGCGTTGAGTTTACGGAAAATACTCCGCAAGAGGTTGAAAAGGCATTTGCGTTCGCGCGAAAATTTATAGACGACAGAAAAACAAGTCTGCCGCTGATCACTGTGAACAGTTGGAACGAATGGACAGAGTCAAGCTATTTGCTTCCCGATAAGCTTTACGGTTACGGCTATTTGAAGGCGGCGAAAAAAGTATTTTTAGATAAGGATTGAGGAATATGAAGATGAAAACAAAAAAAGAAAACCACGAAAAGCTGCCGGAAGGCGTACGTCCGGATAAAAAACAATTTATCATAATAATGACTGACACACAGCGCAAAGATATGATAGACGCGTATAAGGATAACGGCTCACTAACGCCTAATTTGGATAAGCTGTGTAAAAACGGTATCATGTTCGAGAAAGGTTACTGCGTTCAGCCGGTATGCGGCCCATCGCGGTCGGCTCTGTTTTCAGGCCTTTATCCTCACACAAACGGCTGCATTGCAAATTCGGTAGCATACGCAAAAAATGTACGCAGTATAGGAAAAAGGCTTTCGGACAAGGGAATACCGT
The DNA here is from genome assembly GCA_031553855.1 of Eubacteriales bacterium. Taxonomy (GTDB): domain Bacteria; phylum Bacillota; class Clostridia; order Christensenellales; family Pumilibacteraceae; genus RACS-047. Next base: position 34,207 of record JAVBKW010000011.1, on the reverse strand, counting down.
GCGGATATATCGGGAAATATCATCTTGACGGAGGCGACTACTTCGGTTTGGGCCGCGCGGACGAGGGATATTTGGAAAAATACTGGTACGATATGCGCAATTACCTTGAAGAACTGACACAAGAAGAACGCTTATTCAGCCGTAAGGTTCCGCCGACTGAAAACTCAGGGATAGACGACAGCTTTACCTACGGCAACAGATGCTCAAACAGAGCCGTCGATTTTTTGAATGAATATAAGGGCGGGGATTTTTTCCTTACGGTTTCATACGATGAGCCTCACCACCCTTACGTTACGCCGGAGCGTTTTTTAAATAAGTTCAAGGACTATCGCTTTCCGAAAACTCCTAACATTTGGGACAACTTGGAGAATAAACCCGAGCATCACAAGGTGTGGGCGAGAGTGAACGGCAACAAAGATCCGGACACTCTAGAGCTGAAGTTTCCGCAGGTTTTTGCAAACAACAGCTATATCGACCACGAAATCGGACGCGTTCTTGAGTGCGCGTACAAGCTTTGCCCCGACGCTACTATCCTTTATACTTCCGACCACGGGACCCTGCTTAATTCGCACCGTCTTAACGATAAGGGCGCGGCGATGTACGAAGAAATCACTAATACACCTTTCATCTGGTACAACAGATCGCTGCCGCACGCAAAATGCAGCATTCCCGTCAGCCATGTGGATGTAGTACCGACAGTCTTAAAATATTTTGATGCGCCTGTGTCCAGATGCATCGAAGGCGAAGACATCTCGGATATCATTCTTAACCCCGCCGCAAATCATAAGCGCAATATTTTTATGGAATACACGCGCTATGAGACCGATCACGACGGCTTTATGGGCTATCAGCCCATACGCGCGGTGACTGACGGCGAATTTAAACTTGTTATAAATCTGATGACATCAGATGAGCTGTACGATCTCAAAAACGATCCGTACGAAATGGACAATAAGATCGAAAACCCTGATTATTTTGAAACGCGCCAACGGCTTTTTGACAGTCTGATCGATAATATGAACAACACGCGCGACCCGTTCCGCGGATATTATTGGGAGGAGCGCGCTTGGCATAAGTCAAAAAACGTATGCTTCGGGTACACAAAAAAAACGCGCCAGCGCGAAGATCTTGAGTACGAACCGCGTCAGCTTGATTACGACACGGGACTTGAAATTTCGGAGCTTGTGAGAAGCAAATAATGAAAAGGCCTAATATAATAGTTTTTATGACGGATCATCAGCGGTTTGACACAGTACCGCCGTTTGAACGCGCAATTACGCCGAACCTTGATAAAATGTTTGAGCGCGGAATTTCTTTCACAAACGCATATTGCACCGCGCCGCATTGCTGCCCCTCGCGCGCCTCGTTCTTTTCAGGGCAATATCCGTCCTATCACGGAGTTTGGAATAATGTGAATTGCGGCAACCGTCATTCCGCAGATTTGTTTGAACACATAAAACTGTTCCCGCAATACTTGAGCGGGAGCGGATACACTAATTATTTTTCGGGCAAATGGCACGTTTCCGCACTTTCAACGCCTAAAATGCGGGGTTTTGACTATTCATTTCCTGATATAAAACCCGATCCTACCGGTGACTTTACATTAAATAAGCGGCATTGGCTGCAATATGAGGACAAAAGCAAGGTCAACCCCGTATTGAATATTTACGGCACTGCCGACGAAAACAACCGGCTGGGCGGACAGCTTCTACGCGAAGGGTATCCGCCTTATGCGATCTACGGAACAAAGGACAATATATTTAACGACGATTCGATAATTGACAATGCTGTGCGCTATATCGACGCCGCCGCGCAAAAAGACGAACCCTTTTTTCTGTACACAAGCATAAACGCGCCGCACGATCCGTATATCGTGCCGCGGAAATACCTTGATATGTACGATCCGGATAAAATAGACTTACCGGAAAGCTTTTACGATGAAATGAAAGACAAACCTAATCTTTACCGTCGCACAAGAGAAAGGTTCGCTCAGCTTAGTGAAAATGAGGCAAAAGAAGCGATCCGGCATTACCTTGCTTTCTGTACTTACTGCGACGATAAGTTCGGCTTAGTTGTGGAAGCGCTAAAAAAATCCGGCAAATATGAGGACACTCTTATTTTTTATTTATCGGATCACGGCGATTACCTCGGCGAACACGGGATGTTTGCAAAGGGATTGCCCTGCTTTGACGGAGCGTATCATATTCCGCTCGTTATAGGCGGCGGCGCGGTTAGCGCGGCAAAAAAAGAATGCGGCGCGCTTGTAAGCATTACAGATCTTTTTCCTACGATCCTGGAGTATGCCGGTGTTGATCATGACCCTGTCGCGGGATTGAGCCTCAAACCGCTGATCGAAGAAAAAGCCGAAAAATTAAGAGAATATCTGTTCACTCAGTCCAACGGCAATGAGTTGTACGGAATGCAGAGAAGCGTGTTTAATAAGGAATACAAACTCGTGTTCAACGGGTTTGACTTTGACGAGTTCTATGATTTGCGGATCGACAAAAACGAAACTGTGAACAGGATCGACGAAGCGGAATATAAGGACACAATTAAAAAACTCTACAAAGAGCTTTGGAAAAACGCATATAAGTGCAATGATAACTGTATAACCAACTATATTATGGTAACGCTGGCAAAATACGGCCCGTCGCTGGCTTTTGAGGAAGAATAAATGGTATTAAACCGCAGAGCAAGCTCTGCACCCCACGCCTACGGCGTGCTGTTCCGCCTAAAAGACGGCGGGGTTTTAAACCTTTTGCGGCGGGCGCATTCCTAGAAATGAAAGCTTGCTTTGATTTCTAGGAATGCTTCTTGATAAAAATATATTAAATAAATATTATACAATAAAGTTTTTTACTCCCGTTGCCGTATCAAACTGTAAAATCCTTGAAGGCTTTTCGGGGATACTGTAGTCAAAACTTAAAAAGCCGTTTTCACCCAGCGCCGGTTTTAACCCGGAGCTGTTTTTACATTTATCGATAAGCAAAGCCTTCATATCATTTAAAATTGTCGGCCTTGAACCGTTTGCGAGAACCGTTTCGCCGGGATCGTTTTTAAGGTCAAAAAGCATATGAATATTACCGTTTGCACAGAAAATATACTTGTATTCATCTTTTCGGACCATCGCTTTAAACTTTGATGTTCCGGGCTCGCCGTAGAAAGAAAACAGGTGTGCGCGCTCAGATCCATTATTGAGATTTTGAACAAGATCGATCCCGTCGCGCATATCACTGCCCGCGCATGTCGAGAGTAAATCGGTCAAAGAAACAAGCATATTGTTCCTTATGCAATTTTCTTTCAGAGCGGGAGAACTCAAAAGAAAAGGGATCTTAGCAGATTGCTCAAAAAACGATTCCTTTTGCCACGCGTTATGATCGCCCAAATGGTCGCCGTGATCTGACGTGAGGATAATGAGCGTATTATCCGCTTTTCCTGATTTTTTGAGTGATTCCAGTATCCTGCCGATACAATCGTCGATATATTTTATTTGAGCATAATATCGCGCTTTGAGAGCCTTAGCCTGATACGTGTTTATATTGTCCGCCCATATTATTCGGTTCATGAACGGGATCTGAGCATCGAGAAAGTCGATTTTTTTATCGCCTAAAGAAGGCGCGTCCATCTTATCGGGATCAAACATTCTGTTGTAGGGAACCGGCGGCGCGAACGGAGGATGCGGCGCGATAAATGAAAGAAAACCCAAAAACGGCTGCGTGCTTTTTTCTATTTCTTTTACCGCGTTTTCAGTCAGCCAATTTTCAACGCAAACTTTTTGCGGAAAGGCGCGCGTCTGGGGAACATAATACATATCGCTGCGCTCACCGTGCGGTTGTTCGACGTGGGCATACTCTTTGTGGGAATATAGAAATTTGCAGTAATCATCGTCCTCAAACTTTTGCTTTGGATTGCTCCATATCTCCTCTGAATGCAGATGAACGTCAAATCCTAAATCTTCCTTCATCGGGATAGTGTGGAACTTCCCTATGCCGAACGTACGGTAACCGGCATTTTTCATAAGGCGCGGCAAATATCCGCCGCAGTTTTGCTCAACGCTTGTGTTGGACGGAAAAAAATTCGAATAAACGTTAGTTTTATCGGGCAGACAGCCGCTCATGATCCCGTAGCGGGCAGGCACGCAAACCGGACAAGAGGAATAAGCGTTGTCGAAAGTTACTCCGTTTATTGCGATCGAATCCATATTGGGCGTTGATACAGTCTTGTTTCCGTTGATTGAAAGCGCGTCGTATCGCAGCTGATCGCACATTAAAATTAGTATGTTTTGTTTCATTTTTAGTTATCCGCCTCAACTTTTTGAAAATTTCCCGGCAAAATGATTTCCCTCTTTTTCCCGTCGAATAATACATGTATAAAATTGCCGTTGCCCGCCGGTATAAGCGCCTCGCAATCCATTATGACCGCAGGAGCACGCAGATATACGGCGTTTTGCCCTGTTCTGTTTATACCCGTGACGGCCTCGATTATAAAGTTTGCCGCGTACGATGCAAAACCGTGGTTAAGGCTGCCCTCAACTGCGGAATGCTCCCAAAGTGTGCCGGTTGAGTCCGCCATATAAAGAAAAAAGTTTTTGCATTCAGCTAATGCTTTAGCTACCTCGCCTGTCCGGCGCAAATATTCAAGGCGCAGATAGTTGCCTATAAATGCGTTGGACTTGAAAACATTCGGATAAACCTTTGATTCCTCACGCTGCATTCCGAACATAGAAAACATTATATCGTACAATTTTCCGAATTCTTTTTTGTCCGCTACATCACAAAAAAATGCGTAGTATTGGCATGTTTCGGTAATATTTCCGGTTTTAATGAGTTCTGCTGAGCTTGAACGGATCATATTGTCTTCAAAAAATTCACCGTTGAAAGATTTTTTTATTATTTGAGTTTTTATCTTTTGAGCTTTGATACGGGCGTTATCGTCATAGTAGAGCGCGGCATAGGAAGAAAGCATTTTACTGTAGAGCATATTTGAAGGAAAATTGACTCCGTTTACAAACTTATTCGCCTGACTCCATTCAACAAATACCCAGCCTTTCAAATCCTCGAGCAACCCCTCGGAGTTTTCAAACTGCTCGAAATATCTGACTATTCCGTCCGCTTTTTGTTTTGACTCCATTATAAGCCCGCGCTTTCCCGTGCGTATCAAATAGTCTTCAAGCTCGATTATATACCACATCGCCCAGTTAGGAATAAATTGCCCTTTTAAGGTATCGGAGGGATAGCACATGGGGATCATATTCTCTGGCAGAGCCTGCAACTGCGGCGAGAGCGCGTAGTTCTGAAGAAAGCTTTCTTCAATAAGGTTTTCGCCCGTAAACAGCCTTTCGGCGCGGGAACTGAAATATGAATCGCACAACCATCCCGCCCTTTCGCGCGAAGGGCAATCCATAAGGATATCGACGGCATTTTGAGCAAAAGTGTTTTGAGCCGCCGCAACTACACGGGTAAAATCAGGATCCGGACAACTGAACTCAAACTTGTATGCGTCCGGATTTTCATACTTTATAAACCCGATATTATCGATTGAAATTTCGCCAAAAGTGCATATGAGTTTAACATAGCGCATACTGTACGCCTCAAAGGCGATTAAGCTATATTTCCCGGCTATAAGCTCGTATTTTATAATATTGCAGCTTTTGTTCCGCGAAAAATTGATTTCATACGAACCTTGGGAATCCTCTTTTGCTATCTCGTCAAAAACGATATAAAGCTGTGACGGGGTTTGAGACGTGACGTTCAGCTCCAAAAATCCGGTAAGCGTCCTGTCTGTTTTAAACAGCAGATAAGAATCTTTTTTTAATATCGCGCCGCCCTCGACGCTTGCTTTTTGATAAGTCAAACGGCTTAAAGTATCGCTCAAAAGCTCGCCAATTTCATCTTTATAAAAGCCCTTGATATCGAAACCGATATTGTCGATACTGCGCTCTTTCCAAACGGGCTTGTCCGGGTCATAAAAAACTTCACCGGCTTCAATTGGGGCCCCTAAAAAAACCTTTTCTAATGAAGGGTACGGCGCAGCGCGGCCGATGATATGTGGCGCGTTGACCTTTTGAGTACGGCATTTGGGAAAAGCGCAGTCACGCCCCGCATAAAACTCTTCTCTGTCCGACGACATTTTATAATGCTCGACAAACGCGCGCTGATAGGAATACCGCTGAACTTTCTGAACGCGGTCATTCAGAAGAAAACACTTAAAGTCTTCGGTTGAAGCAATTATTTCCCCGTTTTTTCCCCTTATCTCGGCACAGAAAAACGGCGTCTCGTCCGCATAGTAAAAGTTGTTTACGTTATATGCGGATACTTCCGCTATAATATGTTTTCCGCGGCAATTTTTTAAAGGTATAACGTCCTCGCGAACATAGCCGTGAGCCGCTCTCGCCGGCCCGTAATGTATCATTTTGCCGTCTGCCATGATACGGTAAACGTTTGCGGCGCGCAAATATAATACGGCATTATCTTCCGTAAGCTTTGTATTAAGCCTGAATCCAAGCGTAATATTTTTTTCTCCGGCGAAGTTTTCCGCCCAAACAAAATCAGTCATTAACCCGATTCCTCTATTTTTTCAGATAATAGCGACAATAACATTATAACTTGCTAATTGATTTACGTCAATGTTCAAAGGCGCCTGAACGTTTAATTCGGGCGCCTTTGAGATTTTCAGATATTAGTTGTAGTTTACAAGCAATACCAAATCGACGTTGGAGCTTCCGCTGTAAACAAACGTTGCAGCCTTAGTCAGATTCAATTTCGTGACCGTACCTGCAACAGAGCCAAGATCGTCGGCGCCCTTAGCATCGAGAGTGAGCGTCAGGTCAAGATCAGTCAGATAGCCGTTAACACGCGTTTCTAAACGATAGTCGTACCCCTTATAGATATCGTACTTATTAGCCGCCGCCGCTTTTATTTTATTATAAACGCCGGAAATTTCAAGCTTTTGCCTTAAGACGATATCAAGCTTGCCGCTTACCGCGCTCAAATCTGTTTTATTAAATTCGGCCGTGCCGTACAGCATTTTGATTTTCAGGTTCTTATCAGTTGACTTTATTGCGTTAAGAAGCGTCGTGTCGATAACAAGGCGCGCGCAATCGGACGCATCGATCAGATACACATCGCCTTCGACCTGGCCGCTTATACTGTACCCGGCAGTTCCCTCGACTGAGTTATAACCGATAACGGAATCGACGAAAGTATCAAGGAAAACGCTGTTATCTTCCGGTATCTTGCCGTAGAGATTTAAATAACTGTCGTTTTGGTCGTCCCAGCCCGCCGGATACCAACTATCGTACGGGCCGAATCCGTCTTCAAGCGGCAGATAATCGGTATGGGCAAATTCACCGGTTCCGAACACCTCGCGCAACACGTCCAAATACCCGTAGGTGTACTCTCCGCCCTTATATGACGGCGTTCCGTATGTGGGGAACAGCCAATGGCCTTCGCTGTATTCGTTCCAGTTGTCGAGCATTATCATCTTTTGACCGTTGCTTGCAATTGGCGCGCCGCCTAAGACGTCGCGGCACCAAAGCGCAAGCTGGCGGTAGTGTTCTAAATCATAATTATAGATCGGAGAAGGCGCAAGGTAGCCTTGATAATTCCAACCGCGCGGATCCCATGATTTTGAGATGTTGGGAATTACATTGAAGCTGTCGGTGTTTATCGCGCCGGCTTGCGCCATCATGGTTTGCTGCGTTTTTGCAAGAACGTTGTCCTGGCTCATATTGTACTCGCCTGCATGCCATGTGTAGCCGAAAACTGAATCATACCCGCAGTTTTCAATTTTCTGCACCTTCGTGACGCTGTCGCCTCTGTATTCGGCGGAAATATAAACACCCGCAAAACCGGCTTCGACACACCTTTCGTTCATCACTTTGAAAGCATACTGCGTGTCGTAAATATCGGCCACACCGTCGGGGATCCCGTCGATACTTTGTCCTGAAATATCGCCCATAAGAGTGATGAAATATTCAGGATCGTAAATAAAGAACAACGGTTTATTGTCTGCGGTCTTAGCATAATTGGGATTTTTGAAAAACACTTCGATAAAGTACGGCCAGTAGTCGTCTATGAAAGCCTGGAACGATTTAGCCGTAGGCTGTCCGGCGTTGTTTGTATACATGAGCGAGAACGTATGATAGTCGCGGTACTGGGAATTGAATACGCCTTCCCAAAGGTTGCTTTCCATACCGCTCTTCATGATCGGCCCGTCGGGCGAGGGCAAATGGTACCAGCAGTACATCATATTGCCTATGCCGTGATCGGCGGCAAATTTGATTTCCCAATCGGCGACCTCTGTGTTGCCTTCGTCGTACCAGCCTAAGATAGGCTTACGGTGAACCATTGCGTCACGGTCGAGCGGGCTCCAGCCCTCGTGTGTTCCTTCGCGCCAAAGCGTACAAGCCTGCATTGAGAGCATAGTGTCGCCTGTGTCGGCAGGCTCGGGAGCGGGAACGGACGAAGCCTTAGGACGCTTGAATATCCTTAATTCGTCCAGATAGAATACGCCCTCGTCCGCTTCGCCCGTCAGCGCAGAGAACTTTGTAAACGCGCCGCTGCTAAACGATTCAGCAATATTAACTAATCTGCCGAGCGGATTATAACCGTTTAAAACTATTTCGGCGTTGTTTGCCGCTCTGTTATAGTTGAGAACGATATCATACCATATTTCAGCTTTAACATTATCAATTACTTTGAGCGGTTCTGTTCCTGCCAAAACCGCGCCGGTACCGTCAAACTGGCCGAAATAAAAATCCGCACCCTGCATATAGAAGGATAAATAATTCCCTGAATCATGCAGGTATTCTATAGAAATCCCTTTAATGTCTTCGCTAAAGCACTTAGTGTCCTCGACCTCAAACTTAAACTCGGCTTTCATAGACGCGTCCAGACTAAAGTCTTTTGAAAGCGTTACGTTTTCGGTATCGGAGGAATCGGTGAACTTGAATACGTTGAATTCCTCGCGCGAGGTGTAGCCGTAGAACTGGGATGCCGTGACGTTTGTGGTATCATCAATCGCAACTTCCTTATCCCAGTCGTCGGGAAAATCGGGAGCGGCAGCTGAAGGATTTACCAAACAATAAGTACCGTATTCGGCTACTTTGATAGTTTTGAAATTTTCGGCAAGCCCGTTCGCTTCAAACCGTATTGCCAGCTGATCGACGTACATCGGCGTGTCGAGCGAGAAAGTTACAGTTCTGCCCTTGACGACATAATGCCCGCCGGTAAGGTCGAATCTTTCTTCCGCCGTCGACTCTGTAAGGTTCAGAGTATTTGCGCCGTTGAACATACCCCACGGCGACCATGCGTTGGAGGTGTCTGCCTTAGTAAACGCGATCTTATGAGTATAATCTGCGGCAAAAGTGATTTTGACCGTATCTATAGGACGCATTTGTCCGTAGTTGGAAACGATATGCGCTAAATTTGCATTCGCATATTTGACGCTGTCGTGTTCCCAGTATGTTGTAAGGTCATTATCTAAGATATTAGGCAGCAATCCGTCGTTGTTTCCCTGCGCCGCGTTTGATTTTGCGGTAACTGTCGCTAATTTTGAATAATTGACGGTGGGATCGAAATCCGAGCCTGTGCCTGCGGAAATAAGGTCCTCATACAGCGCGTAGCCTTTATAAATATATAACGTACCGAACTGGATACTGCCGGTAGCCGCTGCATCTATTCCGAAATAAACTCTGCCGAGGTCGGAAACAGAAGAGATGAACGTAAAATCAACGCCGGCATCGACTCCGTTAATAAATACACGGTAGGTTTTTGCGCCGATATTTACTACAAGCTTGACTCCGGTATACTCGGTGGATGAAAACTCTCCGATCTCTGTTTCTAAGGTAGCTGATTTAGCGTAGATAATATTGTTGCGCACATTGAGCCTTACGCCCCATTCAGTTTCTGCGGCCGAATTTCCCAGCCTTATACTACCGCTCTGGAGAGTATTGAGGATTATTCCTCTAAACTCCATCGTTATAACGCCCGCCGATTGAGGCACAAAATTTTTGGCCATATATGCGTCAAAATAGGTTTGCGTTTTTTGAATGACCGCAGTTGATCCGCCGGAGGGCTGTTTCATATTCACCCTGTCCCAGCTTGCGCCTGCGCGGTAGGAAACGGGGAAGTTATCCCGCAGCAGATAGCCCGTTTCTACGTCTCTTTCTTCAACAGCGTATGGCGGAGCCGGATCCGGCTCGCCTTTTAAAGTGTCTGGCACAAGAGCAAAAGCAGCTGCCGAGGGTACTGAAAATATAATTGCCATACATAAAAATAGCGATAATAATTTCTTAAACATGTATTTTTCTCCTTATCATCAAAAATACAACTGCCGCTAAAACTGTGATATATAATACAGCAGAGCCTGCATCTGCAATTCCGCGGCAGCCGCCTGCCTTAGGCGCAGCCTTGAGGGTTATTTCGAACGCCGCAGTATACGTCTCACCGTCCGCAGTATACGTGACGGTAATGTTTCTTTTTCCGGCAGTCTTGTTTGTACTGTCATAATTAGTTGTTATTTCTGTGAGAGCAATGTCAACTTTCGAGCCGTCCGAGAAAACTGCTTTGACTGTCATACCCGTCAGGTCGAGCGATTCGCCTGCATTATATGTGAGCTTTGTCGGATTTGCCGTGATTTCGATACTTTCCAGCGTAACTACTACTGCCTCGACAGTAATTTCAAACGTTGCAGTATAATCTTCGCCGTTCTTGCTATAAGTGACGGTGATCTCTCTTGTTCCTGCCGTTATGTCGGTTTTATCGTAGTCGGTCGTGACAGACGCAAGCGCGATGTTAACCTTTGATCCGTCGGACAGTACTTCTTTTACTTCCATTCCGGTAAGGTCGATATCCTCGCCCGCAGTATAGGTAAGCTTTGCGGGCTGAGCGGTTATTTCGATGCTTTCTATCACTATTGCCTCAATTGTAATCTCGAACGTTGCAGTATAATTCTGCCCGTTCTTGGAATAAGTGACGGTGACATCTCTTGTTCCTGCCGTTATGTCGGTTTTATCGTAGTCGGTCGTGACAGACGCAAGCGCGATGCCGACCTTTGATCCGTCGGACAGTACTTCTTTTACCTCCATTCCGGTAAGGTCGATATCTTCACCCTCAAAATAAGTAAGTTTTGCAGGCTGAGAGGCTATTTCGATATCCTCTAAAGCGATATCTTTGGCAAGGATATAAGTACGGTCAAAATATGATGGAGAAAGTTCAACCGATCCTCCGCTTACCGTGAAGCCGTTTGTTTCTTTGCTTACCTTCTGCGGAGCGCGGTTTTTAATAAGCGAAACCTCCGCTGAAATAAGAACTGCCGTTTCGTTTGCTTTGATGCCAAGCGCACCTGTGGGTATCGTGACCTTAATGCCGGTGAATACCGCTACAGGGTCCCCGGTGGCGTCTTCATACCTGATGTTGATATTATACGCAAGCGTATTGCCGCCGAGCTTGACAAACTTATTATAGGTGCTTTCCAAAGTTCCTGCATTTTCAAGCTGGTTCGCGTTAGTAAGAGCCGCAACTGAAAAATATAAGCCTTTATGGAGAGAGAGCGAATCCTCGGGCCTTGTGAGAACTTCAAAAACGTCTCTTCTGACTGTGATGACAGAGCCGTTGCCTAAAACGATTTGCAGATCCTTGCCCGACGAAATAACATACGGAAATATCTCGTAGCCGAGCGTGACCGCCGTAAGGCTTGTGCTCATTGCATTAAAGTCTATAACAAACTTTTCGTTATTGCGGTTAATAAACTGCAGGAAATTACCCGCCTCGGCTTTATTGATATGCCCCGGAGCATTCGCATCTGATTTATAAAGTTCGTCGTATTGAGGGGCCAGATAAAGTGCCAGGTATCCGTTGATTTGCGCGCCGACATATAAACGAGGATCGGTCGTGTCTTCCTGATAATAGAAATAGTCGTCCATCGTCAAAACCGTTTGGGCATCGCTTGTGTCAAAGGAAACAAATCTGAACATTGCATCCTTGAAAATAGCCTGATCCTGAGTATAGTTGATTGCAAGCTTATAATATTCGCCGTCGGTAGTGACCTTGTAGAGCTTGTATAAAATTAAGCCAGAGTCTACTGCGTATTGGATACTATCGTACTTGACAAATCCGGCGCTTTTGTCGACTATCTCCTCGATCGAAACGTTCGAGGCATCGCCTTTTTTGTATTCGATATACGCGTTGCAATCGGAGAAGTCTTTAAACATCTGAACGTGACCGTCGCCGCCTTTTAATAGATCAAGAATACTTACTTTGAGACGGTCGGCAATCGCCTTCATACCGTTGATACCGGGATGTATCTTGACTCCGTCCGAAAATCCGTTGAACGTTGATTCGATTCCGTGATCGATATAATACTGCCTGTCCGCCGTCACGTTATTGATATCGGCATAAGTCGAGCCTAAATCGCCTAACCTGATAAGCGGATAGTTGCGCGCTTTGGCAACCTTTGCCATTGCCTCGTCCCACGCCTTTTCTTTGGACGGATTATCGCTGCCCCAATAGCTTGTGCCGACAATAACCTTTGCATTTTCGTTATCTGCCTTTAAATAGTCGATAAGGCTTGCAAACGCAAGGTCGAACGGGTTGGTTTTGATATAAGTATCGCCCGCGTTCGCTACATTTTCGCCAAGGCGCATAACGATAATGTCAGCCTGAAAATCTCGGTACTCAGCATACTTATTATATATATTTGCAGAAGTTGCGGCCGTGGACATATAATCTTTTTCCCACTCGCCCATACCCATTGTTTTATATTCGGCGTCCTCATAAATAAGCTCGCCGCCGACTTGCAGCCCTTTTACAGCCGCCATGACCTGATGAACATAGTCCATTTCAGGCTCGGGAACGCCCATGCCATTAAAATACGGCCAGCCTATAGTGGCAAGCGCGGGGTGATATGTGATAGAGTTACCGCAGAAAAGAATCCTGAAAGGCTTTGCAAAATATGCAAGCCCTGTAAGCGTTACTCCGGTTCCCTTGTTCATATACATAACGCTGCCTTCTTTTGAAAGCTCTGTACCCTTATCAAGCAGCGTCATTCCGCCGATCCCGCCGATAGATACGCGGATGATATTTCCTTCGATCGTGTTTTTTACGTTGACATAAATATTATGCTGCAGCTTATCGTCAAGCCCGGCTGCCGCAAACGACATAAGGATATCCGCTCCGCGAAGCAGTTTGACGCCGCCGGAATATACTTTGAGGATATATCCGTCGTTCAAATCCTCGCCGTCGGGATCAAAAAAGTCTGTTTTCGGATCGGAAAGGGCATTAAGCGCAAGCGCAAAAAACCAGTCGTTTGTATAGGCGGCAGTCGTAGAAAGCGTTATTTTCGCAGACATATCAAGATATGTTTTCTTGGAATACGCCTTACCTGCGGCGGAGCCGAGCGTGACTGTGCCGTCCGCATCATCGGAGGTAAACGCCGCGGCAGTGCCTGTGACCGCTTCCATGAATGAGCCTGACACCATAAGGAATTTTTCTGTAAAAGTCTCTTCGATAACTTTAGATATTATCGTCACTTTTTTCCCTGACGTTCCGGAATTGACGATCACGCCCATATTACCTTCGTCAACAACAGGCGGTTTTTCAGCAGCGGGAATAGCAACATTGCCTGCTGTTTTTTCCTGCGTGCCGTCGTCGATAAATGTATAGGGAATGCCGTCCAGTGCATAATTGATAACTACGCTCCCCGCCGCGGTGTTATATATCTGTGCCTCTATCCTGTGCATAGAGCCGTAGGCGGAAGTGAGGGGATTTGATTTATAAACTCTGGTTGTAAACGCAGAACCTTGCTTTGTGCTTTTGATTACTTGAATCGTGTTATCTGAAAGCTGCAGAAAATAGCCGACGATTTGACTCGCGCTTGCCGTTGCAGAGGTTGTCCTGAGAGGAAAACGGACGCCGCTGGACGTAAACCCCGCAGGAACCAAAACGTCGAATGCCGTTTGAAAAGCAAGGTATCTTATTTTAGTCTGAATACCTAAAAAGGCGGCGCTTGCTGTCGAAATTTCGGTGATGCCCGACTCGTTCGAGACGATAGCCGACGCTCCGCCCGAAATACCCACGTTATGTTCAAAAACGGTGGAATCCGAAATGTTTAATGTCGGGATCTGCGCGGGAAGCTCCGTCGTATTCCATTCTGTATAATTAAAATCAGTTTTCAAAGGATTAAAGGTTTCCGGCTCCACGGGCGGTTCAATGCCTATGAGAGATGAGAAATTCATTGTTCCCTGCTGCATAATGATGCCGAAATAGCCTTCCGAAACGGAAGCAAGACGAGTCGAATCGGACTCTTCAAAATGAATCCTGCTCACGCCGTCTACCGCAATGTTGAAAACTCTGACAGCGCCTGCACTTTTTAAATAAGTTTCGATTTCAACAGTATGTGCTAAATAATCGGCGTTTGCGCCAAAAAAATTACCGGTGATGTTATTCGGAGCAGCCTGGGCAAGAACCGTGGGAGCCGGCGTTGCGGCCGCTACTGCGGAATACCTAAGACTTACATTTGTATTTGTTCCGTAATTTTGAAATACTAAATCGTAACCGACAAAGTTTGCGCCGACAATCGATGAGGTTAAAATACTTAAGTGTAAACCATTTACATTCGACACAGGACTTTCGGAGTTATTTGTAACCGTGAACGCAGTTCTGTAGTTTGAGTACGCAACATTCGTTGTGAAATGGCCAAAGGACCCGATTTTCATTGTGAAACTCACATTTTTATCGGTAAAACTTTTCTCAACGTTCGCCGCTGCCGTAGATGATTTGCTCATTAACGCAGAATCGGAAATATCGATTTCGTCAAAATCAGCATCTGCCGGTTTCGACGCATCCTCCCACGCTGAGTAACTAAACAGCGGTTGGGCCTCTTCAGCAAAGCCTAAACTCGCAAGCCCCGTTGACAGCGCTAAAAATAACGCGAGCATCAGGACAAATACTATCTTTTTCCTATATACCATTTACTGTTTCCCCCTTACTTTAAGTGCGTTTGCACCTTTTTTATTTGGAAAATTATTTTTTTACTTGTACTTTTTTAGCCTTTGACCCCGCCTAATGTGAGGCCTTTTACGAAATACTTTTGGAGCGGCAGATACATAAGCGCGATAGGCACGACCGCTAAAAATAGCCTTGCGTTATCCACGGTTATCTGGCTGACATAGTTTGTGTCGATCTGGCCGTCAAGGCTCATACTCGCCCCTATAACAACGGACTGCAGATAGGTTTGAAGCGGGAACTTCTCAATGAAGTCCATATATAGCAGCCCGTCGAACCATGCGTTCCAATGATTGACTATGCTGAACAGCGCTACCGTGACAACGGAAGGCATAGACAGCGGCGCATAGATTGAAAACAATATCTTAAATTCGCTCGCTCCGTCTACATCCGCCGCCTCGTGAAAATCCTCGGGAACCTGGCGGAAGAAGTTGATCATTAAAATTACCGAGAATATCGGCACCGCGTTGGGCAAAATGAGCGCGAAAATTGTATTTTGCAATTTAAGCGCGTTAACTAGCATAAACATAGGAACCAATCCGCCGCTGAACAACATCGTTATTATGAAAAACCATGCTATCAATGAACGGTAAGGCAATTTGCCGCGCGGACGCGAAAGCGGGTACGCAGCGCAAACGATCAAAAGAAGATTCACAGGAACTCCGATGATAATACGGAGAAACGAATTAAGCACCGTACGCAAGAAAACGCTGTCCCGGAATATGAACGCGTACGATTCTAAGTTGAACCCGACGGGAAAAAGGCCTACTTTTCCGATATCCGCATAAACGGGCTGAGAAAATGACAACGCCGCAAGATGCAGAAGAGGAAATAATGCGAGAAGAGCGTAGATCGCAAAAAAAGCGTAAGCAAATGTCAAAAAAGCGTATCTTGACGGTTTTTCTTTTATCATAACTCCCCTCCTTTAGAAAATATTATAATTGAATTTTTTATGGGCGATATAGTATGACGTAGATATCAAAAAGACTGAAATAACGGATTTGAGAAGTCCTACCGCAGTGGAAAAACTATAATCCGAGCCTCCTGCAAACGCCCGGCGGTAGACAAATGTGTCTAAGATATCCCCGGTCGAATAAACGTCCATATTATACATATTGTAAACTTGCTCAAAGCCTGCGTTCAGCACGTTTCCCATATGAAGTACCGACATCATTATTATGACGGGCAGCATACCCGGCAGAGTGACGTGTATACAACGCTTGATGTGCCCCGCACCGTCTATTTTTGCAGCCTCATATAAGGATGAGTCTATCGTTGTGATAGCGGCGATATAAACTATAGCGGAATATCCCGAGTCTTTCCACAACGCCGAGCCGACAAGCATTCCCGGAAAAAGTTTGGGATCGTGGAAGAAATCCGGCAATCCCGGAAAAACCTTTGACAATACGCCGCCGGTCACATCGAACATTCTGAGAAAAACACCGGACAATATGACCCACGAGATAAAGTGCGGCAGGAAGATAATCGTCTGAACGCCGCGCTTGAACCATATCTTGCCTATTTCGTTCATCAATATCGCAATAAGTATCGGAACCGCCGTCCCTAAGACAAGCTTTGTTATGGCTATGATAAGAGTGTTTTTGAAAACGTTCCATACTTCAGGCGTAGAAAAGAGCTTTTTGAAATTTTCAAAATGATCGAATTTTGAGCCGAAAACATAAAAGCCCTGTCCCGGCAGAAAATCCTGAAACGCCATTATTATACCGACCATGCTGCCGTAATGGAATATTAAAACAAGCAGCATAGGCGCAAGCAGCATCAGATACAACTGTCCGAACTTTTTAAACTTAACTTTTTCTTTTTTGCTTTTCACATTTTCCATAAGCTTAATGCTGTTTGAAAGCAGCGTTTACCTCCTCAAGAACTTTTCCCGCGCCGTCATGAGTGTTGTTCTTTAAGCTGTTGACGGTTTTCCAAAAATCATCGAGCGAACCGCCTTTTATACAATTGGCAACCGCAAGTTTCATTTTTTCTTCGATCGAGGCTCTGCCCGTTATGAATGTAGCCGTATCAAGGCCTTTATATTTTTGTTCATAAATAAGCCCGTTATCCAGATAGTGTGCAATAACGCCCTGAGTTGCGTCAAAACCGGTTCTCGTTCTGTCTGCCATAAGCCCGCCCTTAGCATCCTCATAGGAATAAAAAATCCTTGTGTGCGACCATGTTCGGGGATCTGTCGGGTTTATACCGTTGACAAGGTACTCTCGAACGTTGCGGTAGTAACCTTGTATCTCGCTGTTTTGAGAATAATAAGAAGGTTTTGCTTCTTCATCGCCGGTCCAAGGCGCAATAGCATTTTGCGTAACATTATTGAACCATTCAGAGAAGTCGGCCTTATCTTTGTTGATCGATTCGGTCGCGGCGCGCCATGCGCTTACGTTCTTATCGCGCGGAGCGACCTTGAAAGGAAAATGTGAGGTGATAGGATTATAAGTGTCGAACTCGTTATTTTCTCCCCACAGCATTTCAGTATACAGATTTATAAGCTCAATAAGACGCTCAGGATGCGCGTATCCCTTTTTAAGGACGAAAAATTCACTTTGCCCCGTGGGATTGAAAACCTTCGCCTGCTCCCCGCTGATTGCCGAAGGGATCGGAACGTTGAGCCAATCGATAGTCGGGTCTGCGGCAACCTGGCTGCTGACTTTTTGCAGCGGCAGTGTCATTGTGCCGAGCCAAACGCCGAAATAGCCTTTTGCGACGTTGTCGATAAGCTGTGTGCCTGTAGTACCGGAAAATTGCTTGAAAATCAGGCCTTTAGAGTACCAGTCCTGGAATGTGCTTAACGCCTCGCCCATTTCCGGACGAAAATATCCAAAGTCTAAAGAATTGATTTTTGAATCGTCGTTTGTGATTTTATTCGCAGAATCGACGCCGACAAAAATTTGCGGATATGCGTTGAATGAGTTAAACAGCCCTGAAATGCTTCCGATACTGCCCATGAGTATCTGGTCGGAAACCCCGAGCCCGCAGAATTTACCCTGATCGTCCAAGCCAAGATTCGCGTTTTTGAAGGCTATAAGCAGTTCTTCAAGTTCATCGATCGTAGCCGGTACGGGTTTGTTGACTTTTTTCAGCCAGTCTGCGCGGATGAACATCATCGGGCAGGAGTCCAGCGCAGAGGCTGTTGAGGGAATTGCTTTGAGCTTGCCGCCGCTTGTCGCTATTTTGAAAGGAGTTGCGTTGAGCCCGTGTTCAACTGTCTCATTCCAGTCCTCGTCGTATTCAGCCCAGCCCATGATTTTCTTCGTCAGCTTTGTCGCATAAGTGTCATAAACCTCAGCCAGATCGTCATAACCCATATTTGCCCTTATAACAGTAGGCAGCTGATTTACGTTTACGCTGTACGCAGTAGGCGTATTGTTCGCCGCAATATTAGCGTTAATCTTTTGCAGGTACTGCGTGCCGGAAGGTACGGAGAACTTAAATTTTAAATCAAAATCCATCTTTTCTGTGATAAGGCGCGTCCAGCCGTTATCGGTCGGAGTATCACCCTCGGGCAATTTCGACGTTTCAAAATATGACGCGCCTATCCAGAATTCATTATCTTTTTCCTGTGAACAGCCTGCCGGTATAAGAATAGACGCACAAACTATTGCAGCCAAAAATATTTTTAAAAATCTTCTCATCGCAAACCTCCTTTTACTTAACATTTTTTTCGGCAGCTTTCTTTCGCAAAACAATCATTACACACGCGAGCGCGAGAAGGAACGATGCAATTACGGCCGAAGGCGTTTGAACGGCGGATTTGCAGCCTTTTTGATCTTCCGGTTCCTTTTGAAGTACTTCTACTTTTAGCTCGAATGTTTTTACTGCGCTTTGAGCGTACTGCGTATTCTCCGCCTTTATTGAAACCGTATAAGTTTTTGCCTGTAACGGAGTAAAGATATAATAGCTGCCGTCAATAATACCGTCGCCCGTAAGAGTGTACACAAGATCTAAGCTGTTGTCATTAGTAAACAAACTCTCTATAGGAACCTTTATCTGTGCGCCCGTGTAATATACCTCGCTGAAAGCGTAGCCCTTAACGGTAATCGGCATCTGATAGATGCTAAGGAGTAATTTATTTTCCGTGTATACGGATTCATTATCACACTTTGCCGCGCTGTCAAAATATCTGAGCGCCAATAAATTATTGCCGATCGAATCCATTAAGTCATTATCATAAGTTTCAAAGTTCGATGAAGTTACCGGCTTTAAATTAGCTATTGCGTCGCTCAAACTGCTCTTGGCGGCTTTACTGAGGTGAGCGAACTCACCAGAGGTTATCAGACTTTGCCGACTCTTTGCAAGCAGCCTGTAATCGCCGACTGTTTCAAAAATATCATCCATCAGGTCGCGGCCGGATACTGCCGGATAGCTTTCGATTTGCGCCCTTATGCTATCGACCTTTTCAAGCTCCGCCATTTCCGACGCACTCGCCGTATCTGCCGCAAGCACGTCAATACGCGCAAGAATCCTGCCGGTCAGGTTTTTATATGCCTTTAGATCGGAACCTTCTGTAAACAACCCGTCTATAAAGTCTTCTGAAAGCCCGTCATAAATTCTGTCCGCCTCACGCGCGCAGCTCATAAATGTCCATGCATTTGCGACGGTGATAAGGCTTAAGTTATCTGAAATCTTGCCTAATTCTGCTGTCATCAGCTCACCGAGTAAAACATACCTTGACAGTTTCAGTTCGGTCAGCATTTCTATAAGCGTCACGTCGATCATTTCAAGCACGTCTTCAAGCGGAACGTTGTCCGTATCGCTTTCATAGAGAGCTTTTGCCGTAGTATTCGAAACGACTCTGTTGTAGTAAAAACTTAGCTCGCTGCGCGCTTCTAAAAGTTCGTTTTCATTCATATTTTCGTAGTCGGTGAGCGCGTCAAGAGCGTTTTTAAGGCCGCTGACAAGCCGTTTTGCTTCTCTGTTTCTTATTTCATCGTCGATGAGTGTGACGCAGTCTGAATAGAAACTCTTCAACGCCGTCTTATTGTTCCCGAAATACTCAGCGCCGATCAAATCCACTTTTACAACCTCATCCAAAGCCTCGTTATCCGCATCTTGCATCAGAGTGTAAAATTTTTCAAAATCCTGAGCGGTCGCCGTATCACCCGCGCTATAGCGTTCCTCGCTGCCTTCCATAAGCTGTGCGCCCGCATAAACTGAGCCTTCAAATACTGGCTCGATGTTATCGTAGATTGCCAGATCATCCATTACGGCGATAATTTCCTGAGCGATAGCATAAGAGCTTTTTGCCTCAACATCGGCTTTAGAGCCTGCCACAACGCCGTTAAGCGATTTAATTGAGATATCCCAAATCATCCCGATGTTGACTGTCGAGGCAGATAAGGCAAAGTAAGCCTGCGAATCCGGAAAGTTAGGTGCAATATTAAGCGCCTTATTTCCTTTATTAGTCTTTAATACCGTTCCGTCCTGCTTGACGGCGCTTAAAGACGCTTCGTAATTGCCGTTGTTATTTTTGACGGAATACTTCAGCCATGCGCCCTTGACGCTCTCGAGCTGCAACTGCCCAAAACCTATGGCATTGCCGCTAAAAGTGTTTGTGGTGCCGGTGACCTCGTGGACATAGGCGGTTATTTCGTTTGTTGCCGATCGTCTGATAAGTAAAACAGAGCCTCTGTTATACGCGTCATTTTTCGAGTTCCACAAATCTGCTTTTGTCATTAAGCCGATACCTATCCAACCGTCATTGCCGGGCAGAACTCCGACGCCGTTTATCGAAAACGTAACGGAAAAGTCGTTGATGTCGATCTTGTTGTTGTAGACAAGGCCGCTGTAATCGGAAAAATCCGGCTTATAATAGTTGCCGGCCGCGTTGCTTTTATAATTGATACCGGTATCTTCTTCCGCCGTCGCAAAAGTGACGGTCGCAGGGTATTTGCCCGTCCCTTTTTCGTCACCGCTGATATAAGTATAACCGGGCAGATTAGTCCAGTTACTTGAGTTAAGCAAAGCTTCTTTTGTCAAACTGCTGTCGGCAAAAACAGAACCCGCAGACGAGAAAACGGAGATTGCTGTCAGAATCAATACCGCAAAGACAGTGTTTCTAAACTTCTTTTTCATCTTATTCCTCCCAAAAACTTCTAAGCGGCTGAGTTTTCAGTCCGCAACTTCAATTTCAAAAAGCCTGGCTTGATAATCTTTTGTGAAATTAACAATAAGAGAATCTTTATTATATTTAAAACTCACTCCGTTCTTTTCATTTACAGGATAAATCTGCCGGACGTTTTTTATGCCTTTAAGACTGATGAGTATCGAGCTTTCTCCTCCGCGTCTGAAAACTCCGGTAAGGATTGTATTGCCGTTTTTAAGGCCCAACGCGCTCACATCTTTGCTTGTTATTACGGACGGGTCGGAAAGTAAACAAGGGCATGCTTTTTTCACAAAAGGACGATACTGCTTGAAAAGAGAAGACCCTTCTTTAATAAGCTGCAGATTATATTCGTCCGCCTTATCGATCCGCCCGGATAAATACATTGTCCCCATCATTGCGGTGGTTACGTTGAAAATCGTTTCCTCTCCGCATGACCGGCTTTTCTTGTACTCTTCCGTTACAAAATTCTCATTATCCTTCTGATCGTATTTCTGCGGATACGGCATACACCATATGCCGCAATGCTCGGGCAGGATATTAAGGAATGTCCCCGTCAAAATGGGCGGATAATCGCGATAGTTTTCACAGTCTGAAATGCTTTGAAGATCAAACTCGGAAAGAATAAAATAATCCTCTCTCATCGCGCCGGAGCCGCAGTTTTCAAGAATTATGCCGTCAAACTTTTCATATAAGCTCCTATAAAATGCTTTTATTGCATGGAATTGTATTTCAAGTCCGTATGCGCTGTTCACTCCATTAAAGTCGCAGGAAGAACCTATACTTGCATTATAGTCTATCTTAAAATACCTCGCACCTATATCGTATAGCTTTTTGAAACATGCTCTCAAATAATCCGTGACTGCCGGATTTGTAAAATCGAAAAAGTATCTGCCGCTCTCAAAAACTCTGTTGCCGTTACGAAGGACGAACCAATCGTCGGGATTTTTTGCGGCATCGGCGTTCAGCGTACAGCATTCCGGCTCAAGCCACAGCCCCGGCAGCATCCCCAAACTTTGTATTCTTGCAAAAATACCGTTAATATCCGTGGGAAGAAATATTTTCTCCGAAGGCTTCCAGTCTCCTAAAACTCCAAACCAATCGTCACCGGGATTTTTATACCAGCCCGAATCTAAACAATACACTTCCGCCCCTGCCGCCGCCGCTGCATCGATCAGCGCAAAGGTTTTTTCTTTACTCTGGTTAGCCCAATGACAGTTCATATAATCGTTGAACACGAGCGGACGATCCATATCCTTTCGGACAAGGTTCTTACGTCTGTATTTTGTGAGTTCTGCCAAAGAATCATTCAGCGTTCCGCCAACGGCCCCAAATACTGTCACGGGCGTCGTATAGCTCATCCCTTTATTGAGTATTGCCGTCCAACCGTGTTTTGCGCTTTCGCCCGAGCGGGTTTTTATGCTCAAAAATGCGCGAGAACAACTTTCCAGATCTTTTAAAGACAAAGATATTTCCCATCCGCCTGCCGGCTCGAGCTGGAAAAACCAGACCGTCTTTTTCGCCTTATTCTCAACAAAAACAACAGGAAAAAACTTTTCGGTCGTATGCGAGCCTTTGCCGTATATACTGAATTCTTCGCGCGAGGGATGATTGTAAATTTTACGCAGGTTCAAGTCGTCGATCGTGCGGACGCGCACTCGTCCCTCTCCGCTCCATACGTTCTCTACGGTGTAGACGACGATTTCATCCGATTCGCTTTCCGGGTCAAATCCCGCAATGCCGCTTACAAATGCTGATGTTAGCTGCTCTACGACAACTACTTCGTCTGTATGACTGACAATATGACAGTATGATGTGCAAGCTCCGCAGCCTTCAACTTCTGTAAAATAAACTCGCGCCTCTAAACGGCCGTCTTCAGAAAAATATGTAAAAACTTGCTTTCCGCTTAACGTTTCCTTTTTGGAAAACTTAAAATCTCTCTGCGTCTTTACAGCAAGTAATTTATTTTCGCTGTATATCTTGTATTTAATCAAAAAAGGATACACGTCAAACTTATTAAGATTCTCGTGTATGGGTTCGTTCACGTCTAAATAACAAATACCGCCCAATCCACCCTCAAAAGTACCGTAAAAACATGAATTATGGCGCTTCAGCTTTAAGCCAATCATTAGCATTCCTCCCGCAACTCACTGAATAATATCTGCCTTATATTGCTATTTAAACATAAAAGTTATAAGTTGTAAATCGACATACTTTCAAATACTATGGACTTTGATGATATTATTTTTTTAATTCAACGCAGCCTATAAGTCTTGTATTAAGCAATTTACTATGTTATAATAAATGGTATTAAACCGCAGAGCAAGCCCTGCACCCCACGCCTACGGCGTGCTGTTCCGCCTAAAAGACGGCGGGGTTTTAAACCTTTTGCGGCGGGCGCATTCCTAGAAATGCTTCTTGATAAAGCAGGCCGCCGAAAACTTATAAATGCAAACTATGTTTAAAAAAAGGATCAAATTGAAAAAAATGCAACAAGATTTAAACTTTATTTATATTTGCACCGATCAGCTGCGTGCGGATTGTGTCGGCTACGCAAAAAAATATCCTGTCAAAACGCCTAATCTCGACAGCTTAGCCGCAGATTCTGTGGTTTTTACTGAAAGCTATTGCGTGCTGCCGACTTGCTGTCCGGCAAGGCAAAGCATTATTAGCGGAAAACGCCCCGAGAAAATCGGAGCGTTATGGAATTATGACGCCGCCTATAAAGTCGGATCCGTTGATAAAAATGAATATAGCTGGGCGCGTGAACTCAAGGCAAACGGATATAATACCGCTTATATCGGTAAATGGCACGTTTCAGATAAATATTCGCCGCTTGATTTTGGCTATAGCGAATATGTCAGCGAAACAGATATTTTCAATGAAATACGACAGATTTTTCCAAAATTCAAAAATTTTGGCGACTGGATGGGCGAAGTATCACAAACTCCTTATGAAATTGCGCCTACACATATGCGGGTTCAAAAGGCTATTTCCTTTTTGAAAAAAAACACAGGCCGACCGTTTCACCTGCGGCTGGACTTTTCCGAACCGCACCTTCCTTGCATGCCCAGCGAACCGTTTGCCTCAATGTATGACCCGTCTGAGGTGCCACAATGGGAGGGTTTTAATGAAAATTTTCATAATAAACCGTATATTCAACGTCAGATGATTAATAATTGGTCGCTTAGCGGCAAAAATTGGGAAGATTATGCTCCGACTGTCGCAAAATATTATGCGTTTATAACTCAAGTTGACGACGCGATCGGTATGCTTACAGACTATTTGAAAACAAACGGTTTATATGAAAAAACAGTTATAATTTTCACTTCCGATCACGGCGATATGTGCGGAAGCCACCATATGATGGATAAGCATTACGTGATGTACGATGACATAATGCGGATCCCTTTACTCTTAAAAATGCCGGGGACTGTTCCGGGCAAATGCGATGATTACATTATAAATTCGCTTGATATAGCGCCGACTGTTTGTGAAATCTTCGGGCTTAAAGGAAACGCTGCTTTTGACGGGATCAGTTTAGCCCCTGCAGCAAAAAAACAAAGCTATGATAAACGCAACTGTGTTATGAGCAGCTACAACGGACAACAATTTGGCCTTTATACCAGCCGCATGCTCAAGTGCGGCAACCTAAAGTATATCTGGAATCTGACCGATATCGATGAGCTTTATGATTTTTCTTCCGACCCCGGCGAACTTACTAATCTGATTTACGAGCCGTCATATGCAGAAGATATTTCCCTACTGCGAAAAATGCTTCTTAACGAATTGCAAAAAGCTTCCGATCCCACAATAAATCAATGGACAATTCTACAGCTAAAAGATAATAATAAATTCTGAAAATGTATGCCCGGTTCAGATATTTACGCATTGTCAGTTAACAAAACCGAGCGTTATTCAACAAAAGTTATTCATTTTGCTAATACTAATTCTGATGCTTTGACTAATTCGGGAAAATATTTGCAAATAATAGTCAGCGGCCCGCCTGACCATGCGTGGTTTTTCGTGCCTAAAATCGCAAAATCCTCTCCGATTGTAGATTTCGGTTTTTCTATAAAAACGTTGTATCTGTTCATCATTCTGTTATAAGCGTTAAATCATAAATAAATTATTTAAGGAAAAAAAACGGATTGTTTTTCTACCAAATCATTGTATATCCCACAACCGTATAATACTATTAAATGCAATTATTTAATCGTTCTTCTTAACAAACTCTAAATTTGGCAGCACAATTTTTATTTCGTTTTCTTTGTATTGCTCTTTAGGAATGTCTTTGGGATACCAAAAAACAATATGATTTATGATCGCTTTGGAAACAATATATCCCCTTTCCTGCTGTTTTTGAATTTCTTCCATGAATGCTTTAGAAAATTTTAATACTTGCTTTCCGGCTTTAAAACAACCTTCGCTGCTTGTTTCCATAATCATTCCGCTACGCAAGTTTTCAATCTCATTTTGCCGATACGAGAAATAACCAAGCGCTACATTTCTAAGTGATAATGATAACGTGATCCTGTCCGGTTTTTCATAATTCGTCTGATCAATAGTTGCCGTTAAACAATCTGTCTTAATGTTGTCAAATAAATCACCGGCATACTGTATATGCAAATTGCTTTTAGCTCTTGTTATCGCAACATAAATTTTACGGTATTCCTCATCCGCAATTTTGAAATATGCGTCCAGTGCCAAATACACATTATCAAACTGCCTGCCCTTTGTTTGATGAATGGTAGAAACCAAAACTGTATTGTCCTGAGTAATAAAGTCCTCTAACTTTGATTCCGATATAAAATGCTTGAAATCCGCCTTATACTTATGTCTGCTGTTTATACTTTCAAATACCTTAATTAAGCGGAATACATTTTCAATATTGCTGCTTGCTGCATATTTTCTTCGCAAAAAAGTTTTTGCTTCGTCCCATGCGTCCGCATCAATGCTGGCGCTCTGTCCTTTCTCGACAAGCTCTAAAAACGCTCTTATCTCAACAAGATCATTCAAAGAAAAACCGTCGTTTGATTGAATTGCTTTTGCATTTATCCCCTCATGGTTTAATAGCCCTACAATATTATTGACTTGTTCGTTTGTTTTAACAATGATGCAGGTACTTCCGATGGGTTTATCGGCCAAAACAGCGTTAACAACCGGAATTTCAATATTGTTGCTCACCAATTTACAGAGCGAAATATTCCCATTTTCCTTATTTAATACTATCTTGCCGTTTTCTTCCTTGACGGCCACTAATTTTTTTGTTTTTAAGCGGTTTCTTATTCTTTTTGCAAACTCATTGGCAAAATAGACAAGATTTGCTTTACTTCTAAAATTCTCAATGAGCTCATATTTTGCTGCCCCCTCGACAACAGACAGCTTACCTAAAAACTCAGAAGACGATCCGCGCCACTCATAAATATTCTGATCGTCATCGCCAACGGCAATGATTTTCAAGCCTTCATTATGCAGCATCAATTCACGTACTAGTGCATATTCAGCTTCATTCATGTCCTGGGCTTCGTCAATAACCATTATTGCATTAGTCAGCTTGATATTATCTACCTCTTTTTCCTGAATCTTTTTAACGGCTTCTTCAACGATCTTATCCGACTTTTCCAAGTTCCCCACTCTGCCTAATAAATCGAAACTATACGAATGGAACGTCTTGATCTTTATAAAGTTTGCCGCTCCGCCGATCAGTTTGATAAGTCTGGCCTTAAACTCGGAGGCGGCAGCGCGCGAAAAAGTAAGCATCAAAATTTGCTCGTGCTTGATATCTTCCTGCATATAGATCGATGCGATTTTGTGCGTAAGCAGCATTGTCTTGCCGCTGCCGGGCCCGGCAATGACCGCAATGTATTTATTGTTTCGATTATCAATAATTTCGCGCTGAGTCTCTGATAAACCCTTGAACAGTTTATTATATCTTGCTTGCGTCATATTCAGCTTCAAATCGCCAAACCTGCCGTAAAAATATTTATGTTTGAACATATCATAATTCATGGCAAAATAATCATGCGTAAACTCAAGCGCTTTATCATAATCTTCGGAGAGAAGTTTTAAGTATTCGCCAATGATATGTATCTGTTCTTTTTTACTTTCGTAATACCTATCCAGCTTTTGATAATGCTCTTTGGTGAATTTTGACCGGCTGTCGCTTTCAAGCCGCTGAATGCTCATTCGGTTATAAATAACCAAAAATCCGCCGTCTATTTCTAAACTGGCAATCCTTTTAAGATAATACAGGGCGTCTTCTATTTCAACAGCTTCGGCCACTTCGCCAAACAGCATATTCTCATGGCTGTAATGGTCTTTTAGCTCTAAAACGGAGAATTCAACCTTAGTATCTAAATCATCCTTTATGACTTTTGGAACTTTATTATAAAGATATTTAATAATCGAGTAAGCTATTCTGATTCGTTTTTCGCTTTTTTCTTTTATTTCGGCAGGCTTTAAATACGGCTTAAGAATAATATAATCTTTATTATCATCCTTTGTTTGTTTTACAAGCCGCTTAATATCATAAAAATTTAATATTCGGTTCAAGTGTGCAATAGAAGCATCGCCGCAAGCTTCCTGCAATGCGGCATTGATCTCTTTTTTATTAAACCGGTTTTCCGCAGCCAGGTCATCTTCATGCCCGGTTAAAAAGCCGCATAGAAATTCTTCGGTTTGTTTATGGACGTCTAAACTTTTTTTAGCTTGTACGCCGCCATCCCTTTGCAGGAACGCATAAAGGTCTTTTGAGTCTTCTAATATTTTTAGCTCCTTGAGCTTCTGGACGATCCGGACTACCTTTTCTGTGTCTAGCTGCTCCCTGTCTGCGATGTAGTCGATATGTTCATTGTTATCGTCGCTGCCGTCCCGGCCGCCTTTCGCGCGAGTCTTGAAAAGCCGTCCGATAACCCGCCGCGCTTCGGCCTTTTCCCTATCATTCTCAAAAAGGACAGATTTTTCGATTTTCTCAGTTGCTTCCACCAAATTCTTTGCCAATATACTGTTCGCGTAGACCTTAGGCATATTCTGCCCGCGCTTAAGAAAATGCACCTGCTCAAGGGCATTGACTGATGTTGCGACTCTTGTTCCTATTTCATCCTCTTTCTCATCGTCCCAGCCTGCCTCTTTGGCAATTTCCCGGGGAGACGCCGTTATTATACCGCGCTTATTTGTGAGTCGTTTTATTGCCGACCAGATCTGCACAATTTCTTGTTGCGTTATTTTAATCTGGCTCAAAAATGCGAAGTGCTTATTGATGTCTTCGTCATTAAACAACGCATAGCACGCCGCTTCCAAACGCACATCGCGCCCTGCGCGCCCCGCCTCCTGCACATAATCTTCTAAGCTTGTAGAGATATTATAATGAATAACCAAGCCGACATTATCCTTATCCACGCCCATTCCAAAGGCTTTGGTTGCAACTATAATATCGCACTTGCCCTTTGTAAACGCATCCTGGCTGGCGATTCTGTCTTTTTTATCCTTCATCTTTCCGTGATAAAAAAGCGCATTAAAGCCTTTGTCTTTCAGCTCTTTAGCCAAACTTTCGGCATTATGCGGAAATGAAACATAAATGATCGTCGGACAAATATACTCCGTCAAAAGCTCCGTGAGCTTCTGCATTTTTTCCGCATCATCCTTAACATAAATTGCGTTATACCTCAGATTTTTCCGCCCGGACGTTGACACGACCTTTGACAGTTTCAAATCCAAATTATCTGCAAAGTATTTAATAATGTCTTCGATAACCTCCTGCTTTGCCGTAGCCGTAAAGCAGGATACCGGAATAGAGCGATTGTTGCCCTTTGCCGCTTGAAGATTTTTGATAAATTCGGCGATATATAAATAATCTGTTCTGAAATCTTGTCCCCATGCCGAAAAGCAGTGTGCTTCATCAATAACAAACCGAACTACATTTCTTTTTATAAGCAGTTTTTCAATTGATTTGCTGCGCAGGCTTTCTGGGGAAAGATAAAGCAAACTGGCCAGTTTAACGCTTGCGTCTCCGCCGCCCTCTGCCCGCTCAATGTTCTTTTGCCGCTCGATAGGGTCAAGCGAACCGTCAAGCCGCACTGCCGACGTAATGTTATGCTTCGATTCCAAATTATCCACTTGGTCTTTTTGAAGGGACTGCAAGGGAGAAATAACAACCGTCAAACCCCGTTCATTTTCACCCTGCATAAATGCCGGCAGCTGAAACGTAATTGACTTGCCGCCGCCGGTCGGAAAAACCGCAAGCAGCGACTCTCCGTTAATGGCCTTTTGCGCCGCTATCTCTTGCAGCGGTTCCCCGTCATATGTTCTGAACTCTGAATATCCAAACCATCGCTTCAAGCCCCTTGTGACATCTAAATGATGTTTACAGTATGAACAAATGCCGCAAGTCTGCCCTTTAAGGGCTTGCAAGACGTTCTCTACTCTCGGAAACTGTTTCAATACCCACGGCGGCGTTATGGACGCATTGTCAACAAGCATTACGTCAAGCTGCGCTATGGCGTAAGAAAGTTCGACCGGAGCTTCACTTATCCATTTTTCAAGATTGGCAGATTCGCAAATCTTATTGTCAAAAAACTTACGTATTACTTTCTGCAGGTTGGATTCGTCTTTTTTATAATCGACATAGGCAAAAAAATCTTTGAACTCGCGCACATTTTTTAGTAAATTATAATAAATGATTTTCAGAGTCTTATCTAATCGCTCAAATTTTGCCACCTCATCATAGAATAGATCTTTAGCTTTTAAAGAATCGTTGAGCGGATTATTTTGCTCGTCCCTTATCCATTTATCGTCTTTGAGCAACTTATGATACGGCTTTTTGGGAAACAGTAACGGCGACCAATACAAAGTGTCAATAAAGTATTTAGCCCCGCTAACCTTAACCTCTTCTTCGATATACTTCAAATCATGACTTAAAATATTATGCCCGCAGATATATTCGCTTCCACGCAAAAACTTTGCAAAATCTGTTTTTGACTTTGCATGAAACTCTTGCCCGCTCACGTTAACGGCGCCGATGTCCTGCACCTTGCCGTCTACAGGGCTAACTTCTAAATCAATGAACGCTATCGATTTCAAAGTATATTCTCCTGTTTCAATAAATTTTTCAATTAGCACCTTAAAAATGCCGCATACGTCTTCTAATAAAGCTCTATGCCCCGGTTTTAGCATCTGTTCTGCATAATATATTTTAAGTCAACTAATTGATTTTACAGAGTAATAGGCATAATCGTTTTTTTTAATGCAATAAAGTTTACGTTAACGGGAAAAAAGCCGAGGCAGTCCCTGCTGCTTTTCATCAAAATTATCGTGAACTTACTCAAAGGTTCTGTTAAATGCTTTGCATAGCTCCTGCGCGGCAGTCCTGCCTGAAGTGAGTGCCATAGGCAGTCCGCCCGGCGGGTTCAGCCTGTGTCCGGCAAAATATAGGCCGCCGATGCTTTTCACTGCGCACGGATAGCGTTTGAGCTTAGCTCCCTTTGGAAGGACTGTCATCCATGAGCCCTTATGCGCACCGGTATAACGCTCGTATGTCAGCGGAGTAGCAATGTCTATAACCTCAATTTTGCCGGCGGTTTGCGGAAATTTTTCAATAAGCGCCGCGCATATCTGTTCCGCCAACGCCTCTTTTTCCTTGCGGTATGTGCCGTTCGCCTTTGCATTGAGCCAAAACTCATAAGTATCGTGAAAGAGAGGCATTGTAAGAGCGGTACACCCTTCTGGCGCGTGGCCGGGATACTTAGAATAATTATAAAAACTCAGGCGATCGACAGTTATTCCCGCGTATTTTATAGGTTTTGCCGGAACAAATGACGGCGTTTCGCTGATTTGGGCGCGTATTCCGACAGAAACAAAGGTGCATACCGAGCATTCCGTATTCTTTTTTAATGTTTGCAGCCATTTATCCGCGGGCGGAGTATCAAAAAGCTTAAGAGCTGAAAGGGTCTCGCAAGTAACGATCACGGCAGCCGCCTTGTGTAAAACTCCGCCGATGACGACGCCCTCGGCTTTTCCGCCGGACACCGCTACTTTATCCGCCTTAGTATTGTAAATGATCTTGCCGCCCATCGAGAGAAGTTTTTCGGCCATCCGCTGAGTCATTGCAAGCGAACCGCCTTCGGGATAGCCGCCGTCTCCGCTTTTCATGGCGGCGAGCGAAAATATCATGGAGTTGGCGCGGTCGTGATCTGGCAGCACCCGCAGCAGGCCGCGCAGCACGGGGTTTGTGAACCGCGACAGATATTTCCCTATCGTGATTTTGCCCAGCCGCAGCATTCTTAAAATTTGAGGCAGCATCTTTAGCGCGGAAAGCAGAGTAATCCTGCCCGGATTATTGTTTTTTATTCCGCCGATATCGGTAACGGGCATTTCAAAGCCGCTGATCTTTCGAATATCCTTCGCCATTTTCTTTATGGCGGCCGCGTCCTCCGGAAAAACTTCGCAAAGATGCGCCGCCGTTTTATCAAAGTCACGGTAAAGATACGCAGTCTTGCCGTTGTACTGGGCAGACGCAAAAACGTCATTGGCGTAAATTTTTACAGAATCATTTAGCGCGCCGGTCTCATGCCAGAGCTTATTGGTTTCGGTGCGCGGGTCGGTGCCTATCAGCCAGTGTATCGCGCCCTCGAAAAGATAGCCCCCGCGCTTCCACGACGTGCACATCCCGCCCGGAATAGAATGCTGCTCGTAAACCGTAACGTCGAAACCGCAACGCCTTGCATAGATTGCCGCGGATAACCCTGCCACACCTGCGCCGATAACAATTATTTTTTCCATAACCTGCCTTTTAAAAATCTTATACAAATATTGCTTGAACGACTTCGTCCAACTGAAAAAAGACTTATTCTGAAGCCTTGATTAATTCGGGAAAATGTGTGCAAATAATAGTCAGCGGCCCGCCTGACCATGCGTGGTTTTTCGTGCCTAAGATTGCAAAATCCTCTCCGATTGTAGATTCCGGTTTTTCTATAAAAACGTTGTATCTGCTCATCATTCGGTTATAGGCGTCCTCTTTTAAGCCCATACGGCAAAGCGCTTCCAAAACATAATATTCCATATAAGGCGTGGAATTGGCCACCGAAACAAGAACTTCACGCAATTTCGGTGCCGTATCTGCTTGGTAAAGGCCGCTTAAAACCGCCATTGCGTTCGCTCTGTCGTCGGCAAAGGCTCCGCTTGCATAAAAACTTCCGTTCCAGAATTTTTTGTGAAAATTGTCCTTTATCGATTTTTCTCTTTTTTCAAAAAATTCAAGATGGACAAAACTGCCAAGCTCTTTGCACATAAATATCGCATACCGCACCGCTGAATAATACCAGGCGTTTGCGAGCACAGGCGCGTCTATGTTATACAGATGGTCATACCATTCCCAGTCGCCTTTTCGGGGAGCTACAAGTCCGTCTTTAGTCATTTTAAAAAGTTTTAAATATTTCACACAAGGCAAAAGAGCAAGCTTCAATATTTTTTTGTCGCCTGTATGTGCGTAATATTCGGCGAGCATTCCTATTTCGCTGATCGCATTCAGGCTTTGGCTGGGAAGCTCGCAAAAATTATCGCCCGGCACGTTGCCGACAAGACGGTTTTCTTTTTTCAACCTGAAAAAATCTATAAGCGCTTTCTTTAAAAGAAGAACTGCATTATTATCGAGTGCATAAAAAACCTGCGGAGCCTGAACCGAAACGTCGCCGATCCATTGTCCGCGCTCTCTGTCGGGGCAATCCATAAAATTATCGCGCATACAGCAAACAAGAGTGCGCCCGCATTTTTCGACCAGCGCAGTAAGCCGCTTATCTTCAAAACTGAATTTTTTCAGGTTTGTTTCATAAGAGCTTTCTCTATAACCTATTGCGTTCACTTCAACGCTTTGGGGAATTGTAAATAAAAGCGTCTCACCGAAAACCCAGTTAAGGCTTTCAAAACTCTGCTCTCCCGCCTTACAGATATATTCTGTCCTGTGCCCGCTGTAAGCGTTGTGATCGCCGGGGCCGCCGTTGACTTTATACCGGTCGGTCCTTATGTCGATTTTTTCTCCGCCTTTTGCGGTAACTTTGATATAAGGAGTCAGCTGCATTGCGTACGGAAGTTTGATTTTTATAAGTTCTTCGGCACGCTCATAGTCCGGTTTTATAATTTGCCCGAAACGTATTAAAGGCACAGGCCGCTTTTCGCAAATATTCCACGGCTTGCAAGGGTAAGCTCCGTAACACGCTGCCGGTTTATATTGCGACAACCCTATCATTTCTTTGCGCGCGTCATAACAGATATTGTGCCCCCCGTAAAGATACGCCGGATTTTCCACTGCCGAAGTATAATGCGCCGTATCTCTTGCCGCAAGCGTTTGTGCGTCGCTGAAAATTACCGAGTTTTCTGACTCAAAAATAAGCCCTGCGGCTCCCGATGACGTATTATTGCGCCCGCCGTTACCGTAGTACCAGACCCTGAACTCCAAAACATTGGCGCCCTTTGCCAGATTGCCCAACTCCACTTCATCGTAATAACCGTTACCCGGAGAACTTTCCCTGAAAAGCCCGCCGTCAAAAACTTTCAAAACTCCGTTTAGCCAAAGATAATACTTTGTATCACAGGCGATTTTTAAGCGTAATTTCTTTTTCTGATCCTCAACCTCAAAGGTTTTGTAAAACCTTACCCAATCATTACTTTTAGTATTATCTTCCGCCCATATCCATTGAGCTTTTTCAAACGGTTTCATATTTCTTCCACTCCTACAACCCGCTTTTTATGGCAAACATATATTTTGCCGCCTTATTTAAGAAAACGCTGAATAAATTCAGCGTTTTCTTAATTTATTATAACATAAAAAATAGCTATTTAATATGTTTTTTAAATAATTGTCTGCATTATTTTTGCGATGATTATTAATACCAGCATCTCAAATTGCAGCATCTTTACTTTTTAAGTCTTTTTTATATAAATCCCATAATAATCGAGTAGGGGCTAATCGCTATGGACTTCGCCCCTCTCACACCACCGTACGTACGGTTTTCCGTATACGGCGGTTCAATTTGTAACTAAATGTACTGATGTGAAGTGGTCTAGCAGTGATGTTAGACCCCTTTGCTTT
>JAVBKW010000009.1:0-23001 GCA_031553855.1 Eubacteriales bacterium | reverse complement strand
GGCGCTGATAGCGGCGAAAATTGGAACTTTCGACTCTATCGAGTACATTAAGGTACACTCAATCGTCGAAAAACCACACTTTTCGCCACTCTGAGCACCTTTTTGATCGCCCTCTAAAGAACAGTAATGACTTTTTCAGTGCTCTGAAGGGCGCGGATATCTGCCGGAATTTGACGGGAAATATGCGTATATTACAATTCGTCTTTTAAGGCCTTATCTATTATCCACGCGATAGCGTCCTCATCGTTTGAAACGGGCGCAACCATTTTCGCTTTCTTTTTTAAATCCGCCTCGGCGTTGGCTACGGCGATACCCAAGCCCGCGGCCTCTATCATCGTATAATCGTTCATAGAATCTCCGACCGCGATGACCTCAT
This sequence comes from Eubacteriales bacterium, assembly GCA_031553855.1. Classification (GTDB taxonomy): domain Bacteria; phylum Bacillota; class Clostridia; order Christensenellales; family Pumilibacteraceae; genus RACS-047. Next base: position 22,625 of record JAVBKW010000009.1, on the reverse strand, counting down.
CGCGCCCTATCCTCAAGTCTGCCGCCGCCGCAAGCACAGCCTTTCCTTTGCCCGAAAGCGGCGAGACGCACTCGATAAAGTTCGGCGCGGAGCGGGTAAACAAAGTTTTGCCCTCGACTATCTTATTTATTTTAGGCATAGCTTTAGATAAAACGTCCTCGTCGTCTATGTAGATAGCCTTAACAATCTGCGGATTTTTAGTTTTAATAAACTGCGGCAGATTACCGACAAACTCCATTCCGTCTAATATGCGGTTGTATTTGCAGTACAACCGCGCGATATCGCAGTCTTGTTCGATAAACATCTTATCAAGCGAATAAATATGGCAGTAAATGCCGTTTTCCTTAGCAAATTCCGTAACGCGGCAAAGAGTTTCATTTTCCATATAAACCGCGCTTATCTGCTTTTGCGATATAATGTCCGTCATAAGCGAGCCTTGAAAGGTGATCAAAGGGACGCTGTATGATGGGGGCAGGCATAATTCGGGCAGCCTTTGGGTCAGGGATGCGAACGTCCTGCCTGTGGCGACGGTGAAATATCCGCCCGCCTTGATATATTCGTTGACAGCTTCGATATTACGCTTTGAAATTGCGTCTTTACTGTTTAGCAGCGTTCCGTCGAAGTCCGATGCGATAAATTTATATTTCAAATTGTTTTTTCTCCTCAAGATTGAATGTCGTTTTGTCGGCAAAAAACGCGCCCTCAGTTTTTCTTTTTGCTCTGATAGTAATCGAATACCGCGTGCGCAGTGCGTATGTCTATACCCTCGATCGCGCAAAGCGTTTCAACGTCCGCGTTCTTGATGTCCTCTATCCTCTCAAATCTTTCAAGCAGCAGCTTGCGCTTGACCTTTCCCACGCCCTTTATTTCGTCTAAGGAGGATCCGTAGCGTTTTGCACGCAGGTTGCGGTGATACGTGACGGCAAAACGGTGGGCCTCGTCGCGCAACCGGATCAAAAGCTTCAGCGGCTGGCTGGTTTTTGGCAGCACTATCGGGTCGGGGCTGTAAAGAGTAAAAATTTCCTCGTTGCGTTCGGCTAAGCTTACCATCGGGATATCAAAGCCCGCGCTTTTCATTGCCTCGTACGCATAATGCAGCTGTCCTTTTCCGCCGTCTATGACGATCAGGTCGGGCATATCGGTAAACTTTTCGTCGTTCTCCTTTGCTCTGTTCAGCCTGCGGCGCATAACTTCCGCCATACATTCAAAGTCGTTTGCGCCCTCGACCGTTTTGATTTTATAACGGCGGTACTCGCTTTTTGCCGCCGCGCCGTTTATAAATACTACCCCGCTCGCGACCTTGTCTACTCCGCTGATATTCGAGATATCGTAGCATTCCATCCTGCGCAGCGATTTTAGCGAGAGTATCTTTGCAAGGTCAACAGAGGCGCGCACCGTTAAGTCCAGCTCGCGCTCCGACTTTTCGACCGACTTTTCTAAGTAGTCGAGCGCGTTGCTTTTCGCCATCTCCACAAGCTTGCGTTTTGTGCCGATCTTGGGGAACGTGATAACCGTTTTCTTTTTCGCGCCGTTATTCAAAAATCCCTCGAGCGCGGCAGTATCAAACTCGTTTTCAAGGCAGATAAGCTCCGGAACGGCGTTAATGAGCGAGTAGTACTGAACTATAAAGCCCGTCAGAGCTTCCTCTTCGCTCATAGCGGCATCTGTGACGGAAAAGTTTTTTACGCCCATCATTTTACCGCTGCGCACAAGCGAAACGCTCACGGCTCCGCGGTAACCGTCCGACACATACGAGAAGCTGTCTATCTCCGTATCGGCGCCCAGCTCGCTCAAATTCCGCTCGCGTAATTTTTTAAGCATACTGAGCTGGTTGCGGTAGTTTATCGCCCTTTCAAACTCCTCCGCCGCCACCGCCGCTTCCATCTTCTGCGTTATAAGGCGTTCTGCGGTATCTTCCCGACCCGAAAGGAACGTGACGACTTTGGACACGGCTTTAGAATACTCGTCCTCAGTGACACGCTTGCAGCAAGGCGCATAGCATAAATCGATGTGGTAATTGAGGCATTCGCGCTTTGTGGAATAATAGTTTTTCGGGCAGGTGCGGATCTTATAGGCCGACTTTATTATCTCCAAAATATCCGGCGCGGAAATGCCGTTGAAGTACGGCCCGAAATAACGCGCGCCGTCCTTTTTAACTTTTCTCGTTATCTCAAGGCACGGAAATTTTTCTGTTACCCACAGCTTTATATACGGGCTGGACTTATCGTCCTTTAAAAGGATATTATATTTGGGCTTATGTTTTTTGATGAGGTTCGCCTCGAGCGAAAGCGCGTCCTTTTCCGAGAGCGTGATGATATAATCAAAATCGGCGATATTATCGACCATCGCCTGAACTTTAGGCAGCTTTTCAGAATTTGAAAAATACTGCCGCACCCTGTTCTTGAGCACGACCGCCTTACCGATATAAATAATATTGCCGCCCTCGTCGCGCATAATATATACGCCGCTCTTTTCGGGCAGGCTTTTGATCTTATCTTCAAGCGTCATAATTATGTTTATATTATAACCCTAATGCGCAAACTTGTAAAGCGCGCAGCGTAACGCTGCACCCGATTAAATTATAAAAGGTTTTAAACCGCAGGGCAGAGCCTTGCTCCCGCGCGGCAACGCCGCGCATTCCGCAGCAGAGACTGCGGGGTTTTAAACCTTTTGCGGCGGGCGCATTTATGGAAATGTAAGCAAGCTTCCATTTCCCCAAATGCTTCTTGATAAAGGGGTGTTTCACGGCTTACCCGCGAGATATGCAGGCGATATTAAAACCGGCACCCGCAATAATTTTGCCGGTACAGCTTCAACACCTCGGACAATTCTATTGAACGCTTATAGCCCTCTTTTTTCTTAAAATCTGAATAAAGGTACGGCACGCCTAAAGCTTCCGCGGCTTTTGAGCCCGCAACGCTTATGATCGCGGGGTTTTTGTGCGGGCTTACCGTTAATGTTGTTGCAAAAAAGTCCGCGCTGATTTCCTTCGCTTTTTCCGCCGCCGCCGATAACCTTAAATCAAAGCAAATCCCGCAGCGCAGGCCGCCCTCGGGGCAGTCCCATAAGCCCTGAACGGCTTTTTGAAAAACTGACGGCTCAAACTCCGGAATTATTATTTCCTTTACGTCAAACATATTTTTTAATTTAAAAAGCTCGTCTGCGCGCTTGAAATATTCCTCTTTCGTGTCGATATTTGGATTATAGAAAAACAGCGTAACGTCAAAATACGGCGTCACCCTCTCAAGTACCGCCGTCGAACACGGAGCGCAGCACGCGTGGAGCAAAAGCTTTTTCTTTTCCTTTAGCTGTGCCGCCGTCTGCTCAAAAATTTTATTATAATCCGTTTTGTTCATTGCTAGCAGCTTGCGGGGGAAACAGTTTTTGCAAAAACGGCTTCCCCCGCGCCCCCTTCCCCTAAACCTTTTGGGTACTGATTGCTTTTATACTTCATCCCCACAATTAAGCATAACCGCGCCGGGACAAATCACGCAGCCCGTATCAACCGCCATATCCGCCGGCGAAAGTTTTAAACGCCGTCCTCGGAATTCAACCTTGCCGTTTGGTCAGCTATCCTTAGCGATTCGAGCATCTCGTCTAAATCGCCGTCCATAAAGGTGTCGATAGCGTAAATAGTCATATTTATGCGGTGGTCGGTGACGCGGCCCTGGGGAAAATTGTAGGTTCTGATACGTTCCGACCTGTCGCCCGTGCCAACCTGGCTTTTACGCGTCTGGCTCAGCTCGTCGTCGGCTTTTTGCTGCATAAGGTCGTGCAGCTTGCTTTTTAAAACCTTCATCGCCTTGTCGCGGTTTTTTATCTGTGAGCGTTCGTCCTGGCACTGAACGACTATCCCTGTGGGCAAATGCGTTATACGTATCGCCGATTCTGTTTTATTGACGTGCTGGCCGCCCGCGCCGCCTGAACGGTAGGTGTCGATTTTAAGATCCTTTTCGTTGATATCGACGACTACGTCCTCGACCTCCGGCAAGACCGCGACCGTTGCGGTTGACGTATGGACGCGCCCTTGAGTTTCGGTGTCGGGCACGCGCTGGACTCTGTGAACGCCGCTTTCAAACTTTAATTTAGAATAGATCATATTTCCGGAAATTGAAAAGACCGCTTCCTTGATACCGCCTATTTCGGTTTCGTTGATGTTGATATCCTCGTATTTCCAGCGGTTTTTTTCGGCGTACATTTTGTACATACGCATAAGCGCTGCGGCAAACAGCGCGGCCTCGTCGCCGCCCGCCCCGCCGCGTATCTCAATAATAACGTTCTTATCGTCGTTGGGGTCTACGGGAAGGAGCAGAATTTTAAGCTCGTCCTCGATAAGGCTTAGCTCCTCTTTTTTGGCAAGGTATTCCTCTTCCGCCATTTCCAAAAGCTCGCGGTCCTTTTCGGTTGAAAGCATTTCCTTTGCAAGCAGCATATCGTTTTCGACGTTTCTGTACCTTACGTACGCATTCACGACCGGCTCCTGCGAACTGTGCTCTTTTACAAGCGACGTCCACAGCTTATTGTCGGCAATGATTTCGGGTTTTGCCACCTCGACGGTTAGCTCCTCGTACCTTTTTTTAATATTGTCAAGCTTAGTATAATTCATAATTTTCCTATCTTTTTCAGATTTAAATTAATTCGTTTTTGTCTTTAATTTTGCGGTTATGATCCTGTCGTTTCCGCAATAGTCCTTGTAAACCTCGATTTCCTCAAAGCTGCCCGACAAAAGCTCTTTCACGTTTTCGGCCTGATCAAACCCTATTTCGAGCATAAGCATTCCGCCCGCGTTCAAAAACTCGGGCGCGTCAAGCGCAATGGTACGGTAGAACTTCAACCCGTCCTCGCCGCCGTCAAGCGCAGCTCTGGGCTCATACTCCCTGACCTCTTTTTCAAGAGTTTCTATTACGCCGCTTTCGATATAAGGCGGATTTGAAACGATAAGGTCGAATTTAACGCCGGAAAAAGATGCAAACATATCGCTCAAAACAACTTGCGCTTTATCCTTAAGGTTCTTTTTTGCCGTTTCTAACGCTTTTTCGCAAACGTCGGACGCGGTGAGAGAGCATTGCGTATTCTTTGCGATTGTGAGCGCGATACAGCCCGAACCCGTGCATAAATCGAGAACGCTGAGCTTTCTGCCTGCAATAAACTTTATTGCCCTTTCGCACAAAAGCTCGGTTTCGGGGCGCGGGATAAGCACATCGGGGGTAAGGATTATGCGGCTGTTGTAAAAATCGGTATAGCCTAAGATATACATAAGCGGCTCGCCCTCTTTGCGGCGTTTTAAGACGGCCTTGATTTTATTGTAGGTTTTAAGGTCGGTTTTTCCGGCAGTATCAAGCGCGCTGCGCTTTAGCTTTAAAACGTCGCATAATATCCAGTCGGCTTCCGAATCGTCCGCATTCGTGTTTTTTAGTTCTTCCTTTATATATTGCCTTAAATCGCTTGTTTTATATTCACCGAACCTTACCGTTTCAGCCGACTGATCCGCGTCCATCTTTAAAACGGCCATAAAGCTCAGCAATGCTACCTCCGCCATATCGTCGGTGGGGGTATAAGTCGTGAGCCGCTGCAAAGCAAGTCCGGGCGCGCGCAGGACTTTCGTAAACCAGTTATCCGGCAGGTAAGCCAAAAACTTTAAAAGCTCGTAGGAAAGCCCCGCAACAAGCGGCAAAAGCGCGAGGCGGATCCCCATTTTCGTGAAGATGTTGCCCGCGTTCCCTAAATTTGCCTTATTGATGCCGATACCCTCGAAAAGCCAGTTCGCAAGAGAGAATATGAGGATAGATATTATCATAACGAAAAATAAAAACGTCGTTCCGCAGCGGTTGTGGCGCGTCGAGCATTTCTGAACGTTTTCGACCGTCATATCAAGTCCGTGCTCATAGCAGTTTATAGTCCTATGTTCGGCTCCGTGGTACATAAAAGTGCGGCGGATATCCTTCATCCGGCTCACTAAAAGCAAATACAGCACGAATATCGCTATCCTTAAAACGCCTTCGAAAAGCGACCTTAAAAGGACATAGCCGGAAAGGTCGAAAATCGTTTCAAACAAAAGCGAGCATAAAAGAGAGGGCAGCAAAATAAATAAGCCTATTCCAAGCGCCAGCCCTAAAAAGACCGCAAAGCTCATCCAGCCGGACGAGGGCATTTCGTCCTCCGGGCTAGAGGCCTCCGCGCTGCGCATAAGCGTTTTAACGCCGGAGACCATACTGTCGAAAAACGCGACAAGCCCTCGGATGACCGGCGTACGCTTATACCACGTCCTTTTGCCCGAAAGCCTCTTCGTTTCAAGCATTATTTCGCCCTCGGGCGCGCGCACGGCCATAGCCATAGAGCTCACCCCCCGCATCATAACGCCCTCCATCAACGCTTGACCGCCGATCTTAGAGACGCAAACGCTCTGTTTTTCCTTAACTTTTCTCTCTTTGTCTTTCATTAACTCACCTTGCATTAAATCAGTCGGTATACTTTGCACGCGGCCGGAACAGATTGGGCAAAAAACTCACGCAGCCAGTCTAAAACCCGATATCCGCCGGCGTTAGATTGGGTTTTAATTACAACCAGCCGGCGCAGATGCCGGTTCAGGCGGGTAAAAGACGGGCTGATAGGAGGGCGCGTATATTTAATACGTAACCGACGACGCAGTTCGGCTTTTGCCCGCATCAACCGGCATATCCGGCGGCGGAAGGATAGAAAAAAACCATACCGGCGGTACGTCTAAAAGTAACCGTGCAGGGATGGTTTTTAATTCAAAATATTAAATTGCGGAAGCTATTTGCCGTAACGCTTATTGAACTTATCGATACGTCCGCCTGTGTCTACGTGCTTTTGTTTTCCTGTGTAGAACGGATGACATTGATTGCAGACGTCAACTTTATATGAGTCGCCTTTCTTAGTCGTGCCGGAAACAAATTTGGCACCGCAAGCGCATTCGATTGTTACTTCATGATAAGCGGGATGAATACCATTTTTCATTGTATTGCCCTCCTTTTAGATTTGCTTAGTTATTATACATTACGCCATTTTGTTTGTCAAGCAATTGCGAGCGGCTTTTTTAACCGTGTTTTTAGCGCGTTTAACGGCTGCCGGGCTTTTTGGGCGGCTACTTTTTATATATAATTTCCTTTATATCCTGTACCGCCGTCCTGATTTTTGCGTTTGTGTTGAGCTGGGCTGCGACTTTATCGCGGGCGTGCATAACGGTGGTGTGGTCGCGTCCGCCGAAAAGGTTCCCGATGGAGGCGAGCGGCATAGACAAAAGCTCGTTGATAATATAAATGCACACCTGACGCGGCTCTACGACCTCGCGGTTCTTCTTTCTTCCGGTTATATCTTCTTTGGAAACATTAAAATAACGGCACGAGGCGTCGATTATCGTTTCCGCGTTTAAAGATTCCTCCGATCTGTCGGTGTAATCTTTGAGCGCTTCTTTGACCGTCTCTACCGTAGGGTTCGTCTCATAGAGGCGCGAGAGGAAAATCACTTTATTTAAAAGGCTTTCCATATCGCGGATATTATTATCCATGCGCTCGGCCATAAACGTGAGGACGCCCTCGGGAATATTGTACTTTTCGATCAACGCTTTTTTCTGCAAGATCGCAATACGCGTTTCAAGGTCCGGCGGCTGAACGTCGGCGATAAGCCCCCACTCAAAACGCGAGCGCAGCCGCTCTTCAAGGTCGGGGATTTCCTTAGGCGGCCGGTCGGACGTTAAAATAAGCTGCTTATTGGCCTGATATAGCTCATTGAACGTATGGAACATTTCTTCCTGAGTACCGCTTTTACCGGAAATAAACTGGATATCGTCGATCATAAGGATATCTACGTTACGGTATTTTTCCCTGAACGTAGTGCTTTTTCCTTTAGTCGTGCGGATCGATTCGATAAACTCGTTGACGAACTTTTCGCTGGAAACATATAAAACTTTTAAAGCCGGATGCGACACTTTTACCGCGTTTCCGATAGCGTGCATAATGTGGGTTTTGCCAAGTCCCGCCCCGCCGTAAATAAACAGAGGATTATACCTTATGCCCGGCTCCTCGGCAACGGCGCGCGCCGCCGCGTACATAAACTTATTCGAGTTTCCTACGACGAAATTTTCAAAATTATATTTAGGATTGATAAGCGTGGCGGGCATAGGCTTAGCTTCCGGCTCTTCAAACGCCTCCGCGCTGAATTGCCCTATTGTTTCGTGAGCCTTGTACGCCTCGGCCTCTGACGGCTCGATAAAAATAACGTCCTTAATGAAAAAACTGACCGATGAAACGGCGTCTAAAATGACGGCCTTGAATTTGTCTACAACAAAATTTCTGATGACCTCGTTTGCCGCCATAAGCACGAATTTGTCGTCTAAGATTATGACCGGCTCCAAGGTTTTGATCCAGACGTCGAAATTAATCGCATTCGTAACGCTTTCAAGCTGCGTAAGCGATTTTTGCCATAGTTCTTTAGCCGTTTCCATACGGACCCCTTTCTCTTTATTTTATTTTCTCTTTTCCGCCTCAAAGAAAAAGAACTTCAGCACCCTGAGGATCGCCTGTTCCGTTATAGCGGGGTCGTTCATTCTCAATATATCGAATAAAGAATTGATAAACGCTTTTGAAATCAGGTCCGCCATAAACTTATCTTCCGGCGTTCCTTCCGGATACAGCCTGCCCTCTACAAGTACGCTTACCTGATTGATGATTATTTCGGCAAAATCTTCATAACGCGTAGTAGCGCACTTATCGGCCAATATTACTATTTCCCGTCCGAACTCATCAAAAATTTGCATTAACTGTTTTGTTAGCTCTGTTATAAACGTTTCTGTCGCACCTAGCGCAGGGTCGAACATATCGGACAGCTTGCCTATCATTTTAGGCAGTTCCGTATACGCCGGTTTGACGATAGCGTCGAGCAAGCCTGACTTTCCGTCGAAATATCTGTAAAGATTGCCGACCGGCACACCTGCGTTGGTTGCGATGGTGGAAATGTTTCCTACCCTGAAACCTTTTTCCAGATACTCGGTTCTCCCGGACTCGAGTATCCTGTCGTTGATAAACTTCTTCTTATACTGCATACGCACCTCCCACTGCACATACAATAATCCTTTTAATAATAAAAGATTATATTTTGTATTCTTTTTTTTGAAAGATCTCCCAATACTTTTTTTTAGCGCTAATGTTAATTATATAATAAAAAAATCAGCTTGTCAATTTTTTATAAAAAAAATCGCAGGGTCTGTTAAAAATTTACAGTAATTTATAAGTTAAAAATTCACATATCTATACTTTCTTTGTATATTTCGCTTTTTGAAACGCCCTTTTCTTTAGCGACAGCTTTCACGGCTTCTTTTTTATCCATTCCCCCGTCTATGAGCTGGCACAGGCGTTCTTTCACCGTTATATCCTTGTTTACCTGCCAAAACGCGGGCGCGCCCTCGGTTACGATAACCATTTCGCCTTTTTCGGTAAGGTCAAAGCTTTCGCCCAAAACGCCGCTGTGGACCGTTTCAAACTTTTTAGATATTTCGCGAACGACCGAAACTTTTCTTGCGCCGAAAGCTTTATAGAGCGATAAGAGGTCGTCCTTAACATCGTGGGGCGGCGAATAAAAAACAAGCGTGGACTCTAAAGAGGCGATACTCTCCAAAAACCTTTCGCGTTTTGAATTTTTCGGCGGCAAAAAACCCGCCATATAAAATGAGGACGTGTCCATTCCGCTCAAAACTACCGCGTTTATGCAGGCGCAGGCGCCGCTTACTACGGTGTATTCTAAATTGAGCCGCTTTAGCTCGCAAACAAGCGTAAAGCCGGGGTCGGAGATAAGCGGCATACCCGCGTCGGAAATCAGCGCGATATTTTTGCCCTGTGAAAGCTTATCCGTTATCTGCGCGCATTTTGCTTTTTCGCTGAACTTCTGATACGAAAACAACGGCTTTTCTATGCCGTACTCTTTTAAAAGAACGGCGGAATGACGCGTATCTTCCGCGTAGATCATATCCACGCTTTTTAATACCTCGACCGCCCTGTACGTTATTTCCTTAAGATTGCCGATCGGCGTTGCTACAATATATAACATTTGTATTATCCTTTAGTGGTGTCTCAGGTAAGGGGTCATATACGGACTTGAGAGTGTCAAAATGGCTTTAGCCTGAGTACATTAGAGTACACTCCTGTCGCCATTTTGCAACCTGTTACCCGTCTCTAACCCCTTCTTGAAACACCACTATCGATTTTGTTTGAGCCGTGAAACAGACCCTTTAATGCGGGATTGCTTTTATAAAAACAGTGCCGGCAAATATTTCTATACGTTATACGCGTCTATTACGCGCTCAGGCAGCACCGTCAGCCCGGTTTTGCCGCCGTGCGTGCAGGAAAGCAGGAATAAGTGCGGCGGTTTTGAAACGTTGGGCGAGAGTATCTGAAGAATTTTAGGCTCAAGCTTTGCCTTTGAGCAAAGTTGCAAAACTTCGCTTAAACGCTGCGCGGGATAGACTAAATAGAATTTTCCGCCGAATTTAGTTAAGTGAGCGGCGGTTTCAATGACCTCGCTTATCGTGACGGCAACCTCGTGGCGGGCTATCGCCTTTGAGCCTGTTGCGGCGGTCTGCCCGGATTTAAGCTTTAAATACGGCGGATTTGATACTACGGCGTCGAAGCTGCCTTTGGGGTATTTTTCCTTCATCAGCTGCATAGGCAGATTTTCAACCGTTATTTTGCTTTCAAGCCCGTTTATCGCCGCGTTTTTTTCGCATAACGCCGCCGCCGCGCTTTGAATTTCAACGGCGGTCACCGCATATCCTTTTTTTGCCGCCAAAAGAACGCTGATGATCCCGTTGCCCGCGCCTAAATCGCACGCCGTCTTATTTGTTACAGACGGCATAAAATTAGCAAGCTCGACTGCGTCGCAGCCGAAACAAAAGCTTTCCGTGTCCTGGATAAGCTTGAGCCCGTTGTATTGCAGATCGTCGAGCCGTTCGTTTTTTTGCAGTATTATCTCTTGCGCCATAATGCACACATCATTCTTTATGCTCAACGTTTACCGCTAAAATTTCTTTTATGTTGCGGTAATACTGTGCGTAATCGAGTCCGTAGCCGATAATAAAAGGAGTTTCTGTGAGAGTGAACGCAATAAAGTCGGCGTGGATCGGCACTTTACGCGCTTTGGGTTTGTCTAAAAGGCACGCGACTTTCACGTCGAGCGCCATAAGCGAGTCAAAGTATTCCTTTAAAAAGCGCAGGGTGTAGCCGGAGTCTACGATATCCTCAACTATCAAAACATGCCTGTCCTTGCAAGGCTCGGTGATATTATTCACAAGGCGCACGTTTCCGGAAGTATTGACCTCGTTTGAATAGGAGGAAAGCGTGATGAAATCATAGAAAACGTCCCTGCCCGACATTTCCTTCATAAGGTCGGTGTAGAACATAACCGCGCCCTTTAATACGCAGACGCAAAGAATAGGCTTATCGTCGGTGTAAGATGCGGAAATTTCGGCGGCAAGCTCTTTAACGCGCTGCTTTATCGTCTCTTCAGAGTAAAGTACGCTCATCTGCGATTCCTTGAATTTTTGTGGCTGACTCATAATAATTTTCTCCTTTGTCTGCATTCGGCTTGTTGCCGATGCGTAATTTTACTAGGAAAGCTTTTTTAAAGAGATGCTTATAATCTCGGAGCCTTCCTCCACCCTTATTTTATCGGATATCTCAAAGCCGGTAACGGCTAAAATCTCGCTGCCAAAGGCGATAAGCGGAATAAAATCGCGCTTTAGCGCGGGTATTTTTTTATCGATAAAATATTCTTTGAGCTTTTTTGTGCCGCCGCCGAAGGGTTTGAACACGTCGCCCTCGCGCCTAAAGCGTATAACCGCGCCGTTCGGTATCTTTTTCAGATCCGCGTAAAGCGTTTTGCTATATGATTTTCCGCTTACGCACTCCGGCGAAAACTGCACGTTTTCTGTTTTTTCAACCTTAACCGCCGCCTTTTCAAAATCAAACTCGCCGCAGGCAAAACTTATCTCGGGCTGTTCCTCTTTTTTATGCGGCTCAATAAAACCGAGGTATATTTTGCCGTATTCTTTAACGGCTGTAAGGTTATTGGGCAGGTCTATCGCCGCCCCGTTCCTTTTGCGGGCAAGGGCTAAAACGTCGTTTATATTTTGCCTTGAAAAGTCGCTTTTAACATCCAGCATATTTAACGCCGCCAAAACATAACGCGCGCTTAATATTGTGCCGTCCTCAAGTAATTCAACCGGAATACGCGCTCCCGTTTTGCCCGCCGGCTCAATTTTTTCCGTTTTAAGATGGGAATCTAAATATTCTTTCACCGCCGCCGCCTCTTCTTTGAGCGCGGCTATCGAGCGCACCACGCCCTTATAGCGCGACTCTATCAGCGAAATGACCTCGCTTCGGATAAAGTTGCGGTCATATTTAGTGTCGGAATTGGTTTCGTCCGTTATAAATTCTACGCCGTTTATGCGGTTAAAACTATCGATTTCAGCTTTGGACGTTGTGAGCAGCGGCCGAAAAAGCCAGCCGCCGCGCAAAATCTCCATTCCGCAAAGTCCGTTCAGCCCGCTGCCTCGAAACAGGTGCATAAGCACGCTTTCAGCGTCGTCAAGCTCGTGATGAGCAGTTAGCACATATTTGATATTATTCTTAGCGGCATAATCTTTAAAAGCCGCATACCGCGCCTCGCGCGCCTCGGTTTCAAGGCTGCGCCCGCTTTGAGAGCTTAAAAAAGGCACGTCGATGTCGAACCGTTCGAATTTTACGTTTTGTTTTCGCGCAAACCTTTCTACAAACGCGCTGTCGTTTTTAGAATTTTCTCCGCGGATATTATGATTTACGTTGAGTATAGTAATATTTGCGCGGTTCAAAAACGGGCGGCTTAAAACGAAAGCGGCCAGGCACATCGAATCCGCCCCGCCCGAAACCGCCAACGCGATCCTGTCGCTGCCGCTTACGAACTGTTTTATTAATTTTTCAGCATTTAAAAGCTGCATTACAACCTTTTATAAACTGCCTCGAGCCGTTCGAGAGTTTTTTCTTTGCCGATAAGCTCCGCCATTTCCGTTGCTCCGCCCGGAGTTACGGGCGAACCGGTGAGCGCTATTCTGAAGATCCACAAAACCTGCCCTTTCTTATATCCCGCGCTCTCGGCGTACGCGGCCAAAGCAGCATGAAGGTCGCCGAAATTGTTTGCGGCAATATCTATAAGTGAGGGTATCATTTTTTTAGCAAGGTCGGGGTCTGTTTTCCATTTGTCATTTTTAAAATGGTTAAGGTCGAAACCGTCAAACTCGTTTAAAAACGCTGTGAGCTGCGCAACGTCCGAAAAAACCTCTGTGCGCGAATGCAAGAGAGCGGACAGCAATTCTAAATTATAACCCTTTAAATAGTCGAGCTCCTTGTAAAAGGGGAGCGCAAAAATATGGAACGCGTCTACAGTCAATTCCTTGATATACAGCGAATTGAGCCATCGCATTTTGTTTTCGTCGAAGATAGAGGCGGACTTTGAAAGCCCTTCAAGCGAAAACAGCTCCTTCATCTCCTCAAGCGAGAGCTTTTCGCGGTTGTCTTTAGGGCTCCAGCCAAGCAGCGCGATGTAGTTCATTATCGCTTCTTTAAGGTAGCCCTTTTTAATAAAGTCCTCATAGCTTGCGTCGCCGTGACGCTTTGAAAGCTTGCGCGTAGCGTCCTTCATAATCGGCTGCAAATGGATATAATTCGGCCGCTGCCAGCCGAAACCGTCGTATAAAAGATTGTATTTGGGTGTCGAGGACAAATACTCCGTTCCCCTTATAACGTAGTTGATATCCATTAAATGATCGTCGATGACGTTAGCAAAATTATAAGTCGGCATACCGTCGGACTTGATCAAAATATTATCCTCTAAATCCTTATTGTCAACGACTATCTCGCCAAATACTAGGTCTGTGTACGAGGTGGAGCCGGAAAGCGGGATGTTCTGCCTTATCACGTACTTTTCGCCGTTTTTAATGCGCCTTTGCACTTCGTCTTTTGAGAGGCTTAAACAATGCTTGTCGTACTTGAGCGCGCCGCCCTCATGCAATTCTTCAAGACGCTCTTTTGTGCAGAAGCAATAATATGCCCCGCCTCGCTCTACAAGCTCCTCGGCAAATTTTAAGTAGGCGTTTTTTCTCTCGGATTGGATATACGGGCCGTAATTTCCGCCCACGTCCGGCCCCTCGTCGTATACAAGGCCTGAATTTTTTAAAGTACGGTAGATTATTTCGTTTGCACTCTCGACTTTGCGTTCAAGATCGGTGTCCTCTATACGCAGTATAAACGTACCGTTGTTTTTCTTGGCGAAAAGATACGCGTACAGCGCAGTTCTGAGTCCGCCTATATGCAAATAGCCCGTGGGCGACGGGGCAAACCTTGTTCTTACCATAATGCTCTCCTTGTTTGACAAAAAAAAATAAAAGCTGTATATTATTGAATATAAACTATTATAACTAAATCAGGCGAAAAACGCAAGTAATTCAATTATCGTCAAAATGAGTATAATTCTAAAAAACATTAATATTCGCATTACAAAATACGCAATATAAACTTATGGAGAAAAAAATGTCTGTCCTTAGCGATCTGTCAGAACTTTTAAAAATAGAAAGCGTTATGTCCCAGCCAGCTCCCGGCGCGCCTTTCGGAGAAAAAATGCGCGAAACTCTCGACTGGTTTTTAAATAAAGCCGCAAGCTACGGGCTTAAAACAGGGAACTTCGACGGTTATTGCGGATTTGCCGAATACGGAGAGGGCGATGCTCTTATCGGAATACTCGGGCATTTAGACGTAGTTCCCGCGGGCGGAGGCTGGTCGTACCCTCCTTACGCGCTTACCTCCGCAGACGGCTATCTTTACGGACGCGGGGTCGTGGACAATAAAGGCAGCGTTATTATCGCGCTTCATATATTAAAGCATTTAAAGGAAAACAATATAAAGCTTAAAAACCGCATCCGCCTGATAGTGGGCTGCAACGAGGAAAACGGCTCAAGGTGCATGAAATACTATAAGGAACACGGCGAAATACCCAAAATGTCGATCGTTCCCGATTCCGACTTTCCGATAATAAACAGCGAAAAGGGCATATTGCACCTGTCGGTAAAAATCCTCGCGGACGAGGTATTTTGCTCCAGCATTTTAAAGCTTGAAGCCGGCAGCCGCCCTAACGTCGTTCCGGATAACGCAAAAACCGATATAAAAAAGGACTCCGTTCTTTACGAAAAAATATCTCGGCTTTGCGGCGGCGCCGTTTCAAATTCCCTGTTTTCTTCGCCCGCAATAGCCAGCGCAATAATAAGCTCCGGCGCAAAACTCAACGACTTTTCCGTGCATATTTTCGAGGACAAAATCCAAATCGAAACATACGGCGTTTCGGGCCACGCAATGGCTCCGCACAAGGCCGATAACGCGGTTCATAAAATATTCACGCTGCTAGAGGCCTTAGGAAGCCCCGTAAGCGGCCAAACCGCCTGCACGGTAAATAAGCTGTTCGCCTCACCCCTTGCCGCAGAGCGTCTGGGTATTGCCTGCAAGGACGACAAAAGCGGTTCGCTCACTATGAATTTAGGTATTATAGATTTTAAAGAAAACTCGCTGTTTTTGACTCTTGACCTGCGCCTGCCTCTGTGCGCCGACAAAGATGAAATAGTTAAAAAAATCGGCTCTGCCCTGCCCTTAGGCGGCCAAGTGCAAATCCTGCATTACGCAGAAAACCTTTATCTCGACGAAAACTGCAAGCTTGTGCAGACCCTCTTAAAGGCCTATTGCAGCGTTACCGGGGAAAAAGGCTACACCGTTCAGACCGGCGGCGGTACGTACGCCCGCGAGCTTCCTGATTCCGTAGCGTTCGGACCCACCTTCCCCGACACAGTGACCAACATCCACAACGCAGACGAAAGAATAAGCATAGAACAGTTCGATAAGTTATATGATATCTATTATAGGGCAATATTAGATTTAGATAATATATAAAAAAATTTAAGGAGAAAATAAAAAAATGGCAATGGAATTGGATAATAAGAGCTTCGTTACAGAAGTTTTAGAAGAAAAGAACGTCCCCGTTCTCGTGGACTTTTGGGCCCCGTGGTGCGGCCCTTGCAGGTCGCAGGCTCCGATTTTGGAGCAGTTTGCACAAAATTCGGGCGGCAGCGTCAAAATCTGCAAAGTCAACGTTGACGAAAACGAGCAGATCGCGCGCAACTTCGGGGTCATGAGCATACCTACGCTCATCGTATTTAAAAACGGCCAGGCGGCTAAAAAAGCGGTCGGATTGCAAAACCTCCAAGGCTTACAGAATTTGATATTAAATATATAGTTTTGTAAGAGGATAACGGACGCATTTTAATTAAGTTTGCAAAAAAGTCCGTTAATGCAATAGTTCTGCGCGCTTAATTATAAAAGGTATTAACCCCAGGGCAAGCCCTGGACCCGCCGCCGATAGCGGCATGTTCCGCCCCAAGGGGGCGGGGTTTGTACCTTTTGCGGCGGGCGCATTTGCGAAAATGAAAGCGAGCTTTCATTTGTCTCAAATACTTCTTGATCAAAGCGGCTCTAAATGCTCGCATTCAGGCAAAAACTTCAGGTTAATTATACGGCACTTAAAGGGGCTGTCTCACGAGCAAAAAACTCGTGAGACAGCCCCTTTTTTCTTGTTTTTTGTGCTAGTAGGCTGTTTCAAGAAGGGGTTAGAGACGGGCAACAGACGGCAAAACGACGATTGAGTGTACATAGACGTACTCGCTTAGCCGAGCGCGCAGCGCGAACGCCAACAACGAAGTTGTTATTGAGTCGTTTTGCCGTACGTAACCCGTATATGACCCCTTACCTAAGACAGCCCCTTTAATCTTTGTATTTTATTGCGTAATTAATTCTAGTTTGACTCAAAAAAACTAATCATCTTTTTCCTTATTATCCTCGTTCTTCTGATCCTCCGGCGCGTTCTTCGCTTTTTTTGCTTTATACTTTTTAACGCCGAAATAAATACCTGCCGCCGCGCCGCCGCCGACTACGGCAAACGGAGCTACCGCGACTATAGCGAGAAACAAATATTTAAAAACGTTTGCGAAAACGTTCAGCGCGCCAAAGAACGTCTTTTCAAGCTTAGTGGAATATTTGACTTCCGCCGGTGCCTTGCCCTGCTCATAAAGGTAAATATTTATCGTGCTGTATTCGACTAAATTGTTGTATCCGGCAAGCTGCCTTTCATAATTATTAAGCTCGATCTGAAGCTCCGTAATGCGGGCGGTATACGTTTTTATATCGGCGGCGCTTGAAGACTCCTCCACCTTTTCTTGGAGTATTTCCAGCTCCTTAGATTTTGCGTCTATAATAGCTTCCATATTTATATATCTTGCAGTGATGTCTTCGGCTGACTTTGATTGCGATAAAACTTTTCCGTAATCCTTAAATTTTGCGGTGAACTCCTCCAGTTTTTCAGTAGGGATACGGATGACAAATTCGGCGTAGGTGTTGCCGGAGCTGTTGCTTCTCGAGCTTTCCACGTACCCGCCGGAGTCTTTGACGTTATCGAGTATTATCTCAACTGAATCCTCCACGTCCGAAGCTTCGATATTGCATGTGACTCTGTAAACTATTTTTCGCTCTGTGGAATCGACGGCCGTCCCGCTCTCCTCGTTCATTGCAGGCCCTTTTTCACCGCCGTTGTAATAATCGCTCTCTTTACTCTCAGAGCAGCCAAAAAATATGCAGGCCGATAAAACTACCGCTAAAAACACAAAAAATCCTTTTGCTTTCATTTTCGCTTCCTCGCTATTTAGGTAATAGATGTTAAACATAGTATAACCCAAACTTTACATAAAGTCAACATTCAATATTTTTAAGTTTCAAAAAACTCAAAAACAGGGAAATTCGCTTTATTCGTACGGTTTACAATTATTTCACTTTATTGTATTATTATAGTAAAGAAGAGGTTTTATAGAAAAAAAAGACGCGGCTAAAAATAATTTGACTAGAATTCACAGTCTTGTAAATGAAAATTGGGAATAATTCGTTATACTGTACGGGCTGCGTTGAGCTAAAAAGTCAAGAACGCGCCATATTATAAGGAGCAAAAAGTTGAAATCGTCTAAATATGTCACCTACAACCCAAAGACCGGAAAACTTGAAGAGAGAAGAATACAAATAAAGACAGGCAAGGAAGGCGTACCTATATTAAAGTACGGCGTTGTGATCGTTTTGCTGATATTGGTTCAACTTGTGCTGGCAATACTTGCTTACGGCGTTCTTATTTACTCTTACCCCTGGCTTTTTTACACGATCCGGGTGCTTGGCGTGCTTGTCTGCTTCCGCGTTATAGCGGGCGACAAAAACCCCAGCTCAAAAAGCGCGTGGATAATGTTTTTGCTGCTTTTGCCCGAAATCGGATTCGCGGTTTACTTTTTTTGGGGCGAGGCAAGCGCGTCTCCGCTTAAAATCTACAAACTCAAAAAAATAAATAAAAAGACCGAGTTTTTTCAAAAAACCGGCCAGCCGCAAAACTTGAATTCAAGAGACGCTCAAAATATAACTTATATCAAAACCACGACCGGCTATCCCGCGTTTGAAAACTGCCCCGCTAAATATTATCCTATGGGCGAGCCGTTTTTTATGGACGTGATAGAGTCCTTGAAAACCGCGGAAAAGTTCATATTTATGGAGTTTTTCATTATTGACGACGGCCTGCTTTTAAACAACGTCATTTCCGTATTGCAGGAACGCGCGGCGGCGGGCGTGGATATCCGCATCATATACGACGGCCTGGGCGCGCAGAGGCTTAAAAAAACAGTCATAAAAATGATTCAGAAAATGGGCATTAAAATAGTACCTTTCTCTAAAGTTTATCCGGTGGTCAACTTCTTTATGAACTACCGCGACCACCGCAAAATCGTTGTTATCGACAATAATACAGCCTTTACGGGCGGAGTTAACCTTGCCGACGAATATATTAACGCAAAAGAAAAATATGTCTACTGGAAGGACGCGGGAATAAAAATCGAGGGCAGTGCCGCAAACAGCTTTACGCTGATGTTCTTAAGAATGTGGGAGTATTCCACAAAGGAACGCCCTGATTATAACCGTTTCCTGACTGCGCCTGCGGAAACTTTCCAATTATCAGTCGGTTCAGCAAATGAACATATGAGCATTACGGATGAGACTGCCGCGGATGAAGCGAATACGGAAAACAAAAACGTCTCCGCGCCCTACTGCGACGGCCCCGCAAACAAAACCGCCGCGCTAAAAGGCGTTTACACGAACATTATCAATATGGCAAAAGGCTACGTATATATTATGTCGCCGTATTTCGTAGTTGACGACGCAATGGCTGAGCTTTTAAAAAACAAGGCGCTATCTGGAACGGAGGTGCGCATTATCGCGCCCGGAGTTCCGGATAAACGAATAGTATACGCGCTCACAATGTCGAATTTAGAAAAGCTTACCAAATCCGGCGTGCGCGTCTATAAGTACACGCCCGGTTTTATCCACAGTAAAGTAATGCTTTCCGATGACGAATGTGCGGTAGTAGGCTCTGTTAATATGGATTTCCGCAGTTTCCACCAGCAAAATGAATGCGGCATATACCTCAATGACGCTGAAGTTATAGCAGCTATCAAAAACGACTTTCAAAAGACCTTTGAAGAGAGCGCGGAACTAACTGAGGAAAACATAAAAAAACATGGCTTTATTTATCGTTTTATCTTGTCGCTGATCCGGTTTTTCGCGCCGTTGATGTAAGATAAATGGTATTAAACCGCAGAGCAAGCCCTGCACCCCACGCCTACGGCGTGCTGTTCCGCCTAAAAGACGGCGGGGTTTTAAACCTTTTGCGGCGGGCGCATTCCTAGAAATGAAAGCAAGCTTTCATTTCTAGGAATGCTTCTTGATAAAGCTGAACTCTCTTTGCCGCAGGTTAACGATGCAAAGAGTCATTATTGAATAAAATTCGACATATAAATATACTACTATGAAAAAAATTTGGGTTTTGATCTTGCTTTCAAGCATAGCAACGCTGATTTTTACCGATCCTGCGGCAGCGGTGAACGCTATGATAAAGGGCTCGCACGACGCCGTTAAATTAGCAATGAGCCTTGTCGCGCTGTATGCGTTTTGGCTCGGTTTTTTTGCCATACTAGAAAAAATCGGGATCGCTGAAAAACTGGCAAAAATCCTAAAGCCGCTCGTACGCTTTTTATTCCCGGGAATATCGGAAGAGACCGGAAAGTTTATCACTATGAATATGTCTGCAAATATCTTAGGTCTTGGCAACGCCGCGACGCCTATGGCGATAAACGCGATAAATTCTATGGACACAAAAAAAGACTCAAAAGCAAGTATCAATATGATAATGCTCGTAGTCATCTCCTCCACTTCACTGCAAATTCTGCCCACGACCGTTATCGGGCTGCGCGCCAGCCACGGCTCGTTAAATCCGTCTGATTTTCTTCTTCCCTGTATGGCGGCGACTGTTATCTCAACAGTTATCGGCATAACGCTCGTTAAACTGCTCGGCGCGTTTAAAAAGAAAAAAACAGGAGCTGAAACTACCGCTGCAAATCCCGCTCTTTTAGCCCATCCTACGCCCAAAAATAAGCGCGTCAGAGCCGAAAAAAGCAATATATCGCCCTCAAAGCTGAAGTCCGGGAGGGCGAAATCGTGATAACAGCCTACATTGTGCCTATAATTTTTGTGACGGTGCTTTTGCTATCGATATTCAAAAAACAAGACGCTTATTCGGCTTTTATAGATGGGTCAAGCTCTGCGATAAAACTGATGACCGGAGTTTTTCCCTACCTTTTAGCTATAATGATGGCGGTGGAGGTCTTTAAAATAAGCGGGGTTTCGGCCGTTGTGGCAAACTTTTTCTCGCCCGTAACTGGTTTTTTCGGAATACCCAAAGAGCTTACGGAGCTTATACTTATCCGACCGCTTTCCGGCGCAGGCGCGACGGGACTGCTCGAAAAAATTTATGTCGATTTTGGCGCCGACACCTACATAGGCCGCTGCGCATCGGTAGTCTACGGCTCATCCGAAACGGTTTTCTACATCTCCGCCATCTATTTTTCCCAAAGCTCGGTTAAAAAACTCGGCCCCGCCATACCTATCGCTCTTATCGCTACCTTCATCGGTTCGTGCGTAGGCTGCTTGCTGTGCCGGTTTATATAATTGCGCCTATTAATAATATCTAAGCTCGTTATTCATTTCATTTTCGTCTTCACTGCCGACGTTCATATATTTTAGAGTATAAATTATTTTTTTAAATAATAAGAATGTCATTAATAATAAAAACATTCCAATAAATATAAAAATAATACCTGTAATTTTTAACCCGAAAATAAATAGCAATATCACAACTAACAATACAATTAAAAATATTGATATCATAACACAAATTGTCAAATTATTTATTTGTTTAATTAATTTATTAATGTTATTTTTCTTTATACTCACTTGCTTCTTATTCTTTTCTTTTTCACTAACCAAAAGTACATTGCCTCAACAGTTATAATAACAGATTAATTAATTATTATCGTCCATTTGCTGTAATAGCAGTTCTTCAATTTCTTCATCGGAAGCAATATCAACCTCATCGCTTAATAATTCTGCAATCTGATTTTGTCTGTCTTTATCAGCTAAAATAGGCACAACCTCCTCCTTTGCTAAGTTCTCATCACCCTCGTGATCTTCAATATCGTTGGCAAGCCGGACCATTTTAATTGTCATTTTGTATATAGCTATGAGAATAATTAATACGACAGCTGATTCCGAAAAACTCAGCCAAAGCTTTCCTCCAAATATTATCGCACAAATAAATAACATTAAAACGCCTATAAAGCAAACAATTAAAATAATATTAACGAAAAAATTTAGTTTGTATAACGTTTCTTTTATTTCTTTTATTTTTGATTCCTTTTTATCCATATACAAATTATAACAAGTAATAGAAGTTTTGTAAAGAACTAATTTTTATCCATAATTATTTATTCCGCTGAAAATGTTTTGCCTTCTTTTTTAAAGTAAGGCAGCTTTAGGGGTTTGGGGGCGAGTCAAAACGCCCCCAAAGCGTTTTTGCGTCGCTTTTTTCCGCTCCCGAAAAAGCGACATCTTTGTCTAAACAAAATCCAATGCTTTTTCAATGCACTTTTGGTTCCTTTTGCCACACCTGCAAAAGGGACACTTTTGACTACAATAAAACTAATGCTTATTTTCGCTATATTTAGTTTAAAATATTTAAAAATCCTTAATTAGCTAAAACTTAAAAATCCTTATAAAAACAAATATCCTTTAACGCATAAAGGATATAATTAAAAAAAGACTATCTCTTTTGGAAATAGTCTTTTTTAATTTGGAATGCGGCAATTACCTACTCTCCCGGTCCGTGGCCGGACAAGTACCATCGGCGCAATGAGGCTTAACGTCCGTGTTCGGTATGAGAACGGGTGGGTCCCTCACGCTATCGTCACCGCAATGGCAAAGTGGAATTTGTTTTTCTTTTTTCTCTTCAAGGTTTTGTTCTGCTACTAAATCTTTGCATATTTTAAAGAGGATAAAAGAAAATAAAATCACACTGACAACTGCATAGAAAAAGAAGAATATTTTTTAAGTTTTTTAAGTGAGAGCGAATTT
>JAVBKW010000010.1:0-91599 GCA_031553855.1 Eubacteriales bacterium | reverse complement strand
TGACTTAAAGGCGAGCAGATTTTAAGATTAGAAAAAGGCTTGTTTTTGCAGGGGGTAGCAGCGCTACCTACAAGAAAAAAAGACTTTTTATTGCTTAAAAGATGCCGTATTTTAAGTCAACTAATTGATTTTACAGAGTACTAGCCTCTTGTTATTCCCGAAAGCTTGCCCTGACCGTTAGGCCTGTCGCAGATAATGTCGCAATATTTAACGAGGGTTGCCGTATAAATCGCCTTATTTTCTTTCTGGCGCAGGATATTGCCGTTTTCGGTTTCAAGGAATCTCCAGTCGCAAAGCTGGTGCATTTTGAACGCTTTAGAATTAAGCAGATACATAATGCCGCTGTTTATAAACCTTTCGCCTACAAGCGGAATGCCGTTGAACGAGAGCGATTTGAAGCCGCCCTCCAGCTCCATAATGTCGATATTGCGTTTATACTGGCTCAAATACTCCTGATATGCATATTTAACATCCGGAGAGCAGGCAATATAGTCAACTGTCGAGGCGGCGGTCATATCCAAATAGTCCACAGCCTGCTGAATGGTGATGTCGTCGATTTCCCCTACGTCCGCCTTTGAATACGCTTTCAATACGGGATTACTGGTTCTGTTGATCCCGTAAAGCGATGCATTGGACATGACGCCCTCAATTCCTACGATTTCCGAGTTAAGGCTGCCCTGTATCGTGATGTTGCCGAAGCCTGAAAAGGTCACGTCCGTTTCAAACTTTACGCGCTTTCCAACGCGGTCTACCAGCGCGATCTTGTTTTTTAGCGCAAGCGGGGAGTTAAGGTTTGAATAGAGGTCAACGATAAGCCCTTCAAACAAACCGTTCGCGTTGTCTACGGGATAATATCCGTCCACCACCGGATACATTTTTGTCAAAAAGCCGGTGCCTGTTCCGTACAGCATACGGCTCAAGTTGAATTTTGACGCCTCTAAAAGCGACTGTATCTCATAGTTGAGAAGATCGGTGAACGCGCCTTTGCCGTCCGCAGACGCTCTTATAGCCTTATCGGAAATTTCGATTTGCCCGTAAAGGTTTTTAAGCGTAGAGACAAACTGGAGCATTGTCTTGCTGTTTGCCGCGGGCAGGTCGCCGGTTTCCGCGCCTGCGGAAATTCCGCCGTTCATTCCGAACGCAACGGCGCGGCGCACTTCCTTTCCCCATACGTCCGATGTGGTCTGCTCGATTTTTGCGAGCAGCGGATTACTTTTAGTATTTAAAAGCTCTGTAATAGTTCCTAAATATACCGATTTTAACGCGTTTTCCGCGCTTGATACTGTTATCATAAATTTCTCCCTTTTTTGTTGTTTTTCATTTTTGCTTTATTTCAAAGCCGTTTTACAGCTTCTAATAAGAGAGCGGTCATTATTCACACTCTTATTAACTTTAAGCTCAGCGACGCAAATTTTTCCGTGCTTTTTAAAAAACCTTATCCGTAATTTTAATTCCTGATGAAATTGAGGAAACGCTGAATAAATCGTTTCCTTAATCCGTTTTTGCGAAAGTATTACGACCTAAACAGCATTTCTGCCAGCTTTTTGGCCTCTGTCAGGTCCTTAGGTTTTTTTACGGGGGTAAGCGCGCTGCGTCCTGCGCCTGTTATGAGGGTCGGGGCGTTTTGGGCAATAAACAAATCAAGGTATCTATCGATTACTTTTTGAGCCATGATTTCGTTTTTCGCTATTTTTTCAAGCAGCTCTTCATCTGTCACGCTTTCCGCGCTGCGTCCGCACTGTGCGTTTTCCTGCAGCTTTGCCGCGTCATTCTCCCGCTCTGCCGTAAGCTCTTTGAGCTTTTGGCTGCGCTTGGTAAACTCCGCTTCTAAGCTGTTGTAGGCTTTTAAAAGCGCCTCGCCCGATTCAAATTTTCCGAATCCGGAGGCGGATGCCGCCGCTTGTTCCGGATTTTTATTTTCTTCCATGCTTTATTCTCCTTAAAAGTTCGAAAAAACGTGATTTTACACGTTTTTGCTTTTAGCCTCAGGCGTCAGCAGCGCCGCCGGACAATGTCGTTTCAATAGAGCCGAACTGGCGGTGGCTGCGAATATGGCCGAGAAGTTTTTCCTTTAAATCCTTGTTTTTTATACACATCTCTTCAAAGTCGGAGCTGAGCGCAAATTTGGTATGAGAGCTTATGTGAAGCTTATGGTCGTCGATTTCCAGCACCTGCGGCTCTTTTTCTTTGATCGAAAGGTTTTCTTTTTCAGCCCTGTTTATATGCAGCGACATAATGTCTTTGGTAAATTCCCAGCCGCCGTAGCCTAAAACGTCTAATATCTTAAAACGGACAGAATCGGAAAGCTTGCCGTTTTCGTCGTTTAAAAGCCCCATCCTCAAAAGCTCAAGCGTCATATTCTGCTTTGCCGCGGGCGTTGAGTTCAGCTCGTTTTCCGTATCGAAAACAACGTCGTCGCAGCTGATATCAGAGCTGTTCCAGCAAAGGACTTCCGTTTCGCAGTTATCGCCGCAAAAACGGCTCAGCCGCTGCGTTTTACAAAACTGCTTATAAAGCCTCAGCACCTGTTTTGCAGTTTTGCGGACTGCGCTGCGTATATATTCGGCCGTGACCGAAAGGCGCGTATCGTCCTGTTCGATAAGCATTTGCAACGCGACGCCGCTTGTTAAAGCCGAAGGAACGGAGGAGGAACGCATTATTTCACTCACCCCGCTCACAGCAATAAACTCGGATAAAAGCCGGTCCTCCTCGTAATGGAAATCGGTCGGGACTCTTCCGGGGTCTAAAAGCTGCGGCGGATTGGCGCCCTGGCGGTAGACTAATATTTTGCCGGGGCTTAAGCCCTCTTCTATTAAATTGTCCGCGTCCACGCTGCCGTCCTCGACAGTCATAACGCCCATTGCGATACGGTTCATAAATTCGTGCTTGCGGTTTTTAACGGCGTTGTAGGCCCGCTGTATGGGTATCGCGCGCTCGATAACGCTGGTCCCGAAAAAGGCGCCGCTGTTTATCGAATCCTGCTTAACAAACGGCAAATCGCGCTTAAAGTCGTCGCCGTTAAGGTATGGCAAAGGCCCGTAATATAAAAGCTTGCCTCCCGCGGTAATGGCAAGCTCGCCGTCCGGGTTTTCTGCCGTGGGGCGCGTGTACCTTTCGATAACAAGGCAAGAGTCCTCCGCCTCACAGCGGTTTGTTCCGGCTATTGCCGACTGAAGATTTAGCC
Organism: Eubacteriales bacterium; assembly: GCA_031553855.1. GTDB lineage: Bacteria > Bacillota > Clostridia > Christensenellales > Pumilibacteraceae > RACS-047. The sequence goes on along the minus strand of JAVBKW010000010.1, from coordinate 88,415 downwards.
CGCCGCTCAGGCCGCAATGCGACGTGCCCAGTACTTCAAGCTTTTCGGGCGAAACGTCGTGGCCCCAAAGGCGTTTGACCTCGGCAACTGAAAAGGCTTTAGCGTGGATTATGCTGCTTTCTTGCCCGATATCGGCAGAGGAAAGGGAAGAGGGGAATATTTCATACGGCGGACAGACTTCGATTTTGACGTCGCCCTCGAAAACTTCCCTGCCGCCCCGCACTCCGAGCTTTCTGCCCGCAGAGGGGTCCCAGACTATTTTGTAAAAAACGCTGCCCGCCGTTTCCGACCAGTACGTGCCCTGCGAAATTTTCGAATCCAGCTCAAGCTTGTTGCAGCAGCTTGCCAGTATTTTACCGGCGGTTTTGGCCGCTTTTATATCGCCGTCGTCGCCGCTTGCCGGGCGGACGCTCATTTTAGGGCGCACGCGGTTCAGCTTTGCAAGGCGCGTTTCCACGATCGGCGCGATATGATTGAACACCTCGCGTTCCTGCCAATAATAATCGCGCTCGATATTTTCCAGCGCGCCGTTTAAGTTTACCGAGCAATACTGATTGCCCGACACAAAATTGGAGTTGAGCTGCCATTGCGCCTCGTATGTTCTGCGCTCTATAGCCCGCTGCTCGTAATCGGCGCGTACCTGCGCGGCGATGTCCTCGCAAAACCTGACCGTCTTTTCGTCCGGCTTTGAAAAAGACGCCGACGCGTTAAAAGTAAAACTGTTTTTTTGCGCCGCGCCGTTTTCGCCTTGAGAGGACGCATTACGGTTTTTAATATCGTTTTTCATGTTTACGCGCCCTCGCCGCCGGTAATATCCGACTTTTTAGGTTTCTGAATGACTTTCTTTGCCGTTTCGATGCTTTTGGGAATCATATTCGCTCCGATAAGCTCGTACAGCTCCCTTAGGCAGTCGTCGCAGATATGGATGCGGCTGCGAATGCCCACCCTGCTCATTTTAATGGTTTTTTTTGCAAGATTTTTGCAAGCTCCCATTTCGCACCTGATCCTGTATTTGTTTTCGATAAGCTCCATTTATTTTTCCTCCTTTTGACTGCTGCCGGCAGAGCCGACGCATATTTTTTCTGGTTGGTTTTTTTGCCGTTTTTTGGCCGGCTCCGGCGTCATTTTATCCATTCCGGCTAATAACCTTATAAGCCTCATTTTTTCTTTTTCTAAGTCCGCTTCGCTAAAAGAAGAATACTCATCGCCGGACGAACTTAAAAGCATTTCGATAGCTTTAAGCTCGGGCGGCACTTCCTTTACCGTTATTTTGCGTTTGACAAGCGTCAGGGAGCCGTCTATCAACGAGTACTCCTCATTTTCCTCCGTGGTAGAATATCCCAGCGCCCTCTTGTATAACGCATCCTCCAGTTTTTCCCTGTCCGCATTCAACCGTCCGCCACCTGCCTTTTTTAAGACTTGTTTTCCTTCTTCTTTCGTAAACTATCCTTTTTGTTCTCATTTTGTACTAATGACCTCCTCAAATGCCGCAAAAGCCGTGAAAGATATCAGCTTTTTCTGAATTTTTTAAATGACCGTATCAGCTTTTCTTTATCAAGCTCGATAACCGACTTCGTCCGTTTTTCAACATAAGGCGCGGGACGCGATGAAATATAATAGCGCAGCTCGTCTAAAGCGTGGTCGTCCCTCTTTTTCGGCACGTCGTTTTCGCCCCAAAAATAGCCTTTGATCTCCCGTATAAGATTAGTGCAGGTATTGAAAATGTACATACGCGGCTTGGAATTTGAATCTAAAAGATAATTTTTGACCCGGCTTATCCCGCTGAACAGATCCTTATTCACTTTCGTGTTCACATTTATGCCGTTCTCAAAAAAAAGCTCGGCTACGCTTTTCGAATAAGCAAGCGTTTTTTGCCCGGCCGCGCTGTCGATAAGCGCGCAATATCTGCCCGCACCGTCACAGGGCCAGCCTAAATCCGCGCAGATTTCCCGTATACGGGCCGCGTGGTGATAAACGTCCTTGCCCGCCTCGTAATGTTCCTTTATAACGTAGACCGTGCCGTCGCCGTCTACCGCGTACCAATGGCACGAAAGGGGGTTATTGAGGCCGGGGTCGATAGAAATATTGTCGTACCACTCTTTTGGGATATATGCGGGCTCTATAACGTGGACCGCCTCGTTGAACTCATAATACACAAGCCCCTTAGCCGCGCTGAATTTTCCGTAGCGGCGCGCCGCCAGCTCCTCGGGGCTCATCGATCTCGACACGTTTTCGATCTCGTCCTTATCAAGATACGGGTTATCCGCCCATTCCATTGAAATATGCCAGATGTTGGGGTCGTTGTCCTCGTTCATATAAATTTTATTGTAGATGAACGTCATGCCCTTCAGCGGAGTCATAGTGCCGAACAGGTCGCCCTTTTTATCAATAATGCGCATACGGCATTCCTCGTAGATGTCGCGCGGCGGCTCCTCGTCGAACCATACAAAGTCCAGCGACGCGCCCTGAAATTTTTCTCTGCCCGCCTCGCAGGATTTAAAGCCGATCCTCGACGTGCCGCCGAAAACGTTTTTGAGAGTAATGTAGTCGATAACTCCGCCTTTGGGGTTTGAGGCTTTTCCGCTTATCATCACGATATCCTCGATCCATTCGGGGTTAAGATAATAAAGAACCTTGCTTTGGGCTACGTCGCGCTGCACCGCCGCCGACAGCGACACGACCCACCCGCTCACATCAGGCTTGTTTTCTCTGTACGGATGGATGCCGCGCGCCATCCATACCGCCTCTGCCGCCCCGCACTCCGTCTTTCCGCTCCTGTTGCCGCCTAAAACCCAACGGTTCCGCTTTAAGCATTTGTGAAATTCGACCTGCTTTAAATGCACCCTGTCGCGGTTGTAATAAAGCAGCCTGTTGTTTTTACGGTATCGCACAATGTTTTTTTCAAGCGTTTTTATCTTTTTTATTAAAATTTTCTCATCGTTAAGCATTATAAAAATTCCTTAAATAGTCAGCTATAGCGAAACAAATTATATTTATATATAAGCGTTACTCACAGGCTTGTTATAAAAAACGGTTGAAAAAAAAGCCGACGGCCACCAGCTTTTAAATCTTTTATTTTTCGACAAATAAATAGTTTATGTTATGCAATTTTTAAAAATGGATATTATATACTAATACAAAGGGCTACAGCCTAAAATGGAGGAGCGAAATTGAGATCCGGCAGAGCGGCTGCGGGCGTAAAGGCGCCGGCGGCAAAAAAAATTTTAAGTTTCATATTGACGGCGTTTGTTGTCGCATCCGGCGCGCAAAGCAGCGCGGTTTTTGCTGAAGAAATTGAGCCGGTTTACGCTTATTTAAGCTCAGGCAGCGCGATATATTCCCTTGATAGCAGCACAGATATTCCTTCCTATGAGATGATAACTTACCTTCCAGGCACTTATTTCGTCGCGCTCTTATCCGATATGGAAACGGCGGAGGGCTATATTGAAGTGAGCTATAGCGACATTACGGGCTACATGAAAAGATCCGATCTTGAAATTGTGGACTACGAGCCCGTCACAAAATACGCGAGCGGGTCTCTTTCGACGAGCTTCGACGGCCAAAACGTGAACATACGTTCAAAACCGGACCACACGGACATAGAGCTTATCCAATGTTCCGTCCCCTCCGACACCGGGCTTTTCTACTACGGAACGGCTGACGGCACGCAGCTTATCAAGGATTTGCCCGGCACGTGGTATTATGTGCGCTATAGTGACGGGCAGAGTGATAAACGCGGATATGTGCATTACGCTCAGGTGAACGCAGTCCCCATATCCGACAATGTAATAGAAAAAGTGGTCAAGCCCACTCCGCCGGACGGCCCCGGCACGCCTACGGTTAAGCCGTCTGCGCCCCAAATGGATAACCTTACAACTGGCCTTTTTATTGCCTGCCTGTGTATTCCGGCAGTTTTAATAGTATTTTTGATTTTCAGGAAGCCGGCTTCAAGTAAGCGGACTCCCCGCCACTATCGGGAGGAGTAATGTTTTCCTGTGCGCTTTGAGCGAAACTTTCAGACATCGAGTCCGCCGCGCTTTGCTGACCCGCCGCCCGCCTCATCTCGTGCTCCCTGCGGATACGGTTGTACGTTCCGCAAACCGCAGCGTACCCGCCGTATTCGGAATTGAGCTTTGCGGCGTTATAACCAAGAGCCATAATGACCGCCGAGCATTTTTTAACGGCCTTATTGAGCCTGCGCATAACAGTGCTTTTTGAGCAGCCTATCATTTTGCTGATCGCCTCTAAAGTTTGATTTTTTGCGTACTCCTCAATAATGAGCCGCTCGTCTTTTTTGAGCGCGGCAATAAAATAAGAATATATCACTTTTAAATTGCAAAGCAATACTTTCTTTTCGTTAAGGCTCATTATCTCGTCGCAGATACTCAACGTATCGGATGTAAGGCAAACGGAAAGAGAGTCGATCCTCTCTTCTAAATTTTCCCAATAGTATTCAAGCTTTGTGCTTAGATCCATTATAGTCAGGATCCAAAAACTCAATTGCAGTTTCATATATATATCATAACCTCCATATCGTCATAAAAGCTAAGTATCGGTCGATCCGCTTTTTTCGTAAAACAAACTCAAGCGGCGTCCGGCGATTAAATATAGTTCTTTACCGAAAATTTATACTTGAGTTATTTTTTTGCTTTACACCTATATCATAGCATATTATTGGTGCCACCTGTATGGCAACAATTGTTTTTTGTTCCGCACTTTTTTAACATTTTATGTGAAATTTCTATCACAATCGGTTTTTTAGAGCATTGAACAGCTGCATTTCTTTTAAAAATATCTAATTTTGCGGCGGAAAATTAACGGCAAAGAAAAAAAGGCCCCTGACCTAGACGGCCGGGAGCCATTAAAAAGCTATTTTAAGATTTGTTTTTTAAGCAAGACTGAGATTGGAGTTGCTTATATTTTAAGCTATTTTTTGTATTCATAGTCTTGCTTTAGTTATACTAATGCCCGCAAAAAAATACATAAGCCCTTCTGGGCGCTTTTTATTTTAAAAACTCCGCTATTTTATACAAAAATTCTTTAGTATTGAGCGGGGTCACCTTTACGCCGTCTAATTTAAACAGCGGAGAGAGGTCCTTTGTCATAAAGCCGGAAGAGATGGTTTTGCGCACCGCCGCCTCCAATTTCAGCGCAAAAGCACAAAGTGCCTTGTTGTTTTCGGTTTCGCCGCGTTTATTGAGCGCGCCTGTCCAGGCAAAAATAGTCGCGACGGGGTTTGTCGAAGTTTCTTCGCCTTTTAAATGCTTGTAGTAGTGCCTTGTTACAGTTCCGTGAGCCGCCTCGTACTCGTATTTTCCGTCGGGAGATACTAAAACGCTCGTCATCATGGCAAGGCTGCCGTACGCTGTTGCGACCATATCGCTCATAACGTCTCCGTCGTAGTTTTTAAGCGCCCATATCATACCGCCCTGCGATTTAATAATTCGGGCGACAGAATCGTCGATGAGCGTATATTCATAATAGAGTCCGGCCTTATCAAAAGCTGTTTTAAATTCCGACTCGAAAATCGTCGCAAAAATGTCCTTGAATTTGCCGTCGTAGGTTTTGGAAATAGTGTCTTTGGTCGCAAACCAAACGTCCTGTTTTGTAGTCAGCGCGTAATTAAAGCAGGAGCGGGCAAACGAGGCGATAGATTTATCGGTGTTGTGTATACCCTGAACGATACCCGCCCCGCTCAAATCCGCAATTTTGCTCTTTATGATTTTGCCGTCCTTATAAGTAACGACAAGCTCCGCCGACGCCGCGTCCTCGACCCTTATTTCGCAGTTTCTGTATACGTCGCCGTACGCGTGACGGGCGATAGTGATAGGCTTTGTCCACGAGGGGATATAGGGAATTATTCCGTCTACTAAAATGGGCGCGCGGAAAACCGTTCCGTCAAGCGCGGCGCGGATAGTCCCGTTGGGCGAGAGCCACATTTTCGACAATCCGTATTCCTCGACCCTCTGCGCGTTCGGCGTTATAGTGGCGCACTTAACGCCCACGCCGTATTTTTTTATTGCCTCTGCGGCCTCAAGCGTGACCTTGTCCGCCGTCTTTTCCCTTTCGTTAAGCCCGAGGTCATAAAACTCGGTATTTATTTCCAGATACGGTTCAAGCAATATTTCCTTGATATAATCCCAAATAAGCCGCGTCATCTCGTCGCCCTGCATTTCGACGATCGGTGTATTGTATCTGATTTTTGCCATTGCCTTTAAAACTCCTGAATTTATTTATATTGTTTAAAGGCATTTTACCATATTTATGATTTTAAGTCAAATTCAGGGAGCGGCTGTAAAAAAATAAATGTATTAAACCGCAGAGCAAGCCCTGCACCCCACGCCTACGGCGTACTGTTCCGCCTAAAAGACGGCGGGGTTTTAAACCTTTTGCGGCGGGCGCATTCCTAGAAATGAAAGCAAGCTTTCATTTCTAGGAATGCTTCTTGATAAATTGCCGACTATTTACTTATCCTTTACTTTTCCTTTCGAACCGCCGCCGATGCTGAAGGACGGATTAAAGCTGTATTTAAGACGGCCCTTTTTCGCCTTTTCATTTAAGGCGATATCTATAAGGCGGTCGATAAGGTCGGAAAATTTAAACGGGAATAAATAATTCGACAGCGCGCCGGGTATTGTGTTGATCTCATTTATGTAAACCTTGTCGTCCTTTAATAAAAAGTCAACGCGCGCAACTCCCGCGCAGCCAAGGGATGAAAACGCCTCTTTTGCGTAGTCCTGTATTTGCTCTTTAAGTTCTGCGCTTATCGGCGCGGGGAAAAGGCGTCCGGTGCCTTTATATTTGCGCGTATATTTATCGTCGAACGTCAAAAAATCTTTCCAGCCTACGGGCTGCTCTATCTCGGACGCTGTAAGGTCTGTGCCGCTCCCCAGAACGGCGCAGTTAAGCTCGATAAAATCGGTCAGCGCGTTTTCTATTAAAATGCTGTTGTCCCACATAAACGCAGTTTCTATGCAGGAAAATAATTCCTCGAAGCCGTGCGCGATGCCTATGCCTATGCTGCTGCCTAAATTCGCGGGTTTGACGATAAGCGGGAAATCCAGCTCCGCTTTTATTTCCTCCACAAAGGAATAAAGGCTGTTTTTATACTGCTCATACGTAACGTATTTATACGGCAGGACAGGCAGCCCGTGAAAAGCGAAAAGCTTTTTCATCGTGATTTTATCCATACCGTCCGCCGATGCGCGCGTGCCCGACCCAGAATAGGGAATGCCCGCCAGCTCTAAATAGCCTTGCAGCGTTCCGTCCTCGCCGTTCAGCCCGTGATTGCACAAAAGCGCGGCGTCGATTTTTTTAAACGGCTTTGCGTTTTTTGCCCAAAACAGCCGGTTGTCGGACGGCATAAACATAACCCTTTTCTTTTTCGGCTTTGCGCCGCTTTTATAGCTTTTGATCTGTTTAAGCTCCTCGCCAGTCCAAAATACGCCCGCGTTGTCTATGTACACCGGAACGATTTCATGCTTAACGCTCATTTCCCTCATCGCCTGTATACCGGTTATTACGCTTATGTTATGCTCGCAGGACCTGCCTCCGAAAATCACCGCTATAATCATCCGCTTACCTCCGTTTTTTTAAAAGACCGTTTTCAGGTTATCAGAATATGAAGGAAACAGAAAACGCCGCCCTAAAATTTGCTATAAATCTTCAGTCTTGATTAACCTACTCCATACTATGCGGTTTATAATAACGGTGTTAAAAGAAATTTTGGACTTTTTTAGCCAAAAAAACCGCCCTGCAAATTGTATTGCAAGACGGCATCCGTTATGGTTTGATTATAAATTTTGGTTCTATACACCGGCATTTAAGATTGAGTTAATTTTTTTATACCCCAACATTTGACATTGAGCTTTAAACTTTATAAAAAGTACACAAAGAATGTTACAAGGCTTAAAATAAATAAATACAGGGCAAACCACTTGAAATTCGCGCTGCCTATAATCCGCAGCATAAGCTTTATCGCGAGTAATCCGCTGACAAACGCCGTCGCCATTCCGATTAAATAGCAATACCACTCTACGCTTACCGAGGCTCCGCCCCCGCCGATCAGCTCGACTATCGCGGCTCCGGCAATTATCGGAAGGCTCATAAAGAATGAGAACTTTGCGACCTTGCTGCGCTCGGTTTTTGCGGCGATACCGCCAAAAATCGTCGATCCGCTCCTTGTTATGCCGGGAAAAACCGCTACGGACTGCATAGCTCCCATAAAAAGCGCGGTTTTTAAAGTAATTTCCTCTTTCGGTTCCTTGATTTTTTTACTGATAAATTCGGCCGCAAGCATCAGGATTGCCGATATAAGGAACATAAAACAAAGGTATTTTGCATTTTCAAATATCGAGATTTCGAGATACTTATATAAAAAACCCGTTATGACAGCCGGTATAGACGCTAAAATAAGAAGCCCTATTGTTTTAAAAGGCGGCTTAAACAGCGCGAGAATGTCCTTAAAAAACACTATAAGCACGGCAAACAGCGTCGCTACGTGAAGCATGATGTCGAACATCAGGAAATCGCCCTCGATACCCATAATATCACGGAGCAAAATAAGATGTCCGCTTGAAGAAATGGGCAAAAATTCGCCCAAGCCTTGCACAAGCCCTAAAATAAACGCTTCAAAAATACTCATAAATATGCCCTGCTAAACTCCCGCCTGCACGCTCTTTTCTTCGCTGCGCGCGCCCTGATCCATAAACTCACGGCTCTTTATCTGATCCTGTATCGCCATATTGCGGAAAGTGGACGGAACTATCTCAAAAACAGTTTCGACCGTACCGGCAACGTCCTCTGAAAAGGCGCAGGAGCGGAGTTTTTCAAGCTTGAGGGCAAACTCGTTTTCATCAACGCCCTCGAGCCTTGTGACAAAAATACCTTCGTGTACGGTTTTATCGACCATTTCCTTATCGTAGCGCAGCTCCTCGAACAGCTTTTCGCCTTGCCTCAGCCCTGTTATCACTATAGGTACATCCTTTTCAGGAATAAGGCCGTTTATGCGGATAAGGTCGCAGGCAAGGTCGTAGATATAAACCGGCTCGCCCATATCCAAAACAAAAACCTCGCCGGAATTTGCAAGCGAACCCGTCTGCAGCACAAGGCGCACGGCTTCGGGGATAGTCATAAAATAACGCTTTATATTGCGGTCTGTCAGAGTTATGGGGCCGCCGTCCTTTATCTGCTTCAAAAAGATAGGGATAACGCTGCCGTTGGAGCCCAAAACGTTTCCAAAGCGCACCGCCGCCATCTGCATCTTCGATTTTTTCCCGATAGTCTGTATGACCATTTCGGCGATACGTTTACTTGCGCCCATTACGTTTGCGGGATTTACTGCTTTATCCGTAGAGATAAGCACGAACTTTTCAACGTCCGCGGCCATACTTTGCTCTATTACGTTAAACGTCCCGAAAACATTGTTTTTTATAGCTTCCGTGGCGGAAATTTCCATCATCGGAACATGCTTGTACGCCGCCGCATGGAAAACCACCTGCGGACGGTATTTTTCAAAGGTCTCTTTAAGCTTTTCTTTTTCACGCACTGTGCCCATCACAAGAGAATAACGGCTCTTATCATACTTTTCGCAAAACTCCTGATTAAGGTCGAACATACCGTTCTCATGCATATCGAAAATAACAAGGTGGCGGCAGCCGAAATTAAGCGCCTGACGGCAAAGCTCCGAGCCTATCGAGCCCGCGCCGCCCGTCACGCAGACGACCTTATCCTTGACGGCCGCGTCGATCATATTCTGGCGCACGGTAAACTCCTCTCTTCCCAGCAGCTCCTCGATCTTAATATCGCGAAGGCTTAATGTGCTGGAGGAGAGCTGCTCGGCGTTTGTAATTGCGGGCATTATTTTAATAGGAACGTCGTATTTTGAACACTGGGAATAAATGCTTTTCAGCTGCGACTTAGTCAGCGACATTATAGCTATGACGATAGCGTTCGCCTTAAATTTGAGCATTACCTCGTCGAGCTTGTCCATGCCGCCCTCGACGCGGATACCGTAAATCTTGCGGTCGGTTTTTTCAGGGTCGTCGTCGATAAGGGCAACCGGAAAATACCCCTCGTGCGGATTATTAATAAACCTGTTTATAGCCAGAGAGCCGGTGTAGCCCGCGCCGATAACGACAGTTCTTTTAACGCCGCCCTCGCTTTTATCGTCCACCCAGTACCTTATATGCTTAATATAGTTAATAATAGAAAAGAAAAAGCGTATTACAAACGAAAATACCGCTGAAAACATCAGATAAACTAAAACTACCGGAGTCCAAAGCTCAACGCCGAAGGCAAACCCCAAAACGATTTTGAGCAGCATAAGAACGCCGAACGTCGCAAAAAAAGAAAGCGCAAGCTTAAAAAACTCTACGCGCCCCGCGTATTTCCACATAGCCGTGTAGCAATCGAAGAAAATGAGCATACAAAGCGTGACGATTATAAAAACAGCGGCAACGGGGAGTTCAAAATTTTTATAGCTTTCCGGCATATCGAGCGCGTAAAACAAAATAGCGTGCGTCGCTATGTAGGCGGCTACCGACAAGATTACGTCGAGTATAAAAGTGAGCACAACGGAGCGCGACCTTGCGGACATATTAACAAGAAGCTTGCGCGGCTTATCGTCCGGGTTTTTTAGATTCCGTTTTCCCTTTTTCCCTGTTTCTTCCATCGTTCATCCTTACCTGTTTGTATTTTGCGTCCGGTTTTATATCAATCTGCTAAATAGGATTATGGATCACCGTTCCTATTGAGGCCTCGGGCCTGTTGATCGCACAAACTACTTTTTTGACGTGCTTTAGCCGTATATTTTTCTGGTCGATAATATACGTGATCTTGTCGGCGTACTTTTCAATGACCGCTGCCGAGCCGTCGTTGTTTTCAGGGCAGAAAATGACAACCTTTTCATATTTTTCAGCAAGGCTCTCAAATCTTTCTTTCTTATTTATTAAGAGGAACCAATCCGACTCCGAGCCCGCGCCAAAACGCGCAACGCCGTCGGTTTCCTTAGGTAAAACGTCTGCGCCGGCAAGAAACGCGCCGATGTTTTCCTTTGCGTTAGATTTATCCGAAAAGTCAATCAACAGCGTTTTTAAGCCGCAGTTAGCAAGCTCTACCGCTACGGCCTTTGCCGCGCCGGAACCGTAAGGAGCGTTATTAAAGGAACAGACGAATAAGCTTTTATCGTTCATCATTTTAGCGGAAAGGTATCTTGCCTTTTTTTTATCGATGCTCTCATCCTTATCTTTAGCAATCAATTCGCCTGTAAAGCCGGAAACGGATTCATAGCTTTTTACGCGCAAATCCGCAAAATATACGATAATTACCGCAATAAACCCGACTACAACGCCCACTCCCAGCCCGATCAGAAAATCTATACCGTAACCGCGCTGCAATATCGCCGCTTCGCCGGTGTAATCCGGCACGGCCTCCGTAATTGTTACAAGCTTTATCGCGGCCGTATCGTTATTGGGCACCACGCTTTTTACGGCAAGCTTGATATATGAATCGGCCAGCAGTTTTGCGTTGGCGCGCTGAGCATCGTTTTCAAACGTTCCCCTAACTGTAACGTAAAAATACACGCCGACGTTCTTGAAATCAAAATAACGCTTCAGCTCATAAGAATAATCAGCTTTATTCGTATCCTTTTTTTTCGGGAACGCAATTTTAAAGGCCGCAATCACGTCGGCGCTTTTCAAAAACTCATCTTTTATCTCATTTGAATTAAGGTCTGACATTGTACGCTTTGAGGCGGTGTCGTAAAGGCTGTTGATAGCGTCGTTCCCCTCGCTGCCGGGCAGGCTTTTAATATAATCTTCAACGTTGCAATAAGCCGCGCTGCCCTGAAAAGAATCGCTGTAATTCGTCTTTGAAATTATGCTCGATAAAAGGTAGACCAAAGCAACGGCAACCATAACTATCAGTACGATAAACCATTTTTTTATACAATAAAAAAATATATCCTTAAAAGAAAACTGCGATTCGACTTCGTTATTCATTTTTTTTCTCCTGCTAAAACTAAAAAGCATAAACCGGCATTATCTTAACCAGTACATTTTCCTAAAATGGTGAACAGCCACATATTTCAAGTGAACGCGCCCGCCGTAAAGGTTAAAAATCCGTCGGACTGCAGGGGGGGTGTGGATCCCTCCTCAAGGCAGAGCCGGTGCTTAACATTAAGTTTTTAACACCTTTTATAAGTATAATCATTAAAGCCGGAAAAGTCAACAGATGAAATGAAAAAACAAGGCGTTTTACTCTTTTTTAAGTTCTTTTAAGTAAAACCCTTGTTTTTTATTGACAGTATTGCCCAAAATTTAAAAACTCTGCCGCGCGGCTGCTTAATCCAGCTGTGCCGGCCTTGTTTTTATATCGCTCAGCGTACGCCGTTGATGAACTTTTTAAACACTCCCAGCACCTCGTCTACCCTTTCCTTTTCGCGGCACTCGACCATTACGCGCACCTTCGGCTCGGTTCCCGACATTCGCACTATCAGTCTGCCTTTGCCCGAAAGAGCCTGAGTGTACTCCTCGATAAGCGCGAGCATTTTTTTGTCGTACATAATAGAGGGGTCGGCATATTCGGCGATCGCCTTTTGCGGGCAAAGCTCCAAAATTTCCGGCTCCGAGACCTTGCCTTTTTTGAGCAGCGACTTGCAAAAATAAATCGCGCTCAAAATGCCGTCGCCGGTAGTGGCCGCGGGATAAACGATATAATGCCCGCTCTGCTCTCCGCCTAGAGAATAATTCTTTTTAAACATCAGATCGCAGATATATTTATCGCCGACGGGAGTCCTTATAAACCGCTTTCCCTCGCCCGCAAGCTTTTCCTCGAGCGCCAGGTTAGACAAAACAGTTCCCACAACGACGTCGTCGTTTAGCGTTATGCACTTTGAAATATTATATAGTACGGAATCGCCGTCTAAAATCTTTCCGTCGTAAACCACGCTTAATCTGTCGGCGTCGCCGTCAAACGAAAAGCCGAGCTTTGTGTCGGTGCCGGCCATACTGTTGCGGATATAATAGGGATAAAGCGCGCCGCAGCCGCTGTTTATCTTCTCGCCGCGCAGCTTGAAATTTTCAACCGTAACGGACGCGTTCAGCTTTTTAAACACGCTTTCGGCAACAGTCGCGCTTGCGCCGTAGCCGCAGTCGAGCCATATCTTCAAGCCCTTAAAATCGACGTCGGCAACAGAGCATATATAATCTATATATTCGCTTGCCGCGCTCTCTAAGGTCCGGCTTGCGCCTTTTTTGCCGCCGTAGGGGCCGTGGTTATCGATATAATACTCGATACTGCCCTCCTGCTCCTCGCTCAGCTTGACGCCGCTGCCGTCGAAAATTTTGATGCCGTTGTATTCGGGCGGATTATGGCTTGCCGAAACCATTATGCCGCACGAGCCCTTATGCTTTTTTGCTAAGTACGCTACTGCGGGGGTAGGGATAATGCCGACCAGCACAGAGTCCGCGCCTCCGTCGCTCAAGCCTTTTACCAGCGCCTCTTCGATCTCCGGCCCCGACACCCTCGTATCGCGCCCTATAAAGCATTCGTGTTTCCCAAAATACGCCGCGATAGCAAGCCCCGTTTTGTAGGCAAGCTCCGAGTCCAAATTGTCGCCGTATTTACCCCTTATACCGTCCGTACCGAAATATTTACCCATACAATCTCCTGACTTCATATATTTTACCATCCTATTTTAGCACTCATTTTACCGGGAGTCAACGCAAATAATTAAAAGCATAATAAATCAACTTTGTTTATTTTTTTCGCTGCTTTAGTTTTAATTTGACATATGCCTTTTATTTAAGCTACAATATTCTATGAAAAGTATTATTAAAGGGTGATTCTTAATATAATATGTAAAGACGGACAGCTTATACAGTCAACTTAAAATGAGTATCAAATGCGGACTGTCAGGCTGTCAAAAAAAGTTTAAAAGAAAATACATAAAAGCCGCAGAGAGCAAAAAGTCAGACTAAAAAGCGCGGTAAAGGGAAAATATGGATTTTATAATTGAAGCGATCCAAAACGGGCTTCTGCGCATCTTCAAGCTTGAAGAACTGGTGACGGTTTTCATCGCTATACTGCCTATTGTAGAGGCAAGGCTGGCGGTTCCTATCGGAATAGGCTACAACCTTTCGTGGCTGGAAGCGTGGTTCTACGCCTTTATAGGCTCATCCGCTATCGTACCCTTGCTTTTACTCGTGCTTTTACCGTTCGTAAACTGGCTCTCGCGCACAAAAATTTTCCGCAAGATCGGCACCGTTATTTACGAAAAATTTGAGAAAAAATCTAAAGAAATCAAGTCGGGCGACATCGGAGAAATCGCGAAAAAGCCTTACGGGGAAATGACGGACGAAGAAAAGAAAATCTATAATAAAAACGAAAACAAAAAATATTTATGGCTTTTCATCTTCGTGCTTATTCCCGCTCCCCTAACAGGGGTCTGGACGGGCTGCGCGATAGCGGCTATAACTAAACTTAAATTTGCAAAGTCGTGCCTCGCTATAATTTCAGGAAACTTTATTGCAAGCGCGCTTATCACGCTTTTATGCGTCCTTTTGCCAGCGTACGTAGACCTTATAACCCTCATAATCGGAATACTCGCTATAATAACCGTGCTGGGGCTTATTTTTAAAATAATTTTTTCAAAGTCGGATAAAAACAAAACCAAAACGCCAAAGACAGAAAGCGGCCCGGACAAAACCGGAGAATAACATTAACGTGCCAAAGATTAATCGCGCCACAGACGTGCAACAGTTTATTTACCGCCGATTGAATGTATATTTAATACATAATTGAGGCGGCAAAGCAAGCGCAGCCCGTATATGGCAATGAGTAATCTTTCACAGGCTCTTATCCATTAAGGAGGTCTAAACTAAAGCTATGTGCGGAATAGTAGGATACGTGGGAGATAAGGAAGCGGCTCCGCTTCTTTTAAAGGGGCTAGAAAAGCTTGAATACAGAGGCTACGATTCAAGCGGCATAGCGGTTGTTAGTAACGGCGCGATAAACATTGTCAAAGCAAAAGGCAGGCTTATTAATTTAAGCGGGCTGACTTGCGGCGGCGAAAAGGTGAAAGGCTGCGTAGGCATCGGCCACACGAGATGGGCGACTCACGGCGAGCCAAACGATATAAACTCCCACCCCCATATTTCGCAGAGCGGGCAGTTCGCGGTGGTGCATAACGGCATTATCGAAAACTATTTAGAGCTTAAGGATTTCCTTTCATCGCAAAACTTCGTTTTCCTTTCCGAAACCGACACCGAGGTCATTGCGCTATTGATCGAATACTACTTCAGCGGCGATATGGTGGAAACCTTAAGAAAGGTCACAAACCGCCTTAAAGGCTCATACGCCTTAGGCATACTCTATTCCCTGACCCCCGACCTGTTTTATGCCGCGCGCAAGGACAGCCCGCTTGTCATAGGGCTTGGCGAAAACGAAAACTTTATCGCCTCCGATATGCCCGCGATCTTGGATAAAACAAGGCGGTTTATACTGCTCGACGACGACGAGGTTGCAGTAATAAGCAAAAACACATACAGAGTCTACAATAAAAACAAGGAGCTTTCGCTAAAGGAAGTTACACAAGTTTCTTGGGACGTTTCGGCTGCCGAAAAAGGCGGTTACCCGCACTTTATGCTAAAGGAGATCCACGAACAGCCAAAAGCTTTAGAGGCGACAATTTCGCCGCGCATAAAGGACGGCAAAATAGTTCCGGACAAATTCACCCTCACAAAGCAACAGGCCGAAAAGCTCAATAAAATCTGCATTGTCGCCTGCGGTTCGGCATATCACGCGTCTGTTATCGGTAAATATTTTATTGAAAAGCTTTGCCGCATTCCCGTCGAAACAGACCTTGCCAGCGAATTCCGCTACCGCTCCCCGATTGTCGACAAAAACACCCTCACGGTTATAATCAGCCAGTCCGGCGAAACCGCCGACACTCTCGCCGCGCTTAGAGAGGCCAAAAAGCTCGGCTCAAAAACGCTTGGTATCGTTAACGTAGTCGGCTCCTCTATTGCAAGAGAATGCGACGATATCCTTTATACGCGCGCCGGGCCGGAAATTGCCGTCGCCACGACAAAGGGTTATACGAGTCAGGTGTGCGCGCTCTATCTTTTAGGCTTATATTTAGCCCAAATACTTGAATGCGCGGACGGGGAAGTTATTAAAACGTTGATACAAGAGCTTAAAGAGCTTCCTCAAAAAGTAGAGCATATCCTTTTAAATGAGACCGAATATATTCAATACCTTGCCTCTATCTACTATAATAATAACGACGCGTTCTTTATCGGGCGCGGCTTTGATTACGCGGTGGCAATGGAAGGCTCGCTCAAGCTCAAGGAAATCTCCTACATCCACGCTGAAGCCTACGCGGCGGGCGAGCTTAAGCACGGCACTATTTCGCTGATAGAAAAAGGCACCTTAATAGTTGCCGCCGCAACCGACCCCGCAATAGCCGAAAAAACGCTGTCGAACGTAAAGGAAGTGAAAACGCGCGGCGCAAAAGTTATTTCGCTTATCAGCAGAGCAAATTCGGCTTTTGAAAAGGAGTCGGATCATTGCATTTATATCCCGTCCGTCGCCCCGCTGCTTTCCCCGGTTTTGAGCGTGACCGTTTTGCAGCTTTTCGGCTACTATATTTCAGCCGCAAGGGGCTGCGACATAGACAAACCCAGAAACCTTGCTAAATCGGTAACGGTGGAATAAAATTAACGTTCCGGCAAGATAAAAAGGCGGATTAAAGCTGAAAATACGCAGCTATGAATCCGATCTTGCCCGCTTGCAAAGTTGCTAAAGTACAGGAGCATCAACTTATGAACAAGAAATACGTCGTGATTTTAGGCGACGGCATGGCGGACTACGCCGACGAAAACGGAAAAACGCCGCTGATGTACGCAAAGAAGGACAATATCGACCGTATCGCCTCGATGTCGCAGGCCGGGCTTTGCCAAACTATACCCGAAAAAATGAGCCCCGGTTCGGATACGGCCAATTTGTCGGTCATGGGCTACGACCCCAAAATTTACTACACAGGGCGTTCGCCGCTCGAGGCGATAAGCATAGGGATAAAGCTTGGCGAGGGCGACATCACCTACCGCCTGAACCTGGTAACGCTCTCGGATGACGAGCCGTTTGAAAATAAAAAGATGCTCGACTATTCAGCGGGCGAAATAAGCACGGATAACGCAAAAAAACTTATCGCGCTTCTTCAACCTATCGTGCCGCAGGGCTTAGAGCTTTACGCGGGCGTATCGTACCGGCATTGTTTAGTACGCAGAAGAGGCGAAAAAGGCGCGCTCCTAACTCCCCCGCACGATATTACCGGAAAAACTATCGCAAGCTACCTTCCTAAAAACGGCTTTTCAAAAACGCTTTTAGATTTTATGAAAGAATCTAGCGCGCTGCTTTCAAAGGTTAAAGACCCTTCCACAAAAGCAAATTGTGTATGGCTGTGGGGCGAGGGCAGCAAGCCCGAATTGGAGAGCTTTGAAAAAAAATTCGGCGTTAAAGGCGCGGTGATCTCCGCCGTTGACCTTATAAAGGGCATAGGCATAGGCGCGGGAATGCAGAGCATAGACGTTAAAGGCGCGACCGGCACGCTCCGCACAAATTTTGACGGCAAGGCCGCCGCAGCTATCGAAGCTTTAAAAACAAACGATTACGTGTATGTTCATTTGGAAGCGCCGGACGAGTGCGGCCACCAGGGCGACAAACCGGGAAAAATCAGAGCGATAGAACTGATAGACGAAAAAATCGTCAAGCCGGTATTTGAGCATTTGCAAAAATGCGGCGGCGAATTTAAAATGCTGATAATACCCGACCACGCCACTCCGCTCTCCCTGCGCACCCATACCTCCGACCCAGTCCCCTATATTTTATACGACAGCCAAAATATAAAAAAAGGCCCGTCCTCCTACGACGAGTCCTCTGCCAAAAACAGCGGAAACCATATAAATGCGGCCGACCTTTCAAAATTGTTGTTTGACTAAAAAGGCATATCCGCTAAAATAATTAATCATAAAATAATAAAGGCTCAAAAAGGTTGTTTACTTTTAAACAGCCTTTTTTTCAAGTTTTAATATGAATCTTCTAACCCTACAAGATAGTCGATCGAACAATTAAACCTTTTTGCAAGCATAATTAAATAATCTACTTTCGGCATAACTTGTTTATTCACCCAGGAATTTAAAGTCCTTTCGGGAATATCTATTTTTTTGCTAAAGGCTAAAATGCTTTCGCCATTCATAAATTCTTTTAGCCTGTCAGAAAAAACATTTTTTATATGATCTAAATTTTCCATAACTAACACATCCTCAGCTCTCGCTTGATATTGAAAACGCTTTTCTATCTTTATTCCGGTTCTTTTTCAAACTTTTTCCAGTTGAATGCGCCGTATACGTCGCTTATCAGCAGCAGTACGGGAGTCAGAAGCATTACTATACTGTTTACGCTCCCCGCCGCAACAACGGACGTCCATAAGCAAATCAGCATAATATCGTTTAAAATGTACGCAATCAGCCCGAAACGGCTGCGGCGCGCAAGAAGGTAAGAGGAAATTATGCCGGTTGCAACGGTGAATACGGAAAACAGCGGAAACTGCGTTCCGAACCGCTTTAAAAGCCAATAGTAGAAATACGCGGCAATCACCTGCGAGCAAATCAAAATAATATATTCCGCCGCTTTTATTTTATTGACTATAATGACCCGGCCTTTTAAGTGAGTATCACGCTTATTATTGAACCAGCTGAAAACTCCGTAGACCGCTATGGGGAAAAGTATGCAAAGCGCGATGGCCGTTTCGCCGTAAAGCCGGGTTTGAAACGTCACAAAAGCGTACAAAAGCGCGGAAACCACCGAAACCGGATATGCGGCCGGTTTGCCCTTTGCAACAAGCAGCGCGGCAATAAGAGCGGCTAAGGTTGAGAGCAGCTCAAAAATGCTGCTCTTAAAAATAAGCGCGGCAACAACGGGCAGAATTATAATAACGGCAAGGTATATCAGCTCAAATATATTCCAGCCGGAAAACATCTTTTTTAAAAAATTCAATTTTTCTTACGTCCTAGTATTTTCGGTAAAACTATAGTTTCGCTATATGCGTCTAGGGATTTAATAGGGCTCAATAAAAGGCTTCAGCCTGTATAAGGACATCCTGCCGCGCATATAGGGGTGAAATTTAAGCCCCTGTTCTTTGAGCTGCTGCCCTACCCCTATCTCATTACAATCCACCGGGCAGCCCGCGGTTTTCATCATCTCATAAATTTGTGTGTACGAGGGCACAGAACGCACTATTTCGCAGATTTTCCGCCAGTTTTTTTCAACGTTTAAAGGCTCAACCGAATCGGTAACGGGCGGGTCATTATATTTTTTAACTTCCGCGCTCAAAATGCCGTACGCCTTATAAACCGCCTCCCAATCGACAACCGGCTTATGCGCCGACACTTTTTCCAGGCAGGCAAGGCGTTCGTATTCCTTTAAGATAAGGAGCGTGGCAACTCCCACTTTATTGCCGTGATAGTCCGAAATTTCGTTATTTAACAGCTTTTTGCATTCCCAAAAATGCGAAAGGATATGCTCGGTGCCGGATGCGGGACGCGAGGTTTTTGTAAAAGACATTCCGATGCCCGTTAAAAGCAGCGCCTCAAACACCTCTTTTGCGCTGTCAGGGTCTTTA
The DNA here is from genome assembly GCA_031553855.1 of Eubacteriales bacterium. Classification (GTDB taxonomy): domain Bacteria; phylum Bacillota; class Clostridia; order Christensenellales; family Pumilibacteraceae; genus RACS-047. The sequence continues at coordinate 68,734 of JAVBKW010000010.1, read as the reverse complement.
GAACGGATTTTTGGGGCAAGCTGCGCTATCCTGTCGGCGGCTTTTCTCGTAAGCGCGGCAACCCTGCCGCAATAATATTCTCCGCTCAAAACTGCCGACACCTGCCAGTCGATCAGCGCAATATATTTGCCCGCCATATCGCCGAAGCCCGCGCTTTTAAGAAAATCCGGAGCCGCTGCTAAAATACACGTGTCGGCAATTATGATTTCGGGCGCTTTTGCCGGATATGTGATTTTAAAGCTGCCCTCAGTTATGGGCGCGGAATCGGACGCAAAACCGTCCATCGACGCGGCTGTGGCAAAAATTGCGAACGGCTTATTTTCCCTTGCGGCAGCCAAACGGCAAATGTCGTTAAGAGAGCCTGTACCAACCGAAAGAACTCCGCCGACGTCTTTCAGGCGCGACTGGATTTTTTCGACCTCGCGCATCTCTGCGGTGCGCAGGCTGCCCGGATATTTATGAAAAACCGCTTCAAAGCCTTCGTTTTTAAGGCTTTCCTCGATACCGTCCGCCGCTTTAAGCGTATTTGAATCGCAAACAAGCAAAAACCTTTGCGCAAATCCGTTCGCCTTCAGTATTTTCCCGACGTCTTTGACTATGCCTTTACCGATCTCAATCGCTTTAATGCCGGTAGTATGCTCGTGCCCGCACGGGCAGTTTTCAAATTCTTTTATTATTTCATTCAGCCGCATTGCCGTTTCCCCTGCTTTTGAGCCTGATTATCAGCACGTTCACGTCGGCGGGCGTAACCCCGCTTATCCTGCCGGCCTGCCCGACCGTAAGCGGACGGACGGCGGCCAGCTTTTCCTTAGCCTCGTTGCGCAGGCCCTGCGCGTTTAAAAAATCGAAATCGAACGGTATCGGCATATTTTCGACGCGCTTCAGCTCCTCTACGGCGCGCTTTTCCCTGCCAAGATACCCCTCGTATTTGACCTCTACAAAAATCTCGGCGACGGCATCGGCAGTCAAGCCCTTAAAAACTCCCAAAAATTGCGCAAAGTTTTCCTGCGTCACGTTGCCGCGCTTGATAATATCGCGCACAGTCAGGGAATGATGGCAAGAAGGCTCGCCTATTTCGTTAAAGTAAGCTTCAAGCTCTTTGGGCGTAAAGGTTTTTTCAAGTAAAGCGGCGGCCTTTTCTATGTTTTTGAGCTTTTTATTGAAAATTTTCCAGCGTTTATCGTCTACTAGCCCCGCCTCGCGCCCGATTTTAGTCAGCCGCATATCGGCGTTATCCTGCCTAAGCAGCAGCCTGAATTCAGCGCGAGAGGTCATCATACGGTACGGCTCGTTCGTGCCGCAAGTCACAAGGTCGTCGATAAGCACACCGATATATGAATTGTTCCGCTGCAAAATCAGCGGCTCCCTGTTTTCTAAATAAAGCGCGGCGTTAAGGCCCGCGATAAGCCCTTGTGCCGCCGCCTCCTCGTAGCCGCTTGTGCCGTTTATTTGCCCGGCAAAAAATAAGCCGGGATATTTTTTGCTCATAAGCGTTGCAAAAAGCCCGGTGGGGTCGATGCACTCGTATTCGATAGCGTACGCATCGCGCATTATCTGAACCTTTTCAAACCCCTTGACCGTCCTGTACATTTCAAGCTGTACCGATGCGGGAAGTCCCGTAGATAAGCCCTGCACGTACATTTCTTCAGTCCCCTTGCCCTCGGGCTCTAAGAAAAACTGATGCCGCTCCTTGTCGGCAAAGCGCACTATCTTATCCTCGACCGACGGGCAGTACCTTGCGCCCGTGCCGTGTATAAGCCCGGAATATTTTGGGCTTAAATGCAGGTTCTCTTTAATGACCGCGTGCGTTTTAAGGTTTGTATAGCCTAAATAGCAGTGGTCGCGCTTTTTATCCGCCTTTTTAGAAACAGTCGAAAAGCTGTACGGCGTGTCCTCTCCGGGCTGGGGCTCCAACGCGGAAACGTCCACGGTTGAGAGCTTGACCCTCGCCGGAGTTCCCGTCTTAAACCGGCGCATAGCTATCCCTGCGGACGCGATACTCACCGCCAAATAGTTTGAACGGGCAAAGCAAGCGGGCCCCTTATCCTCGATAACGTCGCCGATTATAATGGACGAATTAAGGTAAACGCCGCAAGCTAAAACTATGACTTTAGCAAAATACTTCAATTTTGTGACGGTTTCTATACCGCAGATTTGACCGTTATCAAACAGTAAATTTTTAACCTCGCCCTGCCGCAAAAATAAATTCGGTTCCTTTTCAAGAACGTTTTTCATATAGTCGTGATACTTATATTTATCGACCTGTGCGCGCAAGGAATGCACCGCCGGCCCCTTTGAAGAATTGAGCATCCTTAAATGCGTCAGAGTCGCGTCCGCCGCCTTGCCCATCTCGCCCCCGAGCGCGTCCACCTCGCGCACAAGATGCCCCTTAGCCGTTCCGCCTATGCTTGGATTGCACGCTAAATAACCCGCGTTATCAAGCGATATTGAAAGCGCGAGCGTCTTATGCCCTTTTCTTGCTAAGCTTAAAGCCGCCTCAATACCCGCGTGCCCGATACCGACGACAACAGCCTCAAATTGAAAATCATCCGATATAAAATCCATAAACAAATTATATCAAATCGCCGCAATATAGTCAATTAACTTGAAAACCGCCAGTGCAGTTTTCAAAAAGCAAGCGACGCTTGCTTTGCGGCATAGCCGCTTAAATTTGACCATGACGGAAATCAAAAAGCCGCCGCGAACTTTTATCCGCAGCGGCTTTATTGTTGAGCCGTATTTATTTCAATGAATTTTTTTCCTGTACGTCGTCAAACATTTGCGTCATTTTGTCGTACATATCTTTAAAATCGCCCATAACGTAGCAGCGGTTGAGCGTAGTCTCTGTGGGGAACATCATTTCGATATACATATCTTGAAACCAGCTTTCAGTTCCGGCAAAATATTCATCGTCTTGTAAAATCTCGCTCTTTAATGCATCCATCGCCTCAGCATTTGCCCCGGGCGCTCCCGCATAAACTGCGTTAAGCTTGTTGATAGGTTCGGTTAAAAGGAAGTTGATAAACATTTCGGCAAGTTTTTTGTTTTTTGCGTGCTTAGGTATGACCCAACCGTCGATCCAGACGTTCGAGCCCTCTTCCGGAACAACATATTTAAGAGTTTTATTTCCATCGGTAGTAACGGCTTTAGCGCAGCCTTTTGCCTCGGATTCATAATCGTTCATAACAAAACCCGCATCGCACGACCAAAACAGTCCGAGCTTTGCTTCGCTTTCATTATTTGACATTTCGATTTTGCCGTTATCTTCTTCGTACTTATAAACGTCCTGCTTTAAAAGCTCCGTTTCACCCTTTTTCATTTCCACATCGTTAAACTTTGTGAAGATATCGGTCATAAGCTGTTTATATGCGGGCTTTGTGTAGTCCCAAACCGGGTTTTCTTCGGTGTAGCCGGCCGCTGCCTTCAAGTCGTTACGGTAGTGGTACAGCATAGCGGCGGTGTAGGAATCGCGAACCTGTTTTTTCATAAAGACTCTTGTGGGGGCATTTTCCCAAAGAGCCGCCCACGAATTCATTTTTTCTGCAACAGCGCCTTTGATAGCTTTAGTGTCGTATAAAATCCCAAACGTACCCCAAGCGTAGGGGATAGAATATTTCGCGCCGGGATCGTATGTGGTCATATCGATAAGGTCTTCGTTTAAAACGCTTCTGTCCACGTCGGCAGAAATTTCTGCAAGCTGACAGCCGTCCTTACCGTTGATGAGCCTGTCTATCATATAATCGGACGGACAGGCAAGGTCCCAGTCGCCTTTTTTGTCAAAAACTTTGAGCATCATCTCTTCGTTTGAGCCAAATTCCTTGTATACGACCTTGATCTCTGCGCCGTCGTGTTCGCTCGCATACCAATCCTTGAACTGATCGATAACGCCGGGATCCATATACTCGCCCCAGTTGTAAATCTTAAGCGTAAGGTCTCTTGCCGTACAAGCAGTAAAAGAGGACATTACCATTACGGCAAAAAACACAACCGCAAAAAGCCTGACAACCATTTTTTTCATTTCTTATACTTCTCCTTGAATTTATATTCTACCTTTTATACGGAAATTACCGTTAAAACTGTATACTAAATTAAATTTTTGATCTTTTTCGCCTTGCGCCTGTTGTAGACGTTTATAAGAACTAAAATAGACAGGCTTACTAAAAAAATCAATGACGAAAGCGCTTTGAGAACGGGAATAATACCCTTTTTAGCGACTTTTGAATATAGATATGTCGAAATCGTGACCACTTCGCCGCCGTTGAATTTTGTTATGACATAATCGTCTAGACTAAGCGTGAACGCAAGTGCAAAACCGGAAACCATTGAAGGGATAAGCTGTGGGATAACTACGGTAAAAAGTGTTCTCATCGGCCCCGCGCCGACGTCTAAACCCGCCTCGTACGTATTTGGATTGAGCTGTCCCAGCCTTGGCAGCACCGCCAAAACAACATAAGGAATAGTTATCATCGTGTGCGAAATTATAAGCGTGAGAAAGCCCTCAGGAAAAATTTTGACGGCCATAAAAAACAGCATGAACGCAACAGCCGTAACAATATCCGCGTTGATAACGGTTATTTGGTTGACGGAGTTTGCGACCGCTTTAGGGATTTTTCTTAGATAGAAGATACCGACAGCCGAGATAGTCCCTATGGCCGTTGCAAGAGCGGAAGAGGTGAGCGCGACTATCAGCGTATTTAAGAGCGCCTCCATTATTTCATCGTTATAAAAAAGCTTGATGTAAAGCCCGACTGAAAAACCCGACCATTGCCCGATATTCCGCGCTTCTGTAAACGAATAAATAATAAGGACGATTATCGGCAGATACATAAGCGCAAGCACAAGATAGACAAACGCTAGAGCCAAAGCTTTTTTAAATTTCTGCTTATTCATATTTATACTACGCCTCCCCCGCCGCCGCGTGTTTGTGAGGGCTGGGCTTTTCCGCCCGAAAGCCAGTTCGCGATTACCATCGTTCCGGCAATAATGACAAGAAGGATGAATGCAAACGCGGATCCGACATTATACATACCCTTTTCAAAGCTTGTATTAATGCTGTTTCCCAAAAGGTACATCGTAGAGTCGGCGACGATTTCAGGTATGGCGAAAGTGGAAACTGTGGGCATAAACACCATTAAAATTCCGCTGATAATGCCGGGAAGAGTGAGCGGCAGCTTTACCTTAAGAAAGGTTTTAAGCGGGCTTCCGCCGAGGTCCTCAGACGCCTCGATATAACTTTTGTCCATATTCACCATTATCGTGTACAGCGGCAGCAGCATAAACGGAAAAAAGTCGTACACCATAGCTATTACAACTCTGAAAAACGGACTTATAGCGCCTGTTCCCATCCATTTGAAAACCTCGTTTATAGCGTACGTCCTTAAAATAGAGTTGATCCACATCGGAAGCACAAACAAAAGAACGAGGGTCGCGCTCTTATTGATTTTCGAGTTCGACAATATCATCGCAATAGGATACGCAAGTAAAAGGCATATTGCCGTTACGACCAAAGCGACTAAAAATGAACGTCCGATTATCCGCCATGTGTCCCAGCTTGCAAAAAACTTTCCGAAATTAGCGAAAGTAAACGAGCCGGTCGCCTTATCTATAAAAGCATAAACAAGCAATATTACAAGCGGAATAATTATGAATAAAGCCGACAGAAAGAAGTACGGAAACGCAAAATATGAGCGTTTAATTTTTAATTTTGCCATAATTTTTCCGCCGCCTAATAGTTTTCGATTTCAACAGCGTCATAAGATGCGTTTTCATCCTCGCTGTTTTCGGACTCGATATACTTTTCAATTACTATATCCTGCGGGGCGATTTTGATGCCGACGCGGTCGTCGATATCCCATTCGTCGGGGGTGTCGAGGTAGAAGTCCTGATCGTCGTCGGTGTAGACCTGCACCTGATAATACGCGCCTTTGTAGGTGCTTTGCCCGATATTGCCGCCGATAACGCCGTCGTCCTCGTCGTCGGTCAGCTCAATTTTGTCGAACGCCACCGAAACCCTGACAGCATCGCCTTTATTAAAGGAGCCGTCGTTATTAAATTCAAAGTCGCCGCCGCAAATCTCCACAGTATTTTCGCCCGTGACTTCCGTAATAAACTTATTGACGGTGCGCAGTTTTTTCATAATGTGGATGCCGTCGGGCGTAAATTTAAGCTCGACCCTTTCGCCCTTGTTCGTGCCGTTCGTGTTTTGGACGGTGAATTCATAGACGCCGGTGTCTACGATCATCTCGTAATAAGTGCCCTTAAAAACAGTCGATGTGACAGTACCCTCAAGCGTCCCCTTCCCCGAACCCGCCTTATACAGCGTGATATCCTCGGGGCGGATAACAAGGTCGACCTTTTCGTTTTTATCAAAGCCCTTGTCTGTGCAGTCGAATGTTTTGCCGCAGAAGTTGACCTTAAAATCGGATACGAACGTGCCCGAAAGAATGTTGCTCTCGCCGATAAACTGTGCTACGAACGCGTTTGCCGGCTCATCGTAGATCTTTCTGGGCGTTCCTACCTGCTGGATCGCGCCGTCGTTGACAACCACTATTTTATCCGACATCGTAAGCGCCTCTTCCTGATCGTGCGTTACGTATATAAACGTTATGCCGAGGTTCTTATGGATAGCCATAAGCTCGATCTGCATTTCTTTTCGCATTTTTAAGTCGAGCGCGCCCAAAGGTTCGTCCAAAAGAAGCACTTTAGGCTCTAAAACTATTGCGCGCGCGATAGCCACACGCTGCTGCTGGCCGCCAGAGAGCGAGTTTACGTCCCTTCTTTCATAGCCGACTAAGCCCACAAGCGTAAGCGCGCGGTTGACCTTATTATTGATTTCTTCCTTTGTATACTTTCTGAAAACTTCCTCTTCCTGCCCCGTTTTTTTATTAAGCTTCGTTCCGTCCGGAATTTTGACAAGCTTTAAGCCGAAAGCGATATTGCCGTATACGTTAAGATGCGGAAAAAGCGCGTACTTTTGAAAAACCGTATTGACCGGCCTTTTATGGGCGGGGATAACGGTCAGGTCCTGCTTTTCCAAAAATATCTGGCCCTTAGTCGGGGTTTCAAAGCCCGCAATCATTCTTAGCAGCGTAGTTTTGCCGCAGCCCGAGGGGCCGAGCAGCGTAACAAAATCGCCCCTCTTAATAGAAAGGCTGACGTTATCGACAACCGTTACGCCGTCATAAACCTTAGAAACGCTTCGCATTTCTATTATCTTATCAAATTTGTCCTGTCCGCCGTTCTTGAGCGGCTCGGCTTTTTGAAGCTGTTGAGATGCCATTATATTAAATCTTCCTTAATAGTTTCTTTTTTAGAATGCGAGAAAAAGTTTAATTAATTTATTTTAAAAATTCGGAGGGCACGACACCCATATAATTTTTGCCTGTTTCTTTCCTGCGTTCTTTATATAGTGTGTCTTAGAAGAACGGAAATAAAACGTATCGCCCTCTTTTGCCCGTATTTCTTTTTTGCCCACGGTAAGCGTGACGCTCCCCTCTAAAATCATCCCGAACTCTTCGCCCTCATGGGGAAGGTCCTTTCCTGAAGTCCCGCCCGCCTCGATAGTCATTATGATAGGCTCCATAGAATTTTTTTGCGCGGTGGGAACAAGCCAGCGGATCGTATTGTCCTCGTTCTTTTTTTCAAACTGGTCCTCGTCGGTGAACACGATTTTTTCCTCGTCGTCTCCGGAGAAAAACTCGCCCAGCGTTATCCCCAGCCCGTTGAGTATATCCTTGAGCGTCGCGATGGACGGGCTTGTCAGATCGTTCTCAAGCTGGCTGATATAGCCCTTTGTAAGCTCGCACCTGTCGGCAAGCTCTTCCTGGGTAAGCTGGTTTTTCAGCCTCAAATCCTTGATTTTTGCTCCGATTTCCATTCACAAACTCCGTTCCCGTCTTTCTTAGTGCCACTAAACTTACAGTTAAGCGGGTTAGTTTTTATTAAACTTTTTGTTTAAAATTACTAAACAAAAGTTATTATATATATATGCTTGCAAGATGTCAACTGTTTTAAATAAAATTTTGTCGGAATTTCAAAAATTTTTCCGATTTTTTTACCGATATATATATCCGTTACTACCGTACCGTCTTATAATTTTAAAGAGATACTTAATAAAATCAGAACTTTTCATAATAAAAGGTATTAAACCGCAGGGCAGAGCCCTGCACCCACGCGTCAATGCCGCGCGCCTTGCGCAGCAGAGCTGCGGGGTTTTAAACCTTTTGCGGCGGGCGCATTTGGGGATTAAAAGCAAGCTTTATTCCCCAAAATGCTACTTGATAAAATTTAAAGCTGATCAACACTTGATTTATTTATTTAATGATAGTATAATGTATGTATGACGGCAAAATCTCAAAATAATACGGCGCAAACGGTAATTGTTGTAGGCTGCGTGATATTCGCGGTGCTGCTTCTTTCCGCGCTTATAATAAACCTTATAAAGCTGGCAACCCTGTCTTCAAGAAAACGCGAGCTTGAAACGCTTATGGCTTCCGCCGAGGCGCAAATAGCCGCGCTTGAGAGCGATATTACGCTTAAAAGCTCGGACGAGTTTATCGACAGCTATGTACGCGAATACCTCGATATGATGGGCAAAGATGAAAAAGCCTTCATAAGCAGATAAAAATGAAAACCGCCTGTATAGATATCGGCTCAAATTCCGTGCGCCTCCTTATCCCTCAAAGCGGTAAGGAAGTAAACAATAAAGAACTCATTTCCAGCCGGCTTGCTGAAAATCTTGCAAAAACCGGATATTTAAATAAGGACGCGATCGCGCGCACTTGCGAGGCGGTCGTCTTTTTTTATGAAAAGGCTCTCAAATGCGGCTGCTCCAAGGTCTGCGTTTTTGCTACGGCGGCAGTTCGCAACGCCCGCAACGGCTCCGAGTTTACCGCCCTTCTTTTAAGTAAGGGCATAGAGGTGGACGTTTTAAGCGGAGAGGAGGAGGCCGAAACGGGATTTAACGGCGCGCTTTGCGGACAGAGCTCCGACAGCATAGTTTTTGATATCGGCGGCGGCAGCACAGAGCTTATCCGCGGCAAAAACGGCGGCATATACTATAAAAAAAGCGTGCCTTTAGGTATGGTAGTACTCTCCGACCTTGCCGGATTCAATAAAGAAAAAATAGACGCGGCGGTTAAAAAATACCTTGCAGATTTTAAAGACGCTCTCTCCTTTGCGCCCGCCCCGCTCTACGGCATAGGCGGTACGGCGACCTCGCTTGCCGCAATGGCTCTGCAACTGCGCGAATACGACGCTGAAATAATACACAGGCAATTTGTAAATAAAGAAAAGCTGGAGGAAATAGAGCATATCCTCTATATAGAGTGCCGCGCCGAACCTGAAAAAATTGCCGCGCGCTATCCTGTAATCGGCAATGCGCGCGCAAGCATAATATGTCAGGGCGCGATAATGACAAAAAACATCTTAGATTTATTTGGATCAGACGGCTATACGGCGCTCGAAACCGATAATTTAGAAGGCTATTTACTCAAAAAAAGCGCAACACAAAAATAGCGTCTTAAGTAAAAAAACGCTTAAAAAAACTGCCACGAAAATTTATAAAATAGGCAAAAAAAACCGCATAAACTAAAACGTCTTATGCGGGTTTTATTTTAATTTACTTTTTATCCGTTTGAGAATTAACCAAATCGTAATACAGCCCTTTTTTCTCCATAAGCTGCTGGTGCGTGCCGGCCTCGGCTATGCCCTTATCCTTTATAAAAAGTATGCAGTCGGCTTTTTTTATGGTGCTTAACCGATGGGCGACGACAAAGCTTGTACGGCCTTTTAATATGATATCGAGCGCGGACTTAACAAGCTCTTCGGTTTTTGTGTCTATGCTGGAGGTTGCCTCGTCCAGTATCAGAATACGCGGGTCGGTGAGCACCACTCTTGCAAGAGAAAGCAATTGTTTTTCCCCCGACGACAACCCCTGCCCGCCCTCGGCGGTCTTCGTGTGGTACCCTTCAGAAAGCCTTGAAATAAACTCGTCCGCATAAACCTTTTTAGCCGCGTCGATACATTCTGCCTCCGACGCCTCGGGGCGCGCGTAACGGATGTTTTCAAGTATTGTGCCGGAGAAGATAAAGCTGTCCTGCATCATAACGCCGATCTGCGAGCGAAGAGAAAACAGCGAAACTTTGGAAATATCGTGCCCGTCAATTAATATCCTGCCCTCATTTACGTCGTAAAAACGTGAGATCAGGTTGATGACCGTCGTTTTTCCCGCGCCCGTAGGCCCCACCAGTGCGATCATCTTCCCCGTAGGCACGTCGAGATTGAAGTTTTGCAGGATATTCACGCCCTTATCGTAGGCAAAGGTCACGTTATCGAACGTCACGTTTCCCTGTATCTGGGGGAGCGGATAGGCATCCGGCTTATCGTAGACCGACGGCGGAGTTTCAGTCACCTCGAACACGCGCTCTAAATTGCTTGTTGCCGACGAAAGCTGCTGCATAACGGCGGTAAGGTTCGATACTGGCCCGGCGAACATTCCCATATAATTTATAAAGCTAATGACTACGCCAAGAGAAAGGCCGAATGCGCCGCCTGATTTTGTAGCAAAAAATATAACGACTGCATAAACAAGTATAAGCCCGAGATTAAAAAAACCGTCGGATATGGGGAAGAAAAATTCGTTAAGATTAACAAACCGTATCCACGACTTATTTGCTTCCTTATTGAGCCCCTCATAAATCTGCGAATTCATCTTTCCGCGGTTGAAAGCCTTTGTGACGGTCGCCCCCTGTATGCTCTCGGCAATGTAGGCCGTACGGTTTGAAACCTTGTTGCGCACTATCCTCAAGCGTTTCGTCATACCCTTGCGCAAAAAATAAATGAGTATAACCATCGGCAGCATCGCCGCCGCCACTACCAGCGCAAGACGCCATTCAAGGATAAACAGCCACGCAAGTATCATCACGACTTTAGTCGATTCCACAATAAAAATGACTATAGACGACGAAAAGATGTTGGCAAGCTCGTCGAGATAGTTAGTCAGGCGCACAAGGATCTTCCCCGCGGGGCGCGAATCGTAATAGTCGAACGAGAGCTTTTGAAGGTGGCAGTAAGCGTCGTTCCTGATAGAATAAACCATTCCGTGCCCGAGCCTTGCCATAAAAATCGAGCGGAAATAGGTGTAGATTATATCGCTTACAAAGACTGCCGCTAAAAAAGCAAGCAATATTACGGCGGTTTGCACCCATGCAAGGCCGAACATACCGTCCTTAGTGTTTATAACGTTGTCAACGAGGTATCGGACGATCATCGGCGGGATCAGCGCGACAAAGCTCATAATAAGCATTACCGGCACAAGCACCAGCAATAATTTTTTGTACGGAACGGCGTACTTTAAGGTTTTTTTTAAGGAGGATGAGCTGAATTCGTAGGTGAGCTGCTCGTCCTCAAAATATCTGTTTCTTGCCATTTTTTAGCTTAAAGCCTCCTGCATTGCGCTTGCCTGAGAGGTAAATACGTCGTAATAGCGGCCTTTCTTTTCCATAAGCTCGGCGTGGTTGCCCCGCTCTACTATCTGGCCGTTTTCAAGGTAGAGTATTTCGTCGCAGCCCACGACGCTTGCGGCTCTGTGCGAGGCGATTATCAATGTGCGGTCATGATAGTTTTCGCTAAGGCCGGACAATATCCTGCGCTCCGTTTCAAGGTCAAGGGAGCTTGTGCAGTCGTCAAGCAAAATTACCGGCGCGTTTTTTAAAAGCGCGCGCGCGATTGAAATACGCTGCTTCTGGCCTCCCGAAAGTCCCAGACCTTTTTCTCCGACAATCGTTTCGTAGCCGTCGGCAAGCTTGTTTATAAAACCGTCGGCTTGTGCGACCTTAGCCGCTTTCACGACTTCCTCGCGCGGCGCGTCGGGGTCATAATAGGCAATATTTGCGTCAACAGTGTTGGAAAACAGGAAAACCTCCTGCATAACATAGCCGAATTGCCGCCTCACGTCCTCGACGCGGTAATTTTTAATATTTATGCCGTTTATGCACGTTTCGCCTATCGTTGTTTCAAAAAGCCTTGTCAGCGCCTTTATCATAACGGATTTGCCCGAACCCGTCTTACCCATTATACCGAGCTTTTTGCCGTAAGGTATATCTATAGTAACGTCGCGCAGCTCCTCTTTTTCATCTAGCTTTATCGACACGTTGCGCATCGACAGATCAGGTTTTTCGGGCATTTTTTTCGGCTCCGCGGGGTCGCAGATCGAATTTGAAGTGTTGATGAACGTGAACAGCCTGTTTCCGCAGATCATCGCGTTCTGGAACGCGCCCATATAGTTGGAGAAAATTATCATGGCGTTAGTGATAGTGAACATATATGTACCGAACGTCAAAAACTGCCCGGCGGTCATTTTTCCGCCGACTGCTAAAATAACGCCGATAATATTCGCGCACAAAACCATACTTTGGTTAATAGTGCTGAATATGACACCGTATCGCGCGGCGACCTTTGACTGCGATAAAAAACTGTCGCGGTAGTTTTCGTTGCGATTTTTAAACTTTTTGATCTCCGTTTCCTCGCTTGCGTATGAGCGGATGATCCTTACTCCGTTAATGTTTTCCTGAACACAGGAATTGAGGGCGACGGAGGCTTCCCTTATGCGGTTGTAGCAGCGCCGGAGCGCTCTTGTGTAGAAAACCATGGCAACAGCCAGCACTAAGCCTAAAAACAAAGGCAGCAGCATAAGCTGCCAGCTTATTTGAAGTAAAAGCACAACGGCAAGGCCTATTGCGATAAACTGGTCTAAAAACAGCGAAAAATAATGGCTCCAGACGTCTTTGAGCGTGATATTATCGGAATTACAGATACTCATAAGGTCGCCTGAGGTGTAGCGGGCCATAACTAAGGAGTTCTGGTCGAGCATTTTAGAGAAAGCGGCCATACGGAAATCCAGCTCGCAGCGCACTCCGTAAAAATGCGCGACGTTCCAGCGGATATAATGCCCCACATAGCGCACGAAAAAAAACACGCCCAAAATTGCGACAAGCGTCAGAAAAATACCCCAGTAATCATCGGCGGCAAAACCGTCGATAAACGACGACAATAGGTTAGAATTGAGCTTGACCTCTTCGCCTAAAATAGGATTTATGACCCTGTCTATCAAAAGCTCCGACGCCTGCGGGATCAAAAGCCCCGCCGTAACGCACAGAAAGCCTAATAGTATGACCGTAATCCAGGCCGGCGTATATTTTTTTGCGTATTTAAACGATTCTTTGATAACATTCATTGTTTTTGCCCTGTCTTTACTTTAAACAAAAAGGGAAACTATAATATTTCCCCGTCGATATTTCATTTTGAATTTGTCAGCCGGAATGCTTCAAGCACCTTTATCCGCCGCAAGTAAAGTATCGCATTAATTGTTGAGTATGTCAAACAAAAAGAGTGAAAATTCACAAGCAAATTTACTTTATTTTGCCGCCCTCAACCTTAAAAACTTTGCTCTCGCGAATATGAGGAAAAACGTCCTTATCTATATGCGTACAGGTGAGTATGGTCTGGAAATTTTTAGTACGCTCAAAAAGCTTTATCTGCCTTGAAATGTCAAGCTCGGATAAAACGTCGTCTAAAAGCAGCACCGGAGAGGCGCCGGTTTCCTCCTTATAAAGGTCCAGCTCGGCAAGCTTGAGCGTAAGCGCGGCAGTACGCAGCTGCCCCTGAGAGCCGTAGGAACGCACGTCTATATCATTGACCTTTATAACTATATCGTCCTTTTGCGGGCCCGCGTGCGTATAACCCATATCCAAATCGCGCGCGCGGCTAAGTGAAAGCTCTTTAAGAAGCGACTCCTTTATCTCTTCCGCCGTTTCGCCGTCCGCCCCGTCGTATAAAAGCTCGATGTTTTCTTTGGAGTTTGTCAGGAATAAATGATTGATTTTTGCGTGCGGAAACAGCCTTTTTACAAACCCCTTGCGGCTCTTTACGATTTTTGCGCCGTTATCGGCTATCTGCATATCCCACACGTCAAGCGTGTCTGCGTCCGCCCTGCCGCTTTTTAAAAGGCGGTTGCGCTGCGAGAGTATTTTATTGTACCTCTGCAAAAGGTAGAAATAAGCCTTAGACATCTGGCACAGCGCGATATCCATAAAGCTGCGCCTTTCGCCCGGCGATGACTGCACGACCTTTATTTCCCCCGGCGCGAAAAAAACCGTGGGGATAACGCCCATCAATTCGCCCATACGCGTTATCGGGAGCTTATTTATAGAAACCGTTTTGTTAAGGGCTTTATCCAGTATTATTTCGACGCTCTCCCTGCCCGCTTCCGCCGCCGCCCCGACCCTGATAACGGCGCGCTGGCATCCCCAGCGGATAAGCTCCTTATCTCTGGGAGTGCGCGGGCTCCTGCCTACGCTCGCTAAATAGACCGCCTCTAAAAGATTTGTTTTGCCCTGCGCGTTTGCGCCCGACAGCACATTCAGCCCCGGGCTGAATTCGACCCGCTGCCGCTCATAGTTTCTAAAATCGGTTACGTCTAACACATGCACAAACATATATCCTATTATACCAAAAGCTTTATATTTTATCAATCGAATTTTGAGCTTGCGCGCCGCAGCGGCAAAAAACAACACTAAATACAAAGCACGGCAAAAGGATAAAATAACAGTAAAAATCTAAAGCAACCGCAAACAACACAGCAAAAGCCGGAACAAACGCGCTCCGGCTTTTAGAACTTTCACTTTTTAAATTTTCCTATTTTTTCGGCAAGCTTTATAAAGCCGTTTATATCGAGCGTTTCGCCGCGCGCGTTTTCGCTGTAACCGCAGCTTTTAATAAGCGAGGCGGCGTCCTCTTTAGAGAGAGAAAAGCTTTTGCATAGATTATTTGCCAAAGTTTTTCTGCGCATCTCAAAGGCTGACGCAATTACTCTTTGCAAAAGCTTGAAATCCGACACGTTTTCTTTTGGCGCGATATCTATCCGTACAACCGCGCTGTCTACATTGGGCTCGGGATTGAACATATTGCGCTTGACGGTACGCAAATATTTTGCCTCGCCAAGTGCTGAAACCTGAGGCGTTATCGCGCCGTATTCCGCAGTTCCGGCTTTTGCCGTAAGCCGTTGGGCGACCTCTTTTTGCACCATAACGGTAAGGGATTTACAATTGGAAAAATCCTGTAAAAAATAAAAGATGATCGGCGTCGTTATATAATACGGCAGGTTTGCGACCACCTTATAAGGCCCGCCCGCAAGCGTATTAAGCGCGGCAACCTCCGTTTTTAAAATATCCTTAAATATGAGTTCTACGTTCTGGCAATCTTGCAGAGTAGACGCCAAAACGGGCTGAAGGCGGGTATCGATTTCAAAGCTGACGACTTTTTTTGCGGCAAAAGAAAGCTCGCGCGTAAGCGTTCCAGCTCCCGCTCCGACCTCTATGACAGTATCGTCTTTATTTATGCCCGCATCCGCGGCGATCGCCTTAAGAAGGTTTGTGTCGGTAATAAAATTCTGACCGAATTTTTTTGAGAAAGTAAAGCCGTTGTGCGCTAAAATGCCGCCTATATCCTTATCAGCCATTAAAATCGGATTCCTTCACGGCTTCCGTTTCTACTTGCCGCTTTAAAAACCATTTAGAAACATTAAAAGAATAAATATAAACCCAAATAAAGAACGCGGCCAGCGCGGAACCGAATATAATGAACGATCTCCAGCCCTCGATGTACGCCGATACGACCGCTACGAACGTAAAAACCCAAACCTGAACGGTTGAAATGTTATGGTGGACCGTTTTCCAAACGCTCGAGGAAGAGCGGGTATATTTATTGTGAATACCTATTTTTGCCTTAAATTTACGGTAGCGTAAAACATTGGCAAAGAGCGCAAAAAGAATCGATATTACTACGCAGGAAAAACCGATATAATCAAAACCCTCGAGCTTTGAAGGATCGGTGATCTGAGAGACGACTCCGAAAACCGCAATGCCGGAAAACGAGAGCGACAGCAAAATGCTTACGCCTAAAATAGCGGGGTAGTTCGGGTAGACAACGATTTTTGCTTTAACGTAGCGCGCTATCAAAACGATAGCCATCGGAACAACACAAAAAATGCCGGTGAGAAGAAAATTGTAACCGCTGGGAAGCTCTTCTTTGCCCGGCGCAAGCGGAAACTGGTCAACCTGAACGTTGAGCGGCAATAGTTTCATCATGAAAGCCATAAGTATCAGCGGCAAAACGCCCGCGATGATCGCAACGCTTGTCAGCCATCTTTCGGATTTTTTCATTTTCATCCCCAATAAACTGCGGCGGCTCCGCAAGGAAAATAAAATATTTTTTTAAATGCCGGTTGAATCTTTATTTTCTCAAAAAAACTCAGAAAAACTCTGTTAAGGGCATTATATAACTATTATAAGGAATTGTCAATGTCGATTGCGGAAAAATGCAAGCGTTTGCGTTTATTTTTTCCTATTTCTTCCTATTATTTTAGAAAAACCGCACTCGCCCTTGAAAAAAAGAGCTTGCCGTTAACAAACTCTTTTTGACCTTTAGCCGCACATTAAAAACAGATAACTTATGCAAACAGTTTTTTCATCAGCATAAAGAAGTTATCCACATCTTTTTCGTCGAGCGTAGCGATATAATCTGAAAGCTTTTTATAATTATCGGGCGAGGAGTCTTTTGTGACGACCTGTTTTGTATAAGGATTAAAATAAGGCGTTCCGTTTAAGGACAGCTCGTTCATAACGGCCTGCACCCTGTCCTTATGGCTGGCAACCATACTTCTGTACTTATTCTGAAGCCTCAGCGCCTTCTTTTTGTCGCCGCCGGAAAGCGCGGTTATCGTCGTGCGCACGCTGACCCCGTCCGCCTTTGCCTTTAGAATTTCCGCTATTAAAGAGCGGATCTCTTTTTCGGAGAAAAGCTCAAATTCGCCGCGCTGAGTGTTGATGATCTTTATGCCCAATTCCGTAGCAAGCGTGGGCACAAGCTCAAACATTTTGAGCTGCGAATAATAATAGTTGCGCACGCTGTTGACGCTTCTGCCCGTTTCCTCGCCGACTTTAGAAAATGCCCACACAAGCCCGCGGTTATTTTCGTGCGCGGTACGCACGTAGCCGAACAATTTTTGGGTTTGGGCTATACTCCAGTTATTTTCCATTTGTTTCAAATATCCTCCGGTTAAATTAATATGACTGAATTTTAACCGCAATTATAGATTTTATACATACAAACGGGAAAAAACGAATATATATTGTATATGGAGTGCGTAATACATATCAAAACGGGCTTTAAAAGCGTGTTTTTACTTAACGGGTCATTCGTTGAAAAGGCCGACAGCTTTTCCTATAACATAAAAGAACCGCTTTACATCACGGTTCTTCCGCTATCGGCGCACCTTTTGCCGTACACCGTTAAAATTTTAGGCTCTAAAACCTTGTCTAACGAGAGCCTTTGCAGCGTTTATACGTTGGCTCCCGCGCGCTTTTTGATCAAGCTTGCGCCGCGGTATAACTACGTATTTTCTCCCGAGCACAGCGTAAACTGCGATACGCCCCGCACCGAGGCGGAAAGCTTTTTCCATTACGTCAAGAGCGGCAAGCTTTCCCTTGCCCGCGAGCTGATGACAAAACCTTTGAGCGAATCGATCGACGACGAATCGCTGCGCGCATTTTTTGACGGCTTTACCGATATCGTAAAAAATGAATACCTGATGAAATCCTCGCCCCACAGCTACTTTCTTATCGATCCCGAAGGAAAGGCCACATTATTCGAGTTCGTGACGGAAGGCCGCTTTATAGACAATATCATGCAGAACGAGTAGTTACTTGTTCCGTTCCAATTCATAAATATGGTCGATCAGAGAAAATAAAAGCTCTCTGCTCTTATTGCTTAGCCTGCGGTACTTATTCAGCAGGCTTTTTTCCATAAATTCAAGATTATCCGCGCCTTTTGGGATGGTGTTTTTTACGCCGAAATCGTCCGTTTGGCCTAGCAGATAATCTACCGACACGTCAAAATATCCGGCAATCGTTTTAAGCGTTTCATAGTCGGCCTGCCTGATTTCGTTTTCATAGTTAGCTAAAGTTCCTTGATTGATTTTAAGCGCGCGCGAAAGCTCCGCCCTTGTTATCCCTATTTCGCTTCTTAACTCTTTCAATTTAAACATATGTAAATTATAAATTGCTCATAATTCTTTGCAGTCTATTCATACATAACGGTTGATATTTATACCCCGTTTTGAAATATATCATACAAAATGGTTGACATATTCAAAACATTCACGCTAAAATAGAACATATTGTATGAAAATATTCAAGTCATACATATTTGTTTGTATTTTCTTTGGCACAAGGGTCAGCAAATGAAAATGCGCTAAACAAAAACTAGAAAAGAATTTATCACCGTATACGAGCTGCGCTTGGATTTGCCGCCTCTTTAACGTATTAAATATACGCTCGGTCGGCTTCAAAACCAACTGCTGCCCGACTACGGCGCAACTTCTTATCTAGTAGAATATGCGTCGGCAACAAGCCGACAGCAAACTAATGGAGGGAATATGGCAAAAGGTTTCAAAATAACCGGATTCACTATAGGTATACTCGGCATCATTTTTTCAATTATCGGATTCGGAATTCCGGTACTTGCGATTATCGGCTTGCCGATGTCGATAACCGGCTTGGTTTTATCTGTCATAGGCAATAAAAAGGAGCGTTCTGGGCTGGGAACGGCGGCCTTTGTCCTATGCCTTATAGCCGTTATTTTCACGGCGATAACTTTCTTTACCTGCGGACTCTGCGTAATTTTGGCGGCGGGCGCTACAACCACAATTTAACAAAATGTGAATAAATTACACTCTTGTTAAAAAAACGATGCATAAATCGTTTTCTTGTTATTCTTTTATATTATGTCCCTTGTGCAAACAAAAAAGTCTTTTAAATTGCGTTTAATGCAGTTTAAAGACTTTTTAAATTAGAAGAAACACATTTTAAGGAGAAAATCTTATGCTTCCTTATCTTGACGACGCGCACAAATTCCCGACGTACGGTATAATGATGATACTTGGGATCGCCGTTTGCTTTATTCTGCTGATATTTTTCGATAAAAACAGCAAAGTCGGTACTGAAGATAAAATCTACGGCGGCAGCTTTGCGCTGCTGGGCGGAATATTGGGCGCAAAACTATTGTCTGTGCTGACAAATATAAGCGTTATTATCGAAAATAATATTTCGTTTATCGACGTTATTAAAAACGGTTTTGTTTTTTACGGCGGATTTATCGGCGGCGCGGCAGGCATAATAATTTATTGCGCCGCCTATAAGATCAAAATTTTGGACTTTTTCGACAGCGCCGCTTTAATACTGCCCGTCGGTCAAGCCTTCGGGCGCGTCGGCTGCTTTTTAGCCGGCTGCTGTTTCGGGCGGCATACCGATTCTTTTTTAGGCGTGACGTATCATATTTCCGCCGACCCCGGCACTCCGCTCGGCCAGAGCATATTGCCGACGCAGCTTTTTGAAGCCGCCTACTGTCTTCTGATTTTTGTTGCATTGATTATAATAAAAAAAGCGTCTAATCTGCCTACGCGCTTATTGCAAAGCGGTAATTCAAATAGTTTAAAAAAACACGGCCTCCGCAGCGGGACAATCGCCGCGCTTTATATGATAACCTACAGCATTTGCAGGTTCATCAACGAATTTTTCAGATTTGATGCGGCAAGAGGTTTTGTCGGCGCGATATCTACATCACAATTTATCAGCATTTTTATTTTTGCAGCAGGCTGTTTGATAATTTTCAAAAATCTCCGGCAAAGCAGAATTGACTTTCCTGACTTTAAGGAAACCGATGGGTAAATTCGCAAAATTTAGTGCAGAACGAATAAAAATTTTTATTTTAATCCAATTCAAAAGCCGGATAACTTTTCTTTTTGAGTTATCCGGCTTTTTTATGCCAAAAATTTTGACGCTCGCAGCCCGTATATGGCACCTTACTTGAGACAGCCGTTATTTTCTGCGGCGAGTCCTCATTAATATGATTGCGACGTATCTTAGCAGCTGCAACAGCGACATTAAGAAAGAGGCGACGTAGGTCATTGCGGCGGCGGAGAGGACTTTTCGGGCGCTGGCGGCCTCTTCGCCCGAAAACGAGCCGCAATCCTTCACGTAATGAAGCGCGCGCTTGCTTGCGTTGAATTCTGTGGGAAGAGTGATGAGCATAAAAAGCGTAGACATTCCGAAAAGCGCAAGCGAAATGTAGAGAACGACGTTGCCGATAAACGGGTCCTCGACCAGTAAATTCAAAAACAGGCCAATTATCATAATGGGAAAAAAGATGCGGGAAGAAAAATTGACTACCGGCACTATCGCCATACGCACCTTTGCGGGTATATAGTTTTCGTTATGCTGAACGGCGTGCCCCGCCTCGTGGCAGGCCACCCCTACGGCCGCGACGGTCGGAGAGTCAAAGGTTGAGTCGGATAGGAAAATTATATCGCTTTTGGGGTCGTAATGATCCGTAAGCTTACCGGGCGTTCGCTGGACCATAACGTGGCTCAGCCCGTTTTCATCCAGCATCTGCCTTGCCGCCTGCGAGCCCGTAATACCGCTTAAGCTTGCAGAGGAAGAATACTTTTTAAAGGTAGAATTGACCTTATACTGCGTATAAATGCCCAAAATCATTACCGGAATGAATGCAATGATCACTATATAATACAGTTTCGTTGAAAAATCGAGCTGATTGAAATATTCAATCCATTCCATTTATAATACCTCCGTTTTAGTCAAGTATGATTCGGCAAATCGTAAATGATTGTTTACGGTTCAGCCTTTTTTTAAAACATTTTTTTGTACCGACTTGCGGACAAACTGTGTATCGCTAAGCTCCTGGAGCGTAAAAACTATCATCGGTAAATCTGCGCGTTCGCATATGAGCGCAACCTTTTTGTCGCGTTCGATGCGGTCGGCGCGGTTGTGAGAGCTGTCGTTGAGTTCTATCAAAAGCAGCGGAGCGAAGGTTTCTTTGTCGCAAAGGCAAAAATCGGCGACGCGGAAAAGCTCGCTGCGGTAGCTGTTCTGCGTGAGCTTATCTATAACCGTATGCAGCGCGACCTGCGGAAGAATAAGATATTTTTCGCCGAAAAGCTGCGATAAGAGCGAAAAGCAATCAATTTCGGGGCGCGACATTATGGCCTTTTTGCGCCGGTACTCGGGCAGCTCCTTTTCATCCGGTTCCGTGCCCGCTATATCTTTTCTTCGCACAAGCACGTACATTTCTATCGCGCTGACTAAAATTACGATAACTGAAATAATAAGGACTATCCGGTAGCTTTTACCGAGCGCCTCTTTAAATATTCCGGCAACAACGATCCCCGCGACGCCGAGCAATAAGCTTAGAAAACTGTAAAACTTTTTTTTCATTATTACCTTTTATAATAACACAAAAAACAAGAAAAAGGGGCTGTCTCACGAGTTTTTTTCTCGTGAGACAGCTCCCGCTAAAACTCTTTATAAAAATTTACTTTCTGACAGGAAGGATAACGACGCGGCGGTTGGGCTCGTGGCCTTCGCTGCGGGTTGTTATATTATCGTTTTCAGAGAGCGCCGCATGAATTATGCGCCTTTCCGCGCTGCTCATAGGCTCAAGCGAAACTCTTTTATTGTTGGCCATTGCCTTATCCGCCATCTTAAAAGCAAGCCTTTTAAGCGTTTCGATGCGCTTTTCGCGATAGTTAAGAGCGTCCAGCGAAAAACGGACATGCTTATTATCCGAATCGTTCAAAATAAGGCTGGTCAGGTACTGGAAGGCGTCGAGAACCTCTCCGCGGTAGCCTATGATCGCGCTGTCCTGCGTATCTATTACTGCGTTGATTCCGTTGTCTACAGTCAAAACCGCTTTGCCGTCGATGCCGACAAGCTTTAAAAGCCCGTCTAAGAACGCTTCGCATTTATCGGTATGCTCTTTATTTACAGGCGCGCTGACGATCGGGCGATCCTCATGCTTTTTGTCTTTTTTAAAGCCGTTATCGGGCCTTTGATGTTGCTCCGGCCTCTTTTGCGCGCTCTTGTCGTTATTCTCGTTTCTGTTGAACGGTTTATTCGCCGGGGCGGGCTTTACTTCCGCCTTGACTTCCGTTTTTGCCGGAGCGGGCTTTACTTCCGCCTTAGCTTCCGCTTTTACCGGAGCGGGCTTTACTTCCGCCTTAACTTCCGCTTTTGCCGGAGCGGGCTTTACTTCCGCTTTAACTACCGCTTTTACAAGGTCGTCTTTTCCTACGGACACTTCAACTTTAGCTTTTTTTAAAAAGCCTCCGTGGCTGATGATTTTCACCTCAACGTCGTCGTCGGATATCGAAACGCCTAAAACGCGCAGAGCCTCGTTTATAGCGTCGTCAACTTTTTTGCCGGTTGCCTCAATAGTTCTTTTCATAGTTTAGATATTCTCCCTATTTTTGCCGGAATCCGCTCTGACGCCGGCCGATCGGTATAAATAAATTTTTGTTGATTTGTTTTTTTACAAGAATGTGAATAAGGGACTGCTTTAGAAAAACGCTGAATAAAAATTTTTTAACTATTTTATTCTTTCTTATTCTTATCGTTAGGGTCGGGTCTGCCGTACCTTACGATAACTTCCGCGGAGCCTTTCTCTTTTTTTGCTTTCCTGCCCTCAGAGCGTTCCTTAACTACTTCGGTTTTATCGAAATTGCGCTTGTCCAGCTGCGTTAAAAGGAACGAGGTGCCTAAGTTTATAAGAAGGGTCGTGGCGGAGTTTGTTATAATATAGATAGTGAATACGGAGGTGTAGCCGATTGCGAAAAAACCCATCATTATCGGCATCATCCACATCATTATTTTCATACTGCTTGCAGCCGTCGTCCCCTCTCCGGCCGTTTGTCCGCTTTTTTTCTGCTGGCGGGTGGTTATAAACTGACTCAAGAACGAAAGGCCGACTGAAAGTATCGGCAGCACTAAGAAACCGTTTGTCTTGTTTGAGGGATCTTTATAAAGCTTTAAGGTAACGATAGAATAATCCTTGATAGCCGTAGAAAGCTGACCCGTTGTGAGCCCGGACTTTTCGGGTTTAGTAGCATAGTTGCCAAGGCCCGTTTCAAACTCTTTTTGGTCCAAAATCGGTTTTTTCCAGGGAACGTCCGGCGACCAGATATTTTTTATCCAGAAGAACCCTACTTTGAGTTCTTCGTTATAGACCTTGACCACTTCGTCCTGCGCCTTACTCACCGCCGCGCTTACGCTTGCGTTTTTATATGCTTGTTCAGCCTGCTCTGCAGTACCGGTCGTATAATCGACCCTTAGTTCTCCGTCTGCGTTAAGCACATAATCGAAATACTCGTTGCCGTCCTTATCAAGCATTTTATTGCCGTCTCTGCCGGTAGAAGTAAAATCAAACCCGGCGGCCTTCATCTCAACGTCGTAAGTTTGAGAGTAGGCGTCGTACA
Source organism: Eubacteriales bacterium (assembly GCA_031553855.1). Taxonomy (GTDB): domain Bacteria; phylum Bacillota; class Clostridia; order Christensenellales; family Pumilibacteraceae; genus RACS-047. The sequence continues at coordinate 45,351 of JAVBKW010000010.1, read as the reverse complement.
TATAAAGGTACTGCTCCATAGACTTGTATTGGCTCATATTTCTAAGGCCGTTAAAGAGCGTTATAAAAATAACGAGCGTTAAAATCATAGGCAGGCACGCGGAAAAATAGCTGAAACCCTCTTTTTTATTGAGCTCCATCTGTTTTTGCGATAAAACCTGTTTATTACTGCCGTATTGCTGCTGAAGCTTTTCCATCTCCGGCTTGATACGTTCGGTTATCTTCTGATTTTTGCGCATCTTGACGCGCTGGAAAATGTCGAGCGGCGAGAGGACAAGCTTTAGGCAGATCGTGAAAACGATAACCCTCCAGCCGTAATGGGAAACAAAGTCGAAAACCTTAAAAAGCAGGATTTCCCATAATCCGCCCGGCTCGGGAATATTCGTCGCCAGCGCGGAAAAAAAGTTTAAAAAAGCCATTTCATATCTCCTTTGGGATTGTCGGGAACGGGATCGAAGCCTCCTTCTTTCCACGGCACGCAACGCAAAATCCTCTTAGTTCCCAATAAAGTGCCCTTTAGTACTCCGAACTTCTCTATCGCCTCAAACATATAGGAAGAACACGAGGGATAGTAGATGCAAACGTTCGGCAAAAGCGGCGAGATACATTTCTTGTAGAAAATAACAAGCCCCAAAAATAACCATTTGAAAGTTATGATATTCAAAAAAATACGGGTTTTCTTTTTCATCAATCAGCCTTTTTTTCAGGCTCTGTTTTTAGCAGCGCCGCATTTGAAAAAAGTTTATAGACTAAACCTTCAATTTCCTTGTAGCTAAGCTCTCCCGCACCGACTTTGGCGCTTATGACCGCCTGAACCGGTTCGAGCGAGGAAGAAAGCAAACGGCATACTGCCCTTAAACGGCGCTTGACCTTGTTTCGCACAACGGCTTTGCCCACTTTATTAGGTACGCAAAAGCCTATCCTTAACGTCTTAGACCTTACGTACACAAGCGATATGAGCCCCGCCCAATTGCGCTTGCCCTTGTTGTATACGTACGTGAACGAGCCCCGTTTTGTAAGTCTGTTGATTTTTGGAAGCATTTTAAAATCTTCTTAAATAGTGTTCTAAATACTTATATAGAGCCATTGACTATCCAACGACTCTATAACAGCGTACAAACTTAGTTAGATCCGAGGGGTTTGGGAGAAATATTCTTTCTGCCCTTTCTGCGCCTTCTCGATAAAACGTTTCTTCCGCCTGCGGTTTTCATTCTGGCTCTGAAGCCGTGTACCTTAGATTTAGTCCTTTTTTTGGGCTGGTAAGTCCTTTTCATAATTATGCACCTTTTCCTTAAATTAAATAACTTGCATTTTTTATTATATATGAATCACAATTTTAAGTCAACCGTTTAATATTAAGATTTTTTTATGTCAGGGCGCAACGTCAGAGCAATGCAAGAGCATACGCTTGAGCTGCGTGCGTAAAAAGCGGCCGGATTATGCGCGTTTCCTTGACATCTTAGAGCGTTTAAAACTATAATGAACCTATGTCTATGCAAAACATACTCTCGTCTATGCGTCGGGCAATTACCGACTATAAAATGATTCAGGACGGCGACAAAATAGTCGTCGGGCTTTCCGGCGGCAAGGACAGCCTCCTGCTCACAAAGGCGCTTAAAAATTATCAGCGTTTTTCGCCTGACAAATTTGAGCTTAAAGCCGTTACCGTCGATTTAGGGCTGGGGGCGGACTTTTCGCACCTGATTCAGTTCTGCCGCGACCTTGACGTGGACTACCATATCGAACACACGCAAATAGGGCCGATAATTTTCGACGAGCGCAAGGAAAAAAATCCCTGCTCGCTTTGCTCTAAAATGCGGCGGGGCGCGCTCAATTCGTGCGTGAATAATTTCGGCTTTAACAAGCTGGCTCTTGGCCACCACGCCGACGACCTTTCCGAAACGCTGCTGCTCTCTCTTATCTACGAGGGCCGCCTTTCGACGTTCGCTCCCTACAGCTTTATGGATAAATCCGGCGTAACTATGATACGCCCCTTTATATACACGTTTGAAAAGGATATAATAGGCGAGGCCAAAGACCTGCCTGTGCTTTTCAACCCCTGCCCTGCAAACCACGCCACGCAGCGAGAATATATGAAAAACCTTATTAAGACCCTTTGCAAAGATATACCCTTTGCAAAAGACCGCATCCACTCGGCTATCACACATCCTGAGCGGTATAATTTGTGGGATAAGTATATTGTAAAGGGCGACGAAAATTAAAAAGGGGTGTCTCAGGCAATGGGTCATATACGGGCTTGAGTGCGGCAAAAAACAAATAACTATTGTAAAAGGCGACGAAAATTAAAAAACGGAGGGCAAAAAATGCCTTCCGTTTTTAAACTATATATAGTTAAATTTATTTTATTCTGCGTTTTCTTCCGCAGTTTCAGCAGCCGCAGTTTCTTCCGCGCTTTGAGTCGCCGCAGTTTCGTCCGCCGCCGTATAAGACTCTACTACCTTTGCGCCGGTATTGTTTACGTCGTTAACGGTGTTTCCGAAAGCATCCGTCCGGACCTTGTTTTTTGCAAGAGCCTGATTTGCTTTGCGGTTCAGCGAAACGATATACCCTACGTAAACCAGCATAGACAATAATAAGCCGACCAAAATATCCTGAAGCATTGCGGATTGTATTTCCGAATACGCCATTAATTCAGCTAAACCGACATCGTATGAAGCCCCGACAATAGCCAAAGAAATGATCTCCGCTAAGAAAATGTCAACAAGAATGATCACGCCGCCGATTATGTAGGTAATGACAGAAGATTTTTCCTCACCGGTCATCTTTTTATAAACCAGCAAGAATAAAATTCCCATTACCGCTCCGGCGATTCCCGCGATGATCCCCAGAACATTTGCAAGAAAAACCCACAGCGCAACACCTGCAAGCGACGCGGCAAACCCGAATAAATAGCCTTTGATTTTGTCCATAAGCACCTCATTTTTAAATTTAGTTTGCTAAAATAAGACTATGATTGAGTTAATTATACAGTAATATTAAACAAAAGTAAATAGATATTGACAAATAATCGCTTAAAATGATATTATTATTTCATCAAAACTATATGGGGGTAAACTAAAATGGAAAATGAAGAACTGCTCGCCTCGCTCAAGAAAATAGGGCTTATCAAAGACGGCGATATCTGCCTCAGGGCAATGGACAGCGCAAATATGAGCGGCGCGCTGTTCGGCGCGATAGGCGCGGCGATCGCGATGGCGAAAGCGCAGCGATACCTGATTTCGATAAACTCTGCCGGAATTAAAATTTTTGACATCGAAAAAACGGGCGACTATAAGCAATCCTACAATAATATTCCCGCCGAGCAAATCACAAAAGCGCAATTGTCGATGGGGACGCTCACGATAAGAAGCACGCTCGGCAATTTTACCTTTTCATCGGGCAAGATTGTAGACAAGGTCAAGCAAAAAGAAGCATATAAAGCCGCAGTTGAATTTGTGAAAGCTACATACGGCAAAAAAAAAATAAAATATAAAAGGTTTTAAACCGCAGGGCAGAGCCCTGCACCCGCGCGGCAACGCCGCGCATTCCGCAGCAAAGACTGCGGGGTTTTAAACCTTTTGCGGCGGGCGCATTTATGGAAATGTAAGCAAGCTTCCATTTCCCCAAATGCTTCTTGATAACGAAAGGCGACGGAAATTTGACCGGCGCCTTTTGTTTTTTAGGCTGTATTTTGTCGATAATTGTCATAAAAGCGGTTTTTCTATCATAAGTTATAACACTAATGGTAGGAAGGTCAGACTATGAAACAGCACATCGTTCTACGCGCTATAAAACTTGCCGGCTATATTATTAAAACCAAAGCGACAGTCAGGGACGTTTCTAAGGTTTACGGGGTGAGCAAAAGTACGGTTCACAAAGACGTTACGGAAAGGCTAAAGCAAATCGATTTAGATAAGTTCTACGAGGTTAAGGAAATACTCGACTTTAATATGTCTGAACGCCACATAAGAGGCGGAATGGCAACCAAAGAAAAATATAGATCGGAAAAATAACCAAAAAAAGACGTTTTGCAGGATAATTGCAAAGCGTCTTTTTCTTTTATTTATGTTTCTACCGCTATCTTTTTTATAAGGATATAATTATATCCGCACAAACAATGCCGGAGCGTAGCCGCCGGAAGGCATAATTTATTCGTACAACCTCGACACGGGCAAGTCGGCAAAAATACTTTCTATCGCCGCCGCAAATACGGGCGCGACCGTTATTTCCTTAACTTTAACTATTTTCTTTTCAGCGGACATTTCAATAGTGTCTAAGATAATGATTTTTTCAAGCACCGAGCTTTCGAGCCTTTCGATAGCGGGGCCGGACAGAACTCCGTGGGTACAGCAGGCGTAGACCTTTTTCGCGCCGCCGACTTCGATGAGGGCTTTTGCGCCCTGGCAGATAGTTCCGGCGGTGTCTATCATATCGTCTACTAACAAGCAGACCTTATCCTTAACGTCGCCGACGATATTCATAACCTCCATAACGTTGGCTTTAGGGCGGCGTTTGTCTACGATAGCCAGATTCGTGTTCAGACGCTGTGCCATCTGCCTTGCCCTGCCGACGGAGCCTACGTCCGGCGAAACTATAATAAGCTCGTCCTTTTCAAGAGCGTCCTTAATAAAAGACTGCTTTACAAGCTCTTTGGCAAGCACGGGAATACCTAAAAGGTGATCCACCGGGATATCAAAAAAGCCTTGCAGCTGGGGAGCGTGCAGATCCATCGTCAGCACCCTGTCCGCGCCTGCGCTTGTGATAAGGTCGGCGACTAACTTTGCGGTGATAGGATCTCTTGCGCGGGCTTTACGGTCCTGCCTTGCATAGCCGAAATACGGCATAACTGCGGTGATGCGTCCGGCGGAAGCTCTTCTGAGCGCGTCTATCATAACAAGCAGCTCCATAAGGTTGTCGTTTACGGGGTAAGATGTGGACTGGATAACGAAAACGTCGCAGCCGCGAACCGTCTCGCCTATATGTACGCTTGTCTCACCGTCGGAAAACTTACCTACTTCCGCGTCGGCGAGTTTCATTTTAAGCTTGTCCGCAATGTCTTTAGCCAGCTCTTTATTAGCGTTGCCTGCAAAAAGCTTGATTTGATTACCGTGTGCTATCATTTAAATATTTGCCTCCAAATAATTTTTTCTTATTCTTATGTGCCGGTGTTTAATACATATTTTATATGATAAGGACGTATTAAAGGCGGATAGAGTTTATTGAAAGCCGCCGACCCATCCGCCTCTATTTTCCTTAATTTTAAGTGTTGTCTTTTTTGGCGAATTTATTATTCTGCCAGTCGTTTTTAACAACCTGTCTTGCCCTTGCTATCGCCAAAGCGCCCGCGTCCACGCTGTCGGTTATAGTTGAGCCTGCCGCGATAAAAGCGCCGTCATTTAAAGTGACGGGGGCGATTATATTGCTGTTCGAGCCTACAAAAACGTTGTTGCCGACTTTTGCCTTATGCTTATCCTTGCCGTCGTAATTCACAAAAACCACGCCGCAGCCTACGTTGCAGCTATTTCCCATCTCGCAGTCGCCCACGTATGAAAGATGGCTCACCTTGCAATTATCGCCCAAAATACTTTTCTTTATTTCCACAAAATCGCCGATCTTGCAGTCCGCGCCGATAACGCTTTCGGGGCGCACGTATGCAAACGGCCCGACCGACGTGCGCTTGCCTATATAGCTTTTATAAATTTGAGAGGAATTGACCTTTGCACCCTCGTCGATAATACTGTTCTCTATTATGCAGTTGGCGACGATTTTAACGCCGTCCTTAACCACAGTTTTGCCCTTTAAAATATTATTCGGCCCGATAACCACGCCCTTGCCTAAAACTACGTCGCAGCCGATGTAAGCCGACGAAATATCCTCAAACTGTACGCCCTGTTCTAAATGGTAGTCAAGTATCCTGTTTTTCAGGATATCGGAAATCAGCGCGACCTGCTTGAACGAAAAGGCGGTCACAAAATCGTCCACCTCAAAATAATACGTTTGCTCTGTATAAATTTTGTCGGACTTATATAGATATTCCGTGTTGAACACGTAACCGCGCGTCATTTTGATGACGTTTTTGCCGGAGCTTTTGAGTTCCTCAATAGCCTCGCCCACCGTTTTTTTAGTGATGAGCGGAGTATCGGAAAACAATACGGCCGTATACGGCAGGTCGGGGTCAAGATACGGGCGGATAAGCGGCGGAAGCTCCTCGCCGTCGATATAATCCACTGCGCGGCAAGGGTTATCGCCTAAGGAAATTCTCACCCAGTCGAGCATAGTTTTGCCAAGTATCTCGATTTCGGCGGTGTTGCCCATCTTTTGCGAACAAACCTTTAAAATGATTCCGTTTATCAAATTATCCATTACCCACCTATTATAGATAAAAATATAAAATTAGTCAAACTTTTTTGCTCTCTTAAAGCCTGCCAAAAAGACTAAGGATATTTTGAAATTTTTGTATATTTTTATTCGGCGTTTACTGGTTTTTTATACGGCGCACTTTAAAAAACGCCTGTATAGGCTTTAGACATTCCTCTTCGAGTATGCCTCCGCGCACGATCGCCCTGTGATTGAGCCGCTCGTCCTGAGCGATATTGCCTAAAGTCCCCAAAAAACCGAAACGCTTATCGTACGCGCCGAAAAACACCCTGCTTATTCTTGCGTTTACTATCGCGCCCGCACACATAGCGCAAGGCTCGAGCGTTACGAACATATCGCAGCCGCTTAAATTCCACACGCCGAGCGCCGCCCCCGCTTTACGCAGCGCCAACACCTCGGCGTGGGCGGTGGGGTCGCTGTCCAGCTCGCGGCGGTTGAACGCCGAGGCGACTATTTCCCCGTCCCTTACTATCAGCGCGCCTACCGGCACTTCGCTACGGCGCGCGGCCTCGCCCGCTAAAGCGATAGCCTCTTTCATAAGCTCTTCGATTTTTTCTTCAGTATACTCCATTACTTTTTCCTTTTGGTTGCTGTCGGCTTGCCTAAAGCATAATTTTTACTAGGAAAGAAGCCGCGTGCTTTGGCGGACAACAGTCGTGAATGCGGCGATAAGCGCATTTATCTGATACGTAACCAAAGCTAAATGAACGAGCGCAGTCCGTAAAAAGCATGATGAATTCTTTTCTAGTTTTGCAGATATTTGAGCAATCCCTCTAATAGCGGAAGGTTGCGTTCTATGTCGCTTGAGGCGCAAGAATAGTCAACAAACGGATGACGATGGTTTTCACTCACAAGCTCTATTGTCAGCGACGGGATCTTAAGCGATTCGATACACCAGTCCTTATACCCGCCTGCGCTTGAGCCGTCGTTTTTTATGATTTTATAATTAAGGTAGGTATTGACAAACTGCGCCAGCTTTTCATCCCGTTCCCGCCTTTTCCCGTCTTGAAAAAAATCCCAGTACAGTTCGCGGCCTATACAATGGTAGCTTAAAGTACAATCCGGCTTAACAAAAAGCGTAAAATCCCTTAACGCTTTTGTTTCGGGCTCGGAAAAAGGCGAGTAGCCGACGAAATTTGCGCTGTCGGGCATGAAAACGTTGCTTTTGCCCGTACCCCAGCGCGCCTCAAAATTTACGTTCAGGTCCACTCCCGCGGCGTTTGCCTTATAAAGCGCGCAATCCTTACCGCATAACCCCTCCACAAAATTGCGCCTCTGCGGGGAAAGCGTCTTTAGTCCGCACGCCGCGATTAGGTTGCCGTCAGGATTCACCATCGGAACAAAATATATGCCGCCGCAAAGCTTATCCTTGTTTTTGACAAGGTGGAAAAGCTGGCAAACTGTGAGATAAGAGGATATATGCTCGCGCGCGTGGATGCCGCCCGTAACGATGACCTGCGGGCCGGTTTTGCGCCCTGTGAACGCGTAAGGAATCATCCGTCCCTCAACGCTCTGCCCTATAGCTCCCGTTTCAAGCCCTGAATGCGATAGTGAGTTTATATCGTCTAAAAGCTGATAATATGTATACATAAGAGAATACCTCGATACATATTATGCTTTTTATGCAAGACTGTGACTCCACTCACAGCCTTGCTTTAGGTTAAAGTTCTGCTCAAACCTTGCCTATTTGTGATAAGGAGTATTGGCGCAAATATTGAAAGCGCGGTATATTTGCTCCGTTAATACCAGCCGCATCAGCTGATGGGGAAAGGTTATATTGCCAAAAGCAATAGCTTTTGAGGCGGCGGCTTTTACGCGCTGATCTACGCCGTTTGAACCGCCTATAATAAAGCTTACGGTATCGCTGCCGGATGAATATGCTTTATCGATTATTTTAGCAATGCCGACTGATGTGATCTGCTCGCCTTTTAAATCCAAAAGAATGCTGCAACCGTTCATTTTCTGCAAAATAAGCGCGCTTTCTTTCTCTGTGGATACGTCGTCGTCGGCAAAGTCGGGCAATTCGGTTATAGAAAAATCGCAGAAACGGCTCAGCCGCTTTGAATATTCGGCGATCGCATCCTTTAAATACTTTTCCTTTATTTTGCCCACGCAGATTATATTGACCTTTTTGCCCAAAGTTTTAAACCATCCAACCCCAGATAAACGTGAAAATTGTCGTAAGAGCCGCAACCACCGCCGCGCCGTAATAGAAAACGTTATCGCCAAGTGTAGGCCTGAACGCGCTTAAAAGCTGCCCATTTTGCGCCTGCGCGCCCGCCGCGCCGCCGTTTTGGCCGCCGTCAAAAACATCCGGCTGCCCCTGCTGTTCCTTTTTATCCTTTACTGCGTTCAGTTTCCAAAAGAGTATAACAAACCCGGCAAACAAAATACAAATAAGAAGATATATCCCGAGCATAGCAGCCGGACGCGTCATCAGCGTTTCGTTGATAAAATCGCTGTAGTTTCCGCCGACCCAGCCGTATTTTTCCGCGCTGTCAAGATAAACGCTCATTCCGTTATTGAAAAAATGGATAATCATAGCGGGTATGATAGAGCGGCAGCGCAGCGTGAGCGCAGCCGTCAGCGCGCCGAAAAGCGCGGTATAAAAAACCTGCGTTATATATTGATGGAAAAGACCGAAGCTTATACCCATAATAACTACGGTCGCAATAAAGCTGTTTGATTTACGCACGGTGGTAAGGTAGCCGCCGCGCATCATAAATTCCTCGCAAAAACCGGGCAGAAGAGCCGTTAAAAACAGCGAAAGCAGGAAAACCCCGATATTAAAAGTGTCCGGCAGAGTATCTTTGGGAACCGAATGCGTATATCCCAGCATAGCGATAAAGTTTTGCCATATCATCGATATGCCCATGGTAACGAAAATCGCAAGAAAGCCGATGATGGCCGCCAATATATAGTTTTGCCATTTGGTTTTGCGTATCGAAGAAAAAGCTAATATCTCTTTAGGCTTTAGCTTGAACGCAAAAATATAAAACAGAACCGGCAACACTACAAGCACTCCGATTTGCAGCACGGTGTTGAAAATAACCTCGGACGCCGTATCGGATATATAATCTGAAATAAGCCCGACAACAGAGCGCACGGCAAGCAGCCCGCACGCGACGCTGAACAGCAATATGCCCATCAGCCTGTGGTGCTTTTTATCCCTGCCCATTTCCTCTTTTGCGATATTTTCGTTTTGGGTTGTTTCCATTTACGCCGCCTTTCCGAATATTCCGGTTAATAAACTTACTATCCACATTATAATGCAAATTCCCAACGCCGCGAAATAAATAAATCTCGCCTGTTTTGACGACGGGTCTTTTTCTTTTGACTCTTTCGGCATTTCCTGCCGCATTTGCTCGTTTTCCGCTAAAGGGAGCGATTCAAGCTTCAGATTTACGGTCGTTTTAGCGTGAAATTTTTTCATAAGGAAAAGTATCAATACAATAATCGCGCCGAAAACGGCGGTAAAGCCCGTTCCGGTCAAAACTGCGATAAAATCGCTGGGCATACCCAAAACAATTTTTTCCGCAAAATTACCCAGCGCGGTGTAGTCGAGCAGCAGAGCTGTCAGATTACTGACGGAATGGATTATCATCGGAACGGCAACGCTGCGGGTGATAAGCGCGGCAAAGCCGAGTACTATCCCCAAAAGGAACTGATACATAGTCTGGCTCGGGCTCATATGCATAAAACAAAAAGCTAAAGCCGACAAAAGAACCGCTTTTATATATCCGGAGTCCTTTTTAATGCCCGAAATAAGCGCGCTGCGGAATATCAGCTCCTCGCCAAACGGCGCCGCAATGAGAAGAACAAAGATACCCAGTATAAAGTCGAACGGCGTTTTCATATCTGAAAGCGCGGAAATAGTATAACCCGTCTTTTCTATCAAACCCGAAAATAAAAGCGTGAGCGGATAGAAAGCAAGAATTGAAACGAAACCGAGAATTACTGCAAAAATGTAGTTTAAGGGCGAGGTCTTATTTTTAAAGCATATAAGGGGATGAAAGCCGCCGCGGTTTACTACTAAATAATACACGAGAGTAAAGCCTGCCTGTATTAGGAGCATAACGGAAAAATTGAACGGCGCGGACTCGGCAATATCGACGTTCAGCGCGCTGCCGCCGCTTAAAACCGTCGCCGCCGCAAGTACGACCGCCACGAATATTTGTACGGCCAGATTTGCGGTTACCGCGAAAAGATACGCGCGCGCGCCTGTTATAGGATTCAGCTCTTTCTTCAACATTATTCTGATTTATTCTCTCTTTGCGTTCAAACTTTTATCTCTAGCAGATTTCAAAAAGGCCGCTCATTCTGTCGTACGGCGCAACTTCGATACGCACGTCCGTCCCCTCTTTTATTCCGTCGGCAAACAACCGCCGCTCAACAGTTTTAAAGGCAAGCTCGGGATAATTGTTTTCCTTTGAAAGATGCCCCAAAACGAACTGCCTTATACCGCTTTTTGCAAGATGCGCCACAACCTCGGCGCACGCGGAATTTGAAAGATGCCCTTTATCGGACAATATCCGCCGCTTTAGATAGTAAGCATAATTTGGATTATTCATAAGTATCTGCTCGTCGTGGTTCGACTCCACAAACACAAGGTCGCTGTTTTTGATTTTATTAAGGTTGTCGCCCGAAAGAACTCCTAAGTCGGTCAAAATGCTGACAGACTTATTCCCGCAGCTCAAAACGTAGCCGACAGTCGGCACGTCGTGGCTGACGCTGAACGGCGAAACAAGTATATCGCCTATTGTGAAATCCGCGTCACCGAACTCGTTGAAGTCCGTTTCCCAAAATTCGCGTTTATAACGAAGATCCGAGGAAAGGCGGTGCGCGTAGACCTTCGCGCCGTATTCGGCGCATATCTTCGGTATGCCGCTGATATGGTCGGAATGCGTGTGGGTGACGAGTACGGAAAGGCCGTCGCAGGATGAGGAAAGCACACGCAGGCTGTTGCCTACCCTTTTGAGCGGTATTCCCGAATCGATAAGAATTTTTGTCGTGTCGCTTGCCACATAGATGCAGTTGCCGGAGCTTGAGCTTGAGAGCGAACAAATCTTTAAACCCATAGCAGTATTATACTTTACTTTTTTGTTTTTAGCAAATAATTTACAACCTTTTGGTTTTATGTTATTATATTGATTATGAAAACTATATTCGCTAAAGACTTAATCGCTCCCTTAGCCGCATTAATAAAGCACGCGCTTGTGAATGTGGAAAAAGAGGCTTGCGCGCTTATGAAAAAGGCCGCGCAAACCGAGCCGTCCGCTCTGTGCAAATGGGCGCTTGAAAAGCTGAACGAGAACAACGAAACGGCTGTAAAAAACAACGCCTTTGCGTGTCAGGATTGCGGGCAGGCTGTGCTGTTTGTGAGGCTCGGGCAAGACGTTCATATAGAGGGAAATTTTGATGACGCGCTAAATAACGGCGTAGAACAGGGCTACAAGGCAGCAAGGAAGTCGGTCGCAGATCCACTCACCCGCCGCAACACCGGCTCTAATACGCCGGCCGTTATACATTATTTTGTGGAAACCGGAGATAAACTGGAAATAACTTACTTAGCAAAAGGCGCGGGCAGCGAGAACATGAGCCGAGTGTTTATGCTCACTCCGTCCAAAGGAGAAAAAGGCATTATCGACTGTGTGGTGCAAGCGGTGAAAGACGCGGGCGCAAACCCCTGCCCGCCGCTCGTACTGGGGATAGGTATCGGCGGCACGATGGAAAAATGCGCGCTGCTCTCAAAGCTGGCTCTTACAAGAAGCACCGGAACGCCCGGCTCAAGTAAAGCGGCGGCGGAAATAGAAAAAAAGATTTTAGCGGCGGTAAATGAAACGGGTATCGGCGCGCAGGGCTTTGGCGGCGGCATAACCGCGCTCGCCGTCCACGTTGAAACCTGCCCCACCCATATCGGAATGCTTCCCGTAGCCGTCAACGTGCAGTGCCACAGCGTGCGGCACGGAAAGCTTGTTTTCTAAGAAGGAGGTCAAATAGTATTCTTATGCAAATCAAAAAAATTACGCTGCCTCTTTCAGACGATCAAATAAAAGAGCTTAAAGCGGGCGATATAGTTTCGCTTTCGGGCGTTGTGTATACTGCAAGAGACGCGGCGCATAAACGGATATGCGAATCCATAGAAAAAGGCGTAACGCTGCCGGTCAGCATAAAAAACCTTGCCGTTTATTATTGCGGCCCCGCTCCGGCAAAAGAAAATGAAATAATCGGCTCCTGCGGCCCCACCACAAGCTCGAGGATGGACGACTACACCCCCGCCCTTTTAGAAAAAGGCTTAACGGTTATGATAGGCAAGGGAAAACGGAGCGCGGCCGTTATAGAATCGATGAAAAAAAACATCGCAGTCTACTTTGCGGCAATCGGCGGCGCGGGCGCGCTTATACAATCAAGAGTCACATTTTGCTCGGCGGCGGCATATAATGATCTGGGCTGCGAGGCGATTTACGAAATACACTTTAAGGATTTAGAGCTGCTTACGGCAATTGACTGCTTCGGCAATACGTGTTTAAAATAGCTCTAAAAAATCCATACCGGATTTTACTTATAGCCGCAAGACAGCCGCTTAATAATCATACGGAGGTTTAATCAAATGAACGAGACCATAAAAACCATACTTTCCAGAAAAAGCTGCAAAAGCTATGAAGGCCAAAAGAAAGTTGACAAAAAAGACATCGCTCTTATCGTAGACTGCGGCCGCTATGCGCCAAGCGCGATGAACGCTCAAAGCTGGCATTTTACGGTCATCACCTCGGAAAAAGTCTTGAGCGAACTTAACTCTGCTGTTTTTGACGCCGTTGACGACGAGGCAAAACAGAGGATAATAAGCCGCAGCGACAACAACACCTTCAACTTTTTCTATAACGCGCCCGCTTTTATTATTGTTTCTTGCCCGCCTGCATCCCCTTTCCCCTTTTCCAGCTGCGCCTGCGCGCTTGAAAATATGCAGATAGCCGCCGAGTCGCTCGGCCTTAACTCCTGCTGGATAAATCAGCTCACCTTTCCGCTGTGCGACAAAACCCCTATCCGCAATTTTTTAAATAAATGCGGGGTGCAAGAGGAAAATAAGGTGTATGGCTGCCTTGCTTTAGGCTACGCAAAAAAAGAGCCCGCCCAAAAAGAGCGCGCTCAAAACACCGTCAGCTGGATAGAGTAAAACAGCTTTTACCCCCAACCTTAAAATCTTTCTATATTTATATTTGACGGCAGCAAAATTTTATTGTTCCGCTTTTTCGTCTTTCTTTTCTTCCGTCAGCTCTTCCGCCTGTTCGTCGCCCTCGATCTCTTTCACGTACTTTTCCATACGCACAAGCTCGATAACGGAGGAAACTATAAGAAGCACCGCGGCAAGCGCGATAAAAACCGTATAGAGATACTTAACGGTCCAGCTGAAATAGAAGGTATCGATAATTATAAACACTACCGCAACAAAGAACAACACCGCGGTTATGACCTTCATAATAATAAGATACGTTTTTTTATCCATAACCATAACTTCCTTACTCCGGTTTTTTGCCGGATCTGTTTTTAAAATATTGTTTTGCCGAAGGCTTTTCGCCGTATTTATTTTTTTGCGGCGGTTTTTGGGCGTCTTTTGCAGCTGTAGAGCCTCTTTTTTGCGGCGGTTTTTGGGTATTTTTTAAATCTTCCGCGCCTTTTTGCGGCCGTTTAGCTGTGCCGGACTGCTTTACCTTATCTGTTGCCCCGCTTTTAGGCTCCCTGCGCCGCGCGTTTTCACTAATTAGCGCCGTGTTCTTTTTCTGTATAGAATAACCGAATTTGCCAAGCTTTAAGCCAAGCGCGTAGTATTCGCCGTGGGCAAACGCCGCAAGCCCCGCTTTATCGAACCTCAGTTTTCCGCTTTCGTCGATAATAGAGGGTGAGGCGTTGACGCAGAGGATGTCGGCTAAAAACATATCGTGCGAGCCTAAAGGAATTATATCGGTAACGCGGCATTCGATAGAAAGCGGGCTTTCGCCGATTAGCGGGCAAGCCGTCTTTTTCGCCTTTTCTTTGGTGAGCTTACAAAGAGCGAACTTATCGGTATCGCGCCCCGAACGGAATCCGCAAAAATCAGCCGCGGCAGTCAATGAGGCGGTGGTAAGGTTCATAACAAATTCGCCGCTGTTTTTTATGATATCGTAGGAATAGCGTTCCTTGCGGACCGAAATATACGCTTTGGGCGGCATTGAATTTGTGATGCCCGCCCAGGCAACAGTTATAATATTAGAGCTTTCCATATTGCCGCAGGACGCCATTATAAGCGGCAGCGGCGCAAGAAGAGTACTGCCCTTGAACTCGACCTTTTCCATATATCAATATTGTAGCGCAAATCTTTCATAAGGTCAACATATATAGTCAATTAAGATGAAAATTGCAGTAATTTTAATAAATGCGCCATAAATGTTATAGATGTATATGTTTTGCTGTACTTGTTTATATGATATTTTCAAGATTATCAAATAACAGTTGACAAATACCGGCCGTTATTTTATACTTATTAAGCTGCTAAAAAATTTATATGTCAGCAATAAACTTCTAACAATTCAAATATGCGCCCGTAGCTCAACTGGATAGAGCGTTGGTCTACGGAACCAAAGGCTTGGGGTTCGAATCCCTTCGGGCGCGCCAAAACCCTCTGCGAAAGCAGGGGGTTTTTACGTGTCTGATGGGATTCGAACCCTGAGAGGGCGAAAAGCGACGGCGTAAGCCGTAAAAACAGCACTGTGCGCTGTTTTTAGCTTTGAGGCAAGCGGCTGTGCCGCGCAGCTATCCCTTCGGGCGCGCCAAAACCCTCTGCGAAAGCAGGGGTTTTTTTCTTGTTTCTTGTGTTAGCAGGCTGTTTCAAGAAGGGGTTAGAGACGGGCAACAGACGGCAAAACGACGATTGAGTGTACATAGACGTACTCGATTGAGTCGTTTTGCCGTACGTAGCCCGTAAATGGCCCCTTATTGAGACAGCCCCTTTTACGTGTCTGATGGGATTCGAACCCTGAGAGGACGAAAATGAGCATTGGATATGTTTATTTAAAGCGAAACCTTAATGACGGGTTATTTAAAACTATCTTCATCATCTTTCAGTTCTAAAAAGTATTCTATCCGCTTGAGGTTTTTCCCGCCAGGCAAGAGTTTTTTTCTCTCGAGCCTTTCGTTTGCTTCGTCGAGGATCTCTTGAATTTTCTTTTCAAACTCGGCTTTGGGAGGAAATGCCGTCCAATACTCTGCAACTGCGATACCGGACTTATCCAGTTCGAGAAGCTCTACTTGTTCTCTGCTGGCTGTGGTGCAAAGAATTATACCAATCGGAGATTCTTCGCCTTCAGTCCGCTCATATTTATTGAGCCATTTCAGATACAACTCCATCTGACCTTTATATTGTGGCTTAAAGCGACCGATTTTTAATTCTACTGCAACTAGACGTTTTAGGATCCGATGATAAAACAACAAGTCAAGTGCAAAATCGTCGCCGTCAATCGTCATACGTTTTTGTCGTTCCACGAAAGTAAAGCCATGTCCGAACTCCAGAATAAAAGCTTCCAGCCCTGATAAAATAGCTTTCTCCAAATCGGCTTCGAGGTAATTATCTTTGAGGCCTAGAGTATCTAAAAGATAAGGATCTTTGAAAACATTAAACGGCAGTATTGTAGACTCGCTTAGTCCAGCGTTAGCAATTTCTTGTCTTTCATAAGTTTTACGGGATATTTGTCTGCGAAGCTCTTTTGTGCCTAAATGTCTTTTAGCTGCATCATTTGCATAGTATAATCTCGCATCATCAGTTTCTATCGTCAAAAGCTCGGTAAAATGAGTCCAACTCAATTGCGTCGCCAGCTCCGATACAATTTCTATATCGCTAAACTTTTCTGCAAAGCGCATCATTCGTCGCAAGTTTTGCATATCGAACGATTTGCCATAATTGAAAACTAATTGTGTCGCCAGCTCCGACACTATATTTTTGCCGTATTCAGCGCGCTTATTTCCCAGAACATTAGTGTTGATATAGCGGCCGATTTCCCAATACATAAGAGTGACCTCGCGATTGGCATAAGCTCCCGCACGATATTTTCGAGATTCAATTATTTCAGCTATCTTTATAAGCAGCGCATCTTCAGCAACAGTGATTACCTTTCCATCTACTTTTTTATTCATTGTTTATCATCCTAAGATTTATAGTTTTATTATACCAAATCCCTAAATGAAAATCAAGAGAACTATTCCTTGAAAAAAAGTAACAACATAAAGAGTATTGGAAAATAACAAACCCCCACCGTAAAAGTAAGCGGCGCAATTTATTTGATATTTTTGCTCGTCTGTGGTATGATTTTTTAAAGTCAGTAAATGATATGAATGTTATAAAAAGTGAGGGATAGGTATGTTGTTTCAGCCAAAAAAACCTGATAATATGTGGGATTGCACAGTGATAGAGGAGAACGGGCTTTGCCATATTTTCTATTTGTGCGGCGGCGCGCTGGGTCATATTTCAACGAAAGACTTCGTGAAATTTACAGAACATAAAAAGCTTGCATTCCCGGGCGGGAACGGGTCGTGGAACGGGGCCGGACTGATTTTAACCGGCTGCATTGTAAAGACTGCGGAAAATGAGTTTAAGATGCTTTGCGGCTCGCTCGACGGGAAAAGCAAGCAGCAGGTTTACGGCCTGTTTACTTCTGAGAACCTCATCGATTGGCAAGAATACGGCTCAAATCCCGTTTTGAAGGCGGACGGAAAAATTTATTCGGATATCCCTTCAGAGCGCGATTGGTTTATGCACACGGCATGGCGCGACCCTCAGCTATACTGCGTAAAGGACGGCTGGTATTATCTGTGCTTATGCGCAAGGCGCGTAAATTTTGAACCGGATTCGACCGGTTCGTGCATAGCTTCCGTCCGTACCCGGGATTTTATAAATTTTGAATATCTTGAGCCTTTAGCCGATACGGGCAAATTGGTCAAATACGCGGAATGCCCCGACTGCTTTGATTTAAACGGCAATAAATACGTGACCTTTTTAGACCATGCCTGGGGCGGGCAAAGAAGTATCGACACAAGCGCGCGCAAAGGCGCGGCAGGCACTTTTTATATGCGCTACGACGAGGCTTTGCAAAAGTTTATTACTCCGGATGACTTTTTGCTTGCCGGAAGCGCAAACAACAGGCAGTGCGCATGGGCTGCGCGCACATATACGGACAATAAAAATAAACGGGTCCTATACCACCATATCACCGCCCCGCGCCCCTCTCTTGCGCTTCCAAAAGAAATCAAGGCGTCTGATTCCGGCGATCTGACGCTTGAGCTCTACCCTTCACTAAGTAATTATAGCGGCAAAAAAACCGCCGTCGCACAAAAAGAGACTATACCTTGCGATAACGGTAAATGGACGCAAAATCAAGATATATTTTACGGAGAAAACTATATTTACGCGAGCGCCCTGCCCGTTGGCCAAACAAGCGCGGCAATCATAGACTGCGATATTACCGTTTCCCGCGGCAAAAAAGCCGGGCTTGCGCTGTGGCACGACAAAACGGACGGCAAGGCGGTTTGCGTTTATCTGGATTTTGAAAACTCTGCTATAGCCGCGGAGCTTCTCTATTACCGCACCTGTGAGGGCTTCGGCTTAGCTTGCGGCGATATCGTGAACGGCGGAGCAGAACGTGAGTTCGACTATAAAAAACTGCCGCTTGAATACGGAAAAACCTATAATGTATGCGTTTTCTGCCGCAATCAAAATATCGAAGTTTTCATCGACGGAGTTTGGGCTCTTTGCAAACACTTTAAAACCGCAAAAAAAAGCGGCGGGCTGCTGCTCACTTTAGAACAGGCCTCCGCCGACTTTAAACTAAAAGTAAATAAAATGAAAGACATTACGGTCAAAACTTAAAAATCGTTTTTTGTGATCTCGTGAGTTTTCTTACGCCACGGAATTTAACATTATTCTCTTGCGGCATCTGACATTTACCGTTAGGGAATTTGTCATTATGCCGTTTTAGTTCTTGTTAATGCGCAGCTAGAACATATTTTTCTTTATCATTAAAATGATAACGGGGATAATAATAGCGACTATCGAAATGACTATTATCAAAAACCCTAAAGGACTGTTCTGAAAGGGAACGGGTACGTTCATTCCCCAGAGCGAGGCGATGACCGTAGGGATAGTAAGGCAAATCGTGATTGCAGTCAAGAACTTCATTACGATGTTTTGGTTGTTTGAAATAACGGAGGCAAAAGCGTCCATCGTGCCGCTCATAATATCGCGGTAGATAGTCGCCATTTCTATGGCCTGCTTATTCTCGATTATAACGTCGTCCAAAATTTCCTTATCCTCTTCGTAATGGCGGATTGCCGTCACAAGGCGAAGGCGGTCGATAACTATCTGGTTGGAATTGAGCGAGGTGGAAAAATAAACGAGCGCTTTTTCAAGGTCGAGAAGCTGAATAAGCTCCTTGTTTTTCATCGACCGGTGCAGGCTCTGCTGGACGCGGTTACTCGTTTTGTCGATCTGCTTGAGGCAATGCAGAAACTTTATCGCGTTTAAGTACAGCATTTGATAGAGAAACCTTGTGCGTTTATTAATGTCAAAATTGCGCACGCGGCCTTTAACAAAGTCGGCGATGACCGATGTTTCTTTCAAACAAACGGTAATAAAATATTTTTCGGTTTGGATAATGGCCAGCGGCAGCGTCGAATAAACGTACCACTCCGAATCGTCGTTAATAATAGGTATATCGATAATGATCAGGGTGTTGCCGCCCTCGACCTCGATACGCGCCCGCTCCTCTTCGTCGAGCGCGGCTTTGAGCATTTCGTCGGAAACGCCGGTTTTGAGCGAAACGTCTTCAATTTCTTTATCCGACGGATTTTCAAGATGGATCCAGCAGTGTTCTTCCGCACCTTGAAGATGTATTAACTCCCTGGAGCCTTTTTTCATGGCATATGAGCTTATCATTGTTTCTTCCTCCATTTTCGTGAGCGTTTGTAAAAAATTTGCGCCCCGAAACTAAAAAGGAGATCAGTTTCCGCCCCCGGGGACACAGTAAAAAAATTTCGTTCTACTCGGATAGTCATCCATAAACGGTTTTATTTTTACCTCCCTCTCTTTTATTCAAAAATATTTTAGCATAAATAATAATTTTTTGCACGCATTTTAACGCGGGGTTTTTAATTTTTTTGCGCTAAAAATTTGACTGCGGACTGGGCGGCGACCGCTCCGTCGCCTGCGGCAGTCACAAGCTGGCGCAGGCTTTTTTCGCGGATATCGCCCGCCGCAAATACGCCGCTTACATTAGTCCGCATATTCTCGTCCGTAACTATATAGCCCTTTTCGTTCAGCTCGACGGCGTCTTTGACTAAAAACGTGGACGGTGAATATCCCGCCGCGACAAAAAGCCCGTTTATATCAAGGACCTTTTCGCCGTCCGGCGTTTTTATCCGCACCTTTTCAAGCGGCGCGCCTATAAGCTCGGTAATTACGGAATCGGGCAGTTTTTCAACGTTTTTCTGCTCAAAATCCGGCAGCCGTTTATTATCCAGTATATACACTTTGCTTGCTATGGGTGCCAGGTAATTCACATCGTTTACCGCCGTTTTGCCGGAGCCTGCCACTAAAACGGCCTTGTTTTTAAAGAACGCGCCGTCGCATGTTGCGCAATAGCTGACTCCGCTTCCTGTAAGCTCTGCCTCGTTTTTTAAGCCGAGGGTTTTACTTTGAGAGCCCATAGCCAAAATAACGGCGTTAGCGGAATAGGTATCCGACAGCCCCGTAACGGTTTTCTCTTTTTTAGTTAAATCGAACGCGGTTATATTATCATAAATAAGCTGCGCCCCCAAAGCTTCCGCCTGCGCCCGCACCTTATCCGTCAGCTCATACCCCGACACCGACTCAAAACCCGGATAATTCTGAACGTCGGGCGTAGTGAGTATCTGGCCGCCCGGCACATTTTTTTCTATTATTGCCGCACTTTTATTCGCCCTTGCGCAATAAATCGCGGCCGTAAGCCCCGCCATACCCGCGCCGATTATTATAACGTCAAACTTTTGCATAAAAACCACTTCCTTCGTTTACCATTATATCCTGTTTCATTATAAAATGTCAAACGTCCCGTTGTCATCGTTGATCCGGTTACTTTAAAACAATTAAGCAGCGGACGCTTGCAAAACGGCCGCCAAAATCCGGCAGCCGTTTTGCTTAAAAAATTATATTCAAACACTATTACAAAAACTGTTCAAATTATTATTAATAAATCCTGCTAAATCCTTGCGCTTTAAACACTCATTTTCCCCTGCTCGGAGTCTATAACGCGCATAATGTTCACTTGCCTGCCGTTTGCAGCGTCCACGTAAATAAAGTAGTCCAGCCCCTTATACTCGGCGGCGATCTCGTATGTGAGGACCTCTTTCTCGTTATCGGGTACTACCGCAAGCCTTACCGAATTAACCGTCAAAAACTTAGGCAGTACTGATTTTGCGGAATCGGGCGTCATCGAAACCGTGTAAGCGCGCTCGCAATTATTCATACAAAAACCGTTTGCCTCGGAGCCTAAAAAACTGCCGTCGTCGAGGGCGACCTTTATTTTCACAAGATCAGTGTAGTAAACTATCTCGTTCTTAATAGGCGCAAGATTAACGACAGCTATGCCTTCGGATGAATTATACCATACAGGCTCGACGTTAAAACCGAGTTTTGCGGCATATTCCTTAGCCTTTGCTTTTGCGCCCTCTTCGTTTAGCGTGATATCGCCGATAGGGCGATAGAGTGCGCAGTTTAAAATATGCCCCCCGCTTTTAGTGACGGCGCTGTGCATTTGCCCCGCAGCCGTATCAAACAAAATCTGGTACGAGGGAGCCATTCCTCCGCTTAAACCTGCGTTTTCAAACGAATTTACGTCGTAGGGAATCATCTTTGCAATTTTTTGGCAAGCCTGTTCGTAGGATATTTCCTCAAGATTTTCAAGTGCTTTATAGCATCTTTTAGAAGTGCTGTCGGAAAAAGGGCCGTCGTAAATAAGCTCGGGGTACTCGACCGACTGGTAGGAATTTTCCGAATTTGCGCCCTCGCCAGCTTTGGCGGTTTTAGCTCTTTTGTAGCGCATCCCCAGCATCGCCGTATAATTGAAGCCGTTGCCCCTCAGTTCCTCGCCTTCGGCTAAAACCGCCTGATTGATGTTCCTTGCGACGATGTAAAGGTCTTCTAATTTATCGCGGTATGCGCTTGAGTCTTTCCCGTATGCCGCATTTTTATTAAAGCTCATAGAAAAATCGCCGACCTGATTGAAAAACTTTTCCGCGCCCTCAACGTCTACGCGCTGCAAGGGCAGCCTTGTGATGGCGTCGAGCGCGGTTTCGGCGTTGCGGTAGACGTCCATAGACAAAACGGACGACTGCCCGTCGTCGGTGGCGACCAGCATTTTCGACAAGCTCATTTCAAGGTTCGACGTCGCGTCCGTCAGCTCATAAAACGTGCGCTCATAAATGTTTTCAAGCTCGCGCTTAGCGTTCAGGTTGTCGATAAATAATGCGACCACCCCCGCAAGCAGGACGAGGGCAAACACCCCTGCTCCCGCTGCAAGCGCCCACGTCCTTGTTCCCGCTTTTTTCTTTTTTGCGGGCGGATTTTTCTTTTCGTTTTCCATTTTTTTCTCCTTTTGTTTGCATTCGGCTTGTTGCCGACGCATAATTCTACTAGAAAAGAAGTTGCGCCGGGAGCGCTTACAACAGTTGGTTTTGACACCGACCGAGCGTATATTTAATACGTTAAAGAGGCGGCAAATCCTAATGTTGCGGCAAGAGAGGCGATAAATTCTTTTCTGGTTTTGATGTCGATTTGCCGACGCATAATTTACTAGAAAAGAAGTTGCGTCGCAGTGCCGCAACAGTTGGTTTTGACGCCGACCGAGCGTATATTTAATACGTGAGAGAGGCGCAAAAACAAGCGTAGCGGCAATCCGACGATAAATTCTTTTCTAGTTAAGCTCTGGCAAAATTATGCTTGCCTATCTTCATTTCCACGCTCAGCGACCATATCCATTTGCTCGTAGCCGTCGCGGGGTTGTAATAGAAAAGGCAGCCGTTCGTCGGGTCCCAGCCGTTGAGCGCGTCTTTTGCGGCGTTTAAGGCGGTTTGATTGGGCGACATATTTATCTGCCCGTCGTTAACGCAAGTAAACGCCCACGGCTCGTAAATAACGCCCGCGACTGTATTGGGGAACTTTGAGGAACGGACGCGGTTTAAAACCACCGCCGCTATCGCGACCTGCCCGGTATAGGGCTCGCCGCGCGCCTCTGCATAAACGCAGCGCGCCAAAAGATTGAGGTCGGCGGAGGAAGCGGAGCCGGAGGGCGATGAGCTTTTAAGCGTTACGCCCAATGCCTTCTCGGTTTTCGCCCCGACTATACCGTCCGCCACAAGCCCCTTATTTTTCTGAAAGGTTTTTACGGCGGTTCTCGTCTTTGTGCCCCAGATGCCGTCAACGACAGACTTATAGTAGCCTAAATCCTTCAATCTCTGCTGCACAATCCTTATGTTTTCTTTAGTATCGCCTTTGACGATATTTTTTGCCTCGGCCTCAAACGCCGCTGCGCTCAACGCCGCGCCGATCGTCAGCACAAACGCCACTATCAATATTAAAGCTCTTTTTTTCATTAAAAAAAGCACCTCCCGAAATTTTGCGTCCCGCTTTTAAAAAGGGGCGCATCAAACGAAAAGTACTTTTTATTTCTGCGTATCCGTATCTGTTATTTTTGCGCTTTAACCGCCGAAAAACTTTCTGTAAAGCTCGGCAAGGTATGACTTATACCTGAATCCGCCGGAGTTTTCGGCCTCCAGATAGCAAAGCGGCGGATATATCACACACCACCAGTTATCCCCCTGCCCCGAACCCAGCTCGATTATAAGCGCGTCATAAAAGCCGCTCTCGACAATTATATTTTCATAGCTCCTTGCCGGAAAATATTCGTTGTTGAGCCTTGCCTTTGCACCGTAGTTAAACCCTTCGCGCTCTAAAACCGCGTTTGCCAGCGAGCGTACGGCCGTCAGCTTTTGCGACATTATTTTATATGCCGTTTCAAAACCCTGAACGCCGCCCAGCTCTTTTTCCAAATAGACCCTGACTGCGTCCCGCACTTTAAGCTTGACTGCCTGATCGGCGTCGGAATTGGAATCGGCCCGGATATGTATACGTATCAGTTGGTACTTTTCGGTAATAGTATTGTCATTGCAGCCGAAAAATATGAATGATTGCATAAAAATTAAAATAAAAATCAAAATTTTTTTAAATTTGCCCATAAAATAAAAATCTCCGTAAATCGATACGGAGATTATAGACAGCTTTTAAATATTTATACAGTTTGACTCAAATTTTTTTTAAAAGGCTTTATATAGCTGATCGGCCGCAAGATATGCAGGCGGTATTAAAGTATCTCGATGCCCGTCTCTAAACTCTGCGCGGCTTTTGCGGCAAAGCCTTTTTTTATAAGCTCCCGCTGCGCGCTCAAAGCTTTATCGAAATCCTCATAGATCCCCGCGCACGCCGAGCCCGAACCGGTCATAAAAGCTTTTAAAGCTCCTGTGCTTTCTATCGCGGCTTTTGTCAGGCCCACCGACGCCTCCAGCAGTACCGACCCTTTTTCCAAAGCGTTTGAAAACTGCTTGACGGCCCCGTTAAGATCGCCCTGGCTAAGCGCGCTAACGAGCTTTGAGTTGTCGGACAGCTCAAGCTTTTTTAAGGGGTAAAGCTTATCGAAAAGCGCGTAGGAATCCTTAGTGGAAACGCCCGCCCCCGAATTTGCCACAACCATATTCAGCGGAGTTTTAGAAAAAAACTTTTGCACCTGTCCGCCCGTTCCGAGGACTCTTGCAAAGCCGCCTGAAAGCATATAAGGAACGTCCGACCCCGTTTTAAGAGCCGCAAACGGCATTTTAAGGCCCTTTGAGGTCAAACCGTACAAAATGTCGAACGCGCACATAACGCCTGCAGCGTCCGCACTCGAACCGCCCAGGCCCGCTGCCTGCGGTATTCCCTTCTCTATAAAAATGTCGGCTCCCAGCGGCCCGAACTGCCCGCGCAAGACGTCCGCCGCTTTGGCCGCAGAATTGCCGCTCCCGAAATTTTCGCCGCCCGCAAATTCAATATTCACAACGTCGTCCAGTCTTTCGCAAACGGTAATAACATCGGCAAAACCTGCCGATGTTAAAACCATATCCAGCTCGTGCATACCATCCTTCACGCCCAGGATATTAAGGGACAAATTGACTTTTGAATACACCTTGATTTTGATCTTTCGCCTTTGCATAACCGCATTATATCATACTGCGGCAGATTTTGCAAAGGACAAAAACAAATTAAAAGAAAGAAATACGGTATAAGAAAAGCTTTGGAAAAAAACTACTTCAGGTTTCTGTATGCGATAACTCTTTCGCCGCCGCTCAAAGGAAGCGATAATTTAGGGTTTTGCGTCAGTACTATTTCCGGCGTTGTGCCTAAAGCTTTTGCTACGTCCCACAGCGTTTCGCCTGCTTTTGCGATATGGATAGAGAACGCGCTCGTAGGCAGCGCCCTTTCCTCCCCAAGTTTCAGCTCCGTGATTATGTATTTGGTTTCGCAGGAGGAAACGCAGGCCTCGATTTCTATTTCCGCTTTAATGTCTATTTCGTTTCCGCGCCTGATTTTCGTGTTTACCTTCGCGACGACGCCCTTAGCCGTTACCTCGTCGCCCTCGTTTACGTTCGCATTGACGGCAAACGAGAACGGCAGCTCGACTGCGACAGAATTTTTAGAATTGGTGTCTGCGCTGTAATATATGATGCTGCAAGCGGCCGCGCCCTCAAACTGTATCTTGCCCGCCTTAGCCACTGCCGACGCGATATTGAGTTTTGAGCCCGTTACCGCCAATATATTATCGGCGATCGGCATATTGATGTCTAAAGTGACGGAACCGTCTACGCGGTCGGAAAAGCAGGCGCACAGCTTATTTTTGCAGATTTTAATCGATTCGCCCGCCTGAAGCAGCTCGTTAGTCACGCTGAAAGCGTCCACAACGGGCGTACAGGTTTCGTCGGTAAAGACCTTTGCGCTGAGCGCGATATTATAGTCAAACAAAATGGCGCCCGTTTCTCCGGCAGTTTCCATAACCGCTTTATACGAAACTATCGACGCTCCTCCGACTGCCAAACAATTTTCGTTTGAGCCGGAAGCGGCAATCTCCTGCACGAAAGGCGCGGACTGCTGGTAAGAAAATATCATTCCGTCGTCCGATTCGCAGCAGATATCGCAGATAACCCGCCCTTCGGCAATAATATTGTCCGCGCCGCATTTAAGGCGGCTTAAAACGAGCTTTGGCTCGGCAAGCAGGATATTCGTGCATTTAACGTCCGTCATAGTCTCGTTAATATTAAAGGTTTCGCCGCATTCGGTTATGAGCCTTGAGTATTCAATACGGTCGTCGTGTGTGTAAACGCTCTCTCCGCCGCGCGTTAAAATGTTCGCGTTGTCGCAAACAACCGCATCCGCGCCTATTTCGATGACGCACGCAAGCTTGATTTCGCGTTCGGATACGTTCACGATGTCGGTGTCGAGAATAGCGGCGGTAAGCATAGGTTTCATGCCCGCGCAAATCAGCTCGCAAGCAATCTTATCGGTGAAATCGGCGTTGTAATCCAGGCTGTGATTCATACCGTCGGGATCGACGTATATCATCTTAAAGCAGACTCTGCCGTTATAACGGGCCTCCCCCGCGAAAATTTCGCTCGGCGATACCGTGCAGTCTGTCGCGATAGACAGCACTTTCGATATCGCAGCTCCGGACACCGGCAGAAGTTTTGCCTCCACTACAGCCTGCGACGAACACAACCTCCTTAAAGATTCGAGTTTGGTTACTTCAAATACAGGTTCAAAAGCCATAAGACCCTCCAAAAAAATAATTTGTCCCAATAACACTATATTTTATAAAGGACAAATCCGGTTTATGACTATTTTTTAAAAATAATTTTCGCAATTTGAAATCGGCTCACAATTGCATTGATGCAGCTGTGGCCGACGTTTTTTTAAACGGTTTCCTTTTTCTTCAGCTTAATATCGCCGCAAATCACGTCCGAATATGAAAAAGACAGCATATTCACGTTTTTATTATCCAGGATTTTAAGCGTGAAAACCTGCGGAAAAACACACTCTATCAGGCCGTCGTAGCGCACTATTTTTTTTCTTCCCTTATTTACGCTTATTTTAAGCGGAAAACCCATCAATGAATTGATATCTCCCTTAATCTCGTCAATACTCGTAACGCATTTTCTCATAAATAAAACAACCGCCTTATAAAAAACATTATAAGGCGATTATTCCCTTTAATCGGCAAAACTATTCTTGCCGGTTATTATTAGTGTGTTTTAAGGCTTGAGGTTAAGAGCTTGACGATTTAAAAAATCCTAAAAATCCTCGTCCTCATCCTCGTCCTCATCTTCGTCTTCGTCCTCATCGAAATCCTCAAATTCGGCATCGTCTACGTCAAAGTCGAAATCGTTGGGCTCTTTATTCTCGGAAACTTCCTCTTCCTCAAAAACAGCGTCCTCGTCGGACAGCACGATTTCATCGATCTCGTTATCAACTACCTCGATAACTGCGTCGTCCTCTTCGCCCTCGATGCTCCATTCATCCTTAACGGCGCGCTCGTCGCGCTCTTTCTGGCACATAAAGCAGATGTCTTCGTCCTCGCCGATATAGTTGACGCGGCAGACAGGACATATTTTTTCAACGCCGACCTCTTCCTCGTCGGGGATAAGGAAGCTGGGATCTATTAATCCGACTTCGGCTTTACAGACTGTACATAACTTGTCTTTTTTCGCGATATAATTCAATTCGCAGCGCGGACACAAAATGTATATCTGCTTTTCTTCTTTCTTCACAAAGTTTCTCCGTACTAGGCAATTTTTGGACTAATTATATTCATTTATCGCAAGTTTGTAAACTGTTTTAAGATACTTTTTTAAAATTATTTTCGCTTTGGCATTATAAATATGTTCTCCGTTAATAATAATTATGCGCGCTTTTTAAAATATGACACTTTTAAAAAATTTTTTGAGCGGCTTAAGCTTAAAAAAACGTCTGAAACCAGCTTAAAAAACGCCTGAAAAAATGCGGGGAGTAATTTTGCATAAAACTACTCTCCGCATATTTTTTAACTGTAATGATTTAAGCCACCCGCCGTTTTCTTTCACTATAAAGCTTTTTCGAGAGTGAAAAGAAGCCGCGCCGGACAAATCGTTTTTTAACGTTTTGAGAACTGGGGCGACTTACGCGCTTTCTTCAAGCCGTACTTCTTTCTTTCCTTCATTCTCGGGTCTCTTGTCAAAAATCCCGCTTTCTTGAGCGCAGGACGGTAAATAGCGTCCGCCTCACAAAGCGCTCTTGCAATACCGTGACGGATCGCGCCCGCCTGGCCGGTATAGCCGCCGCCGCAAACGTTGACGAAAATATCGAATTTAGCGACACTATTTGTTTCAACAAGCGGCTGATTGACGATAAGCTTTAAGGTGTCGAGTCCGAAATATTCGTCGATCGTGCGTCCGTTTATAGACATAACTCCGCTGCCCGGCATAATGCGTACTCTTGCAATTGCCTTCTTTCTTCTTCCCGTGCCCCAAAACTGGAGCTTTTTCTTAGATGTGGATTTCGTCGCCATATTAGATGTACCTCTTTACTAAATTAAGAACTTCAGGCTGCTGCGCTGTGTGGTTGTGCTTGTCATCCTTATAAACGCGCAGCTTTTTAAGCATTTTTCTGCCTAAAGCGTTCTTAGGGAGCATTCCCTTGACGGCTAAATAAACCGCCTCGTCGGACGCCTCGGCCATAAACTTTTTATACGTCTCTTCCTTAAGCCCGCCCATGTGGAGCGAGTGATGCCTTCTCATTTTCTGATCGAGCTTCTTTCCGGTGAGAACGACCTTGTCCGAATTAAGGACTATAACAAAGTCGCCTGTATCTACGTGCGGTGTAAAAGTGGGCTTGTTCTTGCCGCGTAAAATTGCCGCAACCTGGCTGGAAAGCCTTCCGAGCGGCATTCCGCTTGCGTCGACTACGTACCATTTGCGGGTAACATTCTGATCGTTAGCCATAAAAGTGTTCATTATGGTATTTTCCTCTTTATTTTAAAATATTTGCACACTCATTCCCTCATTTCACGCTGACGGAGAGTATGTCTTTCCGGTAAAATTTTTGCCGCTGTTTCAAAAGGGCTGATTCTGAAACAAATAATACTAAAAGCACAAATTTACAGAAATGCTTAATAATTCTACAATACAAAATAAATAATGTCAACTAAATTTAACGTTCTAAATTTAACGGGGCAATAACGTTCAAGTTTAGCCGTCCGCGTTTTTCCCCTGCAATTTTGCGTATTGTCCGCCCTTTTCCATTAATTCCTTATGCGTGCCGCGTTCGGATATTTGGCCGTCGCTCAAAAAAAGGATCTGATCGGCGCGTTCTATCGTGGAAAGACGGTGGGCGATAACTATTACCGTGCTTTTGCCCGAAAGGCGGCCGACAGCGTTTTGTATCTGATGTTCGGTTTCGTTGTCTACCGCGCTTGTAGCCTCGTCGAGTATCAGCAGCGGCGCGCCGCGAAGCACCGCCCTTGCAATGGCGATGCGCTGCTTTTGCCCGCCGGAGAGCCTTACGCCCCGCTCTCCGATATAAGTATCGTAGCCGTCCGGGAGCGATGAGATATATTCGTCTATAGAGGCCGCTTTTGCCGCCTCTATTATTTCCTCCGCTTTTACGCCGCCCTGCCGCCCGTAGGCAATATTGTCGGCTATCGTGCCGTTGAACAGAAAAACGTCCTGTAAAACCATACTTATATTGTCGCGCAAGGAGGCGAGGGTGTAGTCCTTAATATCCATACCGTCTATCAATATCTGCCCTTTGAGCGAATCGTAAAACCTTGTTAGCAGCGCGGTTATCGTGGTCTTTCCGGCTCCCGTAGGCCCCACCAGCGCGACAGTCTGCCCCGCTCCGGCCTTAAACGAGATGTCCTTTAAAACGGCGATATTTTTATCGTAGTCAAATGAGACGTTCTTAAACTCGACCTCGCCCCTCACCTTTGGCATAATTTTGGCGTCCGGCTTATCCTCAACGTCGCTTTTTGTGTCCAGTATCTCAAAAACGCGCTCCCCCGAAACGACGGCGTTCTGCAGCTCCTCAAAAATCCTTGACAGCGTGGATACCGGCGTGTACAAAAGCCCTAAATACAACAGAAAAACGGTGATATCGGCAATATCCATTCGCCCTTGAAGCGCGAAAAACCCGCCGAAAAACACTACGGCAAGCGTTCCCAAGCCCGTTAAAAAATTCATAGCCGGATGCAGCAGCGACACCCAGAAAATGCCCTTCATAGTTTTTGCGGCATGAGCCTTTGCCTTATCGTATACGGCTTTATATTCGTATTCCTGACGGTTAAAAACCTGTATTTCCTTGATTCCGGAAAAATTATCCTGCAGGCTTGCGCTCAGCGACGCGCTTATCTTCTGCCTTTCGGTGAAGTGGTAACGCATTTTTCTCAACAAAAGCGAGCAAAGAAAGATAAAAGGGACCGGTATAAGCGTGAGCGCGGCCACGGCGGGATTGATGACAAAAAGAATGACTAAAACGCCGATAAACATCAAAAAGCTTGAGATAATATCGGGCAATGAGTGGGCGATGAGCGCCTCGAAATTTGCGGTGTCCTCAATAACGCGCGACATCAACTGACCCGTCTGCTTATCCGAATAAAAGCGCATCGAAAGCGTTTGAAGATGGTTGTATAAAAGGCCGCGCGTCTTTGCCACGGAGTACCACGCGGCAACGTGGGCGGTGTAGTTGTTGATAAACTGGCAAAGCATACGCAAAAGGTAGGTTCCAAAAAGTATTGCCGCTATAATTATTATGCTGCCGACTGCGTTATCCCCGTTTTCGCCCACCACCTCGAAAAGCTTGCGCACGAGCGCGGGTGCGATAAGGTTCAGCCCCGTAACTAAAAGCAGCGTCAGCGTCGCGGCGGCAAGATACCACTTCCATTCCTTAGCCATTTTAATAATTCTGATAATAGTTTTCATTTCACTATCATTATAAGTTTTTAAAACACATAAGTCAAGCGCGCCCGCGATGCAAATTAGCCGCTGATGCGCTAAAAAATGGTATTAAACCGCAGAGCAAGCCCTGCACCCCACGCCTACGGCGTGCTGCTGCGCCTAAAAGACGGCGGGGTTTTAAACCTTTTGCGGCGGGCGCATTCCTAGAAATGAAAGCAAGCTTTCATTTCTAGGAATGCTTCTTGATAAACTGGAAAACGGACTAAAACAGCTAATTTATTGACTTAAATTATTGCTTTTTGCCTTTGAGCCGCACAAAAATTGACAAAAAGCATTTTTAAAGCTATAATTGAGTTTATGGAAAAACTAACTGTTAAATTCGGGCGCAGAGCGTATCTTAAAGCCGGCGCGGGACTGCTGTTTTTACTGGGCATAGACGCGGCTATGTGGTTCATCGAAAAGCCGATGTTCTTTTTTATGCTGGTTGTGACGGCGGTGTATCTTGCTTTTATGCTCTACACGTATATTTGGACGTTTATATCTCTTGAAAACGGCACTGTGACCTCCCGCATCCCGTTCACTAAAAAAACTCATGTCTACGACCTTTCGCAGATCGGTTTTTTGCGCAAAGACCGCAGCCGCACCTACGTTTATTCTAAAGAGGGAGTAACGCTCTTTACGCTTTACTCAAATATGGAAAACTGTCAAGCCTTTTTGACCGCCGTAAAAGAAACCCTTGCGGCGCGGCGCGAAACGGAAACGGGCGACGCGGCAAATTATACGGAACCGATTAACGCGCTGTTAAAAAAAAGCTTTCCCGAACGCTTTGAAAACTTCCGCTTAAGCGAGGGCGGCAAAGAAGTTAACGCGATAAGGCTGTCTCACCGCTCCGATAATAAGAAGGAAATCGTTTTTTACTCTTTAAATGCGGAGGGCGTCATAAAATTTATGGGCCTTGCCGTCCCCTTCCTTTTAGAGGACACACTTATTTCATCCGTAAAAGTCCTTTACGACATAGTCGAGGAAATATTGTCCGACAAAGTCGTCGTCTGCCTGCTTGAGGGCAAAAAAGGCGGAAAATCAAAAAGTACCTTTTTCTATAAAAAGGACATAACAAAAAAAGCCCTTAAACAGGAAAAGGTTTTGAACGACAACGCCGTTTTCGACACGTGGAACGAAAAAAACCCCGCCGAATTAAAACGCAAAATCCTAAGCGCAAAGTAGCCGAGATATTCAAGCAAACTCAGGCGGAGCCTGGTTTTCGTCCGGCGATAATAAATCCCGCACAATATTAAAAAATTCCGCATAAGCTTTTAAAAAATAATGATACAAAACAAACACAAAGTTCCCCGCCCCCCTTGTGTTTCTAACCTCATGCCGCGCTCGGGTCGCACCCCTGCGTTGCCTTATCCTCGGCATGAGTAAAGTATTTTAATTATTGTCAGAATTTGTTAGGATTATAACCGTTTACACAGATTATTTTACAGACCCTTTTCCGCTACAACCTCAAACGTCTACGCAAAATACACCAGGAAAACCCTGCCGATTTAACTAAAATTGCTCAAATACTATATATTTTTCTAACCAAACTCTTTAAATGCACTTATGCCTTAAAATTTATGAGCTTTTAATACAAAATAACTAAGTTTTTCCCCAATCTGACGCCCCCTTGTGTTGCCGCTTGTGTTGCCCCTTGTGTTACCCCTTGTGTTACTTATGTTAGTGGCTCTTTCCACTTGCTTCTCTTTTTAAGTTCTTCTAAAACTTGGCCATACCCTTTTAAAAGTATTTGCTCATAATTGTTTTGCACCCTTTTGAGCATTTTATCTATTGAGTCTTTGAAAAAAAAATGAAACGGACGTATAAAAGCTACTCTTGTAATAGAAAACAAATCACAAATATGCAATAAGTCGAAATCATCAGGATCTTCAAATTCTTTACATATACTTATACACATAAAACAAATATATCCACTCTTTATTTCTTTTCTTTCAGACGACGCCTCCTCGCTATAATGTCCATCGTCACTCCAATACAATTTTATTCTTACTTTTAAACCGTTTTCAGATAGTTTTTCTTTCATAGGCTCAGTAAAAGCAATTGCACGCTTAAGAGTATTTTCTTCGTATACTATCAACTCTTTGCATTTCTTATCATACTTTTCTTTTCTCATAATAACCACCTTTTTAGAATTATATTGCATGAGATTAATTACCGGTCAGCCATTTAAAACTCCAAAAATTATTCCATCCATTAACCATGCCTTCAACTACATTTCCAAAGAAATCAGCCACAGTATTGATAGCATCCTGAAGTAAAATTGTTGCAACAAAACCAATTATCGGGCCAACAATCGGAATAAAACTAAATGCAGATATTACCGCAATATTTAATGCTAAACTTGTTCCTATTCGCGCAAAATCACCGAATATTTTGTCAGCTCCTGCGTCATTTTGTATGTTCTTAAATAAGGATATTCCTAATTCAATTCCAAAAGCCGCAATCGTTATTATACTACCAATTTTTCCAAAAATCTTCCCTATTTTGGATGTTTCCGCTGTCGCTCTAGCGTTATTTCTGTTAAATTGTCGGCGAGAAACTTTAGAATTTGATCTATGATACCGTTTCCAAGGTACATCAGCTATTTTTTCACTTGCAAAAAACTTATATAATTCTGTATATACTGCCGCGATATTTTCAAAAAAAGTAAGTATTTTTTTCCCGAAGTAATCAATTTGCCAGTCATATCCGCTACTATCCGTCAACATCACCGGATTATTCACGCAATACGCATACAAGTTTATCCCGTTAATACTTTTCGGATCTAAATAGCTCACATCGTCCGCATTAATAAACCTGCAAACCTCGGGGTCATAATACCTACTCTGTAAATAATATAAGCCGGTTTCGCCGTCGAAGTAATAACCTCTGTACCTTATAGGGTTTATTGCGCCTATTCCGTCTGTATCGTTTATAACTGTACATTCGCCGAAAGAGGAATAGTAGTAGGCTGCGACTCTTGTATTGCCGTTATAAAGATCGACTACATCGCCGAAAATGTTTTTTACGTAGTAGTAGTCTGTGCCGTTCAGGTTGAAACCGATCGCTCCGCTTGCGTCATAGTAGTAGTTTATAGTTCGTGTGACTGAGCCTGTTGAGTTCTTCGTTTGTTCCCATATTATGCGGCTGCCGTTGAGAGTATAACTTGTCACGTTGCCGTTTGCTGTTTTCTTTGTTCTAAGACCTGCCGCGTTGTATTCAAAAGTTACTGCGTTATTATTATAGCCGGACAGCATTCGTCCACGAGTCCAAGATAGCGCTTTATCTCTGTACGTTGTGGGGTTGCCCATATCGTCGTAGGCACAAGCCTGACCCTTAAAGCTGACTAATCTGTCTTTCTTTACCGTATCGTAAACGTACAGATCATTGCCGCCCGTATCCTTTCTATGGATATTTCCTGCCGCGTCATACGTGAAGTACTTTATTGAAATGGGCGTTATTTCGGAAGTAAGCCGGCTTAATTCATCGTAGGTGTAGAAATGCGTTGCGCCTCTGCCGGCGAATTGGTGTTTGTATTGAATTATATTTCCTTTAGTATCATAAATGAATTCTTCGCTTGCTGACTGCGCGCCCGGTAGTGTTGCCGAGATGCTTTTTATAGCTCCGTTGCCCGTACCGTTGGAATAGGTGATAGTTTTGCTTATATAGCTACTTGAATTGTTGCCCAACTTTAATGTTGTAGTTTGAGGCCTGCTGAGCGCGTCGCAGCCTATATCGCTCGTGAAAACGGTTGATGCGGACTTTGTGAGCTTGACCTGACTTATCTCGTCAGCCGGATACTCTTTCCCTGCCGAATTCTTTCGGTAGGCATAGGAATATTCGTTCGCAGCCTGTCCGCTTTTTGCATAAATCGACTTCCTTGCTTTGCCTGCAGCGTCTCGCTTTTCTGTGAAAGAGCAGTCAACTGAATTACTTATCTTTTGCGTTTGAGCGTCGCAGACAAGCCCTTCAGAATCTACCGTATCATACGTATTAGTATATGTTACGCCGGAGAAATTGTCAATAGTTTCCAGCAGCCTTCCGCTCCCGCCCTTTCCTGTTTCGTAGGAAAATTCTGCTTTGACCGTATTGCCTTCCTTTATTTTTTCCGGCATTCCGTACTTATCCGAAATTATAGTTTCCTCATAGTACGTGTTCGTGGAATACAAGGGGCGGGGAACTAGAACAAGACAGAAAAAGAGGAAAAGGGAAAGAAGAAAAAAATCACCTCAAAACAATTTTACCATTATCTTGAGGTGATATCAAACTTAATTATTTAAACTGACGGTTGTCAATACCACCGTCCACCTGACCACATGACCAACTATTTAACACAAAGTTCCCCGCCCCCTTTGTGAAAGAAAAAGTCCCGCTCCAAGTTTCCTCGGAACGGGGCTTCCTTTAAAGTTGTTAAGTTTAGTTATTGTTTGTCAGTTCGCATTGAAAGAAAATATTGCTCCCATTCTTCTGTGGTGCTTTCTCTTCGGTTGTTTGCTTTAGCTATTTTTTCTCCATCAATAACTGCTCTTTTTTCCCATTCGCTGCAAATTAAAGTTTTCCATTCATCAAACACGCTGTCACTAATTTGATATTCATTTAGGAGTTCAATATTGTATTTTCCAGTAGTTTCTATTTCCGATGTTTTCACTAATAGTAGTGTATATACATCGTTTATTTTCACTAAATACAAATCATAATCAGCTAAAACACTACAACCTGCGAGATAAGAATGGTTTTCAGGATTATCATAATCTACCTTTTCTGGCAAATCATATGTCTGATTATCTAAAAACTCTTTAAGCTGCTTAAGATATTCCTCCAAACTACAAAAATTATAAATATTATGCACTCTATAATACATTTCTGAACCAAAACCATAACAAAATGAGCTTTCAATTATTTTTTTTCTTTTATTCCCAGTATGCAAATACAGCCTTGAATCCTCATAACATGTATCATAATTTTTCTTTTCATAAGCTATTAGGCTATCTTTTGAACTTAGCCTTAACTCAAAAATAATTTTTTTGTTCATATAAAACCCCTCCTTATAAGTCGAAATAATGTAACAGAAAATTCCTCGCCGATTTGCCATTAATTCCAGCTAAATTTGTATAGTAACCATGGTAGTATCCGTTACTTGGATAAAACTGTATAAGATTCTTACCATTGTACGCATACAATGCTTTTCCTCCATGGGGAGAGGGAATCGCATTGTCTAAAGCATACTGTCCATACTGCTGAGACGACAATTTAGCACTTGATCTACCATGTTGGGCCATACCGTGTTTCGGATTGTGTTGGTACTCTCCATTTTTAAATGTAGGTTCATAGCCATCTGGAACAACATCATCAATTAATCCACATTGCCTATTATGTACGCAAACTCCGTTCTCGCCGACATAGTAAGTATGGAAGTCCGCTACCTCGAAATTGTAAGTCGTGTATGCTTCGCAGTCCTCGGTCTTGACGCCTATTACTATACCATATTTAGGCTTTCCGGTCAATGCATCGGCATTTGCGAGCAAAACTCTGTCACCTTTTTTAAGGTTGCAGGCAGATACCCATACCTCCGACAATCCCTCATATGACGCATGCTCCAGCCTTTCTCCCGGGTTACGGTTTTCGTTATTGTCCGGCAAATAATACTTGTGTCCGGGAGTGCTTACAATCTCGTCGATTTTGCCGTCGTCTGCCTTGATTTTGACCGAAGTTTTACGAGACGCTTCATTCCTAAACAATTGTACAACTTTTTTAAATTCTTGTATACCTGTTTCTTCGTCATAAGCCAACACCTCATCGCCGACTTCCACTTCTTCTATCTTTTTATCGCCGTCTTTGGTTTTTACAATGGTTCCTTCTTTAAAACATTGCGGCTGCACAACATCAGCCTGTGCCTTCACCACATCCGCCGGTTTCGCAGCCGCAACATCGTCCGCGACTGTCGCTGGGTTTACTTTGTTTGCCGCAATCACCTTCGACGCTATGCCGTAGGCTATCAGAGCAACCGTGCCCACTATGTAGCCTATCACCGCGCCTTTTGTCGCACCTTCTGCAAAGCTGTTGCCTTTCGCTACGCTTACTAAGCCCCCTATTACCGCTCCCGTTATCGCAAAGCCCGCTAATATCGCCATCGAGATTATTGACCCTATCGGATCTATCATGAAACTAATTATGCTAAATATCAGCAAGGCTAAGCTTAATATATTTTTCACTAATATCCGCCAGTCGAAGTCCGGATTATAATCGGGGTCCGTATATAGCTGTGAGGACGTGAAAATAGTATATATAGCCGCAATAAAAGCTATTGCGTTGTTGGTGGAAATAAGGTAGCGGTTCAGCCCGAATATTGTCGCAGCATTGCTTAGCAGGCTTTCCGGGTCGGCCGCGCTCACGTAGCTATACAATGCAGGGCTGTAGTATCTTCCGTCTATGTAGTAGAAATCCGATTCGGTATCGTAATAATAGCTTTTCCAACGGAAAGGATTTATTGCCCCTATTCCTGTATCTCCCTTAATTGTCGTGTTGCCCCATGCGTCATAGCAATACTCCGCGCTTGTTATATACGATAAAATGGTAGTGCCTATAGTTAAAAGTTCTCTAATGTATTTAATATTGCCAAGCGCGTCTTTAACGTAATCGTATTGTTTGCCGTTATGCGAAAATCCGATTATTCCGGAAGCGTCATAGAAATAGCGTAGCTTTGTTCCGTCGCTCCAGTTTTCTCCGAGCAATTTAGAACCGTCGTTGAAGTAGGTTTTAGTAATACCGTTTGAAAGAACTTTCTTAAACCTTACGCCCTGAAAATTATAGCTGTAGGTATTAGTACCCATTGAGGTAGTATAGCTTGAAAGCTTGCGGCCTGTCCAGTTTAGGGTGTTCGAGCCTATAGAAGTGAACGAGCCATAGTTGTTTTGAGTGCAGCTTCCGAGCGGGGACGATTGCATCCTGCCGAAATCGTCATAGGTGAAGGATTTGACTGTTGCGTTGTTGCTTATTTTGTTAATTTTTTGCAACTGCCCTCTGCTATTATAATGATATTTATATTCAATGTCAAGTTTAGTATTCTTTTCGGTATCAACTCTGTTTAAAATATCATAAGTATAGCTTTCTGAATTTGTTTTTAAAACCGTGACAATAGTTTCTTTTGTAGTTCCTTCCGTCTCTGTGGCTTTTGTCATATTTCCTGAATTATCATATTCATAGTCAAAAGTGAAAAAAGAATTACCTCCTGCGTCACCAAAAATAGGAA
This sequence comes from Eubacteriales bacterium, assembly GCA_031553855.1. GTDB lineage: Bacteria > Bacillota > Clostridia > Christensenellales > Pumilibacteraceae > RACS-047. Next base: position 7,623 of record JAVBKW010000010.1, on the reverse strand, counting down.
AATCTTCGGGAAAGATAGTATCATATGATTTATGTGTTTTTTGTTCAATAAAATTTGTAGAAGGCTTGTATACAAAGCGTTCATCTCTGAATCTGGATCCGAATACTCTTGTGCTTGAAAGCCGGCCTAATGAATCATAGTAATATTTCTTTTTTACCTCGGTCACATTATCCCAATTTTTTTCAATATCTTTGTCGGAAGTGTTTTTTTCCTTATAGACAGTTTCAGAGATTCTCGGCTCCACGCCCACGTTCTCGTCATAAACGATTTCTGTTTCTGTGTCTTTGCCGTCAAAGGAATACCTTGTTTTATTATGCGCTGTTTGCCGTACTGTAAGAGGCGCTGAACCTCCGCTTAAGACATAACCCGTCGGCCGGTTATCCGAATCATAATTATAAGTGTATTCCGCCGTTCCGTCGTTCTTATCTATAATGCGTTCAATTGCCGCAACAGAGTCGCTCTCATCGTTTTCTTGATATCTATACCATATACTGGGCGCTCCGTTTTCCAACACGTAATCTATGCGGCCGTACCAGTCTACCCCTGTTTCGGTTTCAGCGCCGGAACCATTGCCGTCATAAATTTTTTCTTTACAAATGTTATAATCGCCATCGTCAACGCGGGATTTTTCCATCATGATTTTTTCTTCCGCAAGTTGACCGTTTTGTTTGATCATGCTGTATTTGGTTGGCATGCCGAATTTATCGTAGGCAAAGCTATAGCTGAAAGTATCGCAATCGCTTAAAAAGCGTATCCTGCCAAAGTCGTCGTAACGAATCTCGTTGCGTGCTTTAGCCTGAGTTCCATCGAGAGCCATGACTGTTTTTGGGCGGTTAAACGTGTCATATTCGCATTTTGTTGTATATTGTGAGCCTGTTTGCATTGTATTTATAGTGCAAAACGGATCATTGAACGTGTAATTTGTTGTTATATTATTTTGTTTTTGGCCCGACGGCAGTTCCCTTTCTTGTTGATCCGTTTCATCATAAAGATTTTCATAAGTAAGGGTTTCTCCTCCGGATGTATTCTTAACAATCACCTTGGTTAGATTGTAGCCTCTGTCTAACACATATTTTGTCTGTACGCCGTATGCGTCTGTTTTTTCGAGCAAATAACCAGTGCTATTAAAAATATTTGTCTGCTCAGTGGCTCCGTTTGATTTTGTTGAGACCGTTTGCTTTATGTAAAAGCCATAATCTACATTATCCAAATACTCAAAAAAAGTATAGGTATGACTTTTATCATCCGGCGAGTCGGTTCGTAAAAAAACATTAGATAATCCGTTTGTTTTAGTCATGGGTACGCTATTGGTGAATGACGGACATAATTGAATGGACGTTACATTAGCGATACGTTTTGTGCCCCCGTTATGGATAAAGTCATAGCTGCCGCTTAGACCATGTTCATTTTTTAATGTTTCGAAAATGTCGCTGTCTGTAACAAAAAAATCCTTATTAATTGCAAGGGTTGATGGTGCGCTTTGGTTTTTTATTCCGAGAACTACTTGATAAATTTCAGAAAGCGGATAACAAGACCATAGACTACTCATTTCACTACGGTCTGCATTTCTCGAAATATACGCTTTTGACGGAGTTCCTAAACTTACCCTAAGATTTGAAATCTGCACCTCGCCCGAAGTATCGGATAAAAATTCAAACTTTAACCAACTAAGTGAATGTTCCAACTTAAAAGGAATTGTAACATATTGCCAAACATCGACCGCAGTATGATCGACATATGCCTGCTTTGTGAAATCATATCCCCCTGCACCATCAGTGTAGGTCATTTTTGTTTTCAGATAGGACGGAGAACCTCCGCTGTATTTTAGCCAGAAAGACAAAACATGATTATTGTTTTTAAATTCAGTTTTAGTCTGTTCCTTCCAAAATTCTTCAAGGCCTCCGCAATTTTCATAATCTCTCGATATTAGACTATACTTAAGCTCTATTTTATTTGAGTTATTGCAAGGTATTTTAACTGAGGGCTTACTATTTACTGAATCGATACCCCCGGCTTTTTGCTCGACGTCATTCTTATAATAGAAATCATTATGTCTTAGTATGCAGGTGCCGCCGTCTTTCGTCAACGTCTTAAGATTGTATTTAGTGCCGTTATGGCGCTTAAAAACCGCCGTCGTTAAACCAGCCTTATTGAAAAAATATTCAATAATATTTTTCCTATTGTTGTCGACAATAGCAGAAATCTTTCGTCCGTTACTATATTCATATTCAATTTTTGCGCTTGTCAAAGCAGCAAAAGAATTTGTTGAAATATTATAACCTGAAAGGGTTTGATCGGATTCTCCGCAAAAATCATCTCCGCAAAAAGTTGAGTTCGAACCAAAAACAACATTTTGTTTTGGGCTCAAAACCGGAGTTACTGCAATTGATCCGGTTGCAATTTTAAACACATTATTGTCAAGATATTCAATTTTTACTGCCGATCGGGAGTTTACCCTTACCGCATAATTAAGTTTACCGTTATTATCATATGTAAATAAGCTATTATAACGTTCTGTGCCATCAGCATACTCTTTTATCCCTGTCAGGTTCTCGCTATTATATGTATATTGGATTACTAGTTTTTCAGCTGCATTATTCTTACATACAGTTTTTATAAGAAGATTGCCCGAATATATAAACTCAATATATTTTGACGGCTTCTTCGTATCATAAATTTTGAGCGGAAAACCACTTGAATTATATAATATCTTTTTTGAACTCTTGTTTGCGTATAAAAATATTTCTCCTAGCCTGCCGGCGTTGTCAAAATACATCTTATTTTTTTGAGGATCTTCAATATAACGCTCAGTATTACCATTACTTACTTTAACAAACAAAACTAACCCGCTTCCGGATTTGTCGTAAAACCTCTGTTCGCTAGAATCGTACAATTCAAATTCGTAGCAATTTGCGTTTGCGTCATAATATGAATATGTTGAACCGGACTTTATAAGATACTGTTGAATATTAAGTTTCCAACCCATTCCGCAACATTGATTCAACGCTGAAAGCAACTGTGGCTCAGGATTGCTCATATAAATATGCGAAATTCCTATTTGATAGCTGTTTGCTCCTATGCTAACGTCCGGATGCTCAAAAGTCATTCCGCCAGTAAAAAGATTGACAGCTGCATTTCCAGCCCCGCCGCCAAAATTTAATTTGGTTTGGTTTATGTGATTTTTTTCCATTTTTATTTTCCTTTTTTACTTTATTTTTAAATTATTCTCTTATTGACTTGCTTGCTCAGTTCAACCAATTTCTCGATCTTTTCCGAAACTGATTCAATATTGAAATCTATATCGTTTTCGATAGCGAACTGATTGGCTTTTGTGAGCACATACTCTTTCTTTTCCGCACCGCTGTAGTGCAGAAACTGCTCTGCGCTCTCTATAAGCGGGATTATTGCGTTGCTTAGCTTTATGTCGTTTTCCGTTTTCAGCTTTTCTTTCAGCTTGCGGAAAAACTTGATCGCAAACGTCAGCGTTGTAATTAGCAGGCTCAACGCCGTTCCCGCTATCGAACAAAACCATTCTAAATTATCCATTATTATTTAACTCCTCGTATTTTGTTGATTATCCTAAAAAGAAAAAGACGGCAAACAGCTTTAGACCCTTTGTTTTTAGGTTCTCTTAACCGTTTGCCGTCTTTATTGCCCTCGCTTTCGGGGTCTTTTCTTAGCAACTTTTTTTTCTATCTAATAGCAAATCAGATTTGCTTTGCTTATTTTATTTTTATTAAGCATTAGAGCACTGCCTTGCTTTATTATTATAAACTTCCTGATTCAACCAATGCCAACGCAACCGCAGCGCGCCATCTTTCGGGAACGTCCGCTATAGTTTTTTTGTTAGCTAAAATCAAATCTACGTAAATTTTAACCATTTCTAACCTCCTATCAGAGCTTCTGCTAGCTCTACAATTGCTAGTTTCGCTTCAAGATCAGACTTTATCTGCCATTCCTGATAAGTATACTGCTGCTCCTCATACTCCCAACCTAAGAAAGGAAGGTCTCCGTCCTCGGTCGCGGTTTCTTCTACACGGCGAATATTCTTACGTTCATATATTGTATCTTTGCCGTATTCGACTGCTTGCGGTTTAACCGCTTGTGTTCCTCTTACTAACATAATTTTTTATCCTCCTTTAAATGTTGTATACCAGACGTGCGCCCAGATACGAATAAATACTTGCTGTTGCATAATCGCAATAGAAACGGAATGCGCCCGCATTCATCTTAGTGCTCGCGTCTCCGCCGAAACCAGGATAGCGGTTACCGCTATTTGATATAAAACCATAGTCGCAGTAGTAAGTTGACGAGCTGCCTCTTATTGCTCTTGGAATAAAGCCCAAATTATTGTCGCCCATAACATCTTTCATGTACATAGGAAACTCGTTAGGAAAATTATCAGGATTTGGTAACGCCGCTCCCGAATACTTTTTATAACCGGCACCGTAGTCATTGAAATTTCCGTCGGAAATCGCAATCGAATTTGTTCCGTTGCTGATAAAACCGTCGATCCTCACTGCCATATTTCCCCAAAAGTTTTCTATACCGTTGAATTTGATTACCGAATCCGGCGAATTGCTTGTTTGGCTGCCGTAGTTCATTCCTTTTTTATTTGCCGCGCCGTTAGCAATATATACTCCTATATTATTCGTATACCCCTGCCCAAGCGCTGACTGGCTGTTCAAACTCTTAAACTGCAATAAATAAAGCACCTGCAACGCAGTCAATTTATTGAAGCTTAATTGTTCATATCCCTCTCCGTTAGCCTGAGCAGCCGTTCTGAACTGCCCCATAGTCAGATTACCATTAGGCATTGCACCGCTCAAAGAACGCAATTTGCCGCTTCCGTCGCAGCTGCCTAAATATGCGCCGATATAGAATTGGTCTTTTACCTCTCCGTTATAGCTGAATGCAAAATCCGTAAAACCTTCTCTTTCCATGTTGGAAATCTTGACGTCTAAAAAGTTATTCACCCTTTCAAGCTTATACCAAAAGTGAGGTATTTCAATCATCACATCTCCCGCGATTCCGCTTGAAATGTCGGCAGCTCTTCCGTCAGAAAACTTATTATAGTCATTCGGATCAAGATATCCTACGAATACCCCGTCCTTTAATAAGCACGGACGAATCCGGTTATACGGATAGCAGCTCTCGATAGTTCCTTTTTGGTAGCTCCCATAATTGCCTTTTGCCGAAACAAAACCAAATGCGTCATCCGTATAAACTACTGACGTTTCCGGATTGCTGTTTGTCGTATCAATTCTGACTCCGTAAACATTTGACACCCATGCGCTTGCCTCTCTTTTTAACTCGTCCTGCAACTGTTTGAATGTTGCGGCGTTCAATGGCGTGCCCGGGTTGAGCCGCTCATTTTGTGAGTTCACGCCGCTTGTTCGCCCCTCCTCGTAGGTCAGGTTATACATATCGCCTCCTATCGGCGTCAGCCTGACCCTGCCCGGAAATTCGGGCTTTCTGTCGTTAAATTCCATTTTCTTTCTCCTTGTTTTTTAATTATTTTGTTTTTTTGCCGCCTATCCGGAACAGATGGCAATACTGATTTTTATATACTCGTGCCGCTTCGCGAAAGCTGCAGCGTTGTTTTTTCAAAAATAAAGACGGCAAGCGGTTTTTCAAACCTTTTTATAGGTTCTCGTTAACCGTTTGCCGTCTTTATTGCCCTCGCTTTCGGGGTCTTTTCTTAGCAAATTTTTATTTAATTTTTGTCTATACTTTTATTATAGCATATTGAATGAGTGCATTGTCAAATTTTGTTCCGCGTTTTTTTACGCGCTAAAAGAATAAAAGATTTTAAACTCTGGGCACAAGTCCCTGACCCGCCGACGTGAAACAGCCGAGCCTCTGGCGATGGATTTAGCCGCCTTTTTCATTACGGATTTTTATGAGCCGCGCAAATTTTTGCATTGCCATTTTATAAGCGCGATAACTTAGCTGCTCTTTTTAAGAAGCTCGTTGGAACTATCCACGCTTAAAATCACTTCCCCGTTTTTAATCTTCACCCTCACCAGCTTTCCGCACTTATTACACTTTAGCTTTACGCAGCTCCCCTCCTCGCCCTCTAATAGCCTCCCGCCGCATACCGGACAATTAATATAAGTCATATATTTTTCACTCCTTTGTTGTTTTTTGAAACGCTTTAAATTCATTCATCTAATATCATCTTTGCGCTTTGTGTTTACATATTAGCACATCTATTTATATTTGTCAACAGTTTTTCTAATATTTTTAAAGTTTTTCTTGACTTTTATTTGTTTATTTGTTAAACTTATTTTAAAGAGGTTAATACGAGGTTAATACTATGAATAATATTAAAAATCTAAGGAAAAACGCCGGATATACGCAAGAGGCTCTTGCTGAAGTTTTAGGCGTTACGCAGGGCAATATGTCGGCATGGGAAACCGGTCGCTGGCAGCCGGATATCGGCGCGATCAATCAGATGTGCGATCTATTTGGCTGTACGTCCGACTTTTTGCTCGGGCGCGATGTTCCCCCCACAACCGAGTCGGAGCGCAACAGCGTGAACAATATCTATTTCCATTTAGCTAAGGAAATGGAAGAAATGCAGCTGCCCGAAGCGGACGTTGCAAAGATTTTGGAGTTTGCGCGCTATATGAAGGAAAAGAACGATAAGATCGGAAAGTAGCTCCGGGAGATTGAATTAATGCTCTATGATAAACGCGCTTTATACGATTGCATTGAAAATAAGCTGAACGAATTCGGTATGGATAATAATTTCCCCGCCGATATTTTTTCGATTATAAAAAAAGAAAATATCGCGCTAGAGTACCACCCTTTCGAAAGCGATTCGATCGGCGCGGTTTTATGTAAGGATACTTTCAGCGGAATATTAGTAAACAAAAACACTCCGCGCTGCAATCAGCGGTTCGATATCGCGCACGAGCTTATCCACTACTGGTTTCACCCGAACCATACTTCTTTCAGTTTTACAAATCTTGAGTCGCGCGACAAAGAAAAAGAGTGGCAGGCCAACGAAGGCGCTGCCGAATTACTTTTGCCCTACAAGGACTTCATCCCCGAATTTATTAAAGCCGCAAAATACGCCGAAGAAAACTACGAACCGCCGGAAAGCATTTATGACAATTTGTCTAAATACTATAAAGTTAATCCTATCGTTGTAGACTACCGCATACGAAACTTGGAAAACGAAATTCTGCAATACCACAGCGGCGTTCCGATCGATGAAATTTCCATTACAAAATCTAACGTCCGCATAAAAAAGGACAAGCCGCCGGTTGTGTATATATCTTTTTTAAATAGAATACATAATAAAAATTTAAGGTAACGATGAATACTATTACCAATGATTTTGTGGTAATTTTTTTAGCGCCAAATCGCCTTCTTTGCCGTAGCTGTAAGCTTAAGGAAACGATGAATAAATCGTTTCATTAATTATTATTGAAAAAGGTAATCATTCTGTCAAAATAGCCGGGTAAAACTTCATGATAATGATTTGTGTATAAAATCATTTCTTTCTTGGATGTTATCTTATTATAGGCGGCGTACTGGGTTGAGGGCGGACAAATGTTGTCCATCAGCCCTGTTGCCCAAAGGACGTCCGCTTTTATCCGGCGGGACATATGC
>JAVBKW010000050.1:0-11298 GCA_031553855.1 Eubacteriales bacterium | reverse complement strand
CATTACTGTTCTAAAAGGGCGATCAAAAAGGTGCTCAGAGTGGCGAAAAGTGTGGTTTTTCGACGATTGAGTGTACCTTAATGTACTCGATAGAGTCGAAAGTTCCAATTTTCGCCGCTATCAGCGCCTTTTTCAGCGACCGCGCCCTTCACCGGCAAAGTAAATATTTGTGAAAATTTAATAAAGAGGTAAATAGATATGGCGAAGATGAGAAAAATCAAGAAAAAAGAGATAATCGAAAATGAAATGGACCTCAAAGTGGAGGACTTTGCCGCACAGGCAGGACTGGAAATACTCCACCGCGGCAGTAAGGAAACCATCCATTTTTCAACGTTCAATATAAACCGCCCCGGCTTGCAGCTTGCGGGCTACTACGAGCATTTCGGCTACGAGCGCGTGCAGGTCGTGGGCGAGCAGGAAATGTCGTATTTGAAAAAGATGAAGCCCGAGGACAGATTAAAAGCCTGCGAAACTTTTCTGAAATACGAAATACCCTGCCTTGTAATATCCACAGTTCTCGAGCCTATCCCGGAGCTTATGGCGGCCGCGGAAAAGTACGACAGGGTAGTGCTGCGCTCATCTTTGCGCACGACGATGATAATGAACGAGCTGAGCATTTTGCTTAACGAGCTGCTGGCTCCCACGCAGACTATCCACGGCGTGTTAATGGACCTCTACGGCGTGGGCGTTCTGATTATCGGCAACTCAAGCGTAGGTAAATCGGAAACGGCGCTTGAGCTTATCCAGCGCAACCACCGCCTTGTCGCCGACGACGCTGTCACTATTAAGCGCGTCAACGACAGGCTTATCGGCGCGGCGCCGTCCGTCATCCGCTGCTTTATGGAGGTGCGCGGTATCGGTATCATCGACATCCGCGCTATGTACGGGGCGGGCGCAGTCAAGCTGACTAAAATGATAGATATGGTCATAAAGCTTGAAGAGTGGGATCCGGAAAAAGAATACGACCGTTTCGGCAACGTAAAGGAAGTGCATAATATTTTCGACGTCGAGCTGCCTATGCATACTATCCCCGTCAAGCCGGGGCGAAACCTTGCCGTTATTTTAGAGGTCGCCGCAAGAAACTACCGTTTAAAGAGTATGGGCTACGATACGCTTGCCGAGCTTGATAACAGAATAAAAAACAGGAGCAGCGCGGACGACCCTTTCAATTATTAATAAACAGTTTTCTTTGCAGGGAAAGGCTTTATTTTAAAGCTTTTACCCTGCAAGTTTTTTTAGGAGTATAAAAATCTTTAAAAAATCGCTGTTACTTGACAGCCGCGTTTTCTTGACAAATATTAAAAAAAGATTGTATAATCGTTTAAACTGGATAACTATATACATTCAGCCGTCGGAGCGGGAGAAGTTCCGGAATTTAGGAGATTTATTTATGGACGCAATCGCAAAAAGAGCAATGGGAGTATCGCCGTCGCTGACTCTTGCCATCACGGCAAAGGGCAATAAAATGAAGGCGGACGGTATAGACGTAGTTTCGTTCGGGGCAGGCGAGCCGGATTTCAATACGCCCTCATACATCAATGATAAAGCAAAAGAGGCTCTCGATAAGGGGCTGACGAAATACACTCCGTCGGCGGGAACGCTGGAGCTTAGAAAAGCGATTGCAGAAAAACTTAATAAAGATAACGGCCTTGTTTATGAGCCTAGCCAAATAGTCGTAAACAACGGCGCAAAGCACTCTCTTTACAACGCGTTTTTGGCGATAGTCGATCCGGGCGACGAGGTGCTTATACCCGCGCCGTACTGGCTGACATACCCCGAGCTTGTCAAATTATGCGAGGGCGTGCCTAAGTTTATCGAAACGAGCGAAAAAACCGGGTATAAGATCACTCCCGAAATACTCAAAAAATCGATAACCAAAAAAACGAAAGCGATAGTTTTCAATAATCCCTCCAACCCCTCCGGCACGGTCTACGACGAAGCGGAGATCCGCGCGCTTGCAAAGGTGCTTGAGGAGGCTGACATTTACGTTATTTCCGACGAAATTTATGAAAAGCTTACATATGAGACGGAGCCGTTTTCTATAGCGGCCGTTTCGGAAAAAATGTATAAAAACACCATAGTTATTAACGGTATGAGCAAAACCTACGCCATGACAGGCTGGCGCGTAGGCTACACCGCCTCAAGCAAAGCTCTTGCCTCCGCTATGGACAATATGCAGAGCCACACGACGTCGAACGTCAACTCAATAGCCCAATACGCGACTGTGTTTGCGCTTAAAGGCGCGGAAGGCGAGGTTTTCTTAAAGGAAATGAAGGAAGTTTTCGACCGCCGCCGCAAATTGATAATGGATAAATTTAAGGAAATCCCCGCGCTCAGCATTATCGAGCCGAAAGGCGCGTTCTATATAATGTTTGGCATAGAAAAGCTGATCGGCAAATCGTTTGAGGGCGTACAAATCAATACCGCCGCAGACTTTGCGAATTTGCTTGTGGATAAGGTTCAGGTCGTGGCAATACCGTGCGAATCGTTCGGCGCGCCGCAGCACATCCGTTTAAGCTATGCGGTTTCGGAGGCGAACATTGTCAAGGGCTTAGACAGGATCAAGAAACTGGTTGAAATGATAGGTTAGAACTTTTAAGCCAAAAAAATATTCGCCGGCAATAAAGCCGGCTGCAGACAAAAGGTGTACAAAAATGGAAGAAACAAGAGTTGTAAAAAATAAAGTTACCGGACTGCTCGAATCAAAGGAGCACGACTATTATTTGCAGGACGTTAAAGACCCGCGCCTTTTCAGGGAAATGTTCGATTTTTCCGAGGTTCCTAAAACGGTGTTCAACGACCGCCGCGTTCCCCAGAAAACGCCGGACAATATCTGGATAACCGACACTACTTTCCGCGACGGGCAGCAGTCTACCGCGCCTTTTACTGTCGATCAGATAGTCCATATTTACGAGCTGCTCTCAAAGCTGGGCGGCCCCAAAGGGATAATAAGGCAGTCGGAATTTTTCCTTTATTCGGAAAAGGACCGTCAGGCGGTCATAAAATGCCGCGAAAAAGGGCTGCGTTTTCCTGAAATAACAAGCTGGATAAGAGCGAACCCTAAGGATTTTGAGGCGGTAAAGCAGCTTGAGATCAAGGAAACGGGCATACTTGTGAGCTGCTCGGACTATCATATCTTCAATAAAATGAAGCTGACAAGAAAGCAGGCGCTGGATCAGTATTTAGGAATAGTCAAGGACGCTTTGGCTCAGAATATCATCCCGCGCTGCCATTTCGAGGATATAACGCGCGCGGACTTTTACGGGTTTGTCGTGCCGTTCGCATACGAGCTTATGAGGCTGAGTAAGGAAAGCGGTATTCCTATCAAAATCAGGGCGTGCGATACTTTAGGCTACGGCGTAACATATCCGGGTACGGCTCTGCCGCGTTCGGTTCAAGGGATAATCTACGGCTTAAATTATTATGCCGACGTTCCCAGCGAGCAGCTGGAGTGGCACGGACACAACGACTTTTATAAAGTAGTAACAAACGCCGCCACCGCCTGGCTGTACGGCTGTTCGTCAGTCAACTGCTCTGTTTTAGGAATAGGCGAACGCACGGGAAACTGCCCGACGGAGGCTATGTGTATGGAATATGCCTCCCTAAAGGGTACGACCGACGGTATGGATTTAAGGGTCATAACTGAAATTGCTGATTACTTCGAGCATGAAATAGGCTATAACATCCCGCCCAGAACGCCGTTTGTCGGAAGAAGCTTTAACGCTACCCGCGCCGGTATCCATGCGGACGGAATGCTCAAAGACCCTGAAATCTATAATATTTTCGATACGGAAAAGATTTTGGGCAGGAAGCCGATGGTGCAGATCAACAACACTTCAGGCCTTGCGGGCATAGCTTACTGGCTCAACTCATATTATGAATTATCAGATACCGAAAGCGTGGAAAAGGCCGACCCTATCGTAACCAAAGTCAAGGCAATGGTGGACGATGAGTACAATAAGGGCAGGATAACCGTTATGGGCGACGACGAGCTTGACTATATGGTGCGCCTTGCCGATAAAAAAATTCATAAACTTTTGGAAGCGGGTATTTACAAAAAGTAAATTATAGGTTACAATAGATAAAAAGACGGTCTGGAAGAGGCGTAAGTTTTTTGAAAAAAAACGATAAATTTTCACAGTTTCACCATACGTTTAATACATAATAATGCTAAACTTATTTTATAAATAATAAGAAAAGGCGGCGTTATTATGATTAATAAAAAACAAAATTTCAGGAGGGAACTATGATCAAACTTATTCACGGGGCAAAGGGAAGCGGTAAGACAAAGCGTATCATCAAGTGCGCGAACGATGAAATAACTACGGCAAAGGGCGAGCACGTTTATATAACCGATACGCTTATGCATACCATCGACGTAGACCGTCGCATCAGGTTCGTCAATATCTCCGAGTACATACCCGAAGGCGAAAAATGGTTCGTAGGCTTTATTCAGGGTATGGTTGCGGCAAACTCCGACATCACGAAGATTTACGTAGACGGCATCAACAGATTCATTGCGCCGCCTGAAAAAATGCAGAGCATACTCACGCAGCTGGAAAAACTATGCACCGACCACGATATCAACTTCATCCTCACAGTCAGTACCGACAATTTACCTGAATTTATGATGAGGTACGTTTAGGCAAAACTCATAATTCCAAAAATCTAAATCTTACACAAAGTCGGCTTAAAATGCAGGTTTATGCGGACGGCAGCTGGCTTGACGGCGCGGGTGCGTAGTTGTCATACTATAGCCTGGCTCATCAAGACAAGCGCCGCCCGCATCAGCCTGCATAAAAGACGACGGCTAAGGACAATTATATAATGCTATACATCAGTACACGAAACAACAGCGAAAAACTAAGCGGCGCGGAAGCGATCGTCAAAGGCCTGTCGGATAACGGCGGGCTTTATGTTCCTGAATCGTTCCCAAAAGTAGCTATGAAAGATATCGAAAATATGGCGGCAATGGACTATTATGAGCGCGCCGCGTTTATAATAGGCAAATATCTGCCGCAGTTTGATGAAAAAACGCTTAAAGGATATACGCAAAAAGCTTATTCCCGATTTTCCGACGACCCCGGCTCTCTGGTTAAGGTAGATGAAAACGTCGCCTTTTTAGAATTGTGGCACGGCCCTACGCACGCGTTTAAGGATATCGCGCTCACTCTTTTACCCTACCTTATGACGGGGTCTAAAAAGGTTTTGGGCAAAAACGAAAAGACGCTTATTTTAGTCGCAACGTCCGGCGATACCGGTAAAGCGGCTCTTGAGGGGTTCAAGGACGTCGAGGGAACGGACGTGATAGTTTTCTATCCGGTAGACGGCGTTTCAAAGCTCCAAAAGCTGCAAATGATGACGCAAGAGGGCTCAAACGTTACGGCGTACGCAATAAACGGCAACTTCGACGACGCTCAAAACACAGTTAAAAAGATTTTCGGCGATGGGATAATAGCGAATGAATTAGCCGCGGCGGGGTATAATTTATCCAGCGCCAACTCGATCAACTGGGGCAGGCTCGTTCCGCAAATAGTTTACTATTTTTCTTCCTATGCCGATCTTTTAGAGTCTAAGCAGATCAAAAAAGGCGAAAAAATAAATTTCTGCGTTCCGAGCGGAAACTTCGGCAATATTTTGGCGGGGTACTACGCAATGCAGATGGGGCTGCCCGTAAATAAGCTTATCTGCGCCTCAAACAAAAATAATGTGCTTACGGATTTTATAAACGGCGGCAGTTATGACTTGAACGGAAGAGAGTTTTTTAAAACGTCCAGCCCGTCGATGGATATACTGATAAGCTCCAATCTTGAACGGCTTGTGTTCGAGCTTTCCGGCAGAGACTCCTCTCTCACTCAAAAGAGGATGGCCGAGCTTAAAACGGGCGGAGTTTATTCAATAACCGCCGGTGAACTTGTTACGCTCAAATCGCAGTTCTACGCCGGCTTTGCCTCCGAGGAGGAAGTCAAAGAAACTATCGACAGCTTCTTTGAGGAGTACGGCTATATTATGGACACCCATACCGGAGTCGCCGTAAACGTATATGAAAAATATGCTGAGGCAACAGGCGACGAATCAAAAACTGTTATAGTTTCAACGGCAAGTCCGTATAAGTTTGCCGACGACGTTTTAAAGGCTTTAGGTTCCAAGCCCGGCAAGGATGAGCTTAGCTCCTTGAAAAAACTCGAAGAGCTAACGGCTCTTCCCGTTCCCGAATCGCTTTCTTGCCTGATGAAAATGCCGCAGCTTCATAAGGAAGTCATAGATAAAGCGGACGCGGCCGGAAAAGTAATAAGCTATTGCAAAAATAAAAGGATGAAGTAATGGTCAGCACAGCAGAGGAAGAAAAACAGAAAATAATATTCAGCGCGATAAAGCCCACCGGCAGCCTGACGCTGGGCAATTATATAGGGGCCGTTAAAAACTGGCTCGCGTTTGCAAAAGAATACAAATGCTTTTACGCGGTTGCCGACCTTCATTCGATAACTATCGACTTAGTGCCGGCCCAGTTCAGAAAGAACGCTCTCGACCTTTACGCGTTATTTATCGCGTTCGGCTTAGACCCCGAAAAATGCACGCTTTTCGTGCAGTCGCACGTGCCGTATCACGCAGAGCTAACATGGATACTCAACTGCAATACGCAGTTCGGCGAGGCAAGGCGTATGACCCAATTTAAGGACAAATCCTTAAAAGCTCCCGACAACGTAAACGTTGGCCTGTTCGATTACCCCGTTCTTATGGCGGCGGATATTCTCTTGTATCAGGCGGACTATGTTCCCATCGGCAAGGATCAAAAGCAGCATTTAGAGCTTACCCGCACAGTTGCCGAAAGGTTCAACAATAAATATTCGCCCACTTTCACCGTGCCGGAGGGGATATATCCCAAGTACGGCGCAAAAGTTTACAGCTTGTCCGACCCTGTTTCCAAAATGGGTAAATCCGACGAAAACCTGAACGGCGTTATAATGCTGCTCGATAATCCCGACGATATCATGCGCAAGTTCAAAAGGGCGGTGACCGACAGCGGCAGCGAAATTGCCTATAACGTTTTAGAAAAACCCGGCATCTCGAACCTGCTCACTATTTACGCCTCACTTACAGAAAAATCGATGAAACAGGCGGAAAAGGATTTTGCGGGATTTAATTACGCCGCATTCAAGGAAGCCGTAGGCGAAACCGTCGTAAACACTTTAAAGCCGATACAGGAAAAGTTTTACGAGCTGTCTAAAGACAAAGACACGCTCTTAAAGCTGATGAAGAACGGCGCGGAAGAGGCGGCGGCTGCGGCAAGAAAAACTATGAGTAAGGTTTATAAAAAAGTAGGCTTTATAATCTAAGCGCTTAGGCATCGCCTACAATCCGCTTAAAATTCCATCTTCAACGGCTGACTGCGGCGGTAAAACGGGCAAAAAAGTTTATAGAAAACAGAGGTAAAAAATTGTACGGATATGTGACCCCGGTCAAGGAACAAATGAATTTAGCGGATTTCGCGCTTTACCGGGCGTTCTATTGCGGTATCTGTAAGGCGACGGGGCGGATGTTCGGGCAATTGCCGCGCTTTACAACAAACTACGATATAGTGTTTTTAAGCGTCCTTCTTCACGATTTTCTTGTTCAGGAAGTCAGATTCGAGTCCAAAGGCTGCGTTTGCAATCCGTTTAAGAAAAAAACAACAGTATGCTCTAATCCACTATTGGATAAAATAGTAGAAACGAACATAATTTTGAGCTATTATAAAATGATCGACGGAGTTCTTGATAAAGAGGGCTTTAAAAAGTCGATAGCCAAGTCTATGCTCAAAAAACATTACAATAAAGCTAAAAAATCAAGCCCGGGAATTGACGCCGTAATTTCAAAAAGATATAATATGCTTTATGAAATGGAAAAAAAGAACCTCGCGGGCTTAGACAGGGTAGCGGACTGCTTTGCTATGATACTCCAAGACGTGGCCGCCGATATTTTAAAGGAAAAAGCAAGCGAACCTATTTTAAAGCTTTGCTACAATGTGGGTAAATTCGTTTATCTTGCGGACGCGCTTGACGATATCGACGAGGATTTCCGCGAAAAACGCTATAATCCTTTTTTAGCGGTCTATCCCGAATACGAAAACCGCCGCCAGTATTTTGAAAAATACAAGTCCGAATTGGAGTTTACTGTAGCCGTAACGGTGAACAGGGCGATAGAATGCTTTAATTCTATGGTATTCACGCAAAGCAGCGACCTTTTAAAAAACATTGTGCATAAGGGCTTAAGAAGTAAGGCGGAGCAGCTGTTCCAAAGCCAGAAAAAGCTTCCCAAACCAAGAATTTAATTTCAGCAAATATCAATAATATATCTTGCTAAATCCGGCAAAGAAAAGGAGAAAAAATTGAAAGACCCCTATTTAGTATTGAATTTATCAAGCGATTGCCTAGATGAGGAGCTTGAACAGCGTTACCGCGAGCTTAAAAACAAGTACGGCGAGGAGAGGTTTTTGCCGGGCGACGAGGGCAACCGCGCGGCGGCAAATCTTACGGAGCTTGAAAACGCTTACAAGGAAATAAAGGAGCTGCGCGTCAAAGAGCAGGCCAAAAGAGATTACGGCAGTGATTACGGGCGCATAGACCAGCTTATAAAGGACGGAAAGTACGACGAGGCGCAGGACGCTCTCGACGCGATCGTCACGCGGCCGGCAGAATGGCACTATTTGCAGTCTATCATATATTATAAAAGGGAATGGCTCAACGAGTCAAAAGCCCAATTACAGATGGCGGTCAATTCAGAGCCGTGGAACGACAAATATAAAAACGCGCTCGATAAAATGAATATTATAATGGGTAATCCGAAAGCAGACCCCAATTCCTTCGGGCAAAACCCGAATCCGGGCAACGCGCAGCCCGTCAACGACGGACAGGTTTGCGGAAACGCTTGCTCCAACTGCTGCCTTGCCTATTGCATAACAGACTGCTGCTGCACAATGACGCAGTGCTGCTAGGATGCAGGCGGCCGGTGCGCGGCGCATAGCTTATGCCGGTGTGGCAACAGCTTTGTCGTCGGTCTGTATAATTTTAACGAACTTTCTGCCGCTGAGGATCAGTCTTTTGATGCTCAGCGCAGTTTGTTATTATATAGCCTTTTCTAAAAGCGGCATTCTTTACGGTTTCTTAACCATTGGCGCAAGTATTTTGATTTCTTTTTTCACAAAACCCTTTTCCTCGGCGTTTTTCCTCAACATTCTGATTTTCGCGCCGTATTCGGTTTTGGCGTTTTTTATTAAAAAACTATATTACACCTCCGTTAAAACCCTGCTTATACGCGCGGCGATAATCATAGCCTTTTCTTCCCTTGCGTTCTTCGCAGTTTTTGCGATAGTAAAATTCCTCTCCCAAAGCTATATCGATTTTGCTATACTCGACTTTACCTCGCAATACGGCTATATCCTGATAAACGTCTTGATCTGCATAATGTTTTTAATATTCGACTTTATATTCAACCAGCTCTGTATCCGCCTTACGAAATTAATTAAGTAAACGCTGAAAAATCACCCTCAAACAGTTGACATACCGGCGCTTTTTTTGTTATCATAATAAAGCACCATTCTTGAATTGGTGTATTTTTCTGTATTTTATGTTTAACAGTAAATGCTGAACTCCGATTTGTTATTCAGCGTTTGCCTAACCAAAGGAGATTGCCGTTATGAGAGTAAAGATCACACTTGCTTGCACAGAATGCAAACAACGCAACTACGATAATATGAAGAACAAAAAGAACGATCCCGACAGGCTCGAGCTTAGTAAGTACTGCCGTTTTTGCAAAAAGCATACTGTTCATAAGGAAACAAAATAGTCCTTATCATTTAGCTTTTAAAGCTTATTTGTCGCTATAGGAGGTTGTTATGGCTGAAAACGCAGCACCCGAAAAGAAAAAAGGTAAGTTCGGCAGGAAAGTCAAAGGCTTGTTCGGCGAACTTAAAAAAGTAACGTGGCCGAGTTTTTCTAAAGTAGTATCGCAGACGGGCGTAGTCCTTGCGGTTACGCTGTTCTTTTTAGTTGTTTTAATGCTTATGGATCTAGGCTTGCAGCAGCTTTATAAGCTGCTCACTTCGGGTTTAAGCACCGAGAGCGTGCAGCTTGCCGCAGCAGGGCTTCTTAAGGGAGCCGGCGACGGGCTTGTGTCTATCGGCAGCAGCTTTCCGTTGCTTTAAAACCGGTCTGTAAAATTGTTTTTTGCGCCCTGCAAAATTTTTGCGCGGCGTTTCAAGAGGAAATATGGGAATCGAAAACGCAAAATGGTACGTCCTTCACACGTATTCGGGATATGAGAATATGGTCAAGGATAACCTTGAAATGGTATTTCAAAAAAATAATATGTCGGACAGGCTCGTCGAAATCACAATTCCTATGGAGGACGTGGTCGAGGAGAAGAACGGCAAGCGCAAAATCGTCCAGCGCAGAATGTTCCCGTGCTACGTCATAATCAAAATGGATTACGATAACAGTATGTGGCATATGATAACCAACACCCGCGGCGTAACAGGTTTCGTCGGCCCCTTAGGCCGCCCGATGCCGCTCACCGAAGAAGAGATCAAACGTATGCACCTTGAAAAAACGGTCGTCGAAACCGACTGGATAATAGGGCAGAAGGTCAAAGTCATCGCAGGGCCGTTAGAGGGCTTTGTTGGCACTATCGAAACAGTAGACGCGCTCAATTCCAAATGCAAGGTTGTCGTATCTATGTTCGGAAGAGAAACGCCGGTTGATTTAGAGCTGTATCAAATCGAAAAAGTTATTTAGCTACGAGCCGCTCCGCGTTCTTTAAAACGCCAAAAACGGTTCAGTCACCTTGAAAAAGTTCCTCAAAACTTATTTAAAACTTAAAAGGCATTAACGGGAGAACTAATATAAGTTCGTTTGTACCGCGATTGTAAAAAAAATTACAAGGAGAAATAAAAATGGCAAAAAAATTGACGGCTATGGTCAAGTTGCAGCTCCCCGCAGGAAAGGCAACACCCGGACCGCCGGTCGGTTCATCCTTAGGACCGCACGGGATCAACATTCCCGGCTTCACTAAGGAGTTCAACGAAAGGACAAAGGATCAGGCAGGTCTTATTATCCCGGTAGTTATCAGCATTTTTGCGGATCGTTCGTTCACCTTCATACTCAAAACTCCGCCCGCGGCTGTTTTGATCAAGAGGGCGTGCAACATCCAGAGCGGCTCGGCAAAGCCCAACAAGGACAAGGTCGCAAAAATCACAAAGGCTCAGATCAAAGAAATCGCAACAATCAAAATGCCCGATCTTAACGCTGCAAGCTTAGAATC
>JAVBKW010000034.1:0-17898 GCA_031553855.1 Eubacteriales bacterium | reverse complement strand
TTGATTCTGACCGCAAAAATGCTTGCTTGCAAGGGCATTTTTGCGCCACCGACAAAGGTGCATACCCCGCGCTTTAGCGTAAAAAGGCGCGCCAAAGGCGCGAGGTGCAGGATTTATCCTGCGGTATGAATACCCTTTATTTTTTACAGCTTACAAATATCGGTGCGGTAGTGCATACCCTCAAAGCTGATGCTTTTCATTGCCCTGTAAGCTTTTTCGCGCGCCTCAAGTAAGTCTTTTCCAAGAGCGGTCACGCCGATGACGCGCCCTCCGTTTGTGACGAGCTTTGCGTCCTTAAGCGCGGTGCCTGCGTGGAAAAGCATAATATCCTTATCTAAATCCCCGATGTTTATAATCTTTCCTTTTTCGTACTTTTCGGGGTAGCCCTCAGAGGCGGCGACTACGCACACGCACGCTTGACCTGAATAGGAAAACTTGATTTTGTCTAACGTGCCGTCTATACAGGCCTCAAACACGTCGAAAAGGTCGTTTTCAAGGCGGGGAAGTATTACCTGCGTTTCAGGGTCGCCGAAACGGGCGTTGTATTCAAGCACCTTGATATCGTTCCCGTCGATCATCAGCCCGAAATAAATAACGCCTTTAAACGTGCGCCCTTCCTTTTCCATAGCGCGGATAGTGGGAACAAACACTTCCTTCATCGCCCGCTCCGCTAAATCGTCGGTGTAGCGGAAAGAGGGGCTGAAAGTACCCATACCTCCGGTGTTTAGCCCTTTATCGCCGTCGAGCGCGCGCTTATGATCCTGACTTGAGGCCATAGGCACAACGGTTTTGCCGTCGGCAAACGCTAAGACCGACACCTCGAAGCCTTTTAAAAACTCCTCTATCACGACGTTATTGCCCGCAGACCCGAACGCTTTATCGAGCATTATCTGCTTTAAGCCCTCTTTGGCCTCTTCCCTTGTATTGCATATCAGCACGCCCTTGCCAAGAGCCAGCCCGTCGGCTTTGATAACTACGGGAATTGAACAGGCGTCGAGATATTTATCCGCCGCTTTTATATCGCAAAACGTTTCGTATTGCGCGGTGGGGATATTGTATTTCTTCATTAAATTTTTAGAAAAAACCTTGCTCGCCTCGATTATAGCCGCGTTAGCTTTAGGCCCGAACGCGCGATAGCCGTTTGCCTCCAGCAGATCGACAAGCCCCGCCGCAAGCGGGTCGTCGGGAGCTACCATAGTCATATAAATATCGCTGTGAGCTTTTACAAACGCCAGAATCTTTTCTAATTCCGCCGCGCCTATCTCGGGATGGCATTCGGCTACCTCCGATATTCCGGCGTTGCCGGGTATCGCATAGATTTTGCCGACCTTCTCCGACTTAGACAGCTTCCAGCAGATTGCATGCTCCCTGCCGCCCCCGCCGATAACGAGTATGTTGTGTTTAGTCATAATTTTTTCCTTTATTTTTCCTTATTATGCCGTATTATGCCGTACAACAGAGCCGTCATTAAAGCGGCTTTTAATGTTTAAAGTGGCGCATCCCGACAAACACCATTGCAATTCCGCGCTCGTCGCACAGTTTTATACTGTCCTCGTCGCGAATGCTTCCGCCGGGCTGGATAATAGCGGCAATACCCGCATTAGCGGCGGCTTCGGCGCAGTCGGAGAACGGGAAGAACGCATCAGAGGCAAGCACCGCGCCTTTGACTCTAGCGCCCGCGTGCTCTACCGCCTGCTGGAGCGCCCAAATACGGTTCGTCTGGCCTCCGCCGATACCTATCGCAGCATAGTCGCCCGCTATTGCGATACCGTTGGATTTAGTATGCTTAACTACCTTATAGGCAAATCTTAGCTGCTGCATCTGTTCTTTTGTGGGTTTGACCTTTGTGACGCATTTAACGTCCGCATCGTTATAAAGCTCGGTGTCCTTATCCTGCAGCAACATTCCGCCGTAGAGCTTTTTTAAGTCCACCTGCCCTTTGAGCGACTGGTGTGTGCCAAGCTCTTTGAGCCTTAAAACCCTGAGGTTGGGCTTGATTTTGAGCTTATTGAGCGCGTCGTCGTCGAAATCCGGCGCGATAACTATTTCTAAAAAGATTTTAACAAGCTCTTCGGCCGTTTTTAAATCGACCTTACGGTTGAGCGCGACTATTCCGCCGTAGATAGAGACGGGGTCGCATTCGTAAGCCCTTTTATAGGCCGTAAAAATATCCGCGCCTATTGCGACTCCGCAAGGGTTAGAGTGCTTGACCGCCACAGCGCAGGGCTCGTCGAACTCTTTTATAAGGTCGAGCGCGCCGCCCGCGTCGTTGATATTATTGAAGGAAAGCTCCTTGCCGTTGAGCTGCACCGCGCCCGCAAGGGAACAGTCCTTTTCGATAGCGTCGGCATAAAAAGCGGCTTTCTGGTGCGGATTTTCGCCGTAGCGCAAATCCTGCTTTTTCTCGTATGCGAACGTGATCTTGTCGGGGTATTCTATTCCCGCTTGTTTTCTTAAATAGTCGGCGATCATAGTGTCGTAGACGGCCGTATGCTGGAAAACCTTGTACATCAAAAGCTTTCTGTACGACAAATCGACGCTGCCCTCTTTTAGTTTAGATATGACGCCCTGATAATCGGACGGGTCTATTACTACAAGAACGTCCTGATAATTCTTTGCAGCCGAGCGCAGCATAGTAGGGCCGCCGATATCGATGTTCTCAACGGCGTCACCAAATTCAACGTTAGGCTTCATAATGGTCTGCTTAAAAGGATATAGGTTGACTACAACGATATCAATCGTGTTGATATTAAGCTCCTTTAAGCTATTCATATGCTCGGGATTTGAGCGCATAGCAAGCAGCCCCGCGTGTACCGCCGGATGAAGCGTTTTGACCCTGCCGTCGAGGCATTCGGGAAAACCGGTAACGTCGCTGATACCGATATTTTTGACGCCGTTATCGGTAAGCGTTTTGGCCGTTCCTCCGGTGGAAATAATCTCATAACCTAACCCAATCAGGTCCCGGCAAAACTCGACTACACCCGTTTTGTCGCTGACCGACACTAGTGCTCTCTTTTTCATTTCTCTCTCCTTTTGACTGCTGTCGGCTTGTTGTCGACGCATAATTTACTAGAAAAGAAGCCGCATATCAGGCGGGAAACAGTTGCTTTTTTGCCGACGGGAGTGTATATCTAATACTCGACTAAAGGCAAAGAAGCAAACGCAGCCCGCATCACAAGATGAATTCTTTTCTAAAAAAACTATTTTTTATATATGACCCTATTGTTTTCCACCCATATTTTATCGTCGCAAAGATCCTTTACTACGCTTACAAAAAGCTTGTGCTCTATCTCGTTCAATATGCGCGATTGCAAACTTTCAGGGGTATCGCCGGGAAGTACGTCTAAGCCCTGCGAGGCGATAATGAGCCCGGTGTCGATGTTTTCGTCTACAAAATGT
The DNA here is from genome assembly GCA_031553855.1 of Eubacteriales bacterium. Classification (GTDB taxonomy): domain Bacteria; phylum Bacillota; class Clostridia; order Christensenellales; family Pumilibacteraceae; genus RACS-047. The sequence continues at coordinate 14,499 of JAVBKW010000034.1, read as the reverse complement.
ACGGTCGCGCCGCTCCTTTTTTCGCCCGCCTCAATAACCGCTTTATGCACGTTTAAGCCGTGATAGTTCTTGCCGCCGAATTTGGGCAAAAGAGCCGGATGGATGTTGACGATACGGTTTTTGTACTTTTTTACAAGGTTTTGGCTGATAATACCTAAATACCCCGCCAACAAAACATAGTCGGCGCGGTATTTATCCAGTATAGACAATATATAGTTATCCCGCTCAAAGGGCGAGGAATAATCTTTAAGGCAGCAAACAAAGGCAGGGATATTATAGTTTTTTGCACGAATTAAAGCGTAAGCGTCGGCGTTCGATGAAATAACGGCAACTATTTCGGCGTTTATATTGCCCGATAACGTGTTGTCGAGGATCGCCTGCATATTGCTGCCGCCGCCGGACACTAATACGGCAAGCCTTTTTTTATCCGCCTTAACGATCAAGCTTGAGCCCTTCGCCTTTGACGGTTTTGCCGATTATATAAGCTTTTTCGCCTAAAAGCTCAAGCTCCTTTACAACTTCCGCCTTGATTTTGTCCTCAACGCAGAATACCATGCCGATACCCATATTAAAGGTGTTGTAAAGTTGGGCGTCATCGAGGCCCGAACGCTCTTTCAAAAGCTCGAAAAGCGGCGTGAGCTTATAGCTGTTAAGATCGATCTGCGCGCCGATCCCTTCGGGGAAAATCCTAGGTATATTTTCAATAAAGCCGCCGCCCGTGATGTGGGCGATACCCTTGATATCGAATTTCTCTATAAGCGACAGAACGGTTTTGACGTACATTTTCGTAGGGATGAGCGCGGCCTCTGCCAGCGTCATACCTAATTTTTCGTTGAACTTTATAAGCTCATTTTTATCCTCTCCTAAAAGCTTTCTGACGAGAGAATAGCCGTTTGAATGAACGCCGCTGGACGCTATGCCGATAATAGCGTCGCCGGGCTTGATGTTTGAACCGTTGATTATTTTCTTTTTATCTACGATGCCGACGCAAAAGCCCGCTATATCGTATTCTCCCTCGGTGTAGAAACCGGGCATTTCGGCGGTTTCGCCGCCTATTAATGCGCAGCCCGCCCTGCGGCAGCCCTCGCTGACTCCGCCCACGACCTCGCCCGCAACCTCCGGGTTTAGCTTGCCTACCGCAAAATAGTCTAAAAAGAAAAGCGGCTTTGCGCCCTGACAGACGACGTCGTTTGCGCACATCGCCACGCAGTCGATACCTATCGTATCGTGCTTGTCCATAATAAAAGCGTACTTGAGCTTTGTGCCGACGCCGTCTGTGCCGGAAACCAAAATAGGTTCCTCAAGCTTAAAATCGGCTATCGAATAGAAGCCGCCGAAAGAGCCAAGGTCGCCCAAAACGTTTTTGTCGTACGTGGTTTTGGTGTGCTTTTTCATAAGCTCGACCGCTTTATACCCGCGCGTAACGTCTACGCCGGCGTCTTTGTATGATATTGCCATTATTTTTCTCCTAAAACACTTTTATTGCGCTTATTTTTGCGCTTATATGTTTAAATCTTCAAATATATAATTAAACTATACAAAACTACTAAATTTTTGCGGCCTCTTCTTGCAAAGCTAAGTCGTCCTTATTGATTTTTTCTTTCATTTCTTTTTTGAACAGCTCAAGCTTTTTATCAAGCTCAGGGTATTTTAGCGCGAGTATCTGAACGGCTAACAGCCCCGCGTTCTCTCCGCCGTTGACGGCGACCGTCGCAACCGGGATCCCCGAGGGCATCTGTACCATGGAAAGCAGCGAATCCAGCCCGCCCATAAGCGACGTCTGCACAGGCAAAGCTATGACGGGAAGGGTCGTGAACGCGGCTAAAACTCCGGCTAAATGCGCGGCTTTGCCGGCGACTCCTATAATGACTTCTATTCCGTTTGCCTTAGCGTTTGAGGCAAACTCGTGCGCCTCCTGCGGCGTGCGGTGCGCGCTTATCACCCTTGCCTCAAATTCGACTCCGAATTTTTTCAGCGTGGTAAGTGCGGGCCTGACGACGTCAAAATCCGACTTAGACCCCATTACGACCGCCGCTTTGGGCGCCCTTAACACTTTAGAGCCCTCAAAATTTTTACTTGAATCCATTCCTGCCTCCCGCTCTCTTTGCCCTGACTTTTTTGTCGTGTTTTTAATCCTTTCAAAAAAGTTTTGTTACCCGTTAAATATACCATTTTTGCAGTTTTATGTCAAATAAAAGCGGGTTATTAAAGTAGCTGAAAAATAAAACGGGAACCCCTTTGTTATAAAGGAAGTCCCCGTTTTTTATTTTAGGATTTTAGAAAATGATCACTTTATTTTATTAATATCTAAATCACTCCGGTTTCAACAAGAGCCATAAAGACTAAATAGATCACGAACAGTATTGTTGCGCCGTAGAAGATAGGGTGCAGCTCTTTTGCGCGTTTTTGGCAAAGAGCGACGACGCAGTATAAAATAAAGCCGATAGCGATACCGTTGGATATGCTGTAGCTGAACGCCATAAACGCTATGGTGAGGAAAGCGGGAACGGCCGCGCCGAAATCCGCCCAGTCGATATCTTTAAGAGCCGCCATCATCATAATGCCTACGATGATAAGCGCCGGAGCCGTAGCCGCACCGGGTACTATTCCGGCAATAGGCGCCAGTATTATAGAGAGCAGGAAGAAACCCGCTGTGAAAACGGACGCAAGGCCTGTCCTGCCGCCCGCCTCGATACCTGCCGCGCTTTCAACGTACGTCGTGGTATTGCTTGTTCCGAAAATCGCGCCGACGCTTGTTGCGACTGCGTCCGCAAAGAGAGCCTTGTCCATTTTTGAAGAGAAGCCCGAACCTGTTTCAAGAGCTATTTCGTCCTCTTCAGTGAATATGCCGGAGCGTTTGCCCGTTCCAATAAACGTTCCGATAGTGTCGAACGTATCGGTCACGCTGAAAGCGAAAATTGCAACGAGAGCGATGGGGAGCTTAGCGATGTTTGTCGAAAATAATGTTCCCATACCCACAAAGCATTGGCCTATCGTTCCGCCCAGCTCTTTAAAGCCCCAGTTTGCGGGAGCAAATGTTGCGCCGGTCATATCATATAAACCCATTGCCGCAAACGACGAGCCGCCGGTTGCAAGGTGAACGATGACTGCTACAATGGTAGAGGCGCCGATACCGATAAGGATAGACGCTTTTACTTTCAAAAGCAGTAAAACTACCGTAAGGATAAGCCCGAAAATAGCTATTAAGGATTCGGGGCTAGCTAGAGAAGAAAGAGCCGGAACTATAGAGCTGTCCGAAACCACGGTGGACGCGGCAGGATCGCCTATAAGATTATAATGGCCAAAGTCCGTAGTGAACTTTAAAAAGCCCGCGTTTTTAAAGCCTATATACGCAATGAATAAGCCTATGCCCGCGCCGATGGCCGACTGCAGGGTTTTAGGAATAGCTTTGATGATCGATTTTCTGACCTTAGTTACGGTTATTACAATATTTATAAGGCCGCAGATAAAGACCATCGCCAACGCTTCCTGCCACGAAAAACCGAAGCCGAAAACTATGGTGAACGTGAAGAAAGCGTTTAAGCCCATGCCGGGAGCCTGAGCGTAGGGAACGTTTGCAAAAAGGCCCATTACAAGCGTACCTGCGACTGCGGCTATGATGGTTGCTAAAAATACAGCCTTCCATTCCATACCCGTAAGCCACAAAATGTTCGGGTTTACGAACATAATGTACGCCATAGCGAAGAAAGTGGTAGCTCCCGCCACAAGCTCTTTGCGGACGGTCGTGCCGTTTTCTTCCAGCTTAAAAAAGTTGTTAAGCTTACTCATTAGTATCCTCCATTAAAAATAATACATATATTATAAATCACCGGCGAAAATTTGGCAAGCGATAAGCGGCGATAAGCTTTGCATTCTAAAAATTTTGTGCTATACTATGAAAGATAATTTCCGGAATTAAATAAACTTATACGGGGACGGGCAAAATAAAAGTGAGGCTTATTTCCTCAACAATTTGCAAAACAGGCGGACGGGAGTATAATCAGGACTACCTTTCAAGCAGTATCAAGGACGATGCTGCGTGTTTTGTCGTCTGCGACGGCCTCGGCGGCTATACGGGGAGCGAGGTTGCCAGCCGCCTTTGCGCCACGAAAATCGTATCGGATTTTGATGATATGCACGCTAAAAACCCTTTTGCCGCAGTTTCGGCGCAAATGCACGTCGAATATATCCGTATCGCGCATAATTTTGTGAATTGGCACAAGAATAAAAACCCCGACATTTCGTCCAGCTGCACTACCGTCGCGCTGGTCACTACAGATTTTAAAACGATAACCGCGACCCATATAGGCGACACTCGCATTTATTTTTTTAAAGACAACAAGCTCGCCTGCCAGACCCGCGACCATTCTTTAAGCCAGCATGCGGTAGATCAGGGCGTGATACTGCAAAAGGATATCCGCACGCATAAGGACCAAAATAAGCTAACGCGCGTTTTAGGCTCGGACCGCCTTGCCCGCCCCGACATTTCCATTCTGCCCTATCCGTTTGAAAAAGGCGACTCGCTTATTTTGTGTTCGGACGGTTTTTGGGAATACGTTTACGAAAAGGAAATGGAAGAGGACCTTTTGGCCAGCGCAAATCCCGCTCAGGCATTGGTAAAAATGGAAGCGAGGCTGCTTTCAAGAGCCGGGAAATTTAACGACAATTATTCGGCGATAGTGGCCATGTGCGTCGAATAAATTAAAATAAAAGGTTTTAAACCGCAGGGCAGAGCCCTGCACCCGCGCGGCAACGCCGCGCATTCCGCAGCAGAGACTGCGGGGTTTTAAACCTTTTGCGGCGGGCGCATTTGGGGATTAAAAGCAAGCTTTATTCCCCAAAATGCTACTTGATAAAGCAAAAATCATTAAGGAGGGCGCACAAAAAAATATATGGCAAAAAACAGAAGTACAAAAAACATCTGCCTGTTTTGTTTCGGCGATCTCGACTCCTCGAGGATATGCCTAAACTGTAAACGCCCTGCCGACGACCTGCCCGGCAAGGAGCATCATCTTGCCCAGCGCACAGTACTCAAAAACAGGTACCTGATATATAAGGCGATAGGAGAGGGGGGCTTTGGAATAACGTATCAGGCGTGGGATATGACGCTGGAGACCAAAGTCGCTATCAAAGAATACTTTCCCACCTCATACGTCGGGCGCGCGCCGAAAAGCAGTCAGGTCATCATAAAATCCAAGGATTTACGCGAGGGGGCTAACCGCGGACTGAAAAGGTTCGTTGAAGAGGCCAAAATGCTCTCGCTCGTTAAAAACCTGCCGGGAATAATGTCGGTGAGGGATTTCTTTTCCGAAAACGGCACCGGCTATATAGTTATGGAGTTTCTCGACGGCATCTCGCTCAAAAAATACGTCTACCGTAAAGGCGGTAAGGTGCCTGCGGACGAGATACTGGGGATTTTGAACCCCGTTATGACCTCGCTTATTCACGTTCACGACGCCGGTATCATCCACCGCGATATTTCCCCGGACAATATCATCCTCACAAAATACAACGAGGTCAAGCTCATAGACTTCGGCGCGGCAAAGCTGACGGATTCTGAGGACTCAAATACGTCCATTGTTTTAAAGCCGGCCTACGCCCCTGCCGAGCAGTACCGCGCGGGCGGCGAGCAAGGCCCCTGGACGGACGTCTATGCCTTAGGCGCAACTATTTATTATTGCATTACCGGCACGCTGCCGCCTGAGAGCGTCCACAGGCTTTCCGACGACACTATTATAAAGCCCGGCAAAAAAGGCGCGCTGATATCAAAGTCGCAGGAAACGGCTCTTTTGAAGGCTCTTGCCGTTAACTCTAAGGAACGCTACCGCAGCGTGCGCGAATTAATGAGCGGCTTTTATCAGATAGAGCCGTCTAAGGCTGTGGAATTCGGCAACGCCTCGATGGGCGCGACAGTCTCCGACACAGTAAACGAAAAAACGCGCACGATTTTTGCGCACTCTACCTCGCGCACCCACCAATACGAAAACCGTAATTCCACTTTGAGCCAGACCCGTACCGCCGAAAGCCTCTCCCCCTCTTTAAACCCCGCTCCATTAGAGTCGGAAGACGAATTGAAGGAAAAACAGAATTTCTTCGAAAGGCTGAAAGCATTGAAGAAAAATAAAAGGTATTAAACCGCAGGGCTCTGCCCTGCACCCGCGCGGCGGGGTTTTAAACCTTTTGCGGCGGGCGCATTTGGGGGAATAAAAGCAAGCTTTCATTCCCCCAAATGCTACTTGATAAAAACCGCTAGAATACGCAAATATTTGCCGCAAAAAAGAATACAAAATGCAAAAAGCCGCAAGCTCACGCCTGCGGCTTTTCTTAATAAAACGTTTATTTGATCCTACATTTCCTTAATTTTGTTGTTTAGTGTTAGAAAACGCTGATTTTATTATGCGTATTATTAATTTTGTTGTTTTAGCGTTGTCCGGCGTCTGTGTCCGGATCCTCCGCCGTCGTTCCTTCCGTTTTAGTTTCAGTAGTTTTTTCTTCAGCAGCCGGAGTATTATCAGTCAGTTTTTCAGTATCTGAAGAAATATCTTCTTTTTTACCTAATCCGCCCGCAATATCCTTTTTTTCCGAAACGGTCATTGCGCCCACGGCTACTAAAAGTGAGCAGACTCCGAGTATTATTTCATTAACGACAGGCGCATCGATCTTAATTCCGCATAGCTGCAAAATTATGACTACCGCGCCCGAAACGGCGGCCCAAAAGCTTTTCTTTTTTATAAGTTCTTTGAACTTCATAGTTTAAACACCTCGCCTTTTACTACTATATTATTCACCACGGTTCATTAATGACCTTAAGCAAGAAATTTTCGACAAAATGCGCCAAAATATTTACCCGCCGCCGCAGCCGGAAAAATCACGCAGACTTTCATAAAGGCACGTATGGCCCGGCGAATGATTGTCCGCGTCTTCTTGCCTAAGCCGGGGCAGACGGGTTTTTAGGCGGGCAGCTGGATTTATTTCGGTAAGGGCGCGTATTTTTAATACGTAACCGCAGCCGGATAAATCACGCAGCCCGTATAAAGGCCCGTATGCCCCGGCGAAAAAGTCTTATCCGAACCCGGATTGCCGCTACGTTCGGGTTCACCGCCTAAGTCGAGTATGCAAATACACTCCTGTCGGCGGCTCACCGACTGTTGCGGCACTGCGAGTCCGTCTAAAACTTTTTGCAATAAGTGCGTATTTGAGGGTGAATGCCCCGGCGGGAGGACTATCTGCCGAATTCATCGTATAACATATAATAATACCGCTCGCTTAAATTTTCCTTAAAAATCGCATCCTCGGCAAGAGCCTTTCGGGCCTCGGAGGGGGATAATTTGGATAGTATGGTGCGCATTATGCTGTAGTTGGCGGAATAATCGGTGGTGTCGCCTAAGTCGTTTTTGAGCTTTTTCTGATTCAGCGACTGCGTATAAAGGCTGCTTTCGTTCATTTCCTTATCCACCGCCGCCGAATGCTCTTTTTCCGTGAGAGAATTGTTGTATTTTAAGGCCTCGGCCTTTTTCGTTTCGCGCTCGTCTTTAAGGCCGTTGATAAGCGTTGTAAGCTTTGCCGCGTAGGCGATATTAAAGTCGTTCATAGCCTTTTCGCGCTTTACTCCCAGCGCGCTTATCTCGTTATCGAGAGCTTCTATTTTTGAATTGATTTCACTAGCCAGCGCGGTTTTTGCCGCCGCCTCGTTTTCATTCAAGCTGTACTGCTTATTGAGGGCAATGCTTGAGCGGGCAAGCCCGCGCTTTAACGAATCGTTGGACGAATCCTCCTTTGCCTTTGAGTACGCCGATTCGACTGCCGCATTTTTTTCGTAGAAGCTCTTTTGCGCGGCGGCCTTATCCTCCGAATACTTTTTATTCAGCGCCTCATTTTCAGTCTCGATCGCGCTGCGGGAGGAGCTTTCGTATCCGGCAAGCTCGTCCTTTGCCCGCTTTTCGATTTCCTCATCCGAAACGGCGGCGTTTTCCATCCGCTCGTACTGCGGCGCATCCGGCAGACGGCTGTCTTGCTCGGCCTTTGCCGCCTCCGACAAATAGTCCTCCAATTTTTTTCTTTCTTCGTTATAGACCGCCGTGTTTTCTTTGGACTTAAACACGGAGTTCCATAAATCCTTTACATAATCCACAAAACTTTGTGCCATAATTAAACCTTATGACCTCCTTTTGATTGCTGTCGGCTGAACCGACGCATAATTTACTAGAAACTCGCTATATGCCCACAACTCTTCTTTTGCGTTTTGAACTCTTGACTGTGCGGCCTTGCGCTTTCTGTACTGCGACAATATGCGCGTTCTTTGGCGCGCGCTTTTAAGATACATAGTTCATCCCCTCGCCGCGCCGCTCCAAAATCTTATCGCGCACAAAGTAGCACTCGTCGGCATAGCTGACAATTTTCAAACGCGAAAACGCCCTTTTATTTGCCGCGCGCTTTACAAGAAAAACCGCGCTGCCGGTCGTGAGCAGAAAATGCTCCGCGCCGTCCTGAAATTTTGCCGACGTTACCTTACCCTCGCCGATAGCGGGTGAATTTTTTGAAAATTTCATGATTGCTCCTATTACTCTTTAAAATCTTATGATTGGCAATAAACGACTTTAAGCGGCCGAACTTTGCGCCGCAGCTTCTGCTTTGGGCGTTTTAATTTTCGGATATTTCACCGCTTTTTCGGTTTCTTCCTTAATTTTAGCTACGTCCGACTTAATCTCGTATACGATTTTAAGCCTGTCGCTAAGCGAATTTATCAGCTCGACATATTTTTCTTCACGTCTTTTTGTTTCTTTTATAAGGTAGAACAGCAGCACGCACGAGAGCACCGCCCACAAGCCGTTGCCTACCGCCAGTTTTAATACTTCTTCCCACATAATTTTTATTTCCTTTTATCTGCTTCCGGCCCTGATGCCGGCAGCATAAATTCTTTTGCCCTTAGTTTGATGATATCACGATACACTTAACGAACGCCGAAACGGTGGCGGCTTTTTTCCGTAATGCCTGACAAACGACAGTCGCCGTGCCGGTTTGGGAAAACGAGGGCGAATAAACGAACGCTCCGTTCCTGTTGCAGTAATACGTCTCGATCCTGCCGCCGCCGTCAAGGGCCAAAGCGTAGTCGCCCAGCACGCAAAACTCGCGGATGTCCTCTCCCTCAATACCGCCATCGACGCTCTCAAGCGTTTTCCTGCCGCGGTTATACAGGTACAGGCGCGAGGCGGCTCCGTTTTTAATAAGCATAACGTCGCCTTTGATAATGCACTCGCCTGCCGTTTGCGCGCTTGTAATTTCTTCCTTTGTGATAATAGCGGTATAGTCGCCCGAAGCCGTTTTCAAGTACGCGATACTGTCGCCGAAAACTATGCTTTTGATTTGTCCGTAAGAAAGAGAATATAAGGACGAAAGAAAAGCCGAGCTTTTTGCCGTGCCGGAGGTCAGAAGCCAGCCGATATTTTTTCCGGCAATCCCTATTGAAAAGAAGCTGCGGAAAATCTCCGCGTTGTCGGTGAACGTGTAGGAGGTAAGCGGCGATAAGACTTTGTTTGAAAGCCTGTATCTTACAACTTTTTTGTCTATGACGGCGGCGATATGAAAGCTTTGCCCCTCGTTTACGATGACCGATTTTTCCGAGAGCTGAACCGCGCCGCCGAAGGTTTTCACGCCGGACTGATTATAAATGTCGAGCGTTCCGCCTCCGTACACCGCTAAATATCCGCCAGCGCAGACTTCAAAAAACTCAAAGTCGCCCTCAAGCGTGTAGCTAAGCTTAGGCAGCCCCTTTTCCAGAACATAAAAATCTGTCGAGCTGCCGTTTTTGAACGCGGCACAGCTGTGCCAGACGTCGGTCTTGATCTGCGCCTGCGTGCCCGTCCTTTGAGAGACCAACCCTTTGGTTTTAACGACGCGGTCGAAGTTGTGCTTCAAAACCGCGTCCGCAATGCCCGTGCCCTGAATTACCGCGTTCAGCGACACGATGTTTTTCCCCTCTATGTTGACGATTTTCTCTTCACCAGGAACGCCCGTAACCGATTGGGTCTGTATGCCGCCGGAAAGCACCTCCCGAATAACAGGCTTGCCTCCCAGGATAAAAACTGAATCGAACTCAAATTTTTGCACGTTTGCCGCCATCGTTATGCCCGCAGGGCCGAAAGTGACGCCCGCAGGGCCTAGATCCTGCAATGCAAAGGCGTCGGTAAATCTTGTGTCGGCGCAGTTGAAATCCGTGCTGAAACAATTCGCCTCAGTTTTCACAGCGCTTGCACCCAAAAAAAGTAGCGCAAGCGGGTTTTCGCCGCCGCAAAGGTTCGGCGCGGCTCCGTTTTCGCCGGTTAAGCAGACCGTTACACAAACGTTGACGCTTTCGCTTGCCTCCTTAACGACGACGGACGCAAACTGGGCGCGGTTGCATAAATTTATTCCGTCCGCGCTCAATCCGCAGACCGCAAAGCTTTCGCCGTTATACGATTCCTTCTCAAAAACGGCGCAGTATTCGGCGTACAGCGCGCCTTTTAGAACGTCGGCGTTTATAAAGGACAGCTTTGCCGCCTCGCAAAACATCCTGCCGTCCGTTCCGGCGAGAATATATTTTGCATACGGAGTGTTTGAATGGATATATGTTTTAAAGTCCAGCACCGTATTGAACGCCGTCTGCGTTTTGCCTGCGGACTCTATTTTTACAGTATTTTTAAGCTTGAACATTTTTTTCCTCCACGCTGAAAATTATTCTCATTTTTGCGCTGCTTGCCGCCTCCGATTCCTTTTGCGCGGTTTTTAAATAGCTTTTTGCACCGCTGTAATAAACTATAGACGGAGTGTGCGCGCCCTGCAAAAACCTGATATGGCTTATCGGCGCGCTTGCAGAAAACGAGCTGACACCCGACGCCGCCTCGAAATTTTTGTCGCACAGGCGGTAGAAAACGGACCCGTTTGAAACAGCGGCAATAATAAGCTTATCTGCGCAAACGGCTATCGCCACAGAATCCGCATTCTCGCCTAAAAACTTTCTCGACGTGATTTGAGAGCCGGAGTATTTCGCGCCCCAGACGTTCTTGTATAGGTCGGTATAAATATAGAAGCAGTCGCCGCCGTCTACCGCGACGCCGCATTTGATGCCGCTGCCTATTTCCGCACAAAAGCCGCTGGAGTCCGGCAAGGAGCCGGAGCTGTTTAAATAAAGCTTAAGCTTTCCGTCGTTGTTCACGATGACCGCGCTCATATTGCCGCTGGTGTCGGCCGCCCATTCAAAGGAATTCTTATTGATATATGCGGAAAAACCGCTCAAGGAGATATCGCAGGAGATTATGTTTCCGTAAAACCCGTTTTTCCCTCCAAGGCTGATCTCGCCCTCCCCCTCGAGGGCAACCGAATTTATTATAACGTCGCCGCCTTTTCCGGCCGCGCCGAAAGTTATTTCCCCTGCGGCCGCGCCGTCGATTTTAAGCTCGATACTGCCGGGCGAAATTACCTCGGCGGTGATTTTCGCCGTTAACGCAAGCGCGCCCTCCCCGCCCGCATAAGCTATCTGAAGGCTTTCTCCGCCCTTTAGCGGCGCGGCCGGTTTGACCGAAACAAAAGCGTTCCTGACTTTGTGCGCGCTCTGGAACGCGCTGAGCCGCGCCTCGAGATCCTCGGCTTTCAAAAACGCCGCTTTTGCGTAATCCATCGTGTTATTACTCCTTTTGTCCGCAGTCGGCTTTAGCCGACGCATAGTTTTACTAGAATAGAAAGCGCGCCGCAGTGCCGCAACAGTTGGTTTTACGCCGACCGAGTGTATATTTAATACGTGAGTAGAGGCGAACAACCAAGCGTAGCGGCAATCCGGTGATGAATTCTTTTCTAGTTTATTTTAAGACGCTCATAATAAATCCGGGCCGCGATATACGCGCAGCCGCAGTTTCCGCTTTCACCTGAAAACCCAGCTTTCTGCCGGAAAAATTGATTTTTTGTTTTACTATCCCGTTTTTGGGCGTCAGCTTAAATTCCTTTTCCCCGCATTCGGTAAATAAGGTCAAGGTGAAACTATCGTCTGAGTCGGCATAGAACTCTTTTATCCTTTTGACTTTTTCAGTCCCAAAGTCCAGCATACCGCCGCGCCACGTTTTGATAAGCGGAACACCGAACAGCGCGCCGCACTTAGCCACGATACCGGTTTTGCCGCTTTCTAAAATGCAGTATAACTCGTCGTTTACGACCGCGAAATTTTTTATGTCCAGCCCGCAGCTTAAAGAGTGCCCGCCGGTTTTTACGTCGTACACTAAAAGCCCGTTTTCGCGCCCGCCTGACTTATTTATAACGACGGCGGCGTAATATTTCCCGTTATGGTACGCCGCGCTTTTACCCTCCGCCGTACCTATTAAGCCCTCAAGCTTAGGCAGCAGCTTTACCGTGCCCGCGCCGTCGAACCTGTAAAGGCCGTCGCCTGCAAAAAACAATACGGTATCCCCGCATACGGTAACGCTGCCCGGCTCGATTTTGCCCGACGAAACGTAGAGGTTGGCTGCGGAAAACTCGGACTGGTCGGCAAAAGCGGTCAGCCGCGAAATGCCGTAGTCGCGGAAAATATAGACGTAGTTTAAAAAGCTCAGCACCTTATTGAGCCTGCCGCGCTCGTCGAGCAGCTGGATAAACCCGCCCTCGGTAAGATCCGTTCCCCAATTCGTTGGGTCGAGGTCGTCGGAAAAGCGTACTGAATTAGCCTCTTGCCCGACAGTCACAAAGAGCCGTTCGTAGTGCATGCAAAGGCTTGTTATTTTGGGCGCGTCCTCCACAAGATAGGCGGCGTCTTTCCCGTTCCACACATACATCCCCTCGTTTGCGCCGCACATAAGGATAACGTCCTCGCCGTACAGCCTGTAGCAAACGGCAAAAGGTACGGAGGAAAAAACGACCCCGTTTAAAGCCTTTGCTGAATTTGAGCTTTCAGTCTCTGGAAAATAATACACCTTGCCGGAAAAATCGGAGAACATTATATAAGACACATATGCGCTTATATCAAAATCGTAGCGGCGGTAGACCCATGCGCTCGTGATGTCCTGCCTTTGAAATATGCCGCCCTCTAAGCCGTAGCCGTGGGTGAGCGCGCCGGAGGAAAAGTCGAAATTGTATATTTCAGAGGCCGTAGACACAGGCAGGACGCTGCCGTCCGCGCTGCTGTTTGCTCCGCTGAAAAAGTTCGAGAGAGCTATCCTCTTTTCGCCGGAGCCTTTTCTGATAAATAAATAATCGTTCACTTTGCCCCTCCCTTACGCCCATTTGCGCGCCTTGATCTTCATTTCGGATTTAGGCACCGACGCCTTAAAAAGCGCGTCCTTAAAACGCTTATCCCACATAGCCGCCTCGTCGGTATTTCCCGTCAAAAGAGAGTACTCGCACGCCGCGCCGTAGCCTATGATCCGCTCGCCGAGTCTTGCATCCTCCCACGGCAATTTCGTCTCTAATGTGCCTTTAAGGGGCGCATACGAGTACTCTATCGCAAAACCTGCCTCAAGCGGCACTAAAATACAGTCGTGAAACCGCTTAAAAGCGACGGATGAGCCGTTGTATTTTACCGAATAAATATCTATGATGTTTTCGGAAAAATCACGGTAGTAAATGCGGAAATCCGCACTCTTTAATTTTTCCGTTTTCTTAAGCGGGATATAGTCGCAGGCTATCTCGTGCAGGACGCTGTTTACGCAGCGTAATAGTAAATTGATTTCTTCCGCAGCGTCGCCGGAATAATTTGCTCCGGCGGTTTTCAGCGCGTTTGAAACGTCGTCTAACTGAAGATTCTGCGCCGCGCTTAAGACGCAATCCTTATAATGTACTGTATACACGCTCAACCTCCCTTTCCGCGTTTTTTAAAATTTTCGCGGTTTCTGATTTTCTTAATTTTTCATTGCTTTCTTCCATTTCTTTTATCAACGCGTCTTTTCTTTCGGCGCGCGTCTTCAAAACATACCGCAGCGTCCGCTCGTCGAGCGCCTCAAACGGCAGCACAAGCGCGAGAGTACTCCCGCGCTGTGCCGACGAATGAACCTCAAACCGTTTCTTAATATAGTTTCGTATAATATAATAAGACGGATCTATGTTTTTAAGGCGTGCGGCGATTGAAAAGGTGTCGCAGTCAATAATGCGTGCCGTTCCGATTTGCATTTGCCGCTTTCTCCTTTCTGTCTGCGTTCGGTTTTAGCCGACGCTTGATTTACTAGTACTCTGTAAAATTTTATGATTGACTTAAAGGCGAGCAGATTTTAAGATTAGAAAAAGGCTTGTTTTTGCAGGGGGTAGCAGCGCTACCTACAAGAAAAAAAGACTTTTTATTGCTTAAAAGATGCCGTATTTTAAGTCAACTAATTGATTTTACATAGTACTAGCCTCTTGTTATTCACGAAAGCTTGCCCTGACCGTTAGGCCTGTCGCAGATAATGTCGCAATATTTAACGAGGGTTGCCGTATAAATCGCCTTATTTTCTTTCTGGCGCAGGATATTGCCGTTTTCGGTTTCAAGGAATCTCCAGTCGCAAAGCT
>JAVBKW010000039.1:0-18553 GCA_031553855.1 Eubacteriales bacterium | reverse complement strand
AGAAATATCGACGTAGGGATGTTTAATAATTGTATAAATTTGGAATCGGTATGCGTTACAAGGCCGCCATCGATGAACATTACGGGATTAGACTGGTATGTTTTTGAAAACTGCAGCGCTTTATCCGTTATTTATGTACCGAATCCGGTAAGCCTTGCTGCATATAAAGTTGCGCCTCGCTGGTCGGACTTCCAAACGCTATTCAAAGACTTCTCAACAGACTTGTCGTTTATATATGATTCTGCAACTGATTCATACTTCGTGACGGGAGGCGCGTCTGACGTCAGCGATATTTATATTCCGGCGATGCATAACGGTAAATATGTGACGAAGATCTCAAATAGTGCGTTCAGTTATTTATTAAATTTAATTTCCGTAATATTTGAGCCGGGTAATCGTTTGCAAAGCATCGGGAATGATGCGTTTAACAATTGCATAAGCTTGACAAGCATCACTATACCTAATTCCGTGACAAGTATAGGTTCTGGAGCGTTTAGCGATTGTTACGAATTAACAGAGATTTATATACCGATCAGCGTGACATTTATTGGTGGCTATGCGTTTGAGTTGAGCGATTATGTGACAATATATGCGCAAGCGCCCAGTATGCCGTCTGGCTGGGACATTTATTGGAATAGTAATGGTTGTCCGGTTGTTTGGGGCGCCGCCGCAATATAAGACGCAAGAATAGAGAAGAGATCCGAAGTATAATAAAATAGCAATTTACTGAAGAGGAAACAATGGCAATTATTTTTCAATTACTTTACTACAATAACAAAATCTGCTATTATTAATATATTAACAAATTAAAGCAATGTAAACAGGAGTAAATATGGATAGTAAGAACAATAACAATGGTTTTGCCGTAAAAAAGATAGACAGCGCCGCGGTCGAAAATGTGTTGCAGCCTAAGTCGTTTTATAAAGTTGACGGAACGGTTTATCTAAATGGTGAATGGGAGATACGAGAGTATAAAACCGTTTATGAAATAAGCGAAGATTTTTTGGATAGAGGGCCGGATTCAAAAATTACGGTTCCTTCCTGCGTTCAGTATTTCGGGTACGATTATTTTCAGTATACGAACGTTAAGTATCCGTTCCCCTATGAGCCGCCGTACACTCCGTATGACAATCCGGCGTACCACTACCGCAAAACTTTTGATTGCAATATTGACGGGACTGAAAAATACATAGCTTTTGACGGTGTGGATTCGTTTTTCTTTCTTTACATAAATAGAAAATATGCAGGCTGTTCACAAATCGCTCACAGGACAAGCGAGTTCAACATAACTGAATATATTACAGGCGGCGAAAACGTTATCGACGTTGTTGTTGTGAAATGGTGCGCCGGATCATATTTAGAGGATCAGGATAAGTGGCGGTTCACCGGAATTTTCCGCGACGTCCGGCTCTTCTCGCGCCCCTCAAACCATATCACGGATTATAAAATCGAAACTGAAATCCGCGGAACCGACGGAATCGTTGTTTTTAAGCATTTATCGGGCGGCGGCGCGCTTGTCAGCTTTAACGGCGAAAACAAAGCGGTGAAAGCGGGGGAAGAAATTTCTTTTATTGTTAAAAACGCTAAGCTTTGGAGCGCTGAAACGCCGTATCTTTATGATATGCTTATAGAGTGCAACGGTGAAAAGATTGCCGAAAGGGTCGGCATAAGAACTGTTAAAATAGAAAACGGTATTTTTAAGGTAAACGGCAAGCATATCAAACTCAAAGGCGTCAACCGTCATGATTTTCATCCGCTAAAAGGCGCGGCTGTGTCTTTGGAAGATATGAAGGCCGATTTAGAGCTGATGAAACAATACAATATCAACGCCGTACGTACCTCTCATTATCCGTCTGCGCCTGAGTTTTATAAACTGTGCGACGAAATAGGGCTTTACGTTATGAGCGAGGCCGACGTTGAATGCCACGGCGTGCAATCTCAGCACGACGGCGCGTGGCCGCTTAAGGACAGGGATATTTCGGAGAACCCTTTATTCGAAACCGCTATTTTAGAGCGGGTCAAATGTGCGGTGATACGTGAAAAGAACCGCCCCTGTGTGGTTATGTGGTCGCTCGGCAACGAGTCGGGCTTCGGCGTGAATTTTGAAAAAGCGGGGCGTTGGGCTCAAAATTACGATAAAACAAGGCCGGTGCATTTTGAGAGTATCGCGTGGCATCCGGAAGCTGACGATTATTATACCGATTCGGTCGATACGACGAGCCGCATGTATCCGCCTGTAAAATGGATCAGCGACGGATATTTAAACGATCCAAAAGAAACGCGCCCGCTTGTTTTAGTCGAATACTGCCATGCTATGGGCAACGGCCCCGGGGATCTGGCTGATTACTGGGAATTGATCTATTCTAGTGATCGATTATACGGCGGTTTTGTGTGGGAATGGAAAGACCACGGCGTTTTGCTGAATAAAAAAGGCTATCTCTACGGCTCGGATTTTCCCGAACATATCAACGACGGAAACTTTTGCGTAGACGGTTTAGTCGGACCTTATCATGAAATCAAGCCCGGCCTTATTCACGTTAAAAAAACTTATCAGCCGCTCCGTTTTGAATTAGATTCGGATATACTTACTGTAACAAATCTGTATGCGTTTAAAAATTATAAGGGTAAAATTCAGCTGGTTTATAAAAATAACGGTAAAGTAATTAAAAAGTTAAGTAAAACGGTCGATTTTCTCCCAGATGGAAAAGTGGTTTTGAAGATTGAAAAGCCGGTAGCCGAATGCTTTACCGCTTTGTATATTCGCGCTTTTGAGAATGACGATAAGGTTTTCAATGCTTCGGCATGGTTTGAACTCAATCAATATGATTATCCTCCGTTAACTGAAAAAATGGCTTTTGAAGTCATAGAAAATACATGGAATATTCTTAAAATTTCCAGCGGCGACAATGAATATTCATTTTGCAAAAAGACAGGCTCTGTGCTTTCAATAAAAAAACAGGGCAATGAAATTCTTAAAGCGCCTATAGAAGTTGCTGTTATGCGCGCGCCTACGGACAATGACCGCAATATAAAGACTAAATGGAAAAACAACGGCATCGATATCGCAAAACCGGTCGTAAGAAGCTTTAACGTCTCTGGCAATCAAATTTTATGCGAAGGAAAAATGAATGCTGTTCGGTTCACTTCCTGCCTCGATTTTAATATTGCGTACTCGATTTCGGCAGATGCTCTTAAAATAGATTTCAGCTATAAACTGCCGGAGCATATTTCAACTATTCCGCGTGCAGGCTTACGCTTTGCCGTTGGCAACGATTATAAAAACTTCACGTACCTTGGTTACGGCGCGCTTGAAAGCTATCCGGACACAATGCGCTATGAGGAAAAGGATGTTTATACCCTCAAATGTTCCGACGCTTATACAAACTACATCAAGCCGCAAGAAACCGGCTCGCGAAGCGGGAGCGAATGGGTAACTTTTAACGGTCAAAATAAAACGCTTTCGATTTTAGCGGATAAAAACTTCTCGTTCAGCGTTCTTCCTTACAGCGCAGAAACGCTGACGGAAACAAACCATAGTTGGCAATTGAAAAAAGACAATAAGCTCTACATCCATTTAGACTCTGCAATGAGGGGGATAGGTTCAAATTCCTGCGGTCCTGAGCTTGAAACGAAATATGAAATCCCGAGATCAAAGTCAATCGTTTTTCAATTAGCAGTTAAAGAACGCTAAACATAGAGCTGAAAATTCAGTTTATATGCTTATGTACCAAAAGTCCAAAATGCAGTCCGTTTTATGCATTGACCCTCATTCACTATGATGGTATATTTGTTATTATATTGGCGATTTGCGCAAGCGGTGGCTATTTATGAAAACAAATAATTAGGGTGAGGGTGATATGAAAAAAATTTCTATTGATAAGGCGCCGTATACGATTTTCGGATCTTATTTGATTGCTAAAAGAACGAATGACCGGCTGGAAATTGTTAATATCCACGGTTGGCGCGGCACCAGCGCATTTTTCCAAATATCTTGTGAAAATAAAGATATTCTTTTTGAGCCGGGCAAACTTGAATTTTCACATTCTGGCAGCACCCATCAGTTGACATTTTACGGAGAAACCAATTGCATAATAAGAGGCAAAGGCAGTCTTAAACTTAAATATATAAACAAAAAAGATTTTCCGCATTTTGCCGGAAACCCATATGACGCGGCGCACTCAATGCTTGTTGACGGCAAAATTTTTATCAATGATTATAAAAACCATTATTATGTATGGCTCGAAGCCGTAAAGGGCGCAACTGTGTTGGATCAAAAATGGCTTCCGGACAGAGTTGTTGATGAGGAAATCAATATTGAAATTATTCCGGACGAAAGCGGTGATTATTGCTTGAAAATCGTTTGTGAACCGGCATGCGGCGCATTGATGTATCCAATCGATAAAATGACGTTTGACATGGCAGAAAAAAGGGCAAAAAAAGATTTTGCCGTTTGGCAAAACGCATATGAGGACATTGACGCCAATATTTATGTTGTCTATAATATGTGGAGCAATTTTGCGGGCAGAAGCGGTTTATTTAAAAACCCTACCGTTCTTTCTTCAAAAGCAGGAATGTGCGCTGTTTGGTCATGGGATAATTGTTTTGCCGCTTTAGGCCTTGCTAAACGCTTCCCAAAACATGCATATAATCAGTTCATCTTGCCGCTAAGGCACTTAAAGCAAAATGGCTATATGTTTGATACAATGACTGACGAAAACATCGATTATCGTTTTACAAAGCCTCCGGTTCATGGTTTCATTTATCGGCTGCTTATGGAACAGAATGTTTTTTTTTGCAAGCCTGAAATCAAAAGAGAAGCTATGCAGTTAATGGTAAAAAATACAGAGTGGTGGCTGAATGCGCGGGGCCAGGAGCCTTGTTATGTTCACGGGAATGATTCCGGCATTGATAATGCCGTGTGTTTCGATGTTTGCCGCTATGTCGCGACGCCTGAACTTTATGCTTTATTATCGGAGCAATGTGCGGTCATATCAGAAATTGCAGCATCCTTGGGACTAGATAGCGATATGTACAAATATAAAAATCGCTCGTTGGAGTTGGCGGAGCAAATTGACAAGTTCGTTAAAGACGGTCGATTATCCGTAAAAAGCATAGAGACTGGCGAGTATATTCAAGCCGACAGCTTAATGCTATACAGGACGCTGATTGCCGGCAAAAAACTCAGTAGTAAAGCTATTGATTTAATATTAAAGAACCTTTCAATGTTTGAAGCGGACTATGGGTTTGCTTCGGAAGCGCTTAATAGCTCAGAATATAATGAAAACGGATATTGGCGCGGGCCGGTATGGGCCCCTGATCAAGTGATTTTTTGCCGTATGCTGTATGAGTTCGGCAAAAAAGAATATGCGCAAAAAATGGCTGAAAAATTCTTGGCTGCCGTCGATAAATCCGGCTGCTATGAAAATTACAACGCTAAAACCGGCGAGGGGTACCGATGCAGGACATATACATGGTCGGGCGCGTCGTATATTTATCTGAAAGATTTGTTTGCTAAAAATACATAAGCATAATATTTTTTGATGCGCTGGGGCAGTGTATTATGCGCGAGGGAAATTCAGTTGTATTGAAAAAATACGGTACATACACCAAATGTATATCATTATTCAATTTTATTCATTATACATATTTATCACAAATAGGGGTGGAAAATGTCATTAGTAAAAGAATTGTTTGCTGAAGGTAAAGGTATACTGCGCTTAAAACCTGTTTGGGTTCCGAGATCATTTTGCCGCCCCGGAAGAAGAATCAAGCTGCACCAGGAAGATTATTACATATTAGGGTTAGAGCGGGGTGGTATCGATGAGAGATGGTTGTCATCAACTACTAAGGCTGATAACGGCCCAGAAACGGCAGAAGATGAGGGATTGAGCTATGCAGTTTCTTTGGACGGAACAAAGAAAGTATTGCTAAAAGATTGCGTAGATGAGCTTAAAGGCGCGCTTATCGGCGAAAGCCTTTGGAATAAATACGGCCGTTGGGCAATGTTTTCAAAATTTTTCGATAACGCAGGGCCTCTGCCGCACCATATACATCATCGTGATCAGCACGCAAAACGTGTAGGCGAGGCGGGTAAACCGGAAATGTATTTTTTTCCTTCGCAGCTGAATAATCACGGTGGAGAATTTCCGTTTACTTTTTTCGGTATTGCACCGTCAGTATCCAAAGCGACAATTAAGAAATGCTTGCAGGATTTTTCAAAAGGCGATAATAAACTTCTTGATTATTCTCAAAGCTATAAGCTAGTTCTAGACAGCGGGTGGGACGTTCCTCCGGGAGTTCTACATGCGCCCGGCAGCTTATGCACATACGAACCTCAGTTTTCCAGTGACGTTTACGCGATGTATCAATCGGTTCTATATGGCGGACAATGCGTATCTGAAAGCTTGCTATGGAAAAACTGTCCAAATGAAGAAAAAGGCAGTTTTGATTATTTGATGGAAGTTATTGATTGGGATAAAAACGTTGACCCCGAATTTTACAAAAATCGGTTTATGCCGCCGGTTGTCATAAACGCTACAGAAAACTTTACTGAAGAATGGATTTGCTATAAATGTCGTGAGGTTTCGGCAAAACGCTTAACTGTCAATCCCGGCGCAAGCGTTATTATAAAGGACGCGGCCGCCTACGGTTTAATAATGCTTCAGGGCAAGGGAAAACTGGGATGCTGGAATATAGAAACGCCGTCAGTCATAAGATACGGCGAGCTTACGAGCGATGAGTTTTTTGTAGGACATAATGCTGCTGCCGAAGGTGTGAAAATAACTAATTCCTCGAAGAATGAGCCGCTTGTGATGCTTAAGCATTTTTCGGACAATCCGGAACTGAAAAAATTTATGGAGCGCGGCAGCGAATGAAAAATAGGATAAGAAAAATTGAAATCTTAGTTTAAATATAATCTTTTTTTCTGTATTCGGACGGCGTAAAGCCGGTGCGTTTTTTAAATATGCGGCAAAAATAATTGTAATCTGAATAACCGACAGCCTCGGAGATTTTCACGAGGCTTAATTCTTTTTCAAAAATGAGGATTTTCGCCTCATTTATTTTGATGTTGATGCAGTATTCATTTATAGAATAGCCGGTCTGTTTTTTAAACAGTGTATCGCAATATGCGGGAGAGTAGGAGACGAGTTCCGAAATATTCTCCAAAAATATTTTTGTGCTCATATTCTCCTTAATATATTTCTGTATTTTTAATACCATTGAGGGTTGTTTTTTTGTTTCAAGATTAGCTTTTGTGATATTTAAAATACTTTGCATAATAAAAAATATCATCGGATAGGCGTTTTCATAATAATGCTTTTTAATTTCATCGCAAGCTTTTATAAGCATTCGCACTTCGCCGCTTATAACGTCACAGCAATGTATAGGAAAATCCGGACTGCTTTTTGAGTGGTAATTAAAGCTGACGTAATCAACAGCCGTGCCGGAAGCTTTTCTGAATCTTTCAGCATTGACGGGGAGGCATAAAGCGTCGCCTGCTTTAAGCGTAATATTTTCGCCGTTTATAGCATAATCTAAAGTGCCGTTTAAAACTAATGTCAGTTCGCAGAAACTGATTTTTGCGGCTTGAATAATAACTGCTTCAGCGGCAAGATTATGGCGATAAAAAAACAATTTTTCAAAATCGTCGAACATAGGTAGAGCGCTCCTAAAAAATTAAAAGATTGTGCTAAAATAAGAACAATTCGAAAAGAAAAAACATTGACTTGTTTATAGATTGTGCTATTATTATTTTAGCATAATCTTTTAAACAATGTCAAACGGATAGTGTTGACGTTAAGGAGACGAAAAATAATGGAATATGGATTAAATTTGTTTTCGCTGAGAAAAAATGTTTCTACAAAGGACGGTTTTTTTGAAACTTGTGTCAAATTAAAGCAAATGGGTTATAGCTACCTGCAATGCTCGGGAATGGCAATTTCCGCTTCCGAAATTAAAGAAGTATGCGACAAAACCGGTTTTTCTGTTAAATTGACTCATAGCCCGCTAAAGCGGATATTAGAGGATACGGATAACCTTGTAAGAGAGCACGACTTACTGGGCTGCGATTATATCGGGCTCGGATGGATAGACATTTCGGGAGTAAATGATGAAAGTAGTGCAAACAAAATTATAGAAACACTTGAAAACGCTGCGGTCATATTGAAGAAAAAAAATAAAAAGTTTTTATACCATAACCATAATTCTGAATTTATAAAAATCGGCTCAAAGAGTTTTTATGATATGCTCATAGAAAACACAACGGATCTCGGCTTTATTATCGATACATATTGGGTTCAGGCAGGCGGGGCGAACATACTCGAATACGTCGATAAGCTAAAAAGACGTATCGACTGCGTTCACCTCAAAGATTATAAAGTTGAAAGCGGAAGCGCCCGGTTCGCAGCAATAGGCGACGGGAATATTAATTTTCAGGACGTTTTAAGCGCGATGAAAAAGTCTGAAGCGAAATATTATTTTGTTGAACAGGACGATGCCGAAACATATGCCGACCCGTTTATGGAAGTTAAAAAAAGCATAGATCATCTTTTGTTGAAAATAAAAAATTAGGAAATAATATGAAAACTGTAAAGTATGGAATAATTGGCGCAGGTAATATGGGTGTAGGGCATATCGGTAGCTTTGTAAGCGGCAAAGTGAAAAATGCCGTAGTTTCAGCAGTAGCGGACATCAGTCCTGAAAAACTGCGTGCCTTGACTGATAAATATCCGGAACTGGGAGCTGAGTTGTATAACAGTGGAGACGAACTTATCGAAAAGTCTGATGTTGATGCGATAATCGTTGCCGTACCGCATTATCTGCACCCGGAGTTAAGCATAAAAGCTCTGAATAAAAACATTAATGTGATTTGCGAAAAGCCCGCGGGCGTCTACTCGCTGCAGGTTAAGGAAATGAACGAGGCGGCAAAAAAATCCAAAGCGTTATTTGCTGTTATGTTCAATCAGAGGACTAACTGTCTGTACCGCAAAATGAAAGAACTTATTGATGAGGGCGAGCTTGGCGAAATAAGAAGAATAAACTGGATAATAACCGATTGGTACAGATCGCAAAGCTATTATGATTCAAGCGCGTGGCGAGCTACATGGGCAGGGGAAGGCGGCGGAGTTCTGATCAATCAGTGTCCGCACCAATTGGATTTGCTGCAATGGGTAACCGGTATGATGCCGATTCAGATCAGTGCTTTTTGTGAGTTTGGGAAATGGCACGATATAGAAGTAGAGGATGATGTAACGGCATTTTTAAAATACAAAAACGGAGCGACAGGCGTATTTGTTACGACGACGGGCGATGCGCCGGGTACGAACCGGTTTGAAATTACCGGAGACAGGGGAAAACTTGTCTGTGAAAATAATGAGATTTTATTTAAAAAACTTAAGATCAGCGAACGGGAATTCAATAAAACATATACAGGCGGATTCGGCAGTCCAGAAAGCGCAATCATGAAGGTTGAAACCGACGGAAAGAATGAACAGCACGCAGGGATAATCAATAATTTTACTAACGCCATTTTAGGAACGGAGCAATTGTTTGTGGACGGTAAGGAAGGGATAAAAGGCGTAGAAATTATGAACGCAATGCTTATGTCCGGCTGGCTCGGCGGCGCAACCGTCAATGTTCCGGTAGATGAAAAAGCATATATTGCAATGCTTGAAGAAAAAATCAAAAACTCAAAAATAAAAAAAAGCGGCAGCGATAAGCTGCTTAGTACCGAAGGCACCTATGGCTCAAAAAAATAGACAAAAGTATTTGAGGATAGAAAATGGTTATAAAATTATGCGCGTTTGCAGATGAAGCATCCAATGCGTTGGAAGAGCAGATAAAAGTACTTAAAGAAAATAATATTTCGCTTTTAGAACTCCGTAACGTTGACGGGCAGAACATTGCGGATATCAGCGAGGAAAAGGCAAGGGAGATCAAGACTAAACTTGATGAAAACAAAATTAAAGTGTTTTCAATAGGTTCGCCGATTGGTAAAATAAAGATAGCAGATGATTTTACTCCGCATCTTGCAAAGCTTGAACATATTTTGAAACTGTGTAAAATTTTAGATTGTAAAAAAATCCGAATATTCAGTTTTTTTACCGATGAATACGATATATCCCGAAGTGAAGTAATTTCCCGCCTTCGCACAATGGTTAAGCTTGCTTCAAAAGACAATGTGGATTTATATCACGAGAACGAAAAGGAAATTTACGCGGACAATATCGAAAGAGTAATTGATGTTTTAGATAACGTCAGCGGTCTTAAATCAATTTTTGATCCGGCGAACTATCTGCAATGCGGCCAGGATATCGATACCGCTTACGAAAAACTGCACGCCCGTACCGATTATTTTCATATTAAAGACGCTGTCAAATTAACCGGCGAGCTTGTTCCGTCGGGATATGGCGACGGCAAAATTGAAAAGCTTGTATCGATGATTGTAAGCGATAAAGTTTTGACTATTGAGCCGCATTTAATGGTTTTTGACGGTTACAGTAACATAGACAATACCGAAATGAAAACGAAATTCTTTTTTTCAACGAACCGCGCAGCTTTTGACGCGGCCTGCGGCGCGCTCAAATCAGTTTTAAAAAAGCAAGGTTATGCAGAAATAAACGGAAAATTTGTAAAATAAATTTATGAGAGCAGCGATAGTCGGTTGTGGCGCGATTGCGCCTATTCATATAAACGCATTGTTAAAACGCGGCGAAACAATTGTTGCGTTGTGTGATCCTGTTGTTTCAAGGGCGGAAGAGTTAAAGAACAGTTATTCTTTGGATTGCAAAATATACGATGACTATGCAAAGATGCTTGAAAGTGCCGCTTTAGATTCTGTTCATATCTGTACTCCTCACAATTTGCATGCCCCTATGAGTATCGCCGCGCTTGAGAAAAACATCAATGTGCTTTGTGAAAAACCGGTTTGCAAAAGTCCGAACGAAATTGAAGCTTTGCGAAAAGCCGTTTTAAAATCAAAGGCTGTATACGGCGTTTGTCTGCAAAACCGTTTCTTAAACGGAGTCGCGGCGGCGCGCGAATATTTGGAAGGGAAAAAGATTCTCGATGTAAGCGCTGAACTGACATGGCAGAGAGACGCGGCTTACTACGAGGCCGGTCCGTGGCGCGGAAAAAAAAGCGAGTCTGGCGGCGGGCTGCTTATAAATCAAGCGATTCATACTTTAGATCTGATGCAGTTCCTCACAGGTATGCCCGAAACGTTAAAAGGCAGCACCTCGCTTGAAAAATTACAGGGTTTAATTGATGTGGAAAACGTATCTGAGTGCTCGTGGCGGATTGGCAACGTACCGGTAACGTTTTCAGGTACAACCTCTGCTCAGCAAAGTCTGCCTGTAACTATAAAAATATCTAGCGCTAATGGGCTTTTAGAACTTATCGGCGGAGATTGTTATATCGACGGTAAGCTAATTGGCGGCAATGCAAAAAATATCTTTGGTAAAAGTTGTTGGGGAGACGGACATGACGCGTTGATTGCCGAGTATTACAATTGCTTAAAAGAGAAACGCGCGTTTTCTGTAAGTTTTGAAGAAGGGCTCAAAGCATTAAAAATAGTTTTTGCGATATATAAATCTAATAATAAGGAAGTGATGATTTTAAAATGAAAATGACGTTTCGATGGTACGGGGAATCTGACCCAGTAAAGATACAGTATATTTCGCAGATACCGAATATGTATTCGGTAGTATCCGCGGTTTACGACGTAGCTGTGGGAGAAGTATGGAAAAATGAGAGTATTGCCAATATTAAGGAAAGCGCGGAGAAAAGCGGTCTAAAGTTCGAGGTTGTCGAGTCTGTGCCCGTCCATGAGGATATAAAGCTCGGTAAAAAATCGCGCGAACAATACATAACAAACTATTGCGAAAACATCCGTCGCCTTTCGAAAGCAGGAGTAAAATGTATCTGTTACAATTTTATGCCTGTGTTCGACTGGACTAGGACTCAGGTCGATAAAACCGCCGAGGACGGAAGCACGTCTTTAGTCTATTATGCTGATCAGTTAAAAGGCAAAAATCCGCTTTCGGGTGATATGTCGCTGCCGGGCTGGGACGCAAGCTATAAAAAAGAAGATTTGAAGAAGCTTTTTGAGGATTATTCAAGGCTCACAAAAGAAGATCTGTGGAGCAATTTAGAATACTTTTTAAAGAAAATAATCCCGGTGGCCGAAGAGTGCGGAGTGAATATGGCTATTCATCCCGACGATCCGCCGTGGGATATTTTCGGACTTCCCAGACTTATCACGAACGAGGAAAACATCGACAGGTTTTTAAAATTGGTAGATTCGCCGAACAACGGACTGACGTTCTGTACCGGCTCACTCGGCTGCGCGGACTTTAATAACGTAGTTAAAATGATAGATAAATATTCTAAAATAAACCGCATTCATTTTATGCATATTCGAAACATAAAGCTGCTCGGCGGGATGAGCTTTGAGGAATCGGCGCATTATTCCTCCTGCGGCAGTTTAGACGTAGTCGAGATATGCAAAGTATTACATAAAAACAAATTCACAGGTTTTGTCCGGCCCGACCACGGACGTATGATTTGGGGCGAAACCGGCAAGCCTGGATATGGTCTATATGATAGGGCGCTAGGGGCCATGTACATCAGCGGAATCTGGGAAACCTTAGATAAAACGGAGAAAAAAACATGTATAATTTAAAAGACAAAGTTGTAGTAATAACGGGCGCGGGCGGAGTGCTTTGCAGCGCATTTGCAAAAGAGTGCGCTAAATGGGGCGCTAAAACGGCCCTTCTTGACTTGAACCTTGCGGCTGCGACAAAGTATGCGGACGAAATAACTGCCGCTGGCGGAGTCGGCAAAGCATATCAGGCGAACGTTTTAGATAAAGAAAGCTTAGAGAAAGTAAGAGCGGAAATAACGAAAGATTTAGGCTCCTGCGACATCCTCATAAACGGCGCGGGCGGCAATAATGCAAAAGCGAATACCGATAAAGAATACTATTTTTCCGGAGATAAAGAAAGCGGAATAAAGACGTTTTTCGATTTGGATAAAGCCGGCTTTTCATTCGTTTTTGACCTTAATATTATGGGCACGGTTCTGCCGAGTCAAGTTTTTATTCAGGATATGTTAGGCAAAAAAGGCTGCTGCGTTTTAAATGTTTCATCGATGAATTCGTTCAAGCCGCTCACAAAGATTCCCGCGTATTCGGGCGCGAAAGCGGCTGTTTCAAACTTTACTCAATGGCTTGCGGTGCATTTCGCCAAACAGGGAATAAGAGTTAACGCGATAGCGCCCGGATTCTTTGTAACTCAGCAAAACGCCGATCTGTTATATAATAAGGACGGCACGCCCACGGCAAGAACCGGAAAAATTTTATCTGCAACGCCAATGGATCGCTTCGGTAAAGACGAAGAGCTTTTAGGAGCATTAATGTTCCTGCTCGACGAAACGAAAAGCGGCTTTATAACGGGCATAGTATTGCCCGTTGACGGTGGTTTTTCGGCATATTCCGGCGTTTAACAGCTTTAATGAAAATCAAATAAAGAAAACAGAGAGCAGGAGGAAAAATGAATAATAATAAAAATATTACGGATACAAATGTGTCGAAGACACTGAAAGCGGTAACTTTTGGTGAATTGATGCTCCGGCTTGCGCCGCCGGATTATTTAAGATTTTTGCAGACGGAAGCTTTCGAAGTCACATACGGCGGAGGCGAGGCAAACGTAGCGGTGTCACTCGCTAATTTCGGGATAGAAGCGGCGTTCGTAACGAAATTGCCTAAGCACGAGATAGGTCAGGCGGCAGTAAACAGCTTGCGCAAATTCGGCGTAGATACAAGCCACATTGCGCGCGGCGGCAACAGAGTGGGGATTTACTATTGCGAAAAAGGCGCAAGTCAACGCCCGAGCAAGGTCATATATGACCGCGCCGGTTCGTCAATAGCAACCGCAAGCCCGGAAGATTTTGACTGGGATAAGATTTTCGAAGGAGTAAACTGGTTCCATTGGACGGGAATAACTCCCGCGCTTGGAGACAATTGTACAGCTATTCTTAAAAAAGCTTTAGAAGCCTGCAAAAAGAAAAAGATCATTGTTTCCTGCGATCTTAACTACCGCAAAAATTTATGGTCTAAGGATAAGGCAAAAGAGGTAATGACAACTCTTATGCCGTACGTCGATGTTTGTATTGCAAACGAAGAGGACTCATGCGATGTTTTCGGCATCAAGGCGGATAACAGCGATATCACGGGTGGAAAGCTAAACCATGAAGGGTATAAATCGGTCGCAAAACAGTTGAAAGACAAATTCGGTTTTAAGAAAGTTGCGATCACTCTTCGCGGCAGTATTTCCGCCAGCGATAACAACTGGGCGGCAATGCTCTTTGACGGAAAAGATTATTATTTCTCAAAGAACTATCTTATCCATATAGTTGACCGCGTGGGCGGAGGCGACAGCTTCGGCGCAGGACTTATTTATTCATTATTAAATAACTACGATATGCAAAAATCTATAGAGTTTGCCGTGGCGGCAAGCTGTTTAAAGCACAGTATCTCCGGCGACTTTAATATGGTGTCTGTGGACGAGGTGTCAAAGCTTGCCGGAGGCGACGGCTCGGGTAGGGTGCAGCGATGAAAACCGTTTTTGAAAAAGTCTATGATGCGGGAATAATCCCCGTAATAAAAATTAGCGAAGTAGAAAATGCCGTCCCTTTAGCAAAAGCGCTTAAAAACGGCGGACTCGACGTGCTGGAAGTAACATTCCGTACAGACTGCGCCGCCGAGGCGATAGCGAAAATAAAGAAAGAAGTAAGCGGCGTAACGTTAATAGCCGGAACTGTTCTTAACATTGCCAACGCCGAAAAAGCGATAAAAGCAGGAGCGGAAGCGATAGTCGCGCCCGGTCTTAATCCCGAGATAGTAAGCTTTTGTAAAGAAAACAATATTCCCGTTTGCCCAGGAGTTTCAACGGCAAGCGAAATAGAACAGGCAATAGGGCTGGGGCTCGACTTTGTCAAGTTTTTCCCGGCTGAGGCCGCAGGCGGAATAAAGATGATAAAATCCCTCTCCGCTCCGTATTCAAACATAAAATTTATGCCGACGGGCGGCGTGGATGAAAACAACCTTCCCGAATATTTGGCGTTCGATAAAGTCGTGGCCTGCGGCGGCAGCTGGATGGTCAAAGAGGATTTAATTAAGGATAAGAAGTTTGATGAGATTGAAAAGCTTACAAGCTCCGCCGTCCGGAAAATGCTGAATATTCATTTAGCGCATATAGGGATAAATGAAAAAACTGAGAAAAGCGCGTTAGCCGCAGCGAAACTATTTGGAAAATTGTTCGGTGTTGAAGCAAAAAACGGCAATTCGTCGATTTTTGTTAACAACCAGATAGAAGTTATGAAGACTCCTTACTTAGGCGGGAACGGACATATAGCGATAGGCGTCAGTAATTTTTCAAGAGGCAAAGCGTATTTTGAAAAACTTGGCTTTGAGTTCGATGAAACAACGCTAAAACTTAACGATAAAGGAAAACCTGTTGCAATATATTTTAAAGAAGAAGTAGCGGGCTTTGCGCTGCATATCGTTGAGAAAAAATAAAGGGAAGAAAAAATGAGTTTTTTTGATGATAGAGTTCTACTCTCGAATGATATTGCGTTTGAATTATATAATGACGTAAAAGCTCTGCCTATAATAGATTATCATTGTCACTTAAACGATAATGAAATAGCTGAAGGCATGACGTTTTCGGATATAGGCGAGCTTTGGCTTGCGGGAGATCATTACAAATGGCGCGCAATGCGTTTGTGCGGGGTAGATGAATACTATATAACCGGAAAAGCATCGAATAAAGAGAAGTTTTTTAAGTACGCGGAAATCATGCCTAAGCTTGCAGGAAATCCTCTGTACTATTTCTCGCATCTTGAATTAAAACTTGTATTTGGAATATGCGCGCCATTAAACAGCTCAAGCGCGGAGAACATTTGGAATATTGCTAACGAAAAACTTAAAAACTTAGATGTCTATAAGCTTTTTGAATTGTTTAATGTTGAATATGTCGCCACAACCGACGATCCTCTATCAGAGCTTAAAAATCATGGGAAATACGGCAATACTACCGTTTGCCCTACATTCCGTCCCGATAAGATTTTCGAGTTCGACGAGAAGTACTATGAAGCGCTTTCAAAAGCTTCTTCGGTAAAAATAGCAGATTTAGAATCTTTAAAAGCCGCATTAAAAAACCGGCTTGATTATTTTGTGTCAAAAGGCTGCCGCATAGCAGATCACGGGTTTGATTTTATACCCGAAAGAGTGGTATCGAAGCAGGAAGCCGAGGAAATATTTAAAAACAGACAGGCTGCAACGGATAAGGAAAAACATCTTTTCTTTTGCCATATGCTTGAATTTTTTGCGCAGCAGTACAGTATGCGCGGCATAGTAATGCAGTTACACTTTGGAACAATGCGCAATACAAACTCTGTGGCGCTCAAAAAAATAGGGCGCGACGCAGGTTTCGACGTATTCCGTTCCTATGTGAATACAGATGCTCTCGCGGCTTTTTTAAATAATTTATCCGAGCAAAACGCTTTGCCGAAAACAATTCTTTATTCAAACAACGATATATTTACTCCTGCGCTGTGCGCCATAAGCGGCAGCTTCAAAAATGTTCGCGTAGGCGTCGCATGGTGGATGAATGACACCTTAAATGGGATCCGCCGAAGTTTAACAAACGTTTCCGAATATGCTGCGCTCGGAACATTTTTGGGGATGCTCACCGACAGCCGCTCTTTTCTTAGCTACGCGCGTTTTGATTTCTTCCGCCGCATTTTAGCCGACTTTTTGGGCGGCTTAGTGGAACAAGGCGAGTATTTTATAGACGACGCAAGGCGTCTGATGCAAAACATTTGTTATAACAACATTATTAGTTTTATTAAATAAAGTGATTTGAACTTTTTGCATTTATTTTACAAGAAGTCGATAGTGATTAAAGCGGTATTAATTAGTTTAAGTTAATTGAATGTCAAATTTTTGGATACAAGGAGAACTATAAATGAACAAACCTAAAATCGGGATCCGTCCGTGTATAGACGGAAGATGGCTCGGAGTAAGAGAGTCTTTAGAAGAGCAAACCATGAATATGGCGCGCGCGGCCAAGAAGCTTATCGAGGAGAATTGCTTTTATTCCGACGGTACTAAGGCGGAGGTCGTTATCGCCGACACCACCATTGCGGGCGGGGCGGAAGCGGCAAAAGCTGAAGAAAAATTTGCTAAGGAAAATGTTACTGCGACCCTCTCTGTAACGCCTTGCTGGTGCTACGGATCCGAGACGATGGACTTAAGCCCCCTCACTACAAAGGCTGTATGGGGGTTTAACGGCACGGAACGTCCCGGAGCTGTCTATCTTGCAGCCGTAATGGCGGCCCACGCGCAAAGGGGCCTGCCGGCTTTTGCGATCTACGGGCGCGACGTTCAGGACGGCGGCGACACGTCAATTCCTGCCGATGTAAAAGAGAAAATCATCCGCTACGCTCAGTGTGCTTTAGCGGTCGGACAGATGAAAAATAAAGCGTATGTTTCTATAGGCGCGGTGTCTATGGGTATCGGCGGCTCGGACCTCAACGCAAAAGCGATGCAGGACTATTTCGGTATCCGTGCCGAGTGGGTGGATATGGTAGAAATCTTACGCCGCATAGAGCTTAATATTTACGACAAAGCCGAGTATGAAAAGGAACTCAAGTGGATCAAAGCCAACTGCCAGGAGGGCGAAGATCTTAACGAGACGGCTTGGGGGCGCGGAAAGCTCACAAGAAATGAAAAAGACGCGCAATGGGAATTCACCGCAAAGATGACTTTAATTATTAAAGACATTATGCTCGGCAATGAAAAGCTCAAAGACATCGGCTGGCACGAGGAAGCTTTGGGCAGGAACGCGCTCTTAGCCGGATTCCAGGGCCAGCGTCAATGGACTGACTATAAGCCGAACGCTGACTTCTGCGAGGCTATGCTGTCCTCAACTTTCGACCATAACGGTAAGAGAGAGCCCATAATCTTAGCAACCGAAAACGACAACTGTAACGGCTTGTCGATGGTAATGCAAAAGCTTTTGACCGGCAGAGCGTCGGCGTTTGCGGACGTGCGCACATACTGGAGCGCAAGCGCGGTAGAGAGAGTGAGCGGATATAAACCCGCCGGCAAAGCAAAGGACGGCTTTATCCACCTCATCAACTCCGGCGCGGCGGCCCTCGACGGCAACGGCGCGGCAAAGGACAATAAAGGCAACAGCGAAATGAAACGCTGGTGGGATGTTACGGATAAAGACATCAAGGCAATGCTTGAAAACACGAAATGGTCGCCCGCTAACAGAGGTTATTTCCGCGGCGGCGGCTATTCGTCGAGCTACTCAACTCAGGGCGAAATGCCGGTAACATTATTAAGGATAAACTATGTGGAGCACCTGGGCTACACAATGCAGATAGCTGAAGGCTGGACGACTGATCTGCCCGAAAAGGTCAATAAACAGCTCCTTGACCGCACCGACCCTACATGGCCGTCGACCTGGTTTGTTCCGAGATTAGA
>JAVBKW010000046.1:0-15093 GCA_031553855.1 Eubacteriales bacterium | reverse complement strand
CATTGATTGCGCGCGCAACGGCACGGCAAAGATGCTCAGCTCAATACCGGGAGTTTGTGCGAAAACCGGGACTGTCGGCGATAAAGACGGCAATACAGACGCATATTGCATAGCATATAATAAAGATTATACTATTGCGGTGTGGATAGGAAGCCTCAACAATAATAACAAAATACAGATAACCGGCGGCGGCTACCCTGCTTTGATTGCAAGAAGGCTTTTTGAAAGCGGTAAATTCGATTCTTCGAGCGGCTTTGAAATGCCGGAAAATATAATCGAAGCTGAAATAGATATGACTGTATTGAAAGAAAAACACAAAATAATTGCCGCTTCGGCCGATCTGCCTCTTGCTTGCAAGCAAAAAATTTATTGCACAAAAGCAAACGCGCCGAAGCAAAATTATTATGATAATTACGAATTTTTGGATGACAGCAGTTTTTACAACTTAAATCTTAACGAATTCTATATTGCTTAAAGCAAATTCAAGCAGCTTATCGTAGTCGGGAATTTTGGCTTCTTCTTCTAAACAGTGCTCAAGCGTCGGCCTTGTTACGGGATTTTCGGGCAAAAATACTGTACAGCAATCCTCATAAGGCAAAATCGAGGTTTCATAAGTGCCGATTTTTTCTGCAATTTCAATTATTTCCTGTTTGTCCATACCGATAAGCGGACGAAAAACCGGCAATTCATTGACTACGGCGTTCGTCACAGTTATACTTTGCAGCGTCTGACTTGCGACCTGCCCTAAGCTTTCGCCGTTGATTATACAGCCGCAGCCGCGGTCAAGAGCAATTTTTTCGGCTATTTTCATCATAAAACGCCGTAAAATCGTTATAAGATAGTTGTTATTGCAGTATTTATTGATAGCTTCCTGAATTTGAGTCAGCGGCACGCACATAAAGCTTATATGAGAGCAGTAATTCTGCATGATTTTAGCTAAGCTTACGACCTTTTCTTTAGCCGCATCGCTGGTGTAAGGGTATGAATAAAAATGCAGAGCCTGTATCGAAAGGCCTCTTTTTGCCATCATATATCCGGCAACGGGACTGTCTATGCCTCCGGACAGCAACAGCATCCCTTTGCCCGCGCTCCCCACCGGCATACCTCCGGCTCCGGGAATCTTATCGCCGAAAACATAGGATTTACCGTCCTCGCGAATATCGACGTTGACGGTAAAATCAGGATCGTGTAAATCAACCGAAAGCTGCGGTTTTTCGTCTAATATCCTGCCGCCCAGTTCACATGCAAGCGCGACGGAATTTAAGGGAAAGCTTTTATCCGCCCGATTGACCGTCACACGGAAAGTGCCGGACTTTGGCGTTATCAGAAGGCAAAGACGGACGATATTTTTCATATCGGTAGCTGTTTTATAGCCTGTGCTTAAAGAATGTATGCCGAAAACTGTTTTAAGAAGCGCGATAATGCCGCTTGCTTCGCTTTCGGCAAACTCCGAAACTATATAGCGGTTGCGTCCGAAAAAACACTTGCAGTTAAGCCCAGAAAGCTTATTTTTAATATTAGAAATCAGCAGATTCTCAAAAAAAGACCTGTTTTTGCCCTTTAAATATATTTCGCCGATCCTTATAATTATTACTTTATCCAATTGCTTGTCCCTTTATTTTTGCTATCGCCTCGAGTATTTTTTTGCACGAAAATAAAATTTCTTCTTCGGTAGTTTGCGGTGACGTGCTTAAGCGTATACTGCCTGCTATTTGTTTTTGGCTAAGCCCCATTTCCGATAAAACTCTGTTTGTTTTAAGCTTTGAGGCGCATGCCGATCCGAGTCCTATCAAAATACCTTCACTGCACAGTAAACGCTGCAAAATTTCTGCGTTCACGCCTAAAACGGACAGCGAAATTATATTTGAGCCGCAATCGGTCGTATTACTGATAATTTCAGTATTCTTACAGATCAACTCATTTTGGATTATTTGGTTTAACCTGCTAATATGTTTTTGCGAATAGTTTTCGGCATATATGGCTGCGGCCTGACCAAAACCTATGATCGCGGCGGTGTTTTCGGTACCGGAGCGCATATTTTTTTCCTGTCCGCCGCCGAAAATATACGGCTGGATATTGACGCTTTTTTTTATAAATATTGCGCCTGCTCCTTTTGGACCACCGACTTTATGCGCGCTTACAGAGTAGAGATCAATACTCTTCATATCGGTTTTGTACGCTGCTTTTCCGAACGCCTGTACTCCGTCAGAGTGGAACAAAAGGTTTTTATTGATTTCTTTTGCCTTTTCGCTTAAATATGCGATATTGTTGACGGCGCCGGTTTCGTTACTTCTGTGGATTAACGAAATAAGAGAGGTTTTTGAGTCTATGAGGCTTAAAAACTTTTCTTCATTTACCGTTCCGTCGCTTTTTAGCGGAGCAAAACGAACGTCCGTCCCTTTGTTTTTAAGCGTCATAACAGCCTCATAAACTGACGCATGCTCGCCTCCGCTTACAATAATATTGCCGTTTTTATTTTTAAAACCGCTAAATACGGCTAAATTATTGGATTCGGTCGCTCCTGAAGTAAAATATATTTCGTCTGGCTTAACGGACAAAATATCTGCGATTTGTTTGCGGGCGGCGTCAATCCGTTTTGTGAGCGCGCTTGCCGGAGTATATAAAGAGGACGGGTTGAAAAAATCGTTTTTCATAACGTCCGCCATTAAAACTGCGGCTAAACTATTGACCGGAGTCGTGGCGGCATTGTCTAAGTAGATCATATTTCTTTTTCACGCCTTGCTAATGCTGTCGGTTTCTGTTTTGGACGCGGCCGGAACGATAGGCGCGTTAAAACTTTTATCGATGATAGTTATCCTATTGATGCTTCGCCTTAAGGCATTGCGCATTTCCTCATTTGGATGGATATGAATGAGCTGTTTTACCCCTTCATTATTGCAGTATATATAAAATAAGTCGTCCTCTTTTTCAAAATCGCATATCGCTATGATTTTTTTAACGTCCTTAGACGCGGAAAAACGTTCGTATGAATCGGAATTAGCTCTGCCGACCGATTCAATTGAAGATATTTTAATTTCCAGCATTTTTTTGCGTTTTTGGCGGTTTAAAACTTTAACTATCCTGAAAAGGTCGCCGTTAAGATAGTAATCGTATTCTAAATTAGAGTTTGCAATAAATCTGCCCAGGAAAAAATAAATTAACACAAAAGGCGCAATAAATAAGATTGCCGATACGATAGCAAATACGATAGGCCACAATGACACTTGAGTTCCCATAAAATTAAAATACGCTAAAATCGTCACGACCACGATCGCCGCGATGCAAAGATATCTTAAAATCCTCAATATGAAAGTTTTTTTCTTGTTTTTCTCAATTTTCTCGTTATTTAATGATTGCTCTGCATAAACGTCCATTTGTTTAAATTCCTTTTAAAATAAAATATTGCCTGTATCGAATTTGTAGCCTTTACCATGAATGGTTTTGAATCGTTTCCCTGCTTTTGCCCCAAGTTTTTTTCGGATGCTTGTTATATGTACGTCTACGGTCCGTAAATTATTTTTACCCGTTTCACCCCAGATCCTTCCGTATAACGTTTCTCTGGAAAAAACCTCGTTTTCCCGGAAAGCTAAAAAATAAGCAAGGTCTAATTCTTTTGGCGTAAGGCAGAGAGCCTTTCCGTCAATGCTTATGCGGCATTCTTTGATACTTATAAACAGTCCGTCGAAATTAACGTCCGCAAATTTTTCAAAATTTTTAAGCACGTGCGTACGGCGCAAAACCGCGTTGATCCGCGCAATAAGCTCTTCGCGCTCGTAAGGTTTTACAATATAATCATCCGCGCCGTCGTTCAGGGATTCAATTTTATCGATAGTGTCGGCCATTGAGGACAGCACGATAATCGGAACGTCGGTATACCTTCTGAAATTACTTAACGTGTAGGAGCCGTCATTTTCAGAAAAAGTTTTTTCCATAATAATAAAATCGAAATTATCTTTATTGAACAACTTTACGGCGCTTTCGCAGTCGGAGCAAATAACTGAATCGAATTTTTCTTTCGATAAGTGCAGACTGCACAGCTGAGCGTCGGCTTTGTTGCCGTCGATTATTAAAAATTTCAAGTCAGACATAGAAAACCCCGTTTCAGTTTAGATAATTATACAAAAAAATTCGAAAATTAACAAGTAAAATTAAGTGAAAGCGTTTCCTAAATAATTTCGGCAAAGGTTACGCCCGCGCCGCCCTCGTAGTAGCCTCCGATGCGAAAGGCTTTGACTTCCTTTGTATTTTTCAAAAATCCGCG
Source organism: Eubacteriales bacterium (assembly GCA_031553855.1). Classification (GTDB taxonomy): domain Bacteria; phylum Bacillota; class Clostridia; order Christensenellales; family Pumilibacteraceae; genus RACS-047. The sequence goes on along the minus strand of JAVBKW010000046.1, from coordinate 10,832 downwards.
TATGCCTGCGCCCAGCGCGCCCGTGCCCTTGCCGTGAATTATTTTAAGAGCTGCGTTTTGTCCAACATTATTTAAAATATGCGGATATATAATTTCTATCGCCTCGCTCACAGTCAACCCCAGTACTTTAAGCTCTATAACGCTCTGATTTTCGGATTTTAGCCGACTTGTTTGCGCCGCATCCGGTTTGACTTCGGGCTTGCTTTGTTTATTCTGATGCGTTTCTATAGCGCATAAATCGGGAATCTTCACAGTAACTACCGCGTTTCCGCTCAAAACCTCAGCTTCGTTTTTATTAAGATTGATTTTTTTAATTTCGCCGGCGGTACCGATTTTTGCAAGCATTACTCTCATTCCGATTCGCAGGTCGTTTTTATCAATTGCCTTAAATGTAACCGGTATTTCGCTTTTAGAAGCCAGATATTGGATGTCCTCAAGCTCGCGCAGCTTACGTTTTGCCGTCAGTAACGCTTTTTCGTCAGCCTCTTCAATAAGCGTTTTCATTTCCTCAATTATCGATTCGGCTCTTTCGATGTTTTTATTGACGATTTTTTTAGTTTCGATTTGAGCGTTAGCATTTATTCTTTCCAGCTTTTCGTTTATCAAACGCCGCTCGGTCTTAGCTTTTAAAAGCTCGGATTCAAGCTCCGTTTTAAGCAGTTGCAGCTCCTCTTTTTCTTTTATCGCTTCGGTTTTAACTTTTTCGGCATTTTGCAGCACTAACTCAAATTTGACGGTTTCTTCTTTAAGGTTATTCTTTGCTTCCCTTAAAATATAGTCGTTAAGCCCGTAGTTGCGCGCGATTTTAAGGGCGTTGCTGACTCCGGGAATACCTACTATCAATTTATAGGTGGGCCGCAGCGTTTCCTCGTCGAACTGCATACAGCCGTTTTTTATGTTCTTACTGACTAAAGCATACTCCTTTAATTCACCGTAATGCGTAGTAAGTATTCCGTTTGCGCCCATAAGCTCAATATATTTGATTATGCCGATTGCAAGCGCCGCACCCTCGGCAGGATCGGTTCCCCCGCCAAGCTCATCCAGCAAAACCAAAGATTTATTTGTGATTTTATCAGTTATATCGACAAGGTTGACTATATGCGAGGAAAAAGTACTCAAAGAATTTAAGATGCTCTGTTCATCTCCGATATCGCAAAAAACATTGTCAAAAACCGCCAGCTCGCTGCCCTCGCCGCACGGCACCGGAATGCCGCAATAAGACATAAGGCAAAAAAGCCCGACAGTTTTTAAGCAAACCGTTTTTCCTCCGGTATTGGGGCCGGTGATAAGCAGCAGCTTATAGTCGTCGCCAAACGATAAATCAACGGGCACAACCTTGTTTTTTTCGATCAAAGGATGCCGCGCATTGATAAGCTTTACAAAACCTTTAGTATTAAGTTTAGGCAAAGAACAACGGAAATGATCGGAAAAAGCCGACTTTGCATATACTATGTCTAACATAACACAGGCATCCTGACATAAAACCAGTCTGTCAGAGCTGTTTGAAACCATTTCAGACAACACGGCCAATATGCGCTCTATCTCCTGTGCTTCTTCCAATTTTAACGACCTTATTTCATTGTTTAAATCAATAATAGGAAAAGGTTCGATAAATACGGTCGAGCCAGTCGAGGACTGGTCGTGAATAAGCCCGGGAACGGAGGCGCGGCATTCGGATTTTACCGGCAACACAAAACGGCCGTTCCTGACCGTAACGAGGTTGTCCTGAAGATATTTCGATATACTGCCGCTTCTGGTGTAGCTGTTTAGTTTTTCTTTAAGGCGCGCGTCCGCCTGTTTCATTTTCCGCCTTATGCTTTTTAGCTTATCACTCGCCTCGTCTTTCATTTCATTTTCGCCGGCAATGGAATCGCCGACTGCCTTTTCAAGCTCTGTGTCGATAAAAAGAACCGAAACGATATTTTTAAGAAATACTATATCCTCGCCCGTCGATTCAATTTCTTTTTTTGAGATCCTCGCCGCTCTTATTATCCTGCCAACTTTTAGAAGCTCGCCCATTTGCAGGATAGAGCCTATCTTTGCTTTACTGACGATTGCCTTGACGTCGTCTATAGAAAAAACCGGGGAAATATTATATTTTGTTTTTGTAATATATGCCTCGCGCGTCAGCGTCTGATTCCGGACCGCTTCGTCAAATTCAAAAACCGGCAGCGTTTGCAGCATATCCGCTTTTGTTATTTCAGATACGGCAAACCCGCTCAATATTTCCAGAATTTTATCAAATTCTAAGGATTTAATTGTTCTTTTATCTATCATTTTCGCCTCACCTTAAGTCTTTTGAAAAATAGCCTCTCGTACTTTTAAGCTCAATTAAATTATCGCCTGAAATATAACTCCCTATCAGCAGCTTTGCATCATTTTCCGCATATCCCGTCGTATCGAATAGTGTTTTATTTAATCCGCAGCTTTTTGCCTGTTTGATGATATTTACCGGCAAGCTATTGAGCATTTGGGCGTAACAATATCCCGCTTTAAATCTGCGGAGAGAAAATTTGTTGTTTTTCTCGTCGGTCAATGTAAAATTTTCATATCCGCTGCATCCTTTTGGGCAATCACCGTTCAAGGATTTTTTTGCACAGTGCGTAAACGTCATGATCGGAAATCTGCCGAAAACATAGGTTATGTTGTTTTTATCCGGTTGTGGATTCTCAATAGACGAAATCGCAGTTAAATTTAATCCGCTGTTTACGATATTCATAAACGGCCCGAAAAGGATATTTTTGTTTTTGCACAGCTCTATACCGTAGAGATTATTGACTATATAATTTTCGATTCCGCTTTTGCAAATAATATCTTCTAAAACCTCAAGATCCTTTCCTCTTGCGATATTCGGCAAATTCAAAACTGCCTTAACACCGGCTTTAAGCTTAAAAGAACTTATATCCTCAAGCACAAAAACTGAAGGGTTGTATATAAGATAATCAAAAAAATTAATCGTATTTTCATCAATGATATTAACATTTTCGAATTGGAGCAGCTTACAATTTTCGGTAATTTCAAGGATTTTCATGCTATTCTTTAGTAGTATGTCTGACATAGTACTAAAATTATTGAATTTTTGAAGAGTATTACGGGATATTAAAAGCTTGTTTCTGATTTTCTCCGTTAATGCCCGTCTTAAGTTTTTTATTTTAGAAATTGGAATGAAGATATCGTCGTCCGCTGTTATCGTTTTGACATTCAAGACTATTTCAGAATCTTCAAAAGCCTCAAGAGCTTCTGTGATGCGGCCGCGCCCTACCGGCGCGCTCAACGCTTTTTCGAGCGGCTCCCCGCCCTTGACAGACAAGGTTTCGCCGTTGACTTGGCAGCTTATTTCAGGCAATTGTCCGGTTAAAAACGAAACAAAGCAATCCACGCTTATTTTTCTTGTTCTTTTGTTTATATCGTCTATCAAAGCTGTATCGCTAGTAATAAACACCTCGTCGCCGCCTTTAACGTCGCCGGAAAAGGTTGTTCTATTAAGATCGGTTGAAACTAAACAATTCCCTGTTTCAATTTTATTTCGGACAAATTTAAGGCCGTCGCCCTGCCTGATAGTTTTATTACTTTCAACAAACGCTATGCCGTTTTCGACCTTTGAAACTTTTCCGATTTTAAGGCCAGTATGGCCTTGCAGATACGGATATATCACGTTTGAGGTCGGCTCAAGAAGATGTGCGCGGCAATAATCTCCCCGGTTATACATAGCTTTTAAGTTATCTGATTTTGACTTTACATCAAAACTGATTCCTTTAAAATACGCGTCGATAGCCTCCCGATAAAACTTCACGGCTTCGGCTACATATTCCGGCCTGCGCATCCTGCCTTCTATTTTAAAAGAAGTGACGCCCGCGTCGATAAGCTGCCCCAGATACTCTGCAAGACACAAATCTTTGGGCGAGAGCCAATAACCCTCGTTTACGTCTTTGCCGTCGGACATTTCATACTTTTTGCGGCAAAGCTGAAGGCATTTTCCGCGGTTTCCGCTATATCCTGAAACAAGCCCCGAAAAATAGCAGTTGCCCGAAAAGCTGACGCACATCGCGCCCTGAACGAAAAATTCCAGTTCCGCGTTTGTGCTTTTTTTAATATTACGTATATCGGAAAGCGTGGTTTCGCGCGAAAGGATTATTCTTTTAAAGCCAAGCTTTTGGGCGGCTTTCGCTCCGTAAGAATTGTGTACTCCCGCTTGAGTGCTTAAATGATATTCTAAATCCGGCAATTCTTTTTTTAGAGTTTCAAACAACCCAAAATCCTGCAAAATAAATGCGTCCGCTCCCGCCTCGTGCGCTTGTGAGATCAGTTTTGCAGCCTCGCCGATTTCGGAATTTTTAATAATTGTATTAACGGCAACGTAAACACTGACGCCGAATAAATGAGCATAATTTACGGCGTTTTTAAGCTGTTCCAAATCAAAATTACCGGCTTTACTGCGCGCGCTAAAATTATTAAGTCCTAAATATACCGCGTCGGCTCCGTTCATAACCGCAGCTTTTAGACTTTCATAATTGCCCGCAGGAGCTAATAGTTCAACTTTTTCCACAAAGAAAATTATAACATCTATTGCTCTTTCTGTAAAGCTATGTTCCGTAAATAAAAAGCACTAAAAGCTTTCTTTAAATAGCCTTTAGTGCCTTTCTTGCCATATTTCTTAAAACATGCATTGAAAAAATTACATTCTTATTTTCGCGCCGTGATCCTCTTGAAGCTTTTCCATTATCAGAGTCATCGCATTTTGTATTTCCTGATCCGTAAGGGTCTTATCGGGAGAGCGCAGTTTTATAGAGAACGCCACGCTTTTAAAGCCTTTTTCGATTTGTTCTCCCTGATAAATATCAAATAACTCAACGTCCTCAACAAGCGCACACGCATTTCTGACGGTTTTGATCAAATTGCCGATATAACAGTCCGCTTTAACGGTTACCGCAAGATCCCTTTCCACAAGCGGGAATTTAGGCAACGGAGCAAATTTAATATTTTCAATATTTTTACCCAAAATTTTTTCAATGCAGACTTCCGCTAAGAAAAGCGATTCGGGAACGTTAAATTTTTTCGCCGCGGACGGATGTATTTTTCCAAAGCTTCCGATCAGTTCTCCGCCGATAAATATATCGGCGCTGATCCCCGGACGCAGCCACACCTTTTTGCTGTATTCTAAAGAATAATCCAGCTTGTAAAAATCAAGTAAGCCTGCAATAACAGACTTTAAAGAATAGAATGATTCCTGACTTCCCAAGAAGGCGGCCGACAGGGTTTCTCTTTCCTCAGGCAGCTCTTTAAGCGGCAGTTCTTTTGCGTTATATGTGCGCGCAATTTCAAATAATCTGAAATTATCGTTCTTTCTGGACGTATTTACGTATACTGTGTCTAACATACTACTAATAATTTGCGTCCGCATCACCCCGTATTCTTCGCTCAACGGATTAATGATTTTGATAACATCACGCAGGCTGTCGTCTTTAGAGATGCCGAGCTGATCATATTTATTATAGTTTAAGAATGAATATGTTATTATTTCATACGCTCCGGCGGCCGTCATATAATTTTTGATTTCATTTATTCTTTTCTGGCGGACAGGCAAGCCGCCGCTCGTTATGGCAGAAGGCTTAAACATCGTCGATTTTATTTTATCGTAGCCGTAGAACCGTATCATTTCTTCTGCGATGTCGGTAAAATTGTCGATATCCTCTCTAAATAAAGGTATAACGCAGGATAACGCGCCTTTTTTGCCTAGAGTGGTTTCTATTCCTAAAAGATTCAGTATACCGGCAATTTTTTTAGGAGTCACCTTTATGCCGAGAACGCCGCTGATTTGCGCGCCGCTCGTTTGTATAATCTTTTTTGACGGAACGGGGATCGAGTCCTCATTTGCAAAGTCTGTTACGTCGCCCGCATTTAATTCACAGAATAACGCAAGCGCACGTTCGCGCCCGGCGTCTACACTTTGCCAGTCAACGCCCTTTTCATACCTTGCCGATGAATCCGAACGCAGTCCCAGCTGCCTGGATGACGAGCGGATAGAACCTCTGGCAAACCTTGCTGCCTCTAAAAGAACGCAGCTTGTGCCGGAATTTATCCCGCTGAACTCGCCGCCCATTATTCCCGCAATCGCAAGCGGTTTTTTATCGTCGGCAATTACGAGCATTGTATTTTTCAGCTTATACTCTTTCTCGTCAAGAGCCTTGATGATTTCGCCCTCATAAGCCTCGCGCACGTTTATGCCGCCCTCGATAAACGAAAGGTCGAACGCGTGAAGCGGCTGGCCGATTTCGAGCAGGACGTAATTTGTGATATCAACGACGTTATTTATAGGCTTAAGGCCGCAAAGCCGCAGTCTTTTTTTGATTATTTCGGGCGATTCGGCAATTTTTACATTTTCGATAAGACGGGCAGTATATCTTGAGCAAAGATTATAATTGCTTATCTTAACGCTAACTTTTTTATCGGTTTTTACCGTTTTATAGTCAAGGTTCAAAGGCTTGATTTTTCGCCCTAATACCGCGCTGACTTCCCTTGCCAAACCGTAAACGGACTGGCAGTCGGGACGGTTTGCCGTTAAGGAAACGTCAAAAACGTATTCGTTCAGGCCTAAAACGTCTTTGATATCAACGCCTGCCTTAGTATCGGGCTTTAAAAGTAAAATGCCGTGGTCTTCAGCGCCGGGATATACGGAGTTATCGATTCCAAGCTCCCCGCCCGAACAGATCATGCCATAGCTCATAATCCCTCTTAAGGGGCTTGAAACTATTGTTTTACCGCCCGGCAGGACTGCTCCGTCAAGAGCGAGCGGGATTATACTGCCCACCTGAACATTATTTGCCCCCGTAACTATCGTGAGGTTTTCTTTTCCGGTATCGACAATGCACACGGACAATTTTACAGCGTCCGGATGCGGCTTTATATCTATAATTTTAGCGGTTATTATTTTTTCGATATTCTCGCCCGTATAAATGATTTCTTCGACCTCAAAGCCTATTCCGACAAGCATTTTTGCAAGGTCTTTTACTTTTATATCATCGACTTTCACATATTCGTTAAGCCAGCTCAACGGTAATTTCATATTGATTTTCTCCTTAGTTGAATTGTTTTAAGAAGCGTATATCGTTCTCAAAAACAACCCTTAAATCGGTTATGCCGTGCATAATATTTGTGATACGGTCCACGCCCATACCGAACGCAAAGCCTGTATACTCATCGGGGTCTATTCCGCAGTTTTTCAGCACGTTGCGGTTAACTATGCCCGCGCCTAAGATTTCTATCCAGCCTGTACCCTTGCACACCCTGCATCCGCTGCCGCCGCATTTATGACAAGTTGCGTCAACCTCAACGCTGGGTTCTGTGAATGGAAAGTGCGAAGGACGGAAACGCGTTTTAGTGTTTTTTCCAAAAAACTCTTGAGCAAATAAATCGAGAATGCCTTTTAAGTCGCACATCGTGATATTTTTATCGACGACTAATCCTTCAAGCTGATGGAACATAGGCGAATGGGTCGCGTCGGGATCGTCGGAGCGGAAAACCTTGCCGGAGGTGATCATCTTAATGGGGGGCTTAGCTTTTTCCATCAAACGTATCTGCCCTGTGGAGGTCTGCGAACGCAATAAAATTTTTTCGGTAATGAAAAAAGTATCCTGTACTTCGCGCGCCGGATGATCGTCCGGAATATTAAGCGCCTCAAAATTATAGTGTTCAGTTTCAATTTCGGGGCTGTCGGTCACTAAAAATCCGAGCGAAACGAAAAAATCTGTGATTTTATTGCGCACTAAATTGATAGGATGAAGCCCGCCCTTTTTAAAAGTTTGTTTATTGATAGTGATATCAATTTTTTCGTTCGCCAGCCTCTGGGAAAGCTCCGCGTTTTCAAGCCTGCCTTGAGCCGCGTTAAACGCCTGCTCCAGCGTTTCCCTTGCTTCGTTAACGTATTTTCCGACAACGGGTTTTTGGTCAGGCGGAAGATCCTTAAGATTTCGCAGCAGCCCCGTCAGCTCGCCGCTTTTGCCTAAAACCTGAACTTTGAGATCGTTCAAAACCCTTACTGAATCGGCTTTCAAAATTTCAGCGATACTTTTTTCAACAAGCTCTTTGATTTGTTTTTCCATAAATGTCCTTTCCTCCAAACTATAACTAAACTAAAAAAACGCCCCTAAAACTATTAGTTTTAAGGACGCATAATACAGCGTGGTACCACCTTAATTCACCGCTATAATAGCGGCCTCAAAAAGTCTTTAACGGAACGACCCGCATTTTCCTACTGACGCTTTTCAGAAAACGTGCTCTTGCGGGGAAAATCTTTTTGTGCATTTCATCTCTTTCAGCCGATGAAGATGATCTCTGTTTTTTTGCACAAACTCTTATGCCGCAGTCACTGCATTTAAGATATTGTATCATCATATTATCTAAAATGCAACTGTTTTTTGTCTCATTAGCGGTTTGTCTGCAAGCTGTCGATATAGAATTGCGGGATTTTACCGACAATAATATTTTCTGCTATGATGATCTTAGTTTGATTGATAAAGCTGGAATTATTCCCCGGCAATACCAGTTCTATTTCAGCTTTAACGTTTAAATATAGCCTGTGGATCGTTTGGTTTATTCCCGCCGATTCAAATTCAGAAAAGTAATCGTATGTAACGGCTCCGAGCGGAACGGCCTTTACCGCAACCTGTCCGCCGTATCCCGCTAAAGCCGCTACGCCGCTGAATGCGCCGAGCGGCACGTTTGTGTCGATAGCTTTTTCTGCGTTGATCTTTTCCTGCGTTTTGAGCGACAGGTTTCTGGCCGCATAGTTTATAAGAACCGAATTTGTCTGTATCAGCGCGACGTTTCCCGCGCTGTCTTTATCTACCGTAACAAAGTCCCTGTAGGTAAAGTTATTATCGAAAACCTCCGCCGCCGTTAAATCTATTATGCTGCCAACCTTAGCCTTTACACGCTGCTCTGATATCTTTTGGATCAATGGGTCAACGTTGACTTTTAAGTGAAGAGTAACTAAAAATATAATAAAAAGCAGGACTGATAAAAAAATTATCAGTCCTTTTCTTTTGCGTTTTTTTTTGTATTTTTTTCTTTTGTATGGATGAACCTCGCATACTATGTCATACATACTACTATATATGCGCGATGTTTGTCCATTTTTACAGTTATTTTGACTTTGGCGAAAATATGAGCGTAACTATAAAGCTTGCTACAACCGCGACTCCTACCCCGTATGCGGTAGCGACAAGGCCGCCCGCAAACGCGCCTGCAAAGCCTATTGTTCTTGCCATTTCGATAGAACCCTTAGCGAGCGCCGCGCCGAAACCTAAGATAGGAAGGGTCGCGCCGGCCTTAGCAAATTCCTTAATATATTTGAAGACGCCTAACGCCTCTAATGCAATACCCGCTACTAAAAATATTACTAAAATCCTTGCGGGCGTAAGCTTTGTCTTGATAATCAACAGCTGCGCTAAAATACAAAATCCGCCGCCTACTGCAAATACTATTAAATATGTTAAAAGCTTATTTAAAATTTCCATAAACATATCCTTACAATCTCCTTAGTTTTCAATTACTACAGCATGGCTTATGCAGGGTATCGATTCGCCCTGATAGCAGCTTTGCGTACTCATTAACGCGCCCGTAGCTAAAAAGACGATTTTTTTGTAGACGCCTTCGTTAATCTTATTCAATATATACGAATTGAATACCGATGCGCTGCATCCCGCTCCGCTGCCGCCCTGATAGCATTTTTGCGTTATATCATACATCATAGCTCCGCAATCTTTATATATTTGACCGAGTTCTACGCCCTGTTCGCGCATAAGGTCGCGCATAATATCCGAGCCTAGTTTACCTAAATCGCCCGTTAAAATAAGATCGTAATCTTCTACTGAAGTTTCTGTATCCTTAAAGAGCGATAATAGCGTGTCCGCCGCCGCGGGAGCCATAGCCGCGCCCATATTAGAAAGGTCCGTAGTTCCGAAATCGACTACTTTGCCAAACGTCGCCGAAGTAATAGAAGGGCCGTCTCCGCTGTCTGAAAGCACGGAGCAACCGGCGCCCGTAACCGTCCACTGAGCGTAAGGCGGCCGCTGCGACCCGTATTCAAGCGGATAACGGAACTGCCGTTCCGCGGTTGCAAAGTGGCTTGCAGTGCAGCAAATAATGTTAGAATAATGCCCCGCGCTAATAAACGACGCGCCAAGAGCTAAAGCCTGCGTCATCGTCGAGCATGCGCTGTACACGCCTAAATACGGGATTCCTAAATCTCTTGCGGCGTAGCTTGAGCTTGTGATTTGGTTCAAAAGGTCGCCCGAGAGCATTAAATCGATATCCTTATTTCTCAAGCCCGCCTTTTCGACCGCTTTATTCACAGATAGCTCAAGCATTTTTATTTCAGCGGTTTCAAAGCATTTTTCGCCCATTTTAGGGTCATGCTCAATCAGATCGAAGAACCGGCCGAGCGGCCCTTTTGACTCCTTCTCGCTTACGACAGACGCGCCCGCGATAATGCGCGGGGCATTGTTAAAAAATATCGTCTGACGTTTTCCGGGAAGAAATTTTTTTTCGGTGACCTTATTTACTTTTCCGGCTGCTAAGCCGTTTTTAAAGCTGCAGTCCCGCCCGTCCTTACTTTTATGGATCGTAAAAGAAGCCATTTACATTCCTCCTAAGAAAATCAGGTGCAAAATTCCCGCAAGAGTAGACCAGACTATGCCGTTTACAACGACCGGCCCCACGACGGTGAACATTTTTGTGCTTGTGCCTAAAATAAGCCCTTCCGCCTTATATTCCATAGCCGCGCTCGAAATCGCATTAGCAAAGCCGGTTATCGGCAGAAACAGTCCCGCGCC
>JAVBKW010000025.1:0-122186 GCA_031553855.1 Eubacteriales bacterium | reverse complement strand
TTTGGGACAGCTTTTATATATTACCACAACCCCTTTTTTTAGTCAACTGTTTTTTATATTGTTTTAAAAGTTTTTCAGCAGTTTTTTAACCTTTTTGAACTATTTTGCCCGAGTTCTTCCATATTTTGTAGAAAAATAAAGTTTTTATAAATATCAAAGTGTATAGAGTCTGTAAAATTATAGATTTTTTAAAAATAATATGGTATACTTAGTGCAATTATGAGGATCGACAAATTTTTAAAGGTATCCAGAATACTAAAAAGACGGTCGGTAGCCAATAACGCCTGCGGCCTTGAAAGGGTTTTTGTGAACGGTAAAGCCGTCAAGCCCGCACATAAAGTGAAGATAGGCGATACTATAAGGGTAGAGTTTGGCTCGAACGCTTTAGAGGTAATAGTGAAAGGCCTGAACGAAAAAGCGTCCAAAGAAGAAGCCGCCGCGCTTTACGAGGTCAAGAGCGAATAATAAAATGGAAGAAGTTTTAAATAAGCCCGATATTTGCGCCGTTATTCTTTGCGCCGGTTCAGGCACGCGCACGGGCCTTAATTATAATAAGATACTGCATTTTTCAGGCAAAAAGACTATCGTTGAAACCGCGCTTGACGCTTTTATGCTGAGCCGCGTGAACAGAATAGTCCTCGTCTGCGCCGACTGCGACCGCGAGGCTATATCCTTGATTGCCGCCCAATACAAAAATGTAACGCTAGCCATAGGCGGCCAAACCCGGACTGAATCTGCCCGTAACGGCCTTAAAGCCGCCGGGCAATGCGATATAGTCTGCATACACGACGGAGCGCGTCCGTATATTTTGCCGCAAACTATCGACAAAAGCATCGATTCCGCGCTTAAATACGGAAGCGGCGTCGTCGCAGTACCCTGTACCGATACAGTAAAAGAGGTTAAAGACGGCTTAGCCGTTAAAACTTTGGACAGAAACGTCTTATATAATATCCAAACTCCCCAAACTTTCAGATTTAATGAGATATCCGCCGCATACCAAAAAGCTGACGGAGTTTTTTCCGATGATTCCGCAGTTTATGAGAACGCGGGATTTAAAGCGCATATCGTGAGCGGAGAGTACTCAAATATAAAAGTAACAACGCCGGAAGACCTGTTCCGCCTGCCCGGCTCGTCCTTAAGAATAGGCGCGGGGTTTGACGTTCATCAACTGGTTGAGAGGCGTGCGCTTATCTTAGGCGGCGTAAGGATCAAGCATTATAAGGGCTTACTTGGCCATTCCGACGCCGACGTTTTAACGCACGCCGTAATGGACGCGCTGCTTTCGGCTGCTAACCTGCCCGATATCGGAGTTTTATTTCCCGACACCGACGACAAATATTCGGGCGCGGACAGTATAGGGCTTTTAAAGGAAGTCGGTTTAAAAATTAAGGATAAAGGATATACAATAGGTAATATTTCCGCCGTGATAATGGCTCAAAAGCCAAAGCTTGCGCCCCATATTCCGGCAATGCAGAAAAATATAGCGGATGCGCTCGGCATATCCCCCGCCCTTGTGACCGTTTCGGCCACGACTACCGAAAAACTGGGTATTGCCGGGGAGGAAAAAGGGATGGCCTCAAGCGCAAGCTGCTTGATTTCGGTTTAATATTAACTTTTTTGATTCCAGAAGCAAAAATGCTTGCTTGCAAGGGCATTTTTGCGCCACCGACAAAGGTGCATACCCCGCGCTTTAGCGCGGAAGGCGCGCCAAAGGCGCGAGGTGCAGGATTTATCCTGCGGTATGAATACCCTTTATTTGCCGCAGAAATTTTAAAAGGATTTACACAGGAACAAAAACATATATTATAATGAAAGAGCAAACTTTAAAATTTAAATGCAGATTCCGGTTCAAGCCGGCGCAAACAATCATACTTGGTTTTCTAGGCATCATTTTGATCGGCAGTTTTTTACTGACGCTGCCTATTAGCTCAAAATCAAGGGAATGGACGAATTTTATCGACGCGCTGTTCACCTCCACAAGCGCGGTCTGCGTGACGGGTCTTACGACTCTGTCCACCGCGCTGCACTTTTCATACTTCGGTCAAGCGGTGATACTGCTGCTGATCCAAATTGGCGGACTTGGCTTTATGACGGCGACGACTTTCGTTATGCTGATAATCCGCAAAAAAATCTCATTTAAGGACAGGCTCACGATTCAGGACTCGCTAAGCCAGGACACTACAAAAGGAATTGTGCGGCTTGTGCGAGCGATACTTATCCTTACCGGTATTGCCGAAGGCGCGGGGAGCGCGATACTTATGCCCTTTTTCTGCGCCGCTAACGGCCCTATCGGTATATGGCAGGCTGTGTTTACGTCCGTTTCGGCTTTCTGCAATGCGGGGTTCGACTTATTCGCCGTTCCGGGAAATGAATTTGTCAGCCTTTACGGCTATAAATCTAACGCGATCGTGTGCCTGACGGTCTGCGCGCTTATCATTATCGGCGGCTTAGGCTTTGCCGTTATTACGGATTTATTCGTAAACAAAGGCAAAATGAAAAAACTGAGCGTCCATACGAAGGTCGTAATCACGTTTACCGGATTTTTGATATTATTCGGAACGGTTATGTTTATGATCCTTGAATACAACAATCCCGGAACGCTCAAAGACGAAAGCTTTATGCAAAAACTGCTCTCCTCCTTTTTCCAGTCCGTAACGGCAAGGACGGCCGGATTTACAGCAATGGATCAGGCTGCGATGCACCCTGCCAGCAAGGTCATTTTCTCGACGCTGATGTTTATCGGCGCATCGCCCGGCGCGACCGGCGGCGGTATTAAAACGACGACGTTCGCCCTTATTATCATAACGGTAGTCAGCGTAATGCGCGGCAGAAACGAGGTCGTTATGTTTAAACATAAGATAGGCTATAAAACGGTTTATAAGGCGTTTTCGATAGCTATGCTGGGCATTGCGCTCATTTTATCGCTCACAGTTTTTCTTTTAATAGCCGAGCGCGGCAACGCGGCTTTAGCGCAGGCGGGGCTTTACAGCTTTAATAATATGCTTTATGAATCGGCCTCCGCATTCAGCACCACCGGGCTTTCGGCCGGAGTAACGCCTTTTCTTAGCGCGCCGAGTAAAATTGCGGGCGCCGTCGTGATGTTCATAGGCAGAGTCGGGCTTATGAATTTCGGAGTTGCGTTCTTTACAGATAAAGACTCGACGCTTATAAAATACCCCGAAGGCAGTATAATAGTCGGATGAAACGATCTTTTAATTATTCAAACAGAGGTTGATCAAAATGTCAAAACAAACAAAAAAACAATTTCTTGTAGTGGGGCTTGGACGCTTCGGAACTTCACTTTGCAAAGCGCTGTACCGCGATAACGCGGACGTTCTTGCCATAGACGAGGATCAGGAAAAAGTCAACGAGATAGACAATTTCTGCACGCAGGCGGTTTGCGCCAACGCGACCGACGAAAGGGTTTTAACGCGCCTTGCCGTCAATAATTTCGACGTTGCGGCTGTTTGTATAAGCAAAAATATCGAAGCCAGTATTTTTGTTACGCTTATGCTCAAGCAGCTCGGAGTTAAGTACGTTATAGCAAAGGCCCAGAACAAGTTCCATAAAACCGTATTGGAAAAAATCGGCGCGGACAGCGTCGTTATTCCGGAAGAGGAAATGGGCGAAAAGCTTGCGGCGTCACTTTCTAAGCCGAATATGATCGAGGTTATGAGCCTGACCGATAACTTTAAGATCGTGGAGATAAAAACCCCGCAAAAATGGCAGAATAAAACGCTGGTGCAGCTAAACTTAAGAAATACCGAAAAGGTTTCGGTGATACTTATAAAGCGGGGCGATGAGGTAATCGTTACGCCCGGAGGGACGTGCGCGCTGCTGCCCGACGATATTTTAGTTATTGCCGGGCAAACAAGCGACACCGAAAGGCTGAGCAAAAAAACTACACAAAGCGTATTGGAAGAATAATTAGCGCACGTCGCACTTAATATCATATTCAACCGTCAGGTCCCTGATAAAATCGTTATTGGGATCGCTTTCGTATTTAGTCATTTCCTTGTTTTTCATACGGAAGAAATTATATCTCAGCCTCATAAAATCAGAGTCCAGACGTTTGACGGCATTGATCGCAGCGTCGATTTCAGACTGGATTTTGTCGCTCATACGGCGGTCGAGCATATTTACCACCTTGATATCGCTAAGCTTTGCTTTATCTAAATCGTATGTGAACATCTGATGGTCAAGTAGCCCTATTTTTGCGCGGACTTTGACTTTAAGCACGGGCTTTCCGTCCTTAAATAAATATTTCATAGAAGCTTTTTTTGAGGAAACCTTTCCCGCTATATTTTGATATTCCCTGCCGAACTCCTCGAACTTGTCCAACTGGATAAAGCCCCTTTTCGACCTTTTATCCGTCCAGCTGAGGCCGCTTGTTTCGACATTGTCGAGTATCCCTACCCTTTTGCCGTCGCGGAAAATAACTATTGTGCTTATACTCTCTATTTTAGTTTTTGAAACCGGCGCGCTCTCGCCGCCCGAGCTTCCGCCGCCTTCGCCGCCCGAGCCGCCGGAGCTGCCCGTATCTTCGCTCATGTTCTCCTTAAGCTCAATGCACGGCAGGAACGATGAGCGGGATTCGGTGGTGCTGTTTGCTAAAAAACGGATCATCGTTAAGGTCGGCATATACAGGCTGTTTTCAAAAAACGAAATAAAGCTGTTCACGTTCGTAGACGATTCGTCGCTCATTTTGCTGTGCTTTTCCAAAAAATCGCGCGCTTCGAGCTTATCGGCGGAAATCAAAACTACTCCCGCGCTCACGCGGCCGTCGCTCATAAGCATTTTCACATGCTCTAAAACGTCCTTCTCGCTGAGTGTTTTTCCGAAAATCACCATGCCGCATTGGGAAATCTCTACTTTCGTTCCGTTTGTTACGCTTAAATTGTCTATCGCCTCGGCAAGGGAGGAGCCTTCCGACTCGATGAGGTCCTGGCTCGACTTTGTTTCGCCGGCGGCAACGGGCACTAAAATATGGGCAGAGGTCTTGAAACGCCCGCCCGGCACGGAATCGATACCTAAAACGGTAACGACCGCCCTCATGTCTATTTGCGGCGTATTTGAAAAAACAAGCGACTGAAAGAAGGCAAAGAGTACGAAAAGTACCGCTAGCAGTTTATACGCCCGTATTTTCCACGGCTTGGACATTTTTTGTTCTGCCATTTCTTTTGCCTCCTTTTATTAGCGCTGCAGTCATCAGAGTAAGCGGGAGGATGATATGGACCGCCCAGCTAAAATAATTCAGATAGCGTGTGAAAATTTCAAAGCTGACAAGCTCTTTTGAAAAAACGGTCAGAAACAAAAAATAGAGCACTCCGCCTGCAATAAATGAATTGATATTTTTCGGCTCTTTTTTACCGAACAGGCGTTCTCCCATCCGCACTCCGCCGTAAAAATATAGGCCGAGATTTAAGATTATAGAAATGAGGGCAACACAGAAAAGCAAAATGTCAAACCTTCCAAAGCTTAGCCGCGATATACTTATCTGCGTCAGCGCGCTGATTTTTTTGCCGTAATCAAGGTAATGGACGATATCGATATAACTTGTGAAAATCAGGCACAGAACAACAAAATTAAGTATGACCACCGCTACCCCGCTGCCAATCAGAACGCCGTTAAAATGCTTGGTTTTTTTTGTTTTACCCATAAATAAAAACATTAAGAGGTAATCGCCGAACCATAAAGGCATCATCAGCGTCGGAAGAAAAACCGACGCGTCTTTATCGCCGCCTATGGGAAACAAGCGCATGATTTCAAAATTATTTATCAGCACTATCAAAACAAGAACGGCTAATATGATAAACCACGAAAAGATTTCGGCGGTGCGCCCCAGGCTTCTCAAGTTGCGAGTGCCGAAAGCTATAAGAAGCAGCATAAGGGGGATAGAGAGTATTTGCCATGTCGTGCCGTCAAATAGGCTCGTAGTTAAAAAGTTTTCCATAAAGCTTATAAGAAGCCAAAGCTTCGACAGCGTGTAGATAAGCAGCACCGTCAAAATGATCTTTGAAACGATTTTTCCGAACTTAAATTCTAAAAACTCGAAAAATGTTTTTTCCGGCTCGGCGTTTACCGTGACTAAATACGCAATCAGCATTAAAAAGTCGGCGATAAGAAAGATCAATAAGCTTATCGGCGCGCATCGGCCTCCGATTTTGAGCAGCAGTATTGGCACGGTCATCACCTTTGCGCACATATTGATAATATAAAACAGCAGTACAAGCTGCCTTGTGGTGATAGATTTTTCTTGTGTTTCCATTTGTTTATTAACTCCTTGAAATAAGGGCTTTGAAATAGACGTAAAGGGAAGGTGCGGCGCTTAAGCTTGCCTGGTTTTATTTATATTTCCTATGGACTCGGGACGCTTTTTCATATGGCTGAACGGTTCCTTTGCAAGCGCGTCCTTAAAGTCACCCAGTATGAGAGGCGCGAACGGAGCCAGCTGAGGGGTATCGTAGGAATCGAGGTTCGCTAGATAATGGATCACGTAAACCGTGACAAGTATTAACCCGTAAATGCCCAGTACCCCGCCGATAACCGTATAAACAACACGCAGCAGCGTAAAAGCCGGCAATTGGCCGGGCACTAAAAACAAAGCAAGCGAGCTGAGCGCCGTGATCATGATCGAGGGCGAGCTGATTATTCCCGCGTTGACGGCAGTTTCGCCTAAAACAAGCGCGCCGACTATACTCATCGCCATTCCGACCGCTTTTGGCATCCGGACTGAGGCCTCGCGGATTATTTCAAACAGCATAATCACAAACAGCATTTCTAAAAGAGGCGGCAGAGGCGTGCCTTTAACGGCGTTCATTATAGTTATAAGCAGCCGCATGGGAAGAATGTCGTAATTAAACAGCTGAACTGTGACGTACAATGCAGGCAGATACAAAGCGAATAAAACGGAGGCGTAGCGGAGGCAGCGCAAAAACGTGGAATAAGAATGACGCTGATAATAATCCTCGCTTGCCTGAAAATCCTCTATCATTAAAAACGGAAGCGTTAATACCATAGGCGAGCCGTCTATCATGACCGCGACCCTGCCCTCAAGCAGCTTTGCAGCTATAGTGTCCGGCTTTTCAGTCGAGAATACCTGACGGAAAATCGAGTACGGACGGTCGTCGATGAAAGGCTCGATATTATGAATATCGATAATGCCGTCAACGTCTATTTTCTCAAGCCTTTTAACTATCTTATCGACAACCTTTTTTTCCGCAACGTTGCTCAAATATATGACTGCGACGTTTGTGCCGGTGATCCTGCCGATCTTCAATTTTACTATTGCAAGCGACGGACTCTTGAGCCTTTTTTCTATAAGGCTAAGATTCGTTTTTATGTCCTCTGTAAAGCCTTCGCGCGGGCCGTTTATTACAACGTCCGTAGGCGGCTCGGCAACAGCGCGTTTATCCCATTTTTTTGTGTTTATCACTATTGCCTGATCAAAGCCTTCGACAAACAGCAGCGAATCGCCGTACAACAGCTTACCGATAAGCTCTTCGTTGAACGGGCATATTTCCGTTTCCGACGCAAAAAGCACCGTTTCGTTGAGGCGTTCTAAAGAAACGGCTTTTTCGCCGCTCCTTTCAAGCGCAGCAACTATTCCGCGTATGACCTCGCCGTCGGTAAGATCGGGATGAAAAAGAACGGTGCCCTCGATTTTGAGCGACTTGAAATCCCGCCTTATTATAATATCGGGAGTAGCGAACTTAGAGAGGATTATCTTAGCTTTATCCATAATCATATATTGCGTGAATTTACAAAATTTATGCGGTAGATTTATATATGCTTTTTATAAGTGTGCTTATACGCAAGTGTCCGCTCATCACATAGCTTTTAGCCTATTGACAAAAATTTTCTAAGGCATTATAATCCTGTTATGAGAAAAGAGGAAAAATTCTACGGCAGAGGTTATAAGCAGCTTTTGCCGCTTTATATTGCGGCGGCATTTTTGGCGGTTTTAATTGCCGTTTTTGCTCTTTTACGCAAAAATACTGCGGCCGCCGAATGGATGAGCCAAAATATTTCTCAATATATCGTCGCGTTTTCGGGCAAAATCACTTCTGCCGTACCGTTCGTTATTTTTGAATGGATCGTTATTTTGTTTATTCTCTCTGCCCTTATCCTGCTTGTTTTAGGGATAAGGATTTTAATAAAAAGAAAATTCCGTCTGTTTCTCAAGTCGGTTTCTATAATCCTTATCGTGCTTTTGTCGGCCGTTGATCTTTACTGCCTGTCAGCCGGATTCATATATTTTCGTGAACCTTTAGCCATTCCTATGTCGCAAACGGTTTATAAAAATGAGGACGCTGTGGACATAGGAACTTATTTTGCCAAAGAGCTTGAAACACTTAACGGTAAAATACGGCGCGACGCACAAGGTTTTGCCGTTATGCCGTACGACTTTGATACTTTAAATGAAAAACTCCGGCAAGAATACACGCGCTTAGATAACGGCTATTTCTTTGAATATACGCCCGGCGTTAAAAGACTTGCCAACAGCTGGTTTATGTCGAGTACTTCTTACGCCGGAGTTTCCTTTCTGCCGCTTGGAGAGCCGAGTATCAATAAGCTTATGCCTATAACCGAGCAGGTGTTTACCGCCGCGCATGAGCTTGCCCACGTAAAAGGGGTCATGCGCGAAAACGAGGCTAACCTGACTGCTTTGTACGTGCTTTTGACGGCCTCCGACGATTTTTTAAGGTATTGCGGCTATTTTTATTGTTACGACGATTTTGAAAGGATAGCTAAAATGGGCAACAATGATGACTCCGAATTTAGCAAATCCGTCGGCGAACTTATCCCGCCGCAGGTGCATAATGAAAGTATGCTCAATTACAAATACTGGATAAACTATAAAGGCCCGTTTGACTTTCTGGGCGACTGGTTTAAGAACATAAGCGAAACGTTCAACAATTTTTATTTGAAGCTCAGCGGCGCAAAAGACGGTACGGACAGCTATGAAAATCCCTGGACAATTATCGATACGGGAGAAAAAGACCCCGTCACCGGTAAACCGATAATAGAGCCTGTTTATTCAAATATCCATAAAATGCTTTTTTCGCTGTACGAAAACAAGGACCTGTAAATATAATATAAAAAATTTCAGACGGTTATAAAACTAATTGTTACAGCCCGTACTTCATCTTTACCCTTGCTAATTTTTTTAGCAGGGGTTTTGCTATTAGAGCCAAAAAAACTGCGGTGGCGGCGGCAAGGATAAGGTTGAAAAGCAGCCCCGCCATATACGTTGACAGCACAGCAGCGGGGTCTGCTTGCGAGGAAATGCTCAAAACCGACCAGGTATCTACAATAAGCCCGTATAGTATGCCAGACATAAAACCCCAAACACATAGAAAAATGACGCTTTTTGTGATTTTATTTCTGCCCAAAAAACCGCTGATGAAGCCAACAAGCCCGCAGGCGAGCATTTGAAACGGCGTCCACGGGCCTTGCCCGAAAATGAAGTTGGAGCAAAGCATAGAAAGCGAGCCGCACAAAAAGCCGGACTCCGCCCCTAAAGCCGCGCCCGTTATTATAACTATCGCGATTATCGGCTTGAACTGGGGAACGAAGAAAAACGCAGCCCTGCCCGCTACCGCTACGGCGGTCATAATTGCCGTCGGGACAAGCCTTTGGACGCCTAAATTTCTGTTTTCTATAAGTAAGAAGAAAGGCACAAGCGATATAAGTGCTGCAATTAAAGTAAAGAGCGCGTAATATTTTGATTCTGAAAAAACCGCCGCCAGCGCGATCAGCGGGGCGACAAATAAAATCACCGATAAAGATACGGCGGTTCTTATTCTGTTTTTCGATTTTTCCGTCATTAAAGTGAACTATTTAACTCCTCTTTTAAAGCGTCCGCCGTAACGCTTCTTAAGCCTGCGGCTCTTGCAATGCGGTTTGCGGCGGTAGTGTAAAAATAATTATTGTTGAAAAAATCCTCCGGCGATGCGGCGGCCGTGAGCCGCCCGTCAAAGAACAGGCAGCATTTATCGGAAAATTCAGCCGCAAAATCCGTATCATGCGTCGCGCATAATATCGTCGTGCCGGACCCTGCCAGCTTTTTTAAGATCGCGCCGAATTCTTTTTTAAAGCCTGCGTCCAGACCCTTAGTCGGCTCGTCAAGCAGGATTATTTGCGGGCTAGCTAGCAGCACTTTTGCAAACGCGGCTTTCTGCGCTTCCCCGCCCGAAAGGTCGTACGGATGAAAATCTAGCAGCGCTCCTATACCGGTGAGAGACGCCACGCCGTCGATTTTTGCCTGATCGGTACTCATCAGAGCGAGGTCCTCTCTCAGTGAATCGCCGATAAACAGATTGTACGGATTCTGCGGCAGGCCTGCGAGCAGCCCGTCGTAGAGCGAACCGTTTTTATAGTCCTTAGTTTTTTTATCCAGAATTTTTACGCTGCCGGCGTAGGGCTTTTTTAAACCTGCGATAACCGAAAAAGCAGTTGACTTTCCCGCGCCGTTCCCGCCCATAATGCAGAATATTTCGCCTTTTTTTACAGTTAAGTTTAATCCCTTTAAAATATCGGGCGAGTTTTTTTCGTACCTGAAATAAACGTCCTTAACAGTTATGACGCAATCGGATTTTTCTTCTTTTTCACGTACAAATGCGCGGGCAGGCTTTGAGGCGGGACCCCCCGTTTTTATCAGTTTTTTCAGCTCCTTTTGCGCCTCTGATACGGTTAGAGGCATTTGAATGCCCGTATTTTGCCCGCTAAAGACCCTTACAGGCGCGGGAAGAAAATCCGGTATATTGTGCCCGGCTAAAATATAGGCCGCAGAATCGGCAAGCTCACGCGGTTTTTTATTACAAACGACTTCTCCGCCGTCCATTATCACTATGCTGTCTGCGATAGAAAAAACGTCCTCGGCGCGATGCTGGGTCATAATGACGGTCACGCCGAATTCAGAATTTATGCGCTTTATAAGGCCGGTAAGTTCGGTTGCGGCAGAGGGGTCGAGCTGGCTTGTCGGTTCGTCCAAAATCAGGACTTGGGGCTGCATAAGCATAACCGAGGCAATGTTCAGGATTTGTTTCTGGCCGCCCGAAAGAGAAGAAATATCGTCCGTCTGCCACCTGTTGATGCCGAAATACTCCGACATCTCCGCTACTTTCAATTCAATTTCATCATCAGAAAATCCCAGATTATTAAGGCCGAAGCAAAGCTCGGAAAAAACCTTATCCGTCACAATCTGATTATCGGGGTTTTGGAAAACGTAGCCTATGGCGCGCGCGCTTTGCGCTATGGCCATATCCTTAACATTTGTTCCGTATAGCGTAACGGTTCCGGTCATTTTACCGGCGGGGTTAAGCTCGGATTTGAGCATTTTTAATAGGGTGCTCTTTCCGCTTCCGCTGCGCCCCGTTATAAGGATAAAGCTGCCCTCATCTATGTCTAAGCTGACATTTTTAAGAGCTGGAACGCTGCGTGAATTGTACTGAAAGCTTAGATTTTTGATTTCAATAAACGCCATTTTGCCTCCTTATACAGACTTAAATAAACGGGATAAAAACAAATCAGGGTAAATACCGCTAAGGAAATTATTCCTAAGAAAGGGTCTATGCTTATTCTGACAAACGGAAAAAATTCAAAACCCGCTGCCCCTGAAACGATCGAAAAAACGCAAAACGCCGCCGCCGACAACAGAGCTGCAAAAAAGAGCGCTTCGCTCAAAATAAGCTTTCTCTTTACCCGCGCTTTATTTACCTTTCCGCCGTATCCTCTTGCTTTCATCGAGTCTGCCGTTTCTATACCGTTCTCAAGCGACCAAGTTATTAAAACCGAAATTATCATAAGGCCGTATTTTATCCGTTTAAACAGACCTTTGCCGCTTGCGCCCTTTCCTATCATAGTTTGCGCGTCCGAGATATGCCCCGCTCTTTTCTTAAAATCCGGGATCAGGCGCATAGTCATAGAAAATAAAAGCGTGATCTGCGGCAAGGGTTTAGAAAAAAGAGCCGATATCCGGCCGCCGGAAGAGACTTCGTTAAAGGTATAAAACCACAGAATGACGCCGGAAAAAATTATTCCGGAATTAAGCCCGTAGAAAAGCGATTCTTGCGTAATAGGGTTGCCGTTTATAAACAAAAACGCGCTTTGCCCTTTATGCACAAAAAACAAATTAAATGCCGCGAAAAGTATGACGGCAGGCAGGCAAAAGCCCAGCGCGAATTTGAGCGCCTTAGTTTTAAAAAGAATTACAGAATATAAAAATGCCGCAATAAATGAGACGGCGGAAAAAAACGGATTCTGCGCCGCCATTGTAAACACAACTACAAAAAGATAAAATATTAAAATGTTTATAGGGTTTTTCAACTTTCCAGTCCTTGCACGTCCTTTATGTCGCAAGAATAAAGCCACTCAATAACGTCGTTCTCTTTCACTAAATAAGAGCTTGCCCCAAAAGACGGCATTTTACCGTTCAGGAAAAATATCCAGCCCGATGTACTGCCGCAATCCTTTTCGCCTAAATTATTTATCGAAACCAAATACCCCGAATTGACGGCATAGAGCAGCTTTTCGTTCTTTAAGGCGTCCGCCAGGAATTTAAGCAGCGTATCGCCTTTTCTGATCTCATATTTCTTTTTTGCCAAAATAACGCCGTCCGGCGGCAAAATATCTTTTATTCCGGCTTTGAGATCCGTAAGATGCGAAAATACAGACGAGCAGTTCACCGAAATCTCGGCAAACCGCCCCGTAGGCTCTCCCTCGGGCAGGGAATCGTAGTGCTGTTGCGGCGTTTCAATAACGCAAGCAAAGGAGAAAACACATACGCTAAAAATTAAAATCAAAGAAATAACTTTTTTCATCTTATTTTAAGGGCAATTTCATTTTAAAGGCCATTCTACTTTGTCTTATAGAATACATGCGCCTCATATAAAAGCTTTAATGTATCGCCTGTGGATATTCTGTCGGATAAGAGGTCTTCGATTCCTGATTTATAGCCGCCGTCGGAATTTTTGAAGACTTCCATAGTTTTTAAGATATCCGCATTTTTATCGCCGAAAGGCTCTTTTGCAAGCCTTGCGCACGCGCACAAAACTACCGCCGTGCTAGATGAGCTTTTGTCTGAGTACGAGCTTTTATAAGTGCCGTCGGGATTTTTACAGGTTTTTAGATATGCCTCCGCCTTTTGTCCCGCCGTTTTTGCCGCAAAGATATCGTCGTAATAGAGAGCAAGCGCGCCTAAAATAGCGGCGGTCGTATCGACGTCGGTCGAATATACGCCGGTTTGCCAGTCCTCATATCCCCAGCCGCCGTTTTCATCCTGTTTTTCACTTAAAGTCTCGATAAGCTTTACGGGAGTATTTGCTGAGGCCGCGGGGACGGTTTTTCCCTTTAAAACCTCCAGCATAACGGGAACATTATATAAATCGAAATATCCCGCAAGCGAGGTATTTTCGTATGCTCCGAGCTTTATTAAATCGATATCATAGCTGCAAAAGGACGCGGTGTCCTTGCCAGTTTCTTCAAGAAAAAGCGCGATATAGCAAAGGGTTGAAAACGGCGCGCTTGCCGCAGCATTTTTATCCGGATAAATCTCTTCAAACGCGTCCTCTAAATTCTCATAAGTCTTGTCGTAATCGGCGTCTATCTTAAAATATTTAGCATATCTTAAGGTTTTAAGCGCGTCAACGGAGATAGCGGGGTTACCGCTGTAATCCGTGGTAACAAAATCCACATCCGCTACATCATCGCCGCTTTTAAGCCCCAAGTCTTTTTTCAACCAATCAATGACCGAAACGGCTTCTTTTTCAATCGCTTTGGCTTGCTTCGAGGAATAACACGAACAAAGCAAAAAAGCACAAAATACTGCCAGCACCAACGACGTAACTCTTCTTTTCATAAAAAAACTCTCCTTTCTTTTATCCGGAGAGCACAGCAAAAATAACGGCATTTTAAAATGCCAGTATTTAACGCCTATCTCCCTCCGAGATATTGTTAATAAGCTTTAATTTACGGCAGGTCTTCTGACTTTGAGAATTCAAACCTTTTGCGCTTTGCCTTCCCGGTTAAATAAACCAGTGGCGAAAACTTCGTATTCTCTTACAGCAGCGGGGGCTGTCGCGGCTTTTAACCGCATTCCCTGTTAGCCTTTTTAAAAAAGGACCGTAACTAAGCTAAATTGTACTTTTATAATAAGCTTTATATAAAAAAAAAGCAAGCGCACAACGCCGCTTTTTTATTTTTTTTCTACAAGACAGCAAAATATTACTATTTTCGCATCAGAACCCCAAAGCCTCCGACAGCTTTTTCGACCATATCCCGTACAGCTTTTCAAAAGAAAAAGACGCGTTCGCCGGGCTTGTCGATGGGAGCGCGTAAGACTTTATCGTAAGATACGAAAACCATTTATTAAAGCCTTCCTCCGCCTTACGCCCGTTCAACAGTACCGATTCAATAGTCGGATATGTTTTGAGCAGCCCGCCGATATCGCCGGGGATTTCCGCACTTATACGGCTGTCGAGCGAGGAATTTTCCCGCTCACAATATTTAAATACGTCGCACAGCGCGATACCGTTATTTATTATAAGCTGCCGCCTCACTTCAGAGTCCGAAGAATATTCGCAGCCAAAAAACTGAAAAAGTATCTTAAAAAAGCGGTTCGATTTATGAGCGTAATACATCTGCTGTTTTAAGGACTCTGCGCCCGGCATCGAGCCTAAGATCAGCACTTTAGGATGGGGGCCAGAAAGGGGCTCAAAAGAGTGCGGCATATTTTAAACTTCCGTAACATTTACGCCGTCGTTGACGATGTTAAGCTTGCGTAAAGTCCAATTACCCGGCAAAGAAAATTGTTTTTCTTCCTTAAAAAGCCCGATGATAGTTGGGCCTGCGCCGCTCAAAAAATGTGATACCGCGCCGTTTTTTTCAAAAATACCGGTTATGTCGCCGTAGCCTTTTATCAAAGGCTTTCTGTAGGGCTGATGGAGCTTATCGTCAATGACCTTTAGCTTGTCTATATCGGAATTGACGAGCGCGGCGAAAGTCACTATCGCGCGCGAGAGCGAATAAACGACGTCCGGCCTTGAATAAAAGTTTGGCAAAACCGACCTTGATTTGGTCGTATGAAGCTCAAAATCCGGCGTTGCAGCATACAGTATAAGATTTTCCGGCGCATTACATTTGATGTATTCCACAGTCCCGTTCATCATAACGCCCGCCGCCACCCCGCCCTTGATCGCGGGCACGACGTTATCGGGATGGCCGTCTAAGGACGTGCAAAGATCAACTATTTCCCTTTCGCTTAAAGGGCCGCCCAGCAGCGCGTTTGCACCGTAAACCCCCGCCACGATACAGGCTGCGCTCGAACCCAAGCCGCTCGCCACGGGAATATTATTTATTTGCTTAATGTAGACGTTCGGCGTGCTTCCGCAGATGTCGAAAACGCTTTTCATGGATTTATATACAAGGTTCGTTTCATCGTCCGGCAAATGCGGCTCCGTTTCTATAACAAGCTTTTTATCGCAGCCGCCCACGATAATTTCGTTATATAGATTCAGCGCAAGGCCCATACAGTCGAAGCCTGCGCCGATATTCGCGCTCGTCGCGCTTACTCTGATTTTTTTCATAGCTTTATTATAAAGTTATAGACAAAATCCGTCAAGGAAATCCCAAAGATTAGATCGGACATTTTCAAAGCGCGAAAAGTAAGCTGTTTTGTTAGATTAGCATAAAAATATGACGCTGCCCTTTGAGCCAGTTTTAGAGGACAAAGCGTCATTTTTTTCCAGCAAGTATTTAAGCCTTTTTGCCGCGCCCGCGTTGCCGTCATAAATTTTAAGCCGCCCACAATAAAAATCGTTTATCATATTTTTAATAAAAACGTAATGCGTGCAGCCCAGTACTACCGACGAAACTCCGTCATATTTAGAAAGTATACCGTAAACCTCCGGCCGTATACGTTCAAGAGAAAATATGTTTTTTTCTATCAAAGCGGCCAGATCCCTTTGCGGCGCGACGATAACGTTTCCGCCGTAATTATCCATCAGCCGCTTAAACTTTTCCTGATGAGCGGTAGCATACGTGCAGAGCAGCAGCACTTTGCCCGCCCCTTTAGCGTCGAACGCCGGTTTTAGAGCCGGTTCGAGTCCTATGATAGGCATAGTATAACTTTCGCGCAATTTTTCCGCTGCAACGCTTGTGGCAGTGTTGCAGGCGATAACTATTGCCTTTACTTTAAAACGCAGGAGCTTTTCGACGTTTAAAAAACTTAAAGTTTCTATTTCCTGTGAAGATTTATTGCCATACGGAACGTTTTCAAAATCCGGCAAATAAATAAAATCCTCGGCAACAAGTGCCTTCCTGCATTGATACAGCGTCGTAAGCCCGCCGATACCGCTGTCGAAAAAACCAATCGGATAATCGTTCATCAATAAAATATATGAAATTATCCGTTTAAAAGTTCCTTTTTGAAAATTATTTGAGCTTATTTCAAATTGTGCCGCTTTCCCGCTGCTCTCTGTTACCGTTGCCGAAAAAGGTTAAATTAATGGCTTTTGAGATGATTTCGGCACAGTCCTCAACGTAGAGGTCGATATCCTTCGGAGTGACGATCATCGAGCCTATCTTATCGTCATACGGAGCCTCACGCCCGCCGAGCGCGTCGTAGATAAGAGTCGAGGCATACACAACGAGAGGCACGCCCACAGACACAACAGCCGCGCCCAGCGACTGTTTATCAAAGCGCACGCGGTGATTGCTGACTCCGCTGCCCGGAGTTATGCCTGAATCCGAAACCTGAAACGCAGAAGCGATCCTTCCAGAGCTTGCGCCCGCGAGAGAGTCTATCACTATAACGCAGTCGGGCTTAACTCTTTCTACAACTCCTTTTACAATATCGAAGCTCTCTATCCCCGTCACACCCAAAACGTTCGGGCAAATGCAGGAAATTTTAGGCGTGTCGCGCTCTACGTCCAAATGCCGCGTTATCATAAGACGCTCTGAAACGAATTTCCCGAGAGCGTCCGCAGTAAGATTCGGGTTCCCTAAGCCGACGATAAGGCAATTGCCGCTGCCGCACGTTAATGAAGATAAAGCGTCCGAAAGCTCCAGGGCAATGCGGTCGAACTCGAAACGCTTGTTTTCACGCACAGCGTCGCTTTCCACAGTTATATACTTACCCTCAGGCTTTTTAAGCTTTTTTGAAAGCGCGTCATCGACCGTAACGTCGGTGCGTTTAAGAGTTTTTGTGACGTTTCTTGTTTTGCAGCCTGCCACGAACTCAACGGCAAGATCCGTCCTAATGAATGCTGGCAGAGCCTCCCCCGCTTTTTTACGCTCACCGCCCGGCGCGTCCTTAATTAAAACCCTCTTATCTACAGCCTTTCCCATTTACCACCGCCCCGCTTTTTTCGATATTATTTAGTTTCCTCAAAAATTGTAGCTTTTATGTTAATTTAAATTTAATCAATATATTGTGTTTAACAGAGAACAAAATACTACATATAGTATGTCGTTCGTCCCTAAAATCTGTTGACACAGAGCTGACACAGAAAATAAGACGGGTTATAATGCCCGTCTTTATTCGCTCTATCGGAATACGTTTTAGGGTTCCCATAAGGGTAGTATGTGCAGGAAAAGGGAAAAGGACGAGGTTTAGTCGCCCTTTTTAGTTTTAGCTTGCTTTTGCTCTTCTTTTTTCTTTTTGTTGTCAAAATAAGCATTTATGTTTATTGCCGGCACATTAAGATTTACTCCCGATTGGCTAGAAATTAAAGCAATCTGCGTTCTTAAGTAAGGGAACATTATTGTTACAGCATTATTCGCTCGCAAAAAATCTCTCATATTTTTGTCGACAGCATCAGACTTAAATCCAAAAAATCCAGTTACAGAAGCATTGGCAAAAACTGAATCATCTTCACTTTTCACCGTTCCTGTCAAAATAATCTTAAAATTATCTTCATCTGAAATAATAAGGTCGTGGTCAAACAAAAAGGACATTTTTAATTGCGGTTTAAGTATTTCCTTGCGGCGAAATTCAGAAAAGCTAACAAATATATTTTTTAAATTTAACTCACTTTGATATTCAGTATTAATATTTCCCATATAACCTCCTAATAATTATCCCGCTTTGGGTAAGTTTTTATTATCGCAATCTGTATATGTATCAGCGCTATAAGCGCTAAAGCTATTATGAAACACTGGTCTTATATTTTCAACTTCATATACAAAAATGCTTTCGATATCTTCAGCCCACTCATAACTGCAATTAACGGATATGGTTGATATATCTTCGCTTTCTTCCAGTTTTGCTCGGGCCTTAACTTCATCGTATAAACTCTGCAAATTCGTCCAGTATCTGCTTGAAGAGCCAAGAGCAATTTCCAACCTCAATGCAATTTCCGCATTAATATTCCTTTTTCCTTTAATTAACTCGTTAACTATTGTTGTTTGCAGCCCGGACATAATAGATAATTCTTTTTGGGTCATTTCCAATGCTTTTAAATGTCTTTCAATAAACTTTCCGGGATGAATAGCGTAATTCAATTTAATCTCCATAATGATTATCCACCTCTATGATCTCTATAGTATCTTCGTAAGATGTTTCCGTATTAATTTTTATAACCACTGTTCTATACTTTCTGTCAAGTGATAATGAAATTTCTTTATCCTTTTTTCCTTTCAAATAGTGCGTTCTGTAAGTTTTTCTTAAATAATCCACTTGAAAAAAGTCCGTGATATAAGGTGCAGAATATAGGTCATACATCAGATATCCAATTTCGTCAGCAATTTTAGGTGAAAATGCAAGACAAGCCGCTTTCTTATCTGTGCATAATTTCTCTAAAGTTTTGTTGCGAAATTTTACTATCATTAATAACCATTTATCCTATATTTATTCATCCTTAACATAATTATTCACAAATTTGTGAATTTAATATATTATATGCTTTGGCAAATGTTTTGTCAACAGTTTTTACCAATTTTAGATTGACTTTCCAAATGATGCACTTTTCCAACGTGTTTTTGTATGGTTTTTCCCAAATCGTCCCACTTTAAAAGAAAAAAGCGATCGGGTCTTTATTTTAAGCGTATCCCTCAGCTGCTTCGCATAATTTCTTAAATCTTTGCGTGATTTTGGAGAAGTTTCATATTGAGCCACCCTATTTTACCTCCGTTTCAAAAAGCTCAAGAATTCGTTCAGCAAGATCATCATCTACATTCTCGAACTCTCTAGCAAAAGTTAAAGCAGCAGTACGCTTTTTCATAGACGCTTCCTGTAAATTGATTTTAACCTGAAGCTTTGAATCGTCTATGGCCTTTTCCCAATCGATTATCTCGGACGCAGGTATTCCATACTGAGAAAGTAATTTGACTAAAAAATCTTTAGGGACGTTTTTATCCCCAAACTCTATTGCAGAAAGATTAGAAGAAGTTAAATTTAACTTTAAAGCCATATCTTTTAAAAGCTCACCTTTGTCCATACGCAAAACTCTTAGCTTTTTGCCTAATTGCGTAACCATTTTTAATGACCTCCTTTTAAATTATATTCAGTATAGCAAATTTTTTACAGATTTGTCAAGCGTTTTGATAATAAATTATATAAAAATATTATAATTTATTATATTAAATAGTAATATAAAAAAGACGGACGATCACTCGCCCGCCTTCTCTTCATCTGTTATATTATCCGCCCTGCCGCACATAGCAAGTATCGCTGAATCCGAATTATCCAGTCGTTTTTTAAAGGCTGCGTTCTCCGCTTCGAGTTCCGTCATTCTCTTTTTCATTTCGGTAAATTCCTGCCGCGTGTCGGAAAAATCTTTGCGAGTCTCCGTATGCGTATCATCGACAGCCTTTGTTTTCTCCGCGAAAAACTTTCTTGTCAGAAGCATTGTGTTTTTGCCCTGATACTTTGCGATAAACAGAGAAATAAATAACGCCGCTTCCAATACGAAATTAATTATATCCGGCAGATGGATTTTTACAAATTCTATATACTTTTCCATATTAACTTAATCCCCTGTTTTTTTCTTTTTTGAGATCTCTAACCTCTTGCTGTGTCTGCAGGGCCGCAAGATCTACCATCGCAATATCAAAGGCAGATATGATTACCGGCCTATCAGCTAATCACTTTCTACAATAAACGGTCTACCGGCTGAATCCTCTACAATATCAGCCCTATCATAGCTTATTATAACTCGCATATGCGGACTAAGTGTCCATAGTATTTTTGCGATCTCTTCCGAAAGTTCAAGAATTTTATTCTTTTTACTTTCTACTTCTTTTTTATTGATTTCATTCATTTTTTTTAAATCTCCTTATAATTTTATTTTTATATTTATTATCTCCAAAAGGGTATTTTTTATTATGGAAGTTCCAAACAACAAATCTGAAATTAAATATATGAAAGTTCTCGAAAATACTTTTTCGATTCTTGAAAAAATTAATCATGTTAGGGACGGCGACATACGCAAGGAGGAAGCGCGTATGCTGCTTGAATTTAACGGTGTCTCTCTCGATGCAAAACAGCGTAAGGACGGCCGCTGGCAGGCAAGAATAAAAGAGGGCGACACTTACAAAACTATTTACGGGAGGAACGAATACGAAAGAAATCAGAAAGTACAGAAATATTTAAACGACAAGTTGAGCGGAAAAATAGAGCCGCCGAAAAAGAAAGAAAGAACTGATGTTTATACCCTGCATAACTGGCTCGATAACTGGATAGCCGTTTATAAAACTAAACTCAAGATCGGATCGCTTAATTGCTTAAAAAACGATGTCAACCATATAAAAGAAGTTTTGCCGGATAAACCATTAAAGCAATTTAAAGGCATAGACATTCAAAACGCCCTGCTAAAACTAAATAGCGAATTTGTTCGATATATGGCTTTAATGCGACTTACAGAAGCTATGGAAAAAGCGGTTAATCTTGATATAATTAATAAGAACCCCTGTAAGGGCGTTATAGCGGAAAAGCCTAAAATGAACAAAAGGAAGGCTCTTACAAGAAAGGAGCAGGAACTTCTCTTGCAAAACATCAAAGGACACAAACTTGAAGTAATCTTTGTTCTTTTATTAACAACGGGTCTACGGATAGGTGAAGCTCTCGCGCTGACAAAAGATGATATCCGAAATGGGTATGTCTCTGTCACAAAGAATGTTATGATTGTTAAAGGCAAAAGAATTGTCCAGCCGACACCAAAATCACAGTCAGCCATAAGAAAGGTAATACTCCCAAAGCAAACTTATGAGCTGCTGAAACCGCTTCTTAACGGAGATAACTACGAAATATTTAAAGATCTGGGGCCGTCTAATGTATCAAACACTCTTACAAGAATATGCGAAAAAATAGGCATTAAAGGCGTATCCGCTCACGTTTTAAGGCATACATATTCTACTAGAATAAATGAGGCCGGGCTGCCACCCAAGATAAGACAATATTTAATGGGACATTCAGATATATCAATGACGGAGAACGTTTATACCGATGCGCAAGAAGATTATATCTTTGGCCAACAGGAAGCTATAAATACCCTTTTTGACACAGAAAAAAGCGGCAATTGACACAGAAACTGACTATTTTTTTGTGGATAAAAGTTGCTTTTATTACTTTTTTTACACATTGAACTACATTTTATATGAAATTTCCCTGCTTTTCTGCTCTTTTTCATCTAAAATTTACCCGATAAAGAAATCTGAAAATTGTAGCTTTTATTACTTGCCATTAATAAAAACTTGTGATACAATGGAACAGTTAAATTGATAAATATCAAATGAGTAAGGAGAACCCCCGTGCCAAACATCAAATCAGCAAAAAAACGTGTTATCATAAACGCAAAAAAACGCGAAATGAACCGTTCGGAAATTTCACAGGTCAAATCGGCAATCAAAAAATTCAATAGCCTAATTGAGACGAACCAGATCGAGGAAGCTGAAAAAATGCTCCCCGAAGTTTTTTCTACGCTTGACGGCGCAGTAACAAAAGGCGTTATCCATAAAAACAACGCAGCTAACAAAAAAGCGGCGCTGAGCAAAACCTTATCAGACGTTAAGAACGGTAAGAGAGTTATCGTTATTAAGAAAGACAATAAAACTGTCGCAGCCGAAAAAGCTAAGAAAGCTGCCGAGGCAAGGGATGCGGCTAAGGCTGAATTCCAAAAAGCAGCGGCTGATAAGAAAGCGGCAAAAATAGAGGCTGAAAAGGCTAAGCTTGCCGCAGAAGTCAAACCCGTTAAGAAAGCTAAGAAAGCGGACAAGGCTGAAGAGAAAAAAGAAGAAGTAAAAGAAGAAAAGCCTAAGAAGGCAAAAAAAGCCGATAAAGAAGAACCCAAAGCTTAATTTTCTTTGTTTTTGAATTGAATTTAACTCCCCCCGCGGTTTAGCTGCGAGGGGAGTTTTTATGATGTGTGACGCTCAAAAGCACAAAACTGTCTGCTTTGGGAGTGCGAAAATATCCGCATCCATTATTTTCACTTTTTACAAACATTTTTTAAACAGGCCAGCTATTGACAAAACCGTTTAAAAGCCTTATAGTGACCTTATACAAACGGACTCTCCAAAAGCGGTAGTACGTTTTCAATAAATCCGCCAAAAACAAATTTAATAAGATTTACTTAATTTGAGAGGTAATTATGAAAAGAAAACTGTTTTTATTGTTAGCACTGACTTTGATTATTTCGCTTTTATTTACAGGATGCAGCGCAAATAAAGGAGATAACGGTGATATGGGTGCTAGCGGATTAAGCGCATATGAAATTTATTGCAAGCATTATATCTATATTGAGTCTGAAAAACAATGGATAGACGACTTAGTTGACGGCAAGCTTGAAAAAACAGATAATTCAGTGCTTGAAGAAAAAATTTACTGGGCAGGAAATATAAATAATGATTTTTCTGATAATGAGGTTTTACTTGTTACCGATAAGTATTTTTCTGAAAAAGAATTTACAATTCAAGATTTTCATATGTTAGAAGTGGAAAAAGTTAAGTTAATATCGAATAATTCAAAAGACAATGAGCCTGGCCATCAAATATATTTGATTACTATCAAAAATAAAGGAAAATAGAACGTTATTAATGCAATTCGGAAATTAGAAATATTTGCTTTTACGAACTCTGTCTCCCCTAATTTGATTGAGTCTGTAGACTAAGGAAACGTTTTTCTCTAACAAATCGACTGCGCCCATTATTTTCACTTTTTACACACATTTTTTAAACAGGCCACCTATTGACAAAACCGTTTAAAAGCCTTATAGTAGTATTATGAAAGATAATATTTTGCGCTCGTCTTTAAAACTAAATAAAAAGCAAAGCCCCATAGACAAACGGTTTAATGCGATATCGCTGATATGCGGACTGGTTTCCGGGCTGGTTTGGCTTGCTTTTTTCTCTATCCTCTTTTACGACTACATTTTAGGCCTTAACTTTTTCGCTCTCGCCTTTTTTTTCATCGCTATTCTCAACATAGTCGGACTCTACTTCTCTATAACGGAGCTTATAAGAAACCTGTATTTTGATTCCCTGCTCTCGTTCATACTGCTTTCTGGCAGCTTCGTGTTGATCCTGACCGTTATAATCGCAGAAAGTATAATTTTTAAAACGGTTTATATCTACCCTAATTTTTTCTAGAAAATTCGAAAAACGAAAACAAAAGCAGGCGCGGTGTTATAGCCGTGCCTGCTTTTTTTGCGACTCAATTTCAAATGTTGGGGTTGTTGTCATTAGGGTTATAGCGCGCAGCATAAAGCCCGCAATAGAGTTGTGGCGCGCAGCATAAAGCTTAAAATAAGGTTGTGGCGAAATGGAATGCAACTTTAGTGAGCTAAAAAACAATACTACTGATTAAATTCCTCGTAAAGAGCCTTTATCGCATTTTCATAATCGTCATTTTCTATTCCGACTATAATATTTATTTCGCTGCTGCCTTGGTCTATCATTCTGACGTTGATATCCGCTTTTGCAAGAGCGTTGAAAACCTTTGAAGCCGTTCCTTTTTTGCGGCTCATTCCGTGCCCTACAACGGCAACAAGCGCAAGATTTTTAACAACTTCTATATTATCCGCACCGCATTCGGAGTAAATATCGGCGACGACGCGGTCGATAACGTATTTATCGATGTTCGTAACGTCGATAACAAGAGTGAGCGTATCGATACCGCTGGGCATATGTTCCATCGAAATATTATGCCTCTCTAAAATCGACAGCGCGCGGCGGGCAAAGCCTAGTTCGTTGTTCATAAGCGACTTTTCAATATATATGGCCACAAAATCTTTTTTTCCGGCAATCCCTGTGATAGTCCTGATGTCGCGGCTGTATTCGCGCGATAAGAACTTGCTTGTCGGAACTATCATTGTGCCTTTAGCCGAGGGGTTGAACGTGTTGCGGATATTGATTGGGATATCCTTTTTACGGACGGGGAAAATACTGTCTGAATGAAGCACGTTTGCGCCCATATAGGAAAGCTCGCGCAGCTCCTTGTAGGTAAGCATAGAAATAAGGCGGGGATTATTAACGATACGCGGGTCGCACGTCATAAAGCCGTCCACGTCCGTCCAGTTTTCGTAAACTCTCGCCTCGGCCGCCCTTGCGATGATCGAGCCGGAGATATCCGAGCCGCCGCGCGAAAACGTCTTGATTTTTCCGTTCGGCATCTTGCCGTAAAAACCGGGGATGACCGCGTTTTCGCAGTTTGAGAGCGCCTCTATACAAAGATCGTTCGTAAGCTCGGACTGAAAGTTTCCGTTCATATCAAATCTTATGATATCCTGTGCGTCGATAAACGGCCAGTCGAGATATTTTGCCATAACTATACCGCTCAAATATTCGCCGCGTGAAGCGACGTAATCGCGGCCCGCGCCTAAATTGATATCGTGCTTGATCTCCTCAAAATATTTATGCATATTTAGAGTCATTCCAAGGCCGTCGATGATATCGCTGAAACGCTGCTCGACTACCTTTATGCCCTCGTCGCATTTGCCGGTTTCCAGCTTTTGATTATAAGCCGCGTACAAAAGGTCTGTGACCTTAGTGTCAGACTTTTCCCTTTTCCCCGGCGCCGAAACGACGACGTAACGATTGTCTTTGTCGGATTTGATTATTTCCGCCACTTGCCTGATGCTCGCGGCATTCGCCATAGAAGTGCCGCCGAATTTTAGTACCTTCATAATATATATTCCTTCTAAAAAAAATTGATTGTAAAATTCTTCATATCCAGCGTTTGGGGCCGTTTAATATTAATACCGCAGTTTTGCAAAAAAATTATTTTTTTATGCGGCGTGCTTCAAGGTAGTATCTCTTATCTTCCGCCTCGCCCATCGAAAACGTTTTTTTCGGCAGCGCACCGCTTTGAGCGACGTACGGGAACAGGTCGGATTTAGGCATACTTTTCAGCGCTATACCGATAGCGTTATGCTCTTTGCTAAGGCGGCGCACCTCGTCCCTACCGTGGATATAGTCAACCTTTCCGCCGTATTCTTTAATAAACGCGCTAATATAGCTTTCGATAAACGCGACCGCCTCGACGGGTTTTTCAGGCAGGTTTATAAAAACCTTTTCTTCGCCGTTGAAGCATTCGTATTCTTCGGTAAAACTTGCGTCCGCATTTTTAAGACCCTCAAAAAACTTCGCTTTATCAGCATCGAACACTACTCTGTGGATCGGCTCAAAATCGAGGCCGTCATCGTAAATATTGACAACTTCAATCAACGCATAGCGCGAAAGCGGGTTTTTCGCGCCCGCCGCTTTTTCGTTTTCATAAACTTTTTTTGCCGTGGCAAGCGAATGATTTCCGTCGCCGACTGCAAAAAGCATGGGGTTGTTGTATTTTTGAGCTGAAACCTTCATTAGCTTTTTAAGCTCTTTTACTACCGGCCGCACGTTTTCGATCAGGCTGCCCTTTATTTTTCCGCCGCCCATATTGAGATTAAAATCATACAAAATTTCGCCCGCGCATTTTTTAGCGGCGTTAAGAACGGCGTTTTCGGGGTCGTCCGATAAAAGCATTATATGCGGCAGCTCCAAAGAGCATTTTTCTCTTATCTTGACTCTCGGCGGGATGCGCTCTAAAACCGTACCCTCGCTCGCCCTTATGAGCGCTTCGTCCTCTTTAATAAAGCTGTACTGTTCTAAATCCACAGCCATAACGATACCGCTGCGCACTTTTCCGCTTGAAAGCGTTCTTTCAACCAAAATAAAACCGTCGTATTCGTTAAAAATACGCGTTTCGTCATAAGCCTTCATCGACTCGGAAATAGAGGCGATACGTTTATCGTCATCGCAATTAAGATAGCACTCGGGAAAAATCAGATTGAGGCTCGATTTGCTTTTCCCTACAAAGGCCTCAAGCTCTTTCCAATACGAGGGCTTGCTCGTGTGCTGGTCGCAGGCGACTACCGCCCATTTTTCAAGATTGATGCCCATTTTAGGCAGCAATACGGTTGTTTTTTTTACGGGAACTTTCATTTAATTCAACCCCACGGTAAGTAAAAATACGGCGGCGCTCAAAACTGCGGCTAATACTTTCAGCCCGAAATTATGAACAAAAATGCTATATAAAAAGGCTGCAAGCGGATTTTTTCCGGATTTTTTTTCTTCCCTGGGCGCGTTTTCGTTTTTTATCAGATTATCCATTATATCTTGACCTCTTTTTCCTCTTATTCGGCGCAGCCGTCGCTTTTAAACCGTATATCTGATACAGAATGTCGCTGAGCATAACCGAGTCGTAGTACCTGACTATCTCGCCCTTGTGCGCGGTTGAGATAACTCCGGTTTCCTCGGAAACGATTATCGCAAAAACGTTATACGCTTCCGTCATTCCTATCGCCGCGCGGTGGCGCGTTCCCAGCTCTTTTTCTATTTCGTAGTTCTGCGACAGCGGCAAAAAACATCCCGCCGAAAGCACCCTGTTGCCTTTAATGAACACCGCGCCGTCATGTAGCGGCGCTTTCGTGTTGAAAATGCTCTCTAACAGCTGTACGGAAACCTTAGAATCAAGCTCCGTCCCGCTCTCTAATATATGCGCGGGAACGATTTCTGTTGCAACTATTAAAAGCGCGCCGACGTTTTTCTTTGCCATATTCTGAACGGCCTGCACGATATCGTTTATAGTTGCTTTGATCTCCTCGTCCGTACAGTCGAAACGCGTATTAAAATTTTCCTGCATTTCCTTGGGACTCGATATGCGGTAAAGCGAACGGCGGATCTCCTGGGGAAAAATGATTATGACAAAAACCGTTATCAGTACGGTTGCATACGACAAGACCTTGCCCGTCATCTTAAGGCCTAAAGCCTCTGACGAGAGAACTATCGATAATAAAACAATTAAAATAATATACTTAATAAGCCTTGACGCATTATTTTTCTTTAAAAACGCAAACAACGCGTATATAAAAAGAGCAACTAAAACCATATCGATAATACTGACAACCAGATTATCGGTCAGCTGCGTTTGGATTTTTGAAAGAAAATCTTTAAAATACTTCATTTGAAAACAATTATACATTGATATGAGAAAATTATCAAATATTTTCGACGTGTCTGCGTGATTTTTTAGCATTTTTTAAAAAATTAAGCCAAATTTGAGGCTAAAGCGAACGCGGCACAAGCCAAAACTAAGGCTCGAACGGATCCTGCGGTTTTTTAATGTCGATAATTATATCAGCGTCGCTCTTTTCCTCATATTCACGCCCGAAAACCGCTATTTTAACGTTGACCTTGCGCGGGTTGTGAGGATACTTCTTCTCGAACTTTTTAACTAAAACTATCAGTAAAACGGCGAGCGCGATTATTATGAACACTACGCTTATCAGCCCCCAGAGCTTATTGACGGCCCATTCATAGCTTTTGAATCCGCTCCAGCTTTTAAGCATAGTTTGCGCAAAGTCCGCGTCCGAAAGCGTGGCAATAACAATTTGAGCCGCCTCGCTCATCTGGGCAGAGTAGCGCGGAAAATCGGAAACAAGCTGCCTGTACGTGTCGTTTTCGGTATTGGAGCGGTTTGCCGCACCGCCGGACTCGTTATCGCCGATGAAAAAGAAATCATAGCTTGCCGAATATATGTTGGCTACGTTTATATCGTTAAAAAAGAACGGCGAATGCACGCCCATCGACGCCCACGTAGCGTACGGCATTCTCGTGAGCGCGGTCGTGCCGACAACGGGAAGGTATGAGGGCGTGTCTAAAAGCTCCGCCGACTGCTCTTTAGCTTTCGATTTTATAAATTCATGGTGGGCCGTTTTGACTTCTTCGGTGTATAAATACAGACTGTCTCCGCCGAACCTGCGCAGCGAGAGCATTAAAAGCGTATTATCGATTTTGACCTGCGGCATTTTGGAAACGTAATAGCCTGCTCCGTAGTTATAAGGGTTCGACGCGCCGAAAAATACAAACTCAAGGTCGAATGAGAACGACGAAGTTTTAAAGTAATCCAAAAGAGCTAATAAAAGCGCGCAGCCGGTGCCGTTTTCCATCGCGCCTGCCGTCGCCTCGCTTTTTTTACCGTTTAAAGAAGGCGTCACAGACGAAATAAGGTTGTCGTAATAAGTGCCGATTATGACCTGTTTACCCTCGCTCCCCGTGCCTTTTTTATTTACGATTATATTCTGCGACGCCTCGCCGTTTATCTCAAAAGACTGTTCCGTCGTTTTATAAACGCTTTCATCCCCATCCTTAAAGCTTTCAGCGTAAGTTTTTATATAATCCGCCGCTTTTTTTTCAGACTCGGAAAACGGTTCCCTCGGCCCTATATCGCCGTCGGGGTGTTCGGATGTGACGTTCAAAAAGTTTTTTAGCGAAAGCTCCATTTTTTCCGCGCTTATCGGCGGCGTGTCGCTCACGCCGGATAAAACGTCCGCCTTTAAAATGTGCGCGCTGTTATTTTGAGAGCAGGAAAAAAGCGGAAAGACGAGCGCGGTGATGATAAATAATATTAAAAACCTTTTCATATCACATCACCCCGAAAATTTTAAGTATAGTGCTGATGCCGTAAAAAATCAGATACACCGATCCGCATTGCATCAAAACAAAAGCAGTCAAGGACTTTTCCACGCAATGAGAGCAAACATATTTTAAGTAAAGAGCGAAAAAAACGCCCGTGCAAACAAACGGAACGAATATCTCGCCGTAAACCGAAATAAGCGGCGAAATAAAATACAGAAGCGATATTAAGCCTATGACGACGTTAGATGCAAAATAATAAAAGCGTAAAGCGTAGCGCATATCGTCGGTAACCGCGCCGAGTTTGCGCCGTAAACCTTTAAAAATAAAGCCTGTGACTATCTCATAAAAGGCAAACGGCAAAGCTCCGCCTATAAAAAAAGCGAATATGATATTGGAAAATATTTTACTCGAATAAATACTCCCCGCGCTTGCCATACTGTAGGCTATCGCGCCGCGCGCGAAATAAAACTCCGCAAAGCAGAACGAAATATAAAGCAGAAAAACAGTCAGGGCGCTATTAATTTTTCTGGATAATATCAGTTTCAAAAAAATCCTCCGTTACCTTTGGTTAAATACAACGCGCCTTAGCGTATTAATTATCCGAAAGTATCTGCATTATGAACAATTCCAGCGCGAGAGTATCGTTTATTTTTCCGGATTTAAAGCCGTATTCTGCGTTATGGAAGCCGTCGCAGATTTTTTTAAGCTTTAGGGGCGAATATTTGGCCGCCTGCTCCGAGGATTTTTTCGCCGCGTATTCCTTGACGCCGAGCAGCGTGTGAAGGTCGGGCGAGCCGGAGTTTACCGAGCAATACAAAAGACGGCGGAAATGCGAATATAAAAGGCCTAAAATAGCCGACGGCTCCATTTTCGCTTCATAAAAGCTTTTTAAAACGAGCGCCGCCTTTTTTGAGTTTTTTTCGGCGACAGCTTCGGATATTTCAAAAATTTTATAGTCGGCGTCCGGAGTTACAAGATCCGATACATCCTGCGCCGTTATTACCGACTCAAATTTAAGCGCCGCGAGTTTTTCAGTTTCAGAGGAAATGCGCGAAAGATCGTTTGAGCAGTAGCGCATCAAAAGGTTAACGGCGTCAAAACTAATAGAGCTTGAGTTTTCCGCAGCCTTCTTGTTTACAAACCTGATTATATTTTCCTCGTCCAGCCTGTTACAGTCTACCGGCGTCAGTTTATTGATTATTTTAGAAAAGTTTTCTTTGATCGACGGCTGGATAAACACAAGGACGGATGAGGGGTTGGGATTTGAAAGATATTTGACTAAAAGTTCGGGGTCGCCCTTAAAATCGTTGACGAAAATAAGCCTGTAAGGGTCGAGCATCGGCAAAATCTGGCACGCCTGCACGATATCCGAGGTTTCTGCCGCCTCGCTGAAAATGCTTATATTAAGCTCGGGCATCAAGGTTATCTGCCTTTTGAAGATATCGGCCGCGCTTTTGATAACGTAAGAATCGTCGCCCGTGACGATATATGCGCGGGCGGGATTTTCACTGGTGAGGCTTTTCTTGAGGTCCTTGAACTTCATATTTACATTTTAATACATTTTGGATATTAAAGCAATGAAAAGTTTAAGGAAACGCTCATTATTTCTTCAGCGTTTCCTTAAATAATCAGCAGATTTTATATTTATGAAATTTTTACTCTACAATAAATTAGATAAGCTGGGCAGTATATCGTCCTTTAACTCTTCTATATAATTTACGGCGGTTTTCAGCGAAACGTAAGCGTCGTATTGCTGGTTAAGCCTTATCTGCTCTTTCAAAGAAACGAGTTTTTCATCGACGTACTTGGCCGTATTGTGGTTTGCAAGCATAAGGATATAGCGTCTGTGCTTTTCCCATTTTGTAAAAGCGGTTTCAAACGCTTTGACGCTGCTTTCCCTGTCAATATGCTCGGGGTCGGAGTCAAAAACCTCCTCCACCGCCGCAAGGAGCCTAAGCTCTTCCTTATAAAACTTCTGCGTATAGACAAGCTCGAAAACCGCCGCGCCTATCATCAGAGTAAAGACCGCTAAAATCGCTATAAGCCGTTTCACCAGTTTTTCCCTCCTTTTATATTGATTTTTGCGGTAAAATATTTTTGATATTTGGGGTCGATGTAAACCGTGCCGTCCTGACGGACGTCAATGAAAAGTATATCCTTTAAATTTTTTATTCCTCTTTTAGTTATCACTTCAGTAATCTGGGGCACCGTAATGCCGGCAAGATTAAGGTTTTCGTCGTCCCATACGCCGTCGATAAAAAGCGATATGGGAAGCAACGCCGGTTCCGTAGTCGGCACTTGGCTTGCCGGTTTTTCCACTACGCACAGTTTTCCGTTAGTTTCAAAAATTGCGTATGCAATCTGGGCAAAATCAACGTAGCCGCTTGAACGGACCGCTTCGATAAGGTCGTTGACGTTTAGGTTCATGGACTTTAAATTCTGATAATTTATTCCGTTTTTATCTATCGCAATAACGCTTTGTCCGCTCATTAACCGCCTTGCACTCATACTTTTGCGCGCTATGACAGACATAACAAGGTGAAGCGTCGCTAAAGATATGATAGGGACTATACCGTTGTAAAACGGTATATAGGGGTCGTTCATCGGAATACAGGCGACCTCCGCGATGATAAGCGTGATTACAAGCTCAAACGGCTGCATTTCTCCGAGCTGCCGTTTTCCCATAATCCTTAAGACAGCCAGCACAAGAATGAACGTAAATACAGATTTTAAAAATACTACCAGCATAGTACTGATAGTATTTTACATTTTTTGTAATTTATGTGTGCATTGCGATACTTTGAATCCGCCAAAAATTTTTTAGTATATCTTTTCTTTAGTTTCAGTCTTTAATAAACGCCTCTATCGCGGCTATTGACCTTTGCGCGGCTTTTGTTACAAACGAATAGAAGCTTTCAACCGCCGAACCGTCGCCGTTATCGGAAATCGCGCGCATAGACAGAAATTTTTTCCCTAAAACGTAGCACACATGCGCTATTGAGCCGCTCTCCATATCGCAGGCGTAGGCGTTAAAATCCGTATAAAGCGCGGACGCTTTATTTTTATCGGCGATAAACTGGTCGCCCGTTGCGATAATTCCGTTATAGTATTTAAAATTGCAAGACTTTAGCACTCTTTCCATTTTTGCTACGGCCTGACTGTCGGATGGAATTTCAACAAAGTCAAAGCCGCTCAGCTGAGCCTTTTTCAAGCCGTCGGGAGTCTGGTCGTAATCGTGCTGAACGCAGGCAGAGCCTATAACTATATCGCCCTGTTTGATATCGGGCTTGATACCGCCCGCGACGCCTAAGTTGATTATAAGGTTTATATCCTTATATAAATAAATCATTAGCGTAGAGGCCATTGCAGAATTGACCTTGCCTATCCCGCAGCAGCAAACTACTATTTCCTTGTTTTCAAGTCTTCCTTTTATAAATTCCAGATTACCGGACCTTTTTTTTCTTTTACCCGACATTTTCGCGATCAAACCGTCGGTTTCGATCTTCATCGCCCCTATTATGCCTGTCATACTACTGCCACCATCCTCTATTTTGACCTAATTTTACCATTTTTATTAAGCGATGTCAAGTTAAGAGAAAATAGTAGGTCTTTTACCCGCATCAATACGATATTTCGTTAACCGTACGGCGGCCGCAGGCGAAGATGCGGGTTCAGGCAGGCAAAAGACGGGCTAAAAAGGAGGGCGCGTATTTTGGTGTACGTAACCGACGACGCAGCTCATCTTTTTACCTGAATCAAATACGCATATCCGCCTGCGGCGTTTTAAGGCAGAGGCCTGCCCCCGCCTATTGTTGAAACCTTCGCCCACGTCGCCCTGCCTACTATGCCGTCGGCGGAAAGTCCGTTTTCGGATTGGAATGTGCGGACGGCGTTTTCAGTTCCCGGGCCGAATACGCCGTCTGTCGAAACGGGATAGAGCTTTGCAAAAAGTTTTTTTTGCAGATACCACACCTCTACCCCGGTGTTGCCGCGGCGCAAAGTGCGGGAAGCGGGATACAGATTATTGATTTTCGCCCATGTTGCCGCGCCAACAACACCGTCGGCGGAAAGCCCGTTTTTTGCCTGAAAGTTTTTAACGGCGGTTTCCGTTCCCGCGCCGAATACGCCGTCGGCGGTTATGTAATAGCCGTAGTTCAAAAGCCTGAATTGCAGGTACGAAACGGCGCTGCCGCGGGAGCCGCGGCGGATAAGCGGGAAGTTTGTGCTTTGCACTGTTTTATAGGCAACGTCTAAGTATTTACACACGCCCTGAACTGTGAGAGTCGCAAGCAGCTGCTGATAATCCGGATCGACCATAAGCTTTGCTTCGTTAAAGTTCGTCATAAACCCGCCTTCGATAAGGGTGGCGGGCATATTGACGCTTGAAAGCATTCCCACGTTCATAAGCTGGCCGATACCGTTTCCGCGCACATAACCGTTTGTTGAAAGAAAAGAATAAACGTCCTGCGTTAAAAGCCTGCTTTTAGTTGCGTAGGAGTTTTGGTTTGAATAATAGGCCTCTAATCCCCCCCAGCTGTTGAAGGTGACGTTCACCGTCGCGTTGTACGCGTACGTTACTACAAGCGACGCCCTTGCCGCGTTCACGCGCTGCACCCTTGCGGAAACCGAGATATCCTGCCGCTGCGGTTTTACGTCGAATACGTTAAAATTGACCCGCGCCGAATGCGCCAGAAAATAATTTTTTGCCGGATAATTAAATTCGTTCTCGTAAAACGAGCGACCTATGTACGGCATAACCGGAGTCCGCTTACCGTATGTAGGCGGGTCGATACCGTGTTCGTCATTGCCTGCTATGATAAAATTTTCCGCATTCGCC
This sequence comes from Eubacteriales bacterium, assembly GCA_031553855.1. GTDB lineage: Bacteria > Bacillota > Clostridia > Christensenellales > Pumilibacteraceae > RACS-047. The sequence goes on along the minus strand of JAVBKW010000025.1, from coordinate 88,456 downwards.
ATTTGTTTTTCCGCCTTAAATATTAATATAAAGTTCATCCGAAGATAAAATATAGTGAAACAAATTACAATTAGTTATAAGCATTCGGTTGAATTTTTGATGCCAGCCTCGCAAACAAGGTTCTTTTATGTGCTTTTAGGCACATAAAACGGTTCTTTTTGCGGGGATGGCCCAATATGGCTCCGAATGCTTAACTAATTGTAGACTGTTTCGCTATAGTATCAGAATCTATTCATATTATATTAATCAAGGCGGTTTTTTGTGAAATTTTTTTTACATCCTGATTTTTATTCAAAACATTTGAATAATTTTCTGTATTTTGGTATAATTATATTATCTAAACTTACAGGAGATAACATTATATGATCACTATTGTCAGCGGCGGCTATGAGGCAAAAATCAGCATGGACGGCGCAGAGCTTAAAAGTTTTAAACGTCTTATCGACGGCAAAGAATTTCTTTGGTGCGCCGACCCCGGCGTCTGGGGCAAAACCTCACCCGTTCTGTTCCCCTTTGCCGGATTATTAAAAGATAAAAGCTTTACCTATAAGGGCAAAACTTATTTTCAGGAGCGGCACGGTTTTGCAAGGAACTGCAAGTTTAAAGGCGAGCTTTTAACGCCCTCGAAAGCGGAATTTACTTTGAATGCCGATAGCGAAACGTTAAAAAACTATCCTTTCAATTTTACTCTTAAAAAGACGGTTTCATTGAATTGCCAGACGCTCAGCATTGAATTCACCGTTATCAATAACGACGATAAAACAATGTATTACGGCATCGGAGGGCATACCGCGTTTGCCACCGAGGGCGGAAACGGCTTAGACGAATGCACGCTCAAATTTAAAAACTGCGGCGAATACTACTGCACGAACCTAAATAACGACGGCCTTACCATTCCCCAAAAACGGCTTTTGTTCAAAGGCGACGAGCTTAAACTCTCTTCCTCGCTTTTTAATAACGACAGCCTCGCCTTTGATAAAATTATTTCCGACGAAGTATGCTTAGTGCGGCCCGGATGCGAAACTATTAAATTTTCAAGCTCTAACCTGCCCGCTTTAGTGCTTTGGGCGACAACCGGAACAAAGCGTTTTATTTGCATCGAGCCCTGGACGAGCGTTCCTGAGCGCGTAGACGCAGATAAAAACATAGAAAACAAAACTAACCTGATAGCCCTAGAAAAAGGCGCGCAGAACAAGCACGGATTTGTTATAGAAATTGTAAAGTAAGCAACGAATAGATAAGAAAACCGTTAAAACGCCGCTAGACTATTTAAGTTTAGCGGCGTTTTTATATTGTTTTTATACTTTTGATGCGCTTTTTGGATGGCAGCAGGTTGTACAATTATCGAACGACGCACCTCACTTAGACAGGTTGCAAAATGATTGTGGCTGCAGCTCTCTAAAAGCCCTTTTATTCTAAAATAGCTTTGATACGCCTGACCCCCGCGCTTGAGGACTGCTCTTTTACTATTGTAAACTTTCCAAGCTCTCCGGTGGTTGCCGCATGAGGGCCGCCGCAAATCTCTTTAGAAAACCTGCCCATGGTGTATACCTTGACCTTTTCGCCGTATTTAGATGCAAACAGGCCTACCGCGCCTTCTTTTTTCGCCTCTTCCACCGTCATTTCGCGGCAGTCTATTTTGGCGTTCGCTTTAATAGCCTCGTTCACCATATCCTCGACTCTTTTGATTTCCTCTTCCGTCATCGGGCGGTTGAAAGTGAAGTCGAAACGCAGGCGTTCAGACGTGATATTGCTCCCCTTTTGATTGACGTTTTCGTCGTTAAGCACGATTTTGAGCGCGTTATGCATAAGATGTGTCGCCGTGTGCAGGCACGCGGTAATTTCCGTGTTGTCGGCAAGGCCGCCCTTGAATTTTTGCTCCGCGCCCGCGTGGCTCTTTTCCTGATGCTCGGCAAACGCTTTTTCAAAGTCGGCGACGTTCACTTTAAGCCCCTTTTCCGCGCCCAGCTCCATAGTCATTTCAAGCGGAAAGCCGTAGGTATCGTAGAGCTTGAACGCCGCTTTGCCGCTTATAGTGTCGCCTACAAGATATGTGCAGAGCTTATCGAACTCTTTGAGACCGTTTATTATAGTTTTCTCAAACCTGTCCTCTTCCCGGTTGATTTCCTCGATTATCTTATCAGCGTTTGCGCCTATCTCGGTGTAAACGTCCTTGTAGATACCGATTATCAGGTTTGCAAGAATTGCCATATCGCCCTGCTTCATTTCAAGCTGCTTGACGTATCTTATAGCTCTTCTTATAAGCCTTCTTAAAACATATCCCTGATCCACGTTCGAGCAGGTTATGCCCTTTTCGTCGCCTATCATAAAGACCGAGGTGCGCGTATGGTCGGCAACAATGCGCATCGCTTTTGTAGTTTTTTCGTCCGCGCCGTACTTTTTGCCGGATAATTCCTCAAGCTTTGCTAAGATAGGCGCGAAAAGATCGGTCTCATAAACCGAATTTTTGCCCTGCAAAATGCAGATCGTGCGCTCAAGCCCCATTCCGGTATCGACGTTTTGCTGCTTTAAAACCTCGTATTTCCCCTCGGCGGTTTTATTATACTGCATAAACACGTCGTTCCAGATCTCTAAATAATTGCCGCAGTCGCACGCCGGAGAACAATCGGGGCCGCAGGGGTGCTTGAAATCTATAAACATTTCGGTATCGGGGCCGCAGGGGCCGGTAGTTCCGGCAGGGCCCCACCAGTTATTCTTTTTAGGAAGATAAAAAATGCGCTCTTTTGCAATTCCGCAGCTATGCCAATAACCCGCGCTTTCCTCGTCGCGCGGGCAATCTGCGTCTCCGGCAAAGACCGAGACGGCAAGGCGGTTAGGATCAAGCCCTAAAAATTTGGGCGAAGTCAAAAATTCATAGCTCCACTGCACCATTTCCTTTTTGAAATAATCGCCCAAGCTCCAGTTTCCGAGCATTTCAAAAAAAGTGAGGTGCGATTTGTCGCCTACTTCGTCGATATCGCCCGTCCTGACGCATTTTTGCACGTCGGCAATGCGCTTTCCGGCGGGATGCTCCGCGCCTAAAAGGTACGGCACGAGCGGATGCATTCCGGCAGTCGTAAAAAGTACGGTCGGATCGTTTTCGGGGATCAGCGACGCCGACGATATGATAGCGTGGCCTTTGCTCTTGAAAAAGTCCATCCAAAGTTTTCGTAATTCGTAAGATTTCAGCGGTTTCATAAGTTTATCCTTTATTAATGATTATTTCAAATATTTCATCTGTGTTGCGGGCGATGTAGGTTGGCGGAAATTTAATAAATTCGTCCTCTTCCATAAAGCCGTACGTTACGCCTATACTGTCGATATTCAGCTTTGTAGCCGCCGCGATATCGAATTTGCGGTCGCCTATCATTACCGCGCTTTCATCGAGCCTTGCTTTTTCTATAAGAACAGTTTTGTCGCTTGCCGACTTTTCGTCCGTAGCTCCTATGATTTTTTCAAAGTAGTGCGTTATGCCGAATTTATCAAAAATTTTGGGGATAAAGCGCGTGGGCTTAGTGCTAGCAAGCGAAAGCCTGACCCCCTCTTTTTTAAGCCTGTCTAAAAGATCGGGAAAGCCCGGATACATGACCGTTCCCGAATGGTCGATAGTTTCGTACCAGCCCCGGTAAATCGTTATTATTTCGCTTGCCACTTCATGCGGAAGCTTTAAAATCTGCGTCATCGATTCATAGACCGTAGGTCCTATGAATTTTTTAAGCACAGACTCCTCCGGGCGGCTGTAACCTAGCTTTTCTAAGGCGTAACAAATGCCGCCGGTCACGTCTTTGTAAGAATTGATTATCGTTCCGTCTACGTCGAATATCGCGTTTTTATACATCGTCTTTCCTTTTATAGTAAAATAACTTGAAAACTGCAGTAGTTAATTCACTATATCTTCCTTTTTAAATTCATATTCGTAGGTTTTGGCAATTGCAGAGCTGAGCGATGTAAATTTGAAATCGGGCATAACGCTCATAAGCTTTGCGCTCGACGCTGTGAAAATTCCGTTGTCGAGCGTTTTGAATTTCACGTTGTACTCCTTGCCGTGTTTTTTTGCGGCGGCGACCGCCTTTTTCGCCGCGTCGAAATAGTTGACGGCGGCGGTAGAAACGACGTTATAGCTGCCTCTTTTATAATCGTTATCCAAAAACCTCGCTATGATCTGCACGGCGTCGCCCACGTAGACCGCCGAAACTATCATATCCTTTTCGACGTTGTATGAATCGCGCTTTGAATAGCCGCCGTTTATAATTTTGTTGAAAATATCCTTTGACTTTACGTCCTCGCCGTAAACGCTGAAAAACCTCAGGACTGTAGAAAAATTGGTTTTTAAAGCCTGACTTGTGAGCAGGTAATTATTGACGGGCTTTTCGGCCGACGGGTAGGCCTCGCTGACTTTTTCCTCGACGTTCACAAGATCGCCGCCGTAGTAAAGGTCGCCCGGAGTCGTGAGGATAAGCATTTTTTTAACTGTAGCCGCGGCAGCCGCATAAGTGACGTTGCGGTATGCTATCAAATCGGAGGCCGAAAGCTTTATGTCGTCGGCGTTATCGTAGACGGCGTGTATGATGGCATCAAAGCTTTTCTCGTTAAAGAGCGCGCAAACTGCGCTTAAATCAGCATAATCTATATCGCCTGCTCTTGTTATTTCATAAATGCCTTTAAAGCTTCTGACAAAATTTTTGCTCAAAGCACCGTCTTTGCCGGTGAACAGAATCTTCATAGTCACTTTTGGCTCTTTAACTTTTTCAGCTTCCCTTACCGGACTTTTTTTATCCGCATTTACCGAACTGTCTTTTTTTGTTTTCACTATTACTCCCCGTATACTTAATCAGGCCTTAAAGCCGTCTTTTAAGCTTACGATTTTATTGAATACCGTTTTTACACTTTTGATATCGCTGCAAAAATAACCGGCGCGCATAAACTGAAAGCTTTTGTCTTTTTCTGCATTTGCTAAATAATTTTCGATTTTTGCCTTTTTTATTATTAATGACTGGCTGTTAAGACGCTCTGAAAAATCCGCGTCGGGATTATCCGCCGTTAGCAGATAGTCATATAGGCGGACTTGAGCGTCGGCGCAGGTTTTCGCATCGACCCAGTGTATGACGCCTTTGACCTTGATCCCGACGCTGTCCTGCCCTGATTTCGTGCCCTCGATAATTTCGGCAAAAACCTTAACGACTTCACCTTGGGCGTCCTTTTCAAAGTCCGTGCATTTGATTATATAACCGCTTTTTAACCGCACCATTCCGCCTAACGTAAGCCTGTGGTATTTGGGCGGCGGATCAAGCGAAAAGTCCTCTTTTTCGATGAACAGGCGGTTTGAAAAGCTTATGCTTCTTGAAAAGCTTTCGTTTTCACCCAAAGTATATTCAAAAATCAATTCCTCTTTAAAGCTTTCGGGGCGGTTTGTAATAACAAGCTCAAGCGGCTCAATAACGGCCATTGCTCTTTCGGCGTGAAGGTTCAGCTCCTCCCTGACGCAGCTTTCAAGCTGCCCCGGCTCGACCTCGCTGTTGCCCTTAGCGACTCCGATACGCTCGCAAAATTCCCTTATCGCGGCCGGAGGAAAGCCTCTGCGGCGAAGGCCCGCAAGCGTGGGCATACGCGGGTCGTCCCAACCGTCTACAAACTTTTCATCCACAAGCTTTTTCAAATAACGCTTGCTCATTATAGTGCGCTGAATATTAAGGCGTGCAAACTCGTACTGGCGGGGCCGCGGATCGTAATCGCAGTTTATCAGCACCCAGTCGTAAAGCGGACGGTGGTCCTCAAATTCGAGCGTGCAGATGCTGTGCGAAATTTTTTCTACCGCGTCCTCTATGGGATGGGCAAAATCGTACATCGGATAGATGCACCATTTGTCGCCCTGCCGGTGGTGAGCGGCGTGCAGCACTCTGTATATTACGGGATCGCGCATATTCATATTAGGCGAGGCCATATCGATTTTTGCGCGCAAAACAAGCTTACCGTCGGGAACCGCGCCGTTTTTCATATCCTCAAAAAGCTTCAGGTTTTCTTCCGCCGGACGGTTGCGGTTTTTACTTTGCGTTCCGGGTGTCGTGAGCGTCCCCCTCTCCTCTTTGAGCTGATCGGGGGTGATATCGTCGATGTAGGCAAGCCCTTTCTTAATAAGCTTAACGGCGCATTCGTACATTTCCTGAAAATAATCGGACGCGTATAAAACCTTACCCTCAAAGCCTAGCCATTTTACGTCGGCAATTATTGAGTTTACAAACTCGTCGTCTTCCTTAACCGGATTTGTATCGTCGAAACGGAGGTTGCATGTTCCGTTATATTTTTTGGCAAGCCCGAAATTTAAGCATATCGACTTTGCGTGCCCGATATGCAGATATCCGTTCGGCTCCGGCGGAAACCTCGTCGCGATCGACGCGACAGCTTTTTCGCTTAAATCTTTTTCAATTATCTCTTCTAAAAAATTGCCCATAATCCCTCGTTGTTTTTGTATTTTAAAGAGCGGTTTTTATCCTTTTGTTAGAACAATCCTTTAATTATACCGTCGCTTGAAATCGACATATTTTCGGAGTTGGGAACGCGGCTTAAACCCGGCATTAATAAAATATCGCCCGCTAAAGCCACTAAAAAGCCCGCTCCTGCCCTCAAAGCTATATCCCTGACAGTTATGTCGAATCCTGAAGGCCGCCCTGTGAGGGACGCATTGTCGCTTAAAGAGTACTGCGTTTTAGCTATGCAGACCGGCATTTTCTCAGCGTCGGTGCCTGCGAATTTCTCAAGCGCTTTTTTGGCTTTCGGCTCGAATTTAACTCCCGCCGCGCCGTATATCTTAGTTGCTATTTTAGTGATTTTTTCTTCGATGGTATCGGTGAGCCCGTAAGAAAACTTAAGCTCGCTTTTTGTTTTGCAAAGAGAGCCGACCGTATCTGCAAGCTCTATGCCGCCCGCTCCGCCTTTTCCCCAGCACTCCGCCGTAACAGCCTTTGCGCCAAGAGAGAGGCACTCCTTTTTCACTATTTCAAGCTCGTCTTCAGTGTCGGATTCAAAACGGTTTATCGCGACTACGCAGGGAAGAGCGAATACCTTTGTTATATTTTCTATATGCTTAGTTAAGTTCGGAATCCCTTTTTTAAGCGCGTCGTCGTCCCGCTCGGAAAGCTTTTCTTTTTTTCCTCCGGCGCATTTGAGCGCGCGTATGGTTGCGACAATAACGACCGCCGAGGGCGCGATACCCGCCGTACGGCACTTGATATCCAAAAATTTCTCGGCTCCTAAGTCCGCCCCGAACCCTGCCTCCGTAACGACGTAGTCGGCGTAGTGCATCGCGGTTTTTGTGGCGATTATGCTGTTGCAGCCGTGCGCGATATTGGCAAACGGCCCGCCGTGTACAAACGCGGGAACGCCCTCAAGGGTCTGCACAAGATTAGGTTTTATCGCATCCTTTAAAAGTATCGTCATCGCCTCGTTTGCTTTTAGGTCTGCCGCGGTTATTCTCTTGCCGTCGAAATCCTCGCCGATAACTATTTTGCCTAAGCGGAGTTTCAAATCCTCAATATCCGCGCTTAAACACAGAACAGCCATTATCTCGCTTGCGGCAGTAATATCAAAGCCGTCCTCGCGGGCGCAAAATCCGAGGCCTGTTACAGTGTTTCTGAGCGCCCTGTCGTTTACGTCCTGGCAGCGGCGCCACGTGACTGAACGGATCCTTAGCGCGTTGCCCCAGTAAATATGGTTATCGATAAGCGCGGATAAAAGATTGTTTGCCGCAGTAATAGCGTGAAGGTCGCCCGTAAAATGCAGGTTTATATTTTCCATAGGCGCGACTTGGGCATAACCGCCGCCCGCCGCGCCGCCTTTTATTCCGAACACCGGCCCTAGAGACGGCTCACGAAGAGCAAGCGCAACCTTTTTCCCTATCTTTTTTAAAGCGTCGGCCAGCCCGATACTTATAGTAGTTTTACCCTCGCCGGCAGACGTAGGATTGATAGCAGTTACTAAAATAAGCTTGTTTCTGCCGTCTTTTTGAGCGGTTTTCGCCATATATTTGCCGTAGAACTCACACTCGCTTTCAGCAATGCCGATCGACGATGCGACCTTAGAAATCGGCAATAGTGTTGCCTGCGTTGCTATTTCGATATCCGTTTTCAAATTATTCCCTCCGCCGTTTTAAGATATAAACTTATATAATTGATTATATTATAAGCCGCTTTTGCAGCAGCCGTCAAATATTATTTCATCCGCTTTTACTATATAAGAGCAGCCGTTTTTAACAAACCCTAAAGAGAGGTAGTATTCATCTTCTTCATTTACGCATACGTTCACGCCTTTTAAATCGCGCACAGTGTTGAGCATTGCGCGTATAAGCATATCCTTTAGCGAGTGATCAACCTTTTCTTTGAAAAGAGGCGGTTTAATTATGATTTGCTTTGTTTTTTCGTCATAAAAAAGCGCAGCGGCGGCATCTACGGGAGAGCCGCACGATAATATAAAAACGACGTCTCCATCTTCAAACGAAGCCTTTAACGTTTCGTTAATTCTTGCCTTTTCTTCTTGCGCGGCTTTATATACCCGTATCATTAAAACCCTCCGGAAAATCGAGAGTCAGATATCTTTTTTTAATTGTTTTAAGCATAAACGCGGCGGCCAAAAAAACAAAGCTGACCGAGAGCGCAATAAGTACAAAATATTTTTGAAACAGCGCGGCGACCCCTACGACTGAAAACGCGATAACAAATGATGCGAAAAACAATATATTCTTAATGTTTACAAGCGTTCCTCTCGTTGTTGAGGAACGGTCGAAAATATCTTCAAACATCTGGTTGGCGGAGTTTATGAATATCCCCGTCCCGAAGCCGTACAGCGCGCAGCAAGAAAAAAGCAGCGACACGCTAAGCTCGTGAGAAAGCTCAAAAAAGCTTAAAACTATTAAAGCCGCCGTCGGAACCGCGTAAAGAATGCCGCAAACTATTACGGATAAACCATTTTTCCGTTTGAAAAGCTTTGAAAACGCAGCGGCGGCCGCGGCGAAGAAAATCAACGATAACGCAGCTAAAGCATAATAAATATTTTCGAGGCCGAACATTTTTTTAAGCGAAAGCGCCGACACCGCAACCGTCTGGACCGCAACGCTCATCAAAAAGAAATAGATATACGAGCGGCGGTTGTCCTTGCGGGTGAAAGATAAAAAAAACTTTTCATAGCGCATTGCGAAAGTTCTACGTTTAGGGACTTCAAGCCTGATAAAACGAGGCATATAGGGGGTCGAGGCGAGAAAAACCGAAAACCCCGTAAGCAGCACCGTACAAGCTCCTAAATAGCCTATTTGAGAATACATATCCTTATCGGCGGTATTTGCAAAAAAGATAAGCGCCGCGATAAATAAAGCCGCGCCGAGGTAAATAAACAGGTTATTTATAAGCGTGCCGTACTTTTCGTTCTTTTCGTATATCCTCGAGCTTATGCTTGAAAGAACGGAGGTGTATACCATATAGAAAATAAACGTAAAAAACAACGCGAAGAATAAGGCCGCGGCTTTTAAGGAAAAAGACCAGCTTGCGTCTATGCTGAATAAATACCCGTACGAGACTGAAAGCATAAGCGTTACGGCGGCAAAAACAAGATGGTATTTTCCGGTTGAAACTAAGCTTATGTTGTTAATAGCGTCGTAAATAAGCGGCATAACAAACGCGCACAAGAGAACGCTGAGCAAAACGGCGGGAGCTAAAAAATACACCGGCATATCCAGCATTTGCGAATACGAAAAGAACAGCACTAAAAACGAGCATTGGAAAATACCGGACATCCTTCCCGTGCCCAAAAGGATCTTGCGCCCTAAGGCTATGCTGTTCTTGGTTTTCTGCAAGCCGTGCCCCTCTGTTTTTTTATCGGTTACTTATATTTTAATAGTTTTTCAGTTTTTAGTCAATTACAATCGGCCCACAAACAAAACGGTGCATCCGCGTTTTTCATACTCTGTGACGTCTTCCGATTCATCTGCGATAATTTTTAGCTCATGTAACAATGCGGTATTTGCGATCTGAACGCTTTCCGTCATTTCAAAAGCCGACTGGATATATTTGATATGACTGTTTTTGTCCGCCTGCGCGTTATTATATAAATCCAGCGCATATATATCGCCGTTCAGCCACTGACTGATAAGGCTTTCGCTCTTAGGGTTTGAGAGCGCGCCGGACGTGAAAATATAGCCGAAAAACTGCCGGGGCTTGAGCGAGTCGTCGTCTTCTTTATGCTCTGCGCCGTATTTTTTGAGCACTTTGAAAAACAGGACTGCGACGCCGTAGAACGCGGCGAGCGCGGCGAAAAAATCGATGACTATGCGGAGCGCTAAAATATCAATAAAAAGGCTTAAAACAAAATCACACAAATACCCCGCTAAGATCGAAAGCACCGCCGCTAAGATGATACCCGCCGCATCCTCGCCTTTTAAACCGTGGAACCTTGAAAGCACCTTACTTGCCAAACCCTTTAAAAGCAGGTATACGGGCTTTGCCGAAAGCAGAAGAACAAGCGCCGGGACAAGCCCGGATACCGCATAAAAGACGTACTTGAGCCAGCCCTTTATTAAAAAGGCGTCGGAGTGCATGACCTGCCAAATTGCCGCAAACCCTACCGAAAATCCGCCGATAAAGAGCAGTATTCTTAAAATGATCAATACTTTTTTATTGTATTTGTTTTTATCCATTTAAGGTTTTCTCCTTATGACATTTAGCCGGCTAAGCCGGCGCACAATTTATCCGGAAAAAGGCCGCGCGCAGGCGGTAAATTAGTTTTCCTGCTCTGCGTAGAGTATGCCGAATTTCACCGCCGACTCGGATATGAAGGTTTTGAGCATACTGTACCTTTTGGCAATGTAATTGTTGTCCACCATTCTTTTTATATTATACTCCTCTCCCACCAAAACTACAATCTTTTTCGCCCTCGTTATCGCTGTGTAGAGAAGGTTGCGCGTCATTATCATGGGATTTCCGCCGTAAACCGGTATGATACAGCCGTCGAACTCCGAGCCTTGACTTTTATGGATGGTTATGGCGTAGGCCAAAATAAGCTGATTGCGGATGTCGGGAGTATAAGTAGCAAGGCGTCCGTCCTCAAAAAACACGTCGATCTCGCCGATTTCCGGCCGGATATCTTCAATATAGCCAAGGTCGCCGTTAAAGACCCCCTCGCCCTCGTAAGAGCCGAACGCGCTAAGCTTTTTCCAGGAGAGCGAATAGTTGTTCGCCGTATGCATCACCCTGTCGCCCTTTTTGAATTTAAAGCCTTCCGTCATAATTTCATCGCCTGCTTGCCCGTTGAGGCGTTGCTGCATCACAGAATTAAGATTGTTAGTGCCGCAAAGCCCGTTTTTTATCGGCGAAAGAATCTGTATTTTGGAGGGGTCCGAATTTATATATTTGGGAATCCTCTCGGCCGCTAAATCGGAGGTGAGAGTTGCGATACGCGCGGGGTCCTTTTCGCGGATAAAGAAAAAGTCGCCGCTGCCGTTTGAAAGCAAAGGCATTTCGCCCCTGTTGATAGCGTGGGCGTTGAGCGTTATAAGGCTTTCCTCGCCCTGACGGTAGACCTCCGTTAAATTAGCTACCGGAACCGAGCCGCTCGACATAATATCGGCTAAAACGTTGCCCGCGCCGACGGAGGGCAATTGATCCTTATCGCCGACTATAATAAGCTTTGTACCCGTCCGCAGGTTTTGCAGAAGGCTGTTGAACAGAAAAATATCCACCATCGAAAACTCGTCCACTATGACCGCGTCCGTACTCAAAATCTCGCCGCCGTAATTAGAGCCGGGAGTGAGCATAAGCGCGCGGTGGATGGTGCTGGCGTCCCTGCCCGTCGTTTCGGAGAGCCGTTTTGCCGCCCTGCCTGTGGGCGCCATCAGAGTATAGGTGAGCTTATGAGAATCTAAGATTGAAAGTATACACTTTATTATCGTAGTTTTACCCGTTCCGGGGCCGCCTGTTATGACGCTTACTCCGTTTAAAATCGCGCTCTCGACCGCGTCCTTTTGGTGATGGTGGAGCTTGATGTTTTTAAGCGTTTCAAATTGACTTATTTCCTCCCCGCACGAAACATATATGCGGTTTGCCTCTTCTTTGAGCGCGATAAGCTTTGCCGCAGCCGCTTTTTCCGCCCTGAAGGTCGCCGTGAGCGCGTAACCCTCGCTCTCTCCGTCGGAAAACTTGCGCAGCTTTCCCGATATCATTAGCTCCTCTATGCGCTCGCTGATTTTTTCAGGCTCGATTTCAAGCAGCGCAGACGCCTCTGTCACTATCATTTCCGCGGGCAAAAACGTATTGCCGTTCCTCTCGCCGCTGTGCATAAGCGAATAGATTATCCCCGCGCTTATCCTGAAATTACTGTCGCGCGCAATACCCACCTCCGCCGCAATTTTGTCGGCCGTAAGAAAGCCTACTCCGTCGATTTCTTCTATTAAACGGTAGGGATTGCTTTTAACGGCGGCAACCGTCTGCTCGCCGTAGGTTTTATATATTTTAAGGCTGAGCGAAAGCGAGATATTGCGCGATTGCAGGTACATCACCGCCTCTTTCATGTCCTTGATTTTTATATATTCGGAAGATATTTCCTCGGCTTTTTTCCGGCTGATGCCCTTTATTTTGCTCATCATAAGCGGCATAGACTCTATAACCTCAAGCGTCCTTGCGCCGAAAGCGTTGACAAGCATAAGCGCGGTTTTAGGCCCGACTCCCTTTATAAGCCCTGAGCCTAAATACCTTATTATGCCGTCCGCCGAATCAGGCTGGCCGCTGACTATTTTGACCGCCTTGAATTGTTTGCCGAATTTTGGGTGCAGCACGTACTCGCCCTCGAGCGAAACGTATTCTCCCTCGGACAGCGGAGGAAACGTGCCGACCGCTATTAAAGGCTCGCCCTCAACGTCGAGAACGGCGATAGTATATCCGTTTTCTTCGTTGCGGAACCTTATTTCATCTATGCTGCCTTTGATTTCCATTTTTTAATACTAACATTTAAAAGGCGTTTTAGTCAAGGAAACGATGAATTAATGAGTGGACATTTTCGTTTATGTCAATTGAAATTGCGAATGCAACAGTGCGGACAAAGAGTGTGGTTCAGACGGGCAGCAGGCGGCAAATTGGCGAATGCGTGTACTCTACATGTACATAAGTGAGACAATTTTGCCGACTGCTGCCCGTATCAAACACGCTATCTGTCCGCACCGGCTTTAGCTTGTACTAAAAACCGACGCGCAAGAATAAACTAGAATATGAATTACTTTGAGATAGCTATTTCCTTTTTAATGGGCTTAGTGCTTGTTTTGCTGCTCGGCTGGGTGCTTTCGTTTAAAACAAAAGGCCTTGTAAGGCTTGCCGCCAACGCCGTTGCGGGAGGCGTCGTTTTGATAGCTTTAACGCTCTTTAATATTTTAGTGCTGCCCTTAAACCCCTTAAACGCCCTTTTGACGGGGTTTTTAGGCGTGCCGGGATTGATAGTCATATATTTAATATCGGTATTCCTATAAATATGGCGTAATTATGGCTACAGTAATTGAATAAGCAGCATCAACCGTTATGTATTTAGTTTGACATTGCGGCGTTTTTTTTATATAATATTGAGAATAAACAGGTAAAAGCACAACGGAGTAAAAAAGTATGGCTAAGGAAAAAGCATTTGTAACCGAAATCGCAGACATTAACGAAAACTTTCCCCAATGGTACACCGACGTTATTATGAAAACGCAGCTCGTCGATTACGGGCCTGTGAAAGGCACTATGGTTATCCGCCCGTACGGCTACGCTATCTGGGAACATATACAGCGCGAGCTTGACAACCGCATTAAGGAAACCGGCCATGAAAACGCGTATTTTCCTATGTTTATACCCTATAGCTATCTTTTAAAAGAGGCCGAACACGTTGAGGGATTTGCTCCGGAGGTCGCGCTTGTGACGCACGTTGGCGAGGAAGAGCTGACTGAAAAATTAGTCGTGCGCCCGACCAGCGAAACTATTATATGCGATATGTATTCGCGTTGGATACAGTCCTACCGCGACCTGCCCGTTCTTATTAATCAATGGGCAAACGTTGTGCGCTGGGAAAAAACCACTCGCCCTTTTTTAAGGACTAGCGAGTTCTTATGGCAGGAAGGCCACACAGTTCACGCTACTGCCCAGGAGGCTGAAGAAGAAACTATAAAGATGCTGAACGTTTATGCGGAATTTGCAAAAAACGTGCTGGCTATTCCCCTGCTGCTCGGCAAAAAGAGCGAAAAGGAAAAGTTTGCGGGAGCTGTGGCAACGTACTCGATAGAGGCAATGATGAAGGACGGCAAAAGCTTGCAGGCCGGAACCTCACATAATTTAGGGCAAAACTTTGCTAAAGCTTTCAATATCAAATTCCTCGATAAGGACGGCACGCATAAAATGCCGTACCAGACCTCGTGGGGAGTCACCACCCGTTTAATAGGCGCAATAATAATGATTCACGGCGACGAAAGAGGGCTCGTTCTTCCCCCGTTTGTTGCGCCCGTTCAGGCGGCAATCGTACCGGTTGCTATGCATAAGGAAGGCGTTTTAGAGAATGCCGAAAGCTTATATAACCGATTAAAAAAAGCCGGAATAAGAGTTAAGCTCGACGCTACCGACAATTCGCCCGGCTGGAAATTCAACGAATACGAAATGAAAGGCGTGCCTTTAAGGATTGAGATCGGCCCCCGCGATATTGAGAACAAAGTAGCCACCGTTTCAAGGCGCGATAGTAACGAGGGCAAATTCACCCTGCCGATAGAATCCTTAGAAACCGAGATACCCAAACTGCTCGCGCAAATCCACGAGAACCTTTATAATAAAGCGTCGGAAAACCTTAAAAACCGCACAAGGATTGTTAAAGATATGGCAGAGCTGGAAAAAGCCGTAAATGACAACTGCTTTGCCCTCTCGATGTGGTGCGGCGACCCTAGCTGCGAGGCAAAAATCAAAGAGCTGTATCAGGCAACCTCGCGCAATATGCCCTTCGACCAGACTCCCGTAGGTGAAACTTGCGTCTGCTGCGGCAAAAAAGCAAAACACAAGATTTATTTTGCAAGAGCTTATTAGAAATAGCTTAGCCGGTTCAACTCAAAAATGTTTTTATTTACACAAAAACCCCGCAACTAAAACTGCGGGGTTTTTGCACTATTACTCTAACCCAAAAGGTTTTGAAAAGGGTCAAGGGAAAAACTTTTGCAAAAGTTTTTCCCTTGCTCTTGCGTCTTCACTCTTACTCCCACTCAATAGTCGCGGGGGGTTTTGAGGTGATGTCGTAGACAATTCTATTAACTAGCTTTACTTCGTTTACGATTCTCGTGCTTATGCTCTCTAAAACGTCATAGGGTATCTTTGCCCAGTCGGCGGTCATACCGTCTACGCTGTGAACGGCGCGCAGTGCTATAGTATAGTCGTAGGTGCGTTCGTCGCCCATAACGCCTACAGATTTAACGCCGGTCAGCACGGTGAAGTATTGCCAAATGACGGTGTCGAGCCCTGCTTTTGCGATTTCGTCGCGGAAGATAAAGTCGGTGTCGCGCAGGATATCCAGCTTTTCTTTCGTGACCTCGCCCAGCACTCTTATACCTAAGCCCGGGCCGGGGAACGGCTGGCGCATAACTATCGAACGGGGAAGCCCAAGTTCAAATCCGCAAGCGCGCACTTCATCCTTAAAAAGGTCGCGCAAGGGTTCAACAATTTCCTTAAAATCCACAACCGAGGGCAGCCCGCCTACATTGTGATGGCTTTTTATAACGGCGGAGTTGCCTAGCCCCGATTCTATAACGTCGGGATAGATAGTTCCCTGAACGAGGAAGTCCACCGCGCCGATCTTTTTTGCCTCTTCCTCAAAAACTCTGATAAATTCCGCGCCGATAATTTTGCGCTTTTTCTCAGGGTCGGATACGCCCGCAAGTAATTTTAAGAAACGGCTTTCGGCGTCCACCTTTATAAGGTTCATTTTCTGCTCGTCTTTAAAAACGCGCACGACCTCTTCGGCCTCATACTTTCTCATAAGCCCCGTGTCTACAAATACGCACACGAGATTGGGGCAGGCTTTATGAACCATAGCCGCCGCAACGGCGCTGTCTACCCCGCCGGACAGAGCGCAAAGAATTTTCTTGTCGCCAATCTTGTTTTTGAGCTGCGCAATAGTGTGCTGAACGAAGTTTGCCATCGTCCAGTCGCCTTTTGCGCCGCAAATCTCGTAAAGGAAGTTATGCAATATGTTTTTGCCGAATTCCGAGTGAATGACTTCGGGATGGAACTGCACTCCGAAAATTTTTCTTTTTAAATCCTGCATAGCGGCAACGGGGCAAGTGGGCGTTGTGGCTACTACTTCAAACCCTGCCGGAACTTTTTCTATAAAGTCGGTATGGCTCATCCAGCAGACAGAATTTTCCGGAACGCCCTTAAAAAGCGGCGAATTTTTAACGGTGAGCGTCTGTTTGCCGTATTCTCTGGGGCCGGATTTTACAACGCCGCCCAAAGTTACGCTCGTTATCTGGCAGCCGTAGCAGATGCCCAGCACCGGAACGCCCAGTTCAAACACAGCCTTATCGGGCTTGGGCGCGTTTTCGGCAAAAGAGCTGTTGGGGCCGCCTGTGAAAATTATGCCTATAGGATCTATTGCCTTGATTTTTTCGATAGGCGAATTATAAGGTATAAGCTCGCAGTATACGTTCTCGTCCCTCACGCGCCTTGCTATCAATTGGTTATATTGTCCGCCGAAATCCAACACCACTATTGTTTGTTTTGCCATTTGTATAAACTCCCGTTCCGCACATAAAAATGCATATCTAATATTGATACAGTATAACAAAAAGGCATCAAAAAAGCAAATCAATACAAATAAATATTTTTTGCGATTTGAAAATTTATTGATTTTTTTCTTGACAAGCCTTTAAGCATTGTGTTAGTATAACACCAATCAAATACTTTGACTCGGACCAGTAAGATTAGACGCAGATGTTTCAGAGAGCCGCAGACGGTGTGAAGCGGACTTCGTGCATAATAAGAACTCCCCGACGAGTAGCGCCCCGAATTTTCAAGGAACCGCTGAATAATCGTTTCCTCAAAGTAGGCGGCGACGGGAATTGCCCGTTACAGCAAGAGAATATGTTTGTATTCGTAAAAGCGCCCGTAATATTTTCGGGAATTAGAGTGGTACCGCGGATAATTTATTCGCCTCTAAACAATTTGTTTAGGGGCGTTTTTTGTTTTTCGCCTCATAAATAATGAAAACCGGCCATAAATCATATATATATAGATCTAAATTTATTTACATAAGGAGAGTCAACTATGAAAAATTCAAACAAATACGCTAGAGGATATTTTATGCCTCCCGCCGATTGCTTTGACTGGGTGAAGAAGGAATACATCGATAAAGCGCCCCAGTGGTGTTCGGTAGACCTGCGCGACGGCAATCAGGCTCTTATCACGCCGATGAGCCTGGACGAAAAAATAGAGTTTTTCAAAAAGCTTGTAGAGGTGGGGTTTAAGCAGATCGAGATAGGCTTTCCCGCAGCGTCGGAAACGGAGTATATTTTTGCGCGCACTTTGATTGAACAGAACCTTATCCCGGACGACGTGACGGTGCAGGTACTGACCCAGTCCAGAGAGCATATAATCAAAAAAACATTCGAGGCTTTAAGCGGCGCAAAAAATGCGATAGTCCATCTTTACAATTCGACCTCTGTTTCACAGCGCGAACAGGTGTTTAAAAAGGATAAAGCGGCGGTTAAACAAATCGCCGTAGACGGCGCAAAAATGCTTTATGAGCTTTCAAAAACTACTAAAGGCAATTTTATGTTTGAGTATTCGCCCGAAAGCTTTACCGGTACGGAACCGGAATTTGCGCTGGAAGTTTGCAACGCGGTTTTAGACGAGCTTAAGCCTACGCCGCAGCGTAAGGTCATAATCAATCTGCCAAGCACCGTGCAAATGTCGATTTCACACGTTTATGCCAGCCAGATAGAATTTATGCACAAAAACTTGCGCCATCGCGACAGCGTTATAATTTCGCTGCACCCCCATAACGACAGAGGCTCGGCCGTAACGGACGCGGAACTCGGCATTTTAGCGGGCGGAGACCGTATTGAGGGTACGCTTTTCGGCAACGGCGAACGCACCGGAAACGTGGACATCATCACCGTTGCGATGAATATGTATATGCACGGAGTAGACCCCGGCCTTTCGCTTGAAAATCTGCCTGAGCTTGTGGAGCTGTATGAGCGTTTGACTTCCCTTCACGTTAATCCCCGTTCGCCGTATTCGGGCGCGCTGGTGTTTACGGCTTTCTCCGGCTCGCATCAGGACGCTATCGCAAAGGGGCTCAATTTCCGCAAAGAAACAAAACCCTCTCATTGGACTGTGCCCTACCTGCCGATCGACCCTGAGGACGTAGGCAGAAACTACGACAGCGACGTTATCCGCATAAACAGCCAGTCGGGCAAAGGCGGGATAGGCTACCTTATGGAGACAAAGTTCGGCTTCACGCTGCCAGCCAAAATGCGCGAGGATTTCGGCTATAAGGTCAAAAGCGTTTCCGACCGCAAACACAAGGAGCTGCAGCCGGACGAGGTCTTTGAAATTTTCAATAACGAATACGTCAATATAAGCTGCCCCGCTGAATTTGACGACTATAAAACCGCTAAAAAAGACGACTGCGTTACTGCGGAAATATCATATAAAAAGGACGGCTCTCAATTCAGCGCAAAAGGAGCCGGCAACGGAGTTTTCGACGCTGCAAGCAACGCGCTGCAGAAGGCTTTTTCAGTTACGATAAAAGACCTTACCTACAGCGAACACGCCTTAGAGCAGGGTTCTAAGGCGCGTGCGGCGGCGTATGTCAGTATAACTTTAGAAAACGGCTCGGTTTATTGGGCTGTGGGAGTAGATAACGACATAATCACCGCCTCGATAAAAGCGCTGATGGGAGCGATAAACCTTGCGCAAAAAACGCAAAACTAAAGCCGGATAAAAATAAAGCTTATTCTCTAAAAACATACAATAAAATAAAAGGTATTAACCGCAGGGCAAGCCCTGCACCCACCGCCTACGGCGGTTTGTTCCGCCTAAAAGACGGCGGGGTTTTAAACCTTTTGCGGCGGGCGCATTTCTGGAAATGAAAGCAAGCTTTCATTTCCAAAAATGCTTCTTGATAAATTAACATATAATAACTTAAGCAACAGATTTTAACAAAACTGTCACTTGAGTTATTTATTGACTTTTATAATTATATTTGGTAAAATAATAAACAGTTGGAAAAATTAACTTTTACGCGTTGCTACACAGGATGAATTATGGATAAAAAAAAGCATCACAGCACTACTTTCTTAAGCCGTATCAACTTAAAATTAAAGCCGAAACTGATTTCCATTTTCATAGTCGAGAACCTTATTCCGATTATTTTATTGGTAATAATCGCGCTAATGCAGATCAGCTTTTTAGGAAACAGCTTGCGCGATCTAGCCGTTGCAGACTCTTCCGCCGCTCTCAATAAAAGCGCGACAGAAAATATCGAGAGGATGACTACCGATACCGCGCAGAAAGCGGCTGACTTTTTGTATAGCCGCGATAAGGACATTTTATTTTTATCCAAAATGGGCGTTCCGGGCGATGAAAAGCTTTATAAAAACTTTATTGAAGCCCAGCGCGGCAGGATAATAGACACAGGCACATGGTCGCTTACAAACGGAAAGTGGGTCAGGACGGATCCGCCTCAAAAAGACGGTTACGCAGGAGAGCCGACAAATCCGCAGAACAACGACGAGGATTCGTGGAATTACCGTTCCCCCGACGCAGTAAAATATATCGAGGGCGACGTTCCGCTTTATGACGAGATAATGTATTTCGATACTCAAGGCCAGGTTCTGGTAAGAGCCGTCGCAAAAGATTCCACGAAAAAAAGACGGCCGCTGGATCCCGACCCTTCCTCGCCCGCACTTTTGAACGTTTCGGACAAATCCAATACCTATATCCGTTCAGAAGACTATTTTACAAAAATCAATGAGCTTAAAGACGGCGAAATTTATGTTTCCGACGTTATCGGAGAGTACGTGGGCACCAATTATATCGGTATGTATACTCCCGCCGCGATACAGGAAGCAAACTCAAAACGCGATTTTAAGGTGGAATATGACGAAAAAAATCAGGCGTACGCAGGAAAAGAAAACCCCAACGGCAAGCGTTTTGAAGGCATAGTCCGCTGGATAACGCCGGTGCTTGAATTTCCCGGCCAAATCCAGAGCGAGTCTAACCCTATTAAAGGATATGTGTCGTTTGCGTTAAACCACGACCATATCATGGAAATGGTGGATCACCTTACCCCGATGAAAGAACGCTACACCGAGCTTCCGAGCGCGTTTGAGGGCAATTACGCTTTTATCTGGGACTATAAGTGCCGCAGTATCGCCCATCCCCGCCATCATTCCATAGTCGGGTTTGACGAAGCGACGGGAGATCCGCAGGTGCCGTGGCTGGAAACCTCGATTTACGATGGCTGGCAAGCAGAAAATGCCGCAACCGGCAAAAAATGGTTTGAATACGTTACTGCCGTTAAAACTTTTGACAATCAGGACCGCAGCAAAAAGCCGGCTTTAGAGCTTACTAAACAAGGAAACGTCGGCCTTGACGGCAGATTCTTAAACAACGCCCCGCAATGCACCGGCTGGATGGATCTGACCGAAAAAGGCGGTTCCGGTTCGTTTTATATTTTGTAGAGCGGGCTTTATAAGCTTACTACCGCCGCCGCCATTCCTTATTATACGGGGCAATACGCACCGAGTCAGGCAAACAATCAGTCTAAAAGAGGCTTTGGGTTCGTTGCGATCGGAGCGGATCTGGACGACTTTACCCGCCCCGCCACCGAAACCGGTATCGTTATGAAAGCAGCCGTTGAAGACAATATGACCGGCACTTTGCTCACGCTGACGCTTTCGGTCATAGGCGTGGTTTTAATAATAGTGTTAATAGCGGTCTTTATTGCCTCTTCGATAACGCGCAATATTACAGGGCTGGTCGCGGGGATATCCCGGTTCCGCGCGGGCGAGAGGCAGTTCCGGTTCAATTCCGTTGATAAAGACGAGTTCAAGACTCTTTCCGACTCGTTCGACGAAATGGCTCAAAGTATTGAAAACAGCGTGACAAGCCCGCTTACGATTATGGATTTAGACCGTAAGATCATATATATGAACGAAAGCGGACTGAAAATCAAAAAAATGACTCTCGGCTCTATTGTAGGCACCTCATACACAGATTCAAGCGCGTATCCGGCAAACACAGTTTACGATCCTATTTTAGCGCTTAACGAGGGGCGCGAGGCGGAAGTTTACCACTTAAAAGAAACCGACCAGTATATCAGGGGCACCGCCAACTACCTCACAGATAAGGACGGCAAAAAGAACGGCTATATAGTTGAGACTGTCGATATGACGGAAATGGTGCGCGAGCAGCTCAAAACGGAACAGCAGCGCCTGCTTTTAGACAAAGTCTTTTCCGCCTCCCCCGATCTTATCTGGTATATCGACAAGGACGGCAGATATATAACCGTCAATCCCCGCTTTGCCGCTATGACGGGTAAAGGGGCAGAAGACATAATCGGGAAAACCTCTGTTCAGGTCATGCCCTCTACCTTTGCAAAGGCGTTCGACGCCAACGATAAGGAGGCTTTAAGCTCTGACAGCCCCGTTTATAAAGAAGAGCGTATGCTTTTTGCCGACAACCATGAGGAAATTTTAGAGTCTGTCCGCGTTCCTATTTTCGATATGTCCGGCGCGCTTGTGGGACTTCTTGGGTATGCGCGCAATATAACGGTGCGCGTAAAGATGGAAAATGATTTGAGGCGCACGCAGCTCGAGCTTGAAAAAGCGGTCAACGACGCAAATGACGCCAATAACCATAAAAGCGACTTTTTAGCAAGAATGAGCCACGAGATCCGTACTCCTATGAACGCAATAATCGGTCTGACAAACATAATTCTCAAGCAGCTTGAGAGCGCGCCGGATAATCGTATTACTGCCGATACCAAACAAAAGCTTAGCCAGATAGAAAGCTCCTCACAGCATTTACTGGGCCTTTTAAACGATATTCTCGACATTTCTAAGATCGAGGCCGGCAAAATAGAGCTTTCTGAAGAGAAAATGGATATTTATGCCCTGACCGACACAGTCTCCACTATTATAAAGCCCCGCTGCGACGACAAGAAAGTCAGTTACGTTGTGGAAATTGATAAATTTGAGCCCTCATCGTTTATAGGCGACCCCCTAAGGCTGCGGCAGGTGCTGATAAACCTATTAGGAAACTCCGTCAAGTTTACTCCCGAGGGCGGAAAAATTACGCTCAAAATCAAAAATCTCGGCGCCTCTGACGATAAAACAGCTCTCGGCTTTGCCGTTTGCGATACGGGCATCGGAATTTCCCACGAGGCCAGAGAAAACATTTTCAAGCCCTTTGAGCAGGCAAACAAAAACGTTTCCTCTAAATACGGCGGGACGGGCCTTGGCCTTGCAATAAGCCGCAATATCGTAAGGCTCTTCGGCGGTGACATCCGCATAGAGAGCGAGGTTAATAAGGGAAGCGTTTTCAGCTTTGAAATAGAGCTTACCCAAACTGAGCCGGAGCTGAATAAGGCGATCGAGATCAGCGACCCCGCATCAAAATTTAAAGGCAAACGCATACTGCTTGTAGACGATATCGAAATCAACCGCCTGATAATTAGCGCGATGCTTGAAGATACGGGCGCGGAGATAATCGAGGCCGACGACGGTCTTTCGGCATTGAATACGTTCGCGGATTCAGAACAGGGCTACTTCGACATTATCCTTATGGACATCAAAATGACGCACTTGGACGGCTACGGCGCAACAAAGCAAATCCGCAGCCTGAATAGAAATGACGCCGCGCGCATACCTATAGTCGCGCTCACCGCTAACGCGTTCAAGGACGATATCGACGCCGCATTAAAAGCCGGAATGAACGCTCATATCGCCAAACCCGTAGAAAACGAAGCTTTAATGCGCATCCTGTTTAAATACCTCACATAATAAGAATAAAGACTTGATCAGTTTCTTATTAAAGGCGGAAAAAAGTTATGACGTTGGAGTTTTTCCTATTTTTATTATCCGTATGTATATGCTGCGTAACAGCCTTCATTTTGGCGCTGCTATGGTTTTCCGACCGCCGCAACCGCCAGATGCCAAGCTTTTTTTTACTGGGTGTCCTCGTAATTTTCTGGATCCTGTTCAACGCCGTTACTATGGTGGTAAACAAAGAAAACTTTCCGGTCATTTTCACTTTAAGAATGGTGTTCGTGTGTATAATCCCCTTTGCCGTACTGCGCTTCTTCGTTAATTTAACAGGCAACAGGCTTTCTAAAAGCCGCCTTTTCACCGCTATTACGCTCGCACTAGTGGCAATCGAGCTTATAATGCTGCTTTCGAACCCTCTGCACAGGCTGATGTTCAAGGATTATTCTTACCCTGTTCCCATAAGGGGCGTATATTTTTGGGTACACCTTGTTTTAAGCTTCGGCGTAGTTATCCTCGCGTTCACGCTTTTGATAATCCATATAGCAAAAAACGCGCGGAAAAATCCCGGTATGATAATCACCGGAGCCGGGACGCTCGTGCCGTACGTTATAAATATGTTTTATACCTTCGGCGTTATTAACTACTCTTTCGACCTCACTCCGATAGGTTTTTTCATTATGATAATGCTTTTCGTGCAGTTCTCCTACCGTTCACAGCTTTTAAGCCTTAAAACGACCGCCTTAAACGATATATTCCAAACGCTCGACGATATAATCGTTTTAGAATCCCCCGCCGGAATCATTACGGACGTCAACAGCGCATTTATCCGCGCGTTCCCGAATTTTAAACTGCAAGCGGGCAGGACTCATATAAAAGAGCTTGCCGATTATTTTGATAACAAAGCTGTCTCGATGTCGCCTCCCGGCTTTTTAAAGGAGGTAGTAGCGCAAGGCAATCATCCTTCCGGAGAATTTACTTTGATAGGCGAAAACGGCGCGCCGCCTAAAACATATACGGTTGTTGCCCAAAAGATCGTTACGTCAAAATGGCGGAAAGAATCGTCCGGTTATGCCCTTACTATAAACGACGTAAGCTCCTACCGCTCAATGATAGACGAAATCAACCAAAAAAATGAAAAGCTCGAAGCTCTTAAAACGGTTGCCGAATCCGCCTCTTTAGCTAAAAGCCGGTTTTTATCGAATATGAGCCACGAGATCCGCACGCCACTGAACGCTATCATCGGAATGGCGCAGATAGCGGAAAAATCCAAGGATAATTCCGAAAAGGTTTCCGAATCCGTCGAACGCATCAACACCGCCTCACAGCATCTTTTAGGCATCATTAACGACGTTTTGGATATGTCGAAAATAGAATCTGGCAAATTTGACCTCTCGAGAGAAACTTTTGCTTTGCACGAGGCGCTAGAGGAGGTTTCTATTCTGATTTATGAACGGTGCGCCGAAAAACAAATCGAATTTATCTTTAACAGTAACGTTCCCAAAAATATTTCTGTAGAAGGCGATAAGCTGCGGCTAAAGCAGATCCTTATAAACCTTTTGGGAAACGCCGTCAAGTTTACGCCCCAAAAGGGAAAGGTTGTTTTTGAATCCGTTATGGAGGAAAAAAATTACGGCGCGAGCGTAACCTTTAACGTTACCGATACCGGCATAGGTATGACGGACGAGCAAAAAGCCAAGCTTTTTAGCGCGTTTGAACAAACCGACGCCACTATAACCTCTAAGTTCGGCGGCACGGGGCTGGGGCTTGCCATAAGCCAGAACCTTGCCCAAATGATGGGCGGAGTGATCACCGCCCAAAGCGAGCCGGGCAAAGGCTCCGTTTTCAGCTTTACCCTTAACATGAAAATTTCTTCAAACGATGTTTCCGAAAAATTCGACGGCGAAGAGGCCGATATTTCCGGCCGCCGCATACTTTTGGCGGAGGATATAGAAATCAACCGCATCATAGTTCAGGAGCTTTTTAACGGCACCGGCGCGATAATAGACGAGGCGGAAAACGGCGAAGAGGCCGTTAAGATGTTTTCATCCTCCCCCGAGGGCTATTACGACGTGATTTTTATGGACATCCAGATGCCCCTTTTGAACGGCTACGACGCGACAAGGCGAATAAGGGCTTTAACACGGCCGGACGCTAAAACAGTTAAGATCTTTGCTATGAGCGCGAACGTTTTTCAGGAAGATAAACAAGCCGCCCTCGACGCTGATATGAATTGCCACCTTTCAAAACCTATCGATATGTCGGCCGTCATGCGCGCGCTCAAAGAATTTTTGTAAAAAATAGTTTTTTCAAATTGAAAATCTGAAGTAAATTTAGAACCAAATAATACGCATTTTAACGCCCTGAGCCAAACGCAGCTGTTGTTCGGGGCGTTTTTTAATGGACTAATAAAGAATACTTAAAGCATTTTAGGCAAAAACTAGATTATATGAAAAGCGATATGATCCCGCCTATGCTCCTAGAGCGCGCAAAGGACGCGTTCGACAGTCCCGATTACATTTTTGAAATAAAATACGACGGTATACGAATTATCGCCGACGGACGGGATGAAAAATATGAGCTTTACACCCGCAGCTTTAACCCGCGGACGGATATGTATGAGGAAATAGTCCGCGAACTGTATATTAACTTCCCGCCCCGGTGCGTGTTCGACGGAGAGGTTATTGCAGTCGATGATGAAGGAAAGCCGGATTTTTATAAGCTTTTGCGGCGCGGCCGACGAAAAACCGGTTCTAAAAAGGAACAGCAAATTCCGGTTTACTATATTATTTTCGATATACTCTATTTTAACGGCGACAGCGTTATGACGTGGCCGCTTATAAAGCGCAAAGAATTGCTGGACAAAATTTTCGGCGCGCTTTCAAAAGATTGCGCCGCTTTCATAAAAAAGTCCGACGTTTATCTCTTGAACGGAAAAAAGCTGTTTGACGCCGCAAAGGCAATGAATCTGGAAGGAATTACGGCAAAGAAAGCCGACAGTCCGTATTTGCCCGGTATTCGCTCCGCACATTGG
Organism: Eubacteriales bacterium; assembly: GCA_031553855.1. Taxonomy (GTDB): domain Bacteria; phylum Bacillota; class Clostridia; order Christensenellales; family Pumilibacteraceae; genus RACS-047. Next base: position 62,402 of record JAVBKW010000025.1, on the reverse strand, counting down.
CAAAAAATAAAAGCCGTGCGCTATATGGACGCTTTTATCGGCGGCTATCTGCTCAAAAGCCGCATTTCGGTTTGCTTAGGGCTTAAAACCGATGAGGGCTTAGAGCATATCGGCAACGCCGGAACCGGCCTTGACGAAAAAGGCTTCGCAAAATTAAAAGAATATTTGGGCGCCTGCTTAACGGACGTAAATCCGTTTTTTAATTTTGAAGATAAAACCGCCTTCTTTACCGAGCCGGTTTTAAAAATTTGCGTAAGCTATAGTGAAATTGAGAAAACCGGAAAGCTGCGGCATCCGGTGATAGAAAAAATTTATTATTAGGCCGTTAGCAGTAAGAACATTTATTCAGCGTTTCCTTAAATAATATTACTTCTTTTTATACAAACTATGCTTATGGAATTGAACTTTCATAATAACCGCACGTTAGAGCTGAAAAATATAGATAAAATGTATTTTGAGAGCCTGAACGTCAAAAAAGGCGACGTTATCGACTATTACGTGCGCATTGCGCCTCTTATATTGCCGCATCTGTATGACCGGCCTTTTTCTATGATACACTTTCCCGACGCGGACGCGGATAAGAGCTTTTATCAAAAGCAAAAACCGGACGGCGCGCCGCCGTGGCTGGAAACCTTGAAAATCGAAAGCAAGGCGCGCGGGCATATAGAATGGTGCCTTATTAACGACCTGCCCTCACTTATATATATGGTAAACCGTTCCGTACTTGAAATGCACGCATGGTTTTCGCGCAAAGGCAGTCTTGACAAACCCGATATCGCCGTTATAGACCTTGACCCCAGCGGAAATAGCGGTATTAAGGAAGCCGTCGTTATTGCTAAAGAATTTGAAAAAATCCTTAAAAATTTGGGGCTGTATTCGTTGCCCAAAACCAGCGGCTCGCGCGGCATACACATTTTTATACCTATCGACAACGTATATACATATGAGCAGGTGCAGGAGTTTTTGCAGTTTTTGTGCGGCGGAGTTATGCAAAAATATCCGGATATCTGCACAAACGAGCGTATGATAAAGAAGCGCGGCGACCGTATATATCTTGACGCCGTCCAATGCGCCAGGGGTAAAACGCTGGCAATGCCCTATTCCTTGCGCGTCAAATCCGGCGCTTTAGTCTCAACTCCGCTGAATTGGAGCGAGGTCAACTCTAAGCTCGACCCGAAAAAATTCAATATCACTAATATATTTGAAAGAATAGATGAAAAGGGCGACTTGTCGAAAGGCTTGTACGCAAAAAAACAAAAACTATCGGTGCTGCATTAGGAGGTAATTTAAAAGTGGCAACTATTTGGAAAGGCGCGATCAATTTCGGGCTTATAAACGTCCCCGTCAAACTGCTCGCGGCGACCGACAAGGAAACTGTGGCGTTCAGGATGCTGCACAAAAAATGCGGCACTCCGATCAATCAAAAAAGGTTTTGCCCCTCATGCGGCGAAGAAGTTGAATACAAAGATATTAGTAAGGGCTTTGAATATGAAAAAGGCGAATTTGTGGAAATCACAGAGGACGACCTTAAAAAAATCCCGGTAAAAAGCGCAAAGTATATCCAGATAATCGATTTTATCGATATCAGCTCTGTCGATCCGGTTTACTACGAAAAATCCTACTACCTTGCGCCCGAAACCGCCGGAGAAAAGCCGTACCTGATCCTCTACAACGCGATGAAACAAACTAACTGCGCGGCAATTTCAAAAATTTCGATAAGAGATAAAGAGCGTCTCTGCTGCGTCCGCGTTTTTAACGACGGACTTATGCTGAACACTATGTTTTTTCCTAGTGAAATCAGAACGTATTCAGACGTCGGCGCAGAAAAGATTGCGGCAAAAACAAAAGTATCGCAGGCCGAAACTGATTTGGCGGTGCAGATCGTTCAAAACCTGACGGCAGAGTTTGAGCCGGAAAAATATCACGACGAGTATTACGGGCAGCTTATGGAAATGATCGAGGCAAAAGCGGAGGGCAAAAATCCCGCCGCTGTTAAAACAGAAAAAATTGAAACTAAAAATTCCCTCGACTTGTTTGAAAAACTCAAAGCCTCCGTCGAGGCGACTATGCGCGTTTCCGGCAGCGAGAACGGCGGCAAAAAAATAAAAGAAAAACCTGTCGCTGTAAAAAACGCCAAAAAAGCGTCCGCGCCGAAATCAGAAAAAGAAACATCCGCAAAATCTTCCGCCGCGTCGAAAACAGAAAAAGCAGCTTCCGTTAAACTTTCCGCCGCGCAAAAAGAAAAAAATAAAACAGTCGCCGCAAAAAAAGACAACCGGCCGCCCTCTCCCCCTCCGCAAAAAAGCGGCGCAAGATACTATACCGGCGTTTAACTTATTTTTTTATATATCCATATCCCATTTCGGTCAATAAATTCGCCAGAAGATGCAGGCGTTCCGAGAGCATTTCATCGTCGCGGACGAGTGCGTCGTTAAAAAGCTTTATATCCTCTTTGATCTGCGGGTTTTCTGTACAGACCTCAACGCTCATAGCGTCGCCCTGCAAGCCTACCCTTGCTATAAGAGGGTTATTTTCGTCATATAAATCCTTGAACCGATAACTGTCGGCTAAAAACTGCTTTGCCTTGCAAACCATTATAGCCATATCCACAACTCTGTGTATAGGCAGTTCCTCCGACTGGCGCGACCATTTTTCACCCGTAAAACGCCAAACCTTAGCGGAAATATCCACTTTGCCGCGATCGTTCCATTGGGCAAGCCCTAAAGATAAGCCTTGCGCGTCCGTATCAAACGCATAACGTCCGTCGATGTTTTCATAGTTTTCCGCCACAAAAACTGGTTTATGCTTTAAAGAAACCGGTATTTTTTTCATTTTCTTAATCCTCGTATATATTATTTTAGTAATTTACTAATTTAGTAATTTACTAAATGATAACACTATAATTAAAGTATGTCAAGGGTTTTCACAATAATTTCATACTTCCACTCTCCCGCCGCTTTAAATTGACTTTTATATAAAAAAACGCTATAATTATACGGTATATTCATAACTGTTTATACAAAAGAAGAAGCGTTCTAAAAATACAGGCAGAGGTAAGCGATGAAAAGGTATTCTATCGGTTTAGACGTAGGCTCGACGACGGTCAAGACCGCTGTTTTAGATAATTCCGGCGAGCTTGTTTTTTCAAGCTATGAAAGGCATTATTCAGATATTAAAGCTACGATAACAAAAGTTTTGAACGCTCTTTTAAGAGAATATGACGATTTTTCACTAGTCGCTACCGGTAGCGGCGGCATTTCCGTATCTAATTGGCTGGACATTCCTTTTGTTCAGGAGGTCATAGCGGGCGTTAAGGCTATCCAAAAATACATACCCGATACCGACGTTGCGATAGAACTTGGCGGCGAGGACGCAAAAATAACATACCTTACAGGAGGCATAGAGCAGCGTATGAACGGCACCTGCGCAGGCGGTACGGGCGCGTTTATCGATCAGATGGCAAGCCTTCTTTCCACCGATGCGGGCGGATTAAACGAGCTTGCCTCATCCGCTAAAATAATCTATCCTATCGCCTCGCGATGCGGAGTATTTGCAAAATCTGATATTCAGCCACTTATTAACGACGGAGCGAAAAAATCTGATATCGCCGCGTCCGTACTACAATCGGTAGTCAACCAGACTATTTCCGGACTTGCCTGCGGTAAGCCTATAAAAGGAAATGTTGCGTTCCTTGGCGGCCCGTTGCATTTTCTGCCCCAGCTTGGAAAACGCTTTATAGAAACGCTAAAACCCTCGGAGGCGATATTCCCCGAAAACTCGCAAATTTTCAACGCGCTCGGCGCGGCGCTGAGCGGCGAAACAGTTTACAAAGCTGCTGAACTATCATTAAAAATAATAAAAATGCAGAAACGCACGCTTTCGGAGGTCGAACGCCTTCCCGCGCTTTTTAACAGCCTCGAGGACCTTTTTGCTTTCAACGCCCGCCACGCCCAAAGCAAGACGCCGTTTGCCGACATAAAGCTTCACTCCGGCGCCTGTTTTTTAGGCATAGACGCCGGCTCGACTACGACAAAGCTCGCGCTCATCAATAAAGAGGGCGCGCTGATGTATTCGTGGTACGGCTCGAACAGCGGCAACCCCTTAAAAACAATAATCAGCTCTTTAACCGAAATTTACAGCCTTTTGCCTAACGAAGCTTATATCGGCAGGTGTACTATAACCGGTTACGGCGAACAGATGATAAAAGCCGCGCTCAATATCGACGAGGGCGAAATTGAAACTATGGCTCATCAGACCGCAAGCAACGCGGTTTTGCCGGGGGTAGAGTTTATACTCGACATCGGCGGCCAGGATATGAAATGCCTCAAAGTCAAAGACGGCGTCATCACGGATATACTGCTAAACGAGGCCTGCTCTTCAGGCTGCGGCAGCTTTATCGAAACCTTTGCCTCCGCCCTGAATTTGAGCGCTGCGGAATTTGCAAAAAAGGGGCTTGATTCCCGCGCGCCGGTGGATTTAGGCTCGCGCTGCACCGTGTTTATGAATTCGCGAGTCAAACAGGCGCAAAAGGAAGGCGCGACCGTTTCCGACATCAGCGCGGGACTTGCGTATTCCGTAGTGAAAAACGCTCTTTTTAAAGTTATCAAGCTGCGTGATTTTTCCGAAATGGGCGACAAAATTATCGTTCAGGGCGGAACGTTTTTAAACGACTCCGTTCTGCGCGCATTCGAACAAATTTCCGGAAAAAAAGTTATAAGGCCCGATATGGCGGGCTTAATGGGGGCGTACGGCTGCGCAATTTTGAGCCGACAAAACTACAAGGGCGGCAAAAGCAGCCTCAAAAGCTTAGCCCAGATACAAACGTTAGGCGTAAAAAAATCAAATTCCCGCTGCGGAAAATGCGGAAACAACTGCCTTTTGACTATCTCGGAATTTTCCGACGGAACGTCGTTTATCAGTAATAACCGCTGCGAAAAAGGCGGCAATCAGCAGCTCTGTGTAAAAGAAAAACTGCCGAATTTATTCGAGTATAAGTACAAGCGGCTGTTTTCTTATAAGCCTTTAAAAAAAGAAGAGGCGCCGCGCGGAGTTGTGGGGATCCCCAGAGTTTTGAATCTGTACGAAAACTATCCGTTTTGGTTTACTTTCTTTACTCGCCTTGGCTACAGTGTTGCCCTCTCTGCGCGCTCCTCTCGTGCTATTTACGATTTAGGGATCGAAACTATGCCGTCCGAGTCGGTCTGTTATCCGGCAAAGCTGGTACACGGCCATATACAAAGCCTCGTAAACAGCGGGGTAAAATTCATTTTTTACCCTTGCATCCCTTATGAAATAGAGGAGGATAAGGGTGCGGACAATCATTATAACTGCCCAATCGTCAGCACGTATCCGGAAGTGATCCGCAATAATATGAACGACGCTTTAGCCGGAGTTAAATTCAAATCGCCGTTTATCCCCTATTCTGACCCTGCCCGCTTAAAGACGCGCCTTTGCGAGGAATTTCCTAAGATAGCAAAAGCCGAAATAGTAAAAGCTGTGGACGCGGCGTATGAGGAAGACGCAAAATTTAAAGCGGACGTTCAAAAAGAGGGCGAAAAAACAATTGAATTTTTAAAATCGACGGGTAAAAGCGGCATAGTTTTGGCAGGCAGGCCATACCACCTCGACCCCGAAATAAACCACGGTATCCCTGAAATGGTGAACGGTTTCGGTTTCGCCGTTTTAACCGAGGACAGCGTGAGCCATTTAGATAAAATAGAACGGCCTATTCGCGTAGTGGACCAATGGATGTATCATTCGCGCCTGTATTCCGCCGCAAATTACGTCCGCCGCACTGAATTTTTGGACCTTCTGCAGTTAAACTCATTCGGCTGCGGGCTTGACGCCATTACGACCGATCAGGTGCAGGAGCTGCTGGAGGCGGCAAATAAAATCTATACCGTTTTAAAAATAGACGAAGTCAACAATTTAGGCGCGGCAAAGATCCGCGTTCGCTCGCTTATGGCCGTACTTAAAGAGCGCAAAAATAAGTCGGTGCAAATAAGTGAAGTTCCGCCGCCAAAAAACAGGATTCTTTTCACAAAACAAATGAAAAAGGACTATACCATCATCGCGCCGCAAATCTCGCCTATACATTTAAGGATATTAGAGCCTGCGCTGAACCGTTACGGCTATAAAATACGCGTACTTTCCGACAGCCCTACCACAATCGAAACGGGCCTCAAATACGTAAATAACGATGCGTGCTACCCTACTATCTTAACTGTCGGCTCAATTATCGACGCGCTGCAAAACGGCGGCTACGATTTGACGCGCACGGCGGTTATGATAACGCAGACCGGAGGCGGATGCAGAGCGACTAATTATATAGCACTCCTAAGAAAGGCCTTAAAACAGGCGAATATGCCGCAGGTGCCGGTTATTTCGCTGAACTTTGCGGGCCTTGAAAAAAACCCCGGCTTTAAAATAACTCTGCCGCTGCTAAAAACACTCGTTACCTCGCTACTCTACGGCGACCTTTTGATGCGCGTTTTATATAGAGTCCGCCCTTACGAAAAAGTTAAGGGCAGCGCAAACGCCCTGTACGAAAAGTGGAACGCCATTATATGCCGTGAGCTCTTAAAAGGAAGAACTGATTTTAAAAACAACGTCAAATTAATCGTAGAGGAGTTCGGCGCGCTTGAGGTTACGGGCCAAATAAAGCCGCGCGTCGGCATTGTGGGCGAAATACTCGTTAAGTTCTCCCCCATCGCAAATAACTACGCGGTAGACCTTATTGAAAAGGAAGGCGGCGAGGCTGTCGTGCCCGATCTGCTCGACTTTTTTATGTACGCATTTTATAACGATACTATAAAACGTGAGCTGCTCGACGGCACCCTTTCTAAAAAAATGGTGAGCGATATTGCGATTTGGTTTATCGAAACGCTTAAAAAACCTATGCTCAAAGCCTTAAGCGGCACAAAGTTCGGCGCGCCCACGCATATTGCCGAGATGGCAAAGGCCGCCGAAAAAATCGTGTCGCTCGGCAACATTTCAGGCGAGGGCTGGTTTTTAACGGCCGAGATGCTGGAGCTTATGCACGGCGGCGTAAACAACATTATTTGTGTGCAGCCGTTTGCGTGCCTTCCAAACCACGTGACCGGCAAAGGCGTTATGAAGGAACTAAAACGACGCAACCCTCAGGCAAATATTGTCGCCGTAGACTACGACCCCGGAGCCAGCGAAGTAAATCAGGTGAACCGAATAAAGCTTATGATGTCGGTCGCCTATACTAACCTTAAAAGCGAGCAAGCTTTTAACCCTGCGCGCTTTGACCTAAGCTGCGAAGTTATTGAAGAGGCTTTAAGCGAGGTTGCGGCGGCAAAAGATAATTAAGAAAGATATTAAAGCGATGTTAAATGTTATTAATAAGATGTTTTACAAAAAAATTACCGTTTAACTTTACTTGACTAAAGCGCTAAATTCCTATATACTTAGAAAGTATTTTTGTTTTCGGGCAATTGCCGGTTTTATAGGGTTTTTGCTAAAAAAAGGAGGGTAACACTATGTCTGTTACAGCATTGGTCGGCGCACAATGGGGCGACGAGGGAAAAGGAAAAATCATTGATATCCTGTCTGAAAAGGCGGATATGGTCGTTCGCGCGCAAGGAGGCAATAACGCTGGCCACACCGTCGTAGTAGGAAGCGAGGTTTATAAGCTTCATCTTATTCCGAGCGGCATTTTATATAAGGGAACGGACTGCATAATCGGCAACGGCACAGTAGTCGATCCGGAAGTCGTTTTAAGAGAAATAGACGGGCTTATTTCACGCGGAGTAGACGTTTCGCGCCTTAAAATCGACGCAAGAGCCCACGTTATCCTGCCCTATCACATTACTATCGACGCTTTAGCCGAGGACGCGCGCGGAAAAGGCGATATCGGAACTACTAAAAAGGGTATCGGCCCCTGCTATATGGATAAAGCCGAGCGTATCGGCATCAGGATGTGCGACCTTATCAATCCGGTAGTTTTTGAAGAAAAATTAAAACGTAACGTTGAAATAAAAAACAACCTTATCACAAAAATGTACGGCGGAACTCCCGTAGATTTTAATAAGATTTTAAACGACTATAACGGCTACGCAAAACGTCTCGCGCCGTTCGTTGCCGACGCTTCTGTGTTAGTCTACGAGGCGATCAAAGCCGGAAAAAACGTACTGTTTGAGGGCGCACAGGGCGCGCTTTTGGATTTGGACGTAGGAACCTATCCGTACGTTACAAGCTCGCACCCTATCTCGGGAGGCTTTTGCGTAGGCGCAGGCATCGGCCCCACGCTTATTAAAGACTGCCTGGGCATTGCAAAAGCGTACACGACAAGAGTCGGAAAAGGCCCGTTCCCCACAGAGCTTGAGGATGAAATAGGAGAACGCATCAGAACTGTCGGCGCGGAATTCGGAACTACTACCGGACGCCCCCGCCGCTGCGGCTGGCTCGACGCCGTTATTCTCCGCTTTGCAGTTCGCGTAAACGGATTAACGAGCATTGCGCTTAATAAACTCGATACTCTGACCGGTATAGGCACGCTCAAAATCTGCATATCCTACACGAAAAACGGTCAAAAAATTGAGAACTTCCCGTCCGATATTTCTGAGCTTGAAGGATGTCAGCCCGTTTATATCGAAACTTTAGGATGGACGGAAGACATTTCCGGCTGCCAAAAACTTTCCGATCTTCCCAAAGCCGCTCAAAAGTATGTTAAACTGATAGAAAAATATTCCGACTGCAAAATTTCATTGATCGGAGTAGGCCCCAGAAGAGATCAGAGTTTCAGCGTTTAAATAATAATGTAATTCAAATTACTTTTAAAAAGATTCAGGCAAATTCCTGAATCTTTTTTATATGTTTTGTTCTTTTTTAGTTAAGCTTAAAGACCAATTTAACGGGATTATGGTCAGAGTAGACGAACTGCAAATCAATATTCTCAACCGATTCGACGGTTATATTGTCGCTGACAAAAAATCCGTCGATAACAGTAAAGAAGTTTTTATCCTTATCGTAGTGCAGATCGGAGGAGCGGTTCGTCGGCGCGTTATTTGCAAACGCTAAAGAGTAATGCTCGGGCGGAAAATCTTCGGGAAGCGACTGGAGCCAGTCCTGGCGCGGAATATTGGGCGAAAAAGTCTTGCCGCCGTCTTTTATAAGATCCTGGTTAAAGTCGCCGCCGACTATGCAATAATTGCCCGCGGCCGCCTCTTCGTTCATATATTGCCGCAAAATCTCTATTTGCTGCGCCCTGTACACCCCGCCCTCGTCGTATGCGGATAGATGGACGTTGATGAGAGATAGGTATTTTCCGTTTTCAACCTTGATTTTATTGATAGAAAAACACCTGTCAAGGTCGAAAAACCTTGCAAATATTCCCTGATCCACAGGCAGACGGTAGCGCATTGACTTTTCAATGCTGATTTTTGAATAAGTCGCTATCCCTGAATGCATCGACCCGATCGGTTCGTGAAAAGGATACACTAAAAAGCCGGTATCAAGATTGACGGCGTATGTACGGTCAAAAGCGGCAAAAGCCTCGTCGAAGAGCGTAAGCATATTGACTTTATAGCTTCGCGTAGACTTTGTGTCGATTTCCTGAACAAACAGAAAATCGGGATTTAAAGCTTTTGCGTCGTTTATCGTGCCGTTCGTATCCGTCATAACAATTTCTTTACTTTGAGCGCGCGCATATTCTCCGCCTTCCATAAAAAAGCTGAAATCGGGATTATATGCGCCGAAACCTACATTATACGTCACAAGAGTGTAATCCGTACCGCATTGTACAGCAGCTATATCTGACTTTTGCCGTATTTGCAGCTCAAGCTTATCCTCCACCCTCTTATAAGCGATCAGCATATAAGCCACATATCCGGCCGCAACAAACACAAATATTAAAATAACGCTCAAAAAAACAGCCAGAATTTTTTTTAATGTTCTATTCATAATCGCTCCATAAATTTTTCTAAACAATAATATTTTCAGCGCACGCAGCTTAGATTTTGATATGACTGCCGGGTGTTTTGCGCGAAAGGCAGACTAGTGTCTCCAACGCGCCGGTTTGAGGGAACATATCGTAAGGCCTGATTGAAACAATTTCGTAACGGGCGTTTAAAACCTTTAAATCGCGCGCCAGCGTTGCGGGATTGCAGGAAATATAAATAATATCGCTTACAGATGAATTTATAAGCGAAAGCAAAACCTTTTCGTCGGCACCGTTTCTGGGCGGGTCGAGGACGGCTATTATGTTTTTGCCGTTTTCCTTAGCCGCTATCTCAGGAACTATTTCAGCGCAATCGCCTAAAAGACATTCTAAATTTTCCGCGTTATTATCATTTTTCAGACGCTCTGCGGCGGCGTGAGCTTCCTTGTTGATTTCAACTGAATAAACCGTTTTAGCTAAAGAACAAAACGAATAACTCATCAGCCCCGCGCCCGCGTATGCGTCGATAATAATCCGGCTATCCTTATTGCTCTCAAACGATTCTATATGAGCTAAAACGCCCCCATAAATCTTACTTGCGATATAATTGTTCACCTGGAAAAAGGCCGCCGGATGCACGGTAATTTTCGCGCCGCAGAAGTTTATCTGCCTTGTATTTCCGCCGATAAGCTCAAAGCTTTCAGAGAAAATAACATTGTTGTTTTTCGTGTTTAAATTCGAGTATAAAACGTAGTTTTCGCCGTATAACTTATTTAAACGCTCGTTTAAAGCCTTTAAAGCCTGCTTTAACGGTTTATTGACTACAAGCGTCAAAACATACAGGCCGTCCAAATGCCGCGCCACGATATGGCGCACGTCTCCTTTTCCGGTCTCGTCGTCGTATCCGGAGAGATTGAAATCGGCAAAAAAAGCTTTGAATAAATCTATAAGTTTGCAGCAGTCGAAATCCTGCAAAAGGCAATCGCTTATCTCAACTACGCGGTGGCTGTTTTTTGCGAAAAAACCTATCTTAGGCGGGTCGCCGCGAACCGGGAGCGAAAGCTTGTTGCGGTAGTTAAACCGCTTATCCGAAGCGGCGCAGGGCTGTACGGCGGAAACGTCTATACCCTGTTTTTTTAATGTTGTTTTAAGCGATTCGGTTTTGATATCGAGCTGCGCAGCGTAATCGATATGCTGGAGCGAGCAGCCGCCGCACTTTGAATAGACCGGGCAAGGCGGGTTAGAGCGGCCGAAACTTGTGCGTATAATTTTTTCGATTATACCAAATGCTATTTTATTTTTAACTAAAATTATCTTTGCCCGCACGCGCTCGCCCTTGATTGCGCCTTTGATAAAAACCGCGGCGCCGTTATAATGCGCGACGCCGTCGCCCTCGAGGCCGTTATCGTCGATATCGACTTCAATCACGTCGTTTTTTTGCAGTTTTATGTCGAAAGAATTATTTAAAAGGTTGTCCAAAATTACATAAACTCCGAATATAATAATTATGTATTGACATTATAACACAACGGGGCAAAAAAATAAAGGATATTCATACCGCAGGATAAATCCTGCACCTCGCGCCTTTGGCGCGCCTTCTTACGCTAAAGCGCGGGGTATGCACCTTTGTCGGCGGCGCAAAAATGCCCTTGCAAGCAAGCATTTTTGCGGTCAGAATCAATTTGCCAAAAGCTTAAAAATATGATATAATATTTAAATAACGCTGAAAACAGAGGAAAATATTTTGTTTTAGTTTAACAAAGATATAGCTCAAGGAGGTAATTTTATTAATGACGAATTACGAATTATTTTTAGACGACGTAATGCCTAAAATCAAGAAACTATCGGAGATCGCCAGAGAAAGCACTATTATCGACAACTCTTTCTACTATAAATTTGACGTTAAGCGCGGGCTTAGAGACGTCAACGGCGAAGGAGTTTTGGCGGGGCTCACTGATATTTCGGACGTTATTGCTTTTGAAACGGACTCAGACGGCAATTTCGTCAAAGACGCGGACGGCAAACGCATCCCCAAAGAAGGCAAGCTGGTTTACCGCGGCATCGACATAAACGATATTGTAGACGGCTTTACCGGCGAGGAGAGATTCGGCTTTGAGGAGGTCGCATATCTTTTACTGTTCGGCAACCTGCCCACAAAAAAGGAACTTAAGCTTTTCAACGAGATTATCGGCGGTTTCAGGACGCTGCCCGGCTCTTTTGTGCGCGACGTTATAATGAAGGCTCCCTCGCCCGATATGATGAACGGGCTTGCCCGCAGCGTGCTTATGCTGTATTCATACGACGAAAATCCCGACGACATTTCTATTTCAAACGTATTAAGACAGTGTATGCAGCTAATTTCGCAGTTTCCGCTGCTGTCCGTCTATACATACCAGACCTACAAATACTATCATGACCTCGACAGCCTTATAATCCACAAGGCCGAACCTTCTTTATCTACAAGCGAAAATATGCTGCATATGCTGCGTCCCGATTCAAAATATACTAAATTCGAGGCAAAAATCCTCGACCTTATGCTTGTGCTGCACGCAGAGCACGGCGGGGGCAACAACTCGACCTTCACGACTCACGTAGTTTCCTCATCTGGCTCGGATACATATTCGGTTATAGCTGCCGCGCTCGGGTCGCTTAAAGGCCCCCGCCACGGCGGCGCGAACATAAAAGTTGTGAAAATGTTCGAGGATATGAAGGCTAAGCTGCCCGACCGCTCCGACGGCACCGTGCGCGATTATCTCAACCGGCTGCTATCTAAGGACGCGTTCGATAAGTCCGGCTTGATATACGGAATGGGCCACGCGGTTTACTCGCTTTCCGACCCCCGCGCCACTATAATGAAGAGGTATATTGAAGAGCTTGCCGAAAGCAAGGGCCTGCACAGCGATTTTGAGCTGTATGCAAAGATCGAAAGGCTTGCTCCCGAAGTAATTGCCGAGAAACGCTCGATCTACAAAGGCGTTGCGGCTAACGTGGACTTTTATTCGGGGTTTGTTAACTCTATGCTGGGCATTCCGATGGAGCTGTTCACTCCGATTTTCGCCGTAGCCAGAATGGTCGGCTGGAGCGCGCACCGTATCGAGGAGCTTTCCAACAACGGTAAGATCGTACGCCCCTCATACAAGGGCATATGCACACATAAGCCTTATACTCCTATAAAAGAAAGATAAGATTTTAGCGGGCAGATTTTTAGGCGGCTGAACATATCCGCATAAATTGAAAAAAGGAAACCGGCATTAACTGCGGTTTCCTTTTCTTAGTTTCTTTAGTCGTCTTTATCTTGGCTCATAGGGGGCTCGTCTTTTGACGGGTCTGTATTTAAAGGGTCAGGCTCTTTTTCGATTTGCTCCCCGCTTTGCCCGCCTCCCGTTTGAGCGGCTTTTTCTTCTTTAAAAATGCGGAATGCTTTTTTTGCAAAAATGATTATAACAACGAGCAGAATTATTAAAACTGCGATAAAGGCAAGGTTGACCCAGTTAGCAAGGAAAACGATAACGGAGCCGAGAAAAACTGATTTGCCTACATAGATACCGATAATTTCGGTGGGTTTGTACTCATCTACCGGCGCGTATTGTTTTATGCCTTGAGTAGTAAATTCCCTTTTCCCGTCGCCGTCCTCATCGGTGATATTTATAACCTTATGGATAATAGTTTTGCCGTTTATCTGCGGGTCGGGATCTAAGGATTTAAAGACGATATAATCGCCGAGCTTGACCTCTTCCGCTTTTTCTTTTTTGGCAACAATAAAGTCGCCGACGTTGATTTCGGGGGTCATAGAATCTGTGACGACAACGTGGAACGAATAGCCGAAAATCTGCGGAGTGTTGCCGGTTACGCGCATAACTATCGCATAAGTAAGCAAGGCAAGGCTCAAAACCAATACGATACTTGAAATTATCCGGCTCTTCCCGCTTTTTTTCTTATTCTGCTTTTCTTCGACTTTTGTTTCAGACATTGAGTTTTATTTCTTTTCTTCCTCATTTACCGCCACAGTTTCTGTAACGGGCGGCTTTTTTGCAGGCGCGGCCTTTGCGGGCGTAGTTTTTGCGGATGCGGCCTTTGCGGGCGCGGCCTTTGCGGCGGCTTTCTTTTTAGGTGTGAAATTGCCCGCGTTTAATAAGCTTTCGTATTTGTTAAAGCATTTATCCGAGAGCTTTTGCAGCATTTCGGCCTCATGCTCCTTCCTTAAAGCAAGGTCGCGCAACCATTTAGCGTTGTGGATATTGGTTTGAGCTTCTCTGCGGCGGAATGCGTCCGAAGTTTCGCCGGGCAGCCTCTCAGGCTTATTGAGGTCGATTTTTAAAGCGTCGTAGTAAAGCGACTCGTTAATGTTTGCTATCTGGCTGTACAGGTTATCAAACGGAATATTTTTTTCGCGCTCGTCTATAAAGACTTTGCGTTTATCAAGATAGTCGGGCTGTTCTTTTTCCTCGTCCTCTTGTTTCTTTTCCGCGGCAGTCTCATCAGGGTCGGCAAGCTGGCCGAGGGCTTGCGAACGGAAAACCTCGGCGTAGTACTTAGCGGCGTCCTCTTCTGCGGTAGTCTCGCGCGATCTTAAAACAGTGGGAACGAACAAGTTTTTCTCGACTATGCGGAATTTCTTTTTTGTTTTGCGTCTGTAGGGAAGTTCGGCGATATCTTGGCCGATGTCTTCGAGATGATAAAGGAACGCGCGCGAATAGAACGCGTTCGTAAGCCTTAAAACCTCTTCAAAAATATCGTCGCCGGGCAAATTACGCGATGAGGCGTCGGTAGTGTAGCCCAGTTTATCACATGCGGCGATAAAGAGCCAGCATTTATAGGCGTTGTTGTAGTCTACGTCCATTTTTAAGATATTAGTACGCATTACCGGCGGGCGGACTACCTTGAACTTCTTTAATGCCAGATAAAATTGCGAGGATTTTATAAGATTGAGCCGAAATACCAGATTTTCGACGCGCGTCATATCGTAGTTGCTTTGCGGGAAAGGCTTGGCTATGGTGGTTTTTAGCTCGTATTTGAACTTATACCCTCCCGCCGCGTATTCGCTGCGATGCTCAAGCGCGACCGTTTCGGAGGCGGACAGCCCTTTAAGCGCCAAAATCTGCTTATCAACGAAAATAGCAAGCCTGTTTATGAGCGTAAAAACAAACCTGTTTTCATATATTCCTAAGTCCTCTTCCATAAAGGACGTTAAAAGCTTGCTCGGTATAACAGAACCGTCATCATCTATACCGCGGATGTAGGATGTGTGGGACGATAAGTGACGTATGGTTTCGCTCGTGACGCGCCTTGCTTTTTCTACAGGGACGATCGCTTTTTCATCGACGATAAAGCTTTTGGGCTTTTTGCATATCTTTTCGATAGAGGGCAGATATTCGTCCAGCGTATCAAGCCAGCCCTCGTCTACCATAACGCTTTCGGTGAAGGATTGCAGCGTCAGCTTATTTTTTGCGCCATAAACGGCATCGAGGATCGCGTCGTAGACAGCGTCCCCCGATTCGGGCATAAAAGGCCCCGTCAAAAATTCATTTCGCCTTAGCTTTTTCATTAAATATTACTGTACCCTTAAGAGCGATTTAAGGAAGTCGGAAGAGAGCGGCGCGCCGCCTTTGCCGAAGCATTTTTCGATAATGAGGATAAGCTCTTTGATTTCCTTAGAAAGGAACGCCAGGTTTAGCGCATTCAGTTTACGCAAAATTTTAGTTGTGAGCATAAAGTCGATAGCCTCGTTCTCGGTACCGCCGCAGGCGATGAACGCGGGAACGAACTTATTTATCTGCCCGATGATACGGTTACCGAACGCTACTCTGAATTTCTCCTGCAGGAACTTATCGATTTCCTTGATGTAGCCTTGCCCGTTATCGGAAATTTTGTACATTGAGCGCGACTGCTCGAACAGCGAAAGCATATATTCGGCCGTTACTTTAAGGTTCTCGGTCAACGGTGCGTCGAAGAACGCGCCTTTGTTGTTAAGAGAGATAGAAACCGCTCTGTCGTATACCTTATCTGTGATGGTGAAGGTAGAATCGTCCTGGTTGGCGGTTCCGACGAACCATATGTTCTGCGGAATAACTATCTTACCGTCTACTAAATGCTTGGGATCGGTGTCGTTGGCGGCGGCGATAAGCTCGACCTTCCATTCGCTCGTGTCCGGCATTTCCATAATGGAAAGGAACTCTGCAAAATAGTACTCGATACGCGCTAAGTTCATTTCGTCTAGGATTATAAAGTTCGGGTCCTCGCGGTAGGTGCAGTCGTAGAGCGACGCCAAAAAGTCGGTTTCGTTGAACTTCTTTGTAAACTCGTTGAAGTAGCCGACAAGCTCGTTTCTATCGCGCCATGAGGGCTGAACGGAAACTATGGAGGCGTTGTTATCAAAGAACTTTGCCATAGCGTACGGCAAGCTCGTTTTACCGGTACCCGATACACCCTCCAAAATAATGACCTTACTTGTTGCCATCGCCGCAAAATACTGGCGGACGATGAACGGAGTGTAATACAGCCTTAATTGCGAGGCGGCGAAGTTGCGGAATTTATCCACGATTTCGTCCAGCGGCAATAAATCGGAGCTGTTCATAGAGATGAACGCAGGGTCGGCCATATACTTTTTATCGATGTTGATAAGCTTTGTGAAACGCGAAACTACTTCCACGACCTGTCCGTCGTCGTCGATTACCTCGCCCTCTGCCAACGCACGCTCGCGGTCCTCCTCGTTTAGGTAGTCTACGCCGAGTTTGAGCGCGAAAATCTCGCTCTTTTCCTGAGCAATTTTTGCGGCAGTTTCTTTCAGCCTTGCGACTTCCTCGGAAAGCTGATCCTTTTCCACCTCTTTCGAGCGCGATATAACGTAGCGGCGGATGATTTGGAACAGGCGGTAGAAAATAAAAAACGTCAGAGCGGCCCCGATTATCGTTACGACTATCAGAGCTATCCAGTCGAAAGGCTCGAAATCCTTACTGGCTGCGGCAAGCGACTTGAAATAATTGCCTATATCGGTAAAGAGAGCTTTTTTGAAGACCTCGTAGATCCCGACAAAAAAACTCGCTATATTTTTCAATATTGTTATTAAGAAATCTAAATAATATCTTGCAAATTGTGCCATTTAATTTTAAGGCTCCAAAATTTTATGCCCGCTTTTTGCCCTAACTCTTATCGTCGGGCTCTGTGGGCTCTTGTTCTTGAGGTGATTTTTTGAGCGCGTTAAGCTGAGCCTCGAGCGCGGCGATTTTATCCTCGTCCGTCATCGCGTTTTCAGCTTCCAATGCGGCTTTTTCTTTAGTATATGCGCGTACTCCCATAATTACCCTGAATACGCAGTAAAGTACTACTAAAAGGCAGGGAATAACTACTATAGAGAAAAATCCCCATTTAGAGGCAAAGAATAGTGTGAGGTGGCCTACGCCGCCTATCTTGTTTTTGAGCTTTCCGATAACATCAGGCGGATATACATCTTCGGTTGCATTAAGTTCATTGCTGTCACCGTGAGTGATGTACCGAACCCCGTCGCCATAGGGAATAACTTCCACAATTCTATGGGTAATGATAATTTCCGCTTTAAGCGTTCTATCAAAATGCTTAAAAGTGATAACGTCCTGCTCACTAAGCTTGCCCGCCTCTTCTTGCGTGAGAACGTCTACCAGCAGCATATCTCCGCGCTTGATTCCGGCGGCTGCCATGGAGTTTGTTTCAACAGCGATAAAAGCCGTTCCGAACAGGCTGTTGTACCCTTTTTTAAGGGACGTGACTCTTGAAATAGCGATGAAAGCAACAAACACCACGACAACAATGACGACAATGTTTACGACGGTATTTATTATTTTGCTTCTCTTTTGTGCGGCTTCGCTGGGAATCTTTTGCTCGCTCATTGAAATGTTCTCCAAAATTATTATAATAGATTTTGCTTGCACAAATTAAAATATGCGCATAAAAGCGTGCTTATTTTAACACAGCAAGATTATCACACGCACCCGACAATCGTTTGAATCGTCGAGTGCGCGGACAACTCTTATTCTATTATAACAAAATTACTTTTTAAATGCAATAGTCTTTGAGTAAATTTTTTCAATTAATTAGGGTTCATTAAGCAAATTCAGCTACGAATGAAAGTAAAGTGCTGAATTCATCGTCAAGTACGCTGTTCAAGCAGTCCTCATCCCAGCCTTCAAGCCAGATCGTAACTGTCATTTCAGCATAGAATGCGCCTGCTTTGTCTGTAAGCGTAATCAAAGGAGCGTATTCACCGCGATATTTGTTTTCTGCTCTTGTGAAATCAGTAATTTGAACTGCGTAAGACTGGAAAGTGGGTACTTTGTTCCATTCAGTGGCAGTTTTAGACCAAATATTAGCACTGGTTACACCATTTTTTGCGAACAGAATATCTCTTACGTCTTGCGCAAGATTTCTATGAGCATTAGTTTTTGCAGCAGTAGCACTAATCAATGTTCCGTTTCTGCCGTGGCTGAAACCTTTACTAGCATTCGGCTCCCAAATGGTAGCTTTTGTATTAGCTGTTCCTGTTGCTTCAGTTGTGATATCAAATTTAACACGTGCGGCATACGCGGCTCTGGTTTGAATTTTACCGTTTGCGCCGTTTT
Source organism: Eubacteriales bacterium (assembly GCA_031553855.1). Lineage (GTDB taxonomy): Bacteria > Bacillota > Clostridia > Christensenellales > Pumilibacteraceae > RACS-047. Next base: position 43,907 of record JAVBKW010000025.1, on the reverse strand, counting down.
CGACAGCCGATGTTGCACCGGAAGCAAAAGGAATAGCATTCTCGCCGTACATACTAGTAGCTGCAGGAGTTGCTGTACTAAAATCAGTCCAAGTGTAGCTGGGAGTCGTATTGGTGTTTGTAGTGGCAGGAGTAACTTTACTTAAGCTATTCAAATAAATATTATATGCACCGTCACCACGGAAATAAAGCTTGAATGTAAGATAACCTTCTTCCATACTATACAGGAAAGGATCCGTTCCGCCGGACGAAGCGGCTGCTAAAGTTTTTAAGGACGAATGATCGTCACCTACCGCTGCGGCTTCTTTTTTAATCGCGGAACCGTCCCAAGTAAGGTCCGTCAAAGCAAAATTGTATTTTGAATCATTAGAAACATACTTTGCATTAGTCAAAACAGCTGTTTCATAAAGAGCCGCTGTTGTGTAAGTGCCCGGGGCGATAGAAGGAGCGGCAGCAACATAACCGGGGGTATCGAACATATTAGCCGTTTCAACCCACGTTGCCCAAACAGTAGCAGTACCAGCATTCATCCTGGTAGCTTCTGCGTCCAATATTGCTTTTTTTGCAGCAGCCGATTTAGTTGCGGCATATTCAGTTTTTGCTGCTGTTATATAATCATCAAGGTCAATAGCTGTTGTATAAACACCGTTTCTTGCAGTAGACACATACAGACCGGGAGTAGCCGTCTCTACTTTAAGATCAAAGGTTCCGACGCTGACAGCTGCATTCATCGTAAACCATGCGTATGTAGTTGTTGCCGCTAAAGAAACAGCGACTACAAGCGCAAAAAGCGAAGCGATAAGCTTTTTAGACGCTTTTATTTTCATTTTGTTTTTTCTCCTTTAAGAAAATGTATAAAATCTATTCTGTTAATTGTTAAATAATTTTAAGGATTAGCGAATTCTGCTATAAATTCAAGCTTTGTAGTGAAATCATCCTGAAGAATGCTATTTAAGCAGTCCTCATCCCAGCCTTCCAGCCAGATAGTGATCGTCATTTCAGAATAGAAAGCACCTTTATTATTTGCAGCAAGCGTAACCAACGGGCTAAACTCTTTGTGTAAATCTTTTGCACCGGATGTTGAAAAATCTTTAATCTGCGGTATATAATCCTGGAATGTAGAGTCTAAAGTCCAAATATTGCCAACATTTACAGGGGTTGTTGTACCATCAGTTCCAAAAAGAATACTTTTTACGTCCTGAGCGAGGTTTCTATGCTTAACATCAACTCTATCATTACTGAATCCCATTTCTGAGTTCGGTTCCCAAATTGTTGTAGCAGCCGTTCCATAAACCGCAGCCGCAGGCGTTCCGCCTGTTATTTCTTCAGTCGTCTCATTTTTTATATCAAATTTAACGCGTGCGGCATAAGCGGCTCTTGTTTCGATCTTACCGTTAATACCAGCAGCAACCTTACCATTAGCACCTGCCGCATGAGCGTATGCGCCATACATATCTAAAATATCCGCTTGCGCTGAGAAATCTGTCCAAGTGTATGAGGGTGTAGCATTGGGAGCAGTAGTTGATTTCGGGACCAACGTACTTGTACTGTTCAAATAAACATCGTATTTTGCATCGCCACGGAAGTAAAGCTTAAAGGTGAGGTATCCGTCTTTTAAGCTGTACGCAAAAGGATCAGTACCGCCGGATTTAGCCGTTGTTAATGTATTTAAGGTCGCATGCTGATCTACCGTAGGAGTTGTTCCTTCTTTTTCCATTTTTTTGTCAGCACTATTCCAGGTAATATCCGTCATGGAAAATTCATAGATGCTGGCATTATATTTTGCTTTACTCAAAACAGCTGTTTCATAAAGAGCTGGCGATGTGAACGGGCCGCCTGTAACATCAGAGCCTGCAGCTGCAGCATCATAACCTTCGCCTGTAAACGTTAATGTCTCAACCCAAGTTGACCACACTTTACCAGCTCCACCCACTTTAACCGCTTCTGCGTCCAAGATTGCTTTTTTCGCAGCGTCTGCTGCAGGAGCAGCATACTCTTTTTTAGCTTCCCCAATATACTTACTGAGGTCAAGGCTTGTGGTGTATGTACCATTTCTTGCAGTAGACACATACAAACCCGGGGTAGCTGACTGCACTTTGAGGTCGAAACTTCCGACATCAACGACGGCATTCATTGTGAACCATGCGTATGTAGTTGTTGCCGCTAAAGAAACGGCGACTACAAGCGCGAAAAGCGATCCGATTAGTTTTTTAGACGCTTTTATTTTCATTTTGTTTTCTTTCTCCTTAAAAAAATTTTAAATATATTTGTTTTTTAATAAAAACCTAAAATAAGTTATGGGGCGAGGGCTATGCTCATTTCCATTTTGATGGTGCCGCCTAAAATTCGGTCTACGCATTGAGCGTCTTCTCCCTCGAGCCAGATGATAATGGTAAATTTGCGGATAGCTCCGGAGGCAAACAGCGTTTCTCTTTTTCTGCAGACCTCTTTGCCGTTGAACGGGGTAGTGTCGTAGGGGAAGTTTTCGGGCTGACCGACGCTTGGCGAGGGCGCTTCCTGGGGCTTTGCAAAGACTTCCCTGCCCTCGTGGACCACCATTACGCGAACTGCCGAATCGACTCCTTTTGAAACTTCAGTTATCTGGATGTCGTATTCATAATTCACAGTGTCGCGCCCGGCGTTCTTTAAATAGAACGAATAGGCTATGAATCTGCGGCGGGGGTCGTTGTTGCTGCCGTCCTTTGCTATAAGCTCGTCTACAGGGATCCAGCTTAGAGTAGTGTTATCCTGCTCATCGAGGCCGGGCGCCGAAAGGCGGGCTTTAGGATTGGCAAAATCGTACGTTTCGCTTAAAGCGAGGCCGTTCTTATCGTCCGGCGCGCGTATAACGAAGTTGCCCACATGCTGGCCGTAGATAGTTATTAAGATGATGACAATGGTCAGAATTGACAAGCCGATTATCGCATACGTAGAAATTCGCCTTAGCTTGAGTCTTTTCTGCCATTTTTCTACTTTCGACATTTACTCAACTCCGATTAATAAAGATACCGCCGTTTTTGGCAAAGGATTTAATAATAAACCCCCCGCATTAGTTTGATTGATTGATATTTGTAACCGTATTTACAATTTTTGCTAAGCCCCATTACACAGAAAAATACCACTAAGAAGAATCACACTCTCTCTCAGCGGCAACTGGCTGCCAATCGTTCACTTAAAGAACTGTAGGCCCTATAGTTTTGCGTCGTTTACTTTCGCAAACTTTGCTTTTACGATTACACTAACATAATATCATTATAAAAAAAAAATGTCAAGGGTTTTTTAAAATATTTTTGAATAATTTCGGAACATTTTCTCTAATACTGGAAGATACTGTAATTTTGACTCGAAAAATGGCTCGAATTTACTTTTTTAGGAAAAAATGAAATAAGATAAGGCGGTGCTTAAGCAAAATAAGGGCTGGATTGATTAGTCAAGTTTGCGTTTTACTCATTGCCTTACTTATTATCTTACTTATTATCTTACTTATTATCTTGCTTATTATCTTGCTTATTATCTTGCTTATTATCTTGCTTATTATCTTGCTTATTATCTTGCTTATTATCTTGCTTATTATCTTGCTTATTATCTTGCTTATTATCTTGTAACATAAACCTGTTCTGTATTTTTGCAGGTTTGCTAAGATTGTTCTATTTCGTTAGTCCCTTTCCTCTTGTGCAGGGAGAGCGGTGCTAAGCTTATGTTCTTTTATCCACAAAAGTATTTGTTCATATTTTAATACGCTGCCGGCAACGCCAAGCCCGAGTTCGACAAGTTCTTCATTTGTGCAGTTGAGCGATATTCCGTTGATTTCAAAAATACCGATTCGTTTATTGCCGTCCACAAAGGCGTGATTGTTAATTAGCGAAAACGCAAGCATTGCTGCCTTTTCTTCTTTTGTTTTATACAGCTCTATCCCATCGAAAGTTTGATAAATATTTTCTACAGCTGAATCTAAAAGATTCATATCTCTTAAACCCGCGCTGCCGCCGGTTTCTTCGATCATCAGTTGTTGAAGCAATAAAACCTTGTCTTTTGAAATTTTAATCATTTTGCAAGTTCCTCAAATGCTTGCTTGTGTTTTTGTAAAATGCGTTTTGCGGCTATCTCTATTTTTTCGTCGTCGGTCAATTCAAAAAAACTGTTTTTTTCAATATCCATCAAAATAAATTTAGGCTTGTTGTTTTTAAAAATTACAGCACTGCCGTTCAATTCAGCCACTTTAGCAACCTTCGTAAAATTTTGATTAGCTTCAGTTATTGAAACAATGGAATTAGAATTTATATTCATATTTTGATCCCTCCATTAATAGTATAACATTAATCTAGGATAAATTCAACCTATTTTCAAAAATTTTTGGCAAAACATAAACCTGTTCTGCGGTTGCACTACTGCCGCGGCGGTGAGGATTTCGTATCTATTGTTTTCACTATGTCTATTACCGGGATGTTTTCGGCGCATTTGAGAGAGAGCGTTTCAAGCTCCGACTCGTTTATGCGCGCAAGCTCGCGGAACGATTCGTCCGTTATAATAAAACGATGGTAGTAGTTGCCGTTTATAAGGCGGGCAAGGTCGAGGAACGTTGCCTCGCGCCTGACCATTATTTCTTTGACCGTCAGTCCGTTCTTGATTTTTTCTGTTCGGAATGCCATTGCGTACAACCTTTGGTATTTAGAATTTTTATCGGGAAATACTGTGCTTATAAATATGAATATACCCACAGACGCAAACGTTATATTCAGTTTATTCAATAAGGAATAAATAAAAAAGCCTGTGAAAACGGCGGCCGCCGCCGCGCCCGTTATACGCATTAATGTGTAGACGGAGCTGCGTTTGAACCATTTGGAAAGAATCGCCAGCAGCGCCCTGCCGCCGTCGAGAGGAAATACGGGAAGGAGGTTGAAAAGAGCCGTGCTTACGTTTGAAAGGACGAACAATTCCGTAAGCGTGTAGAGGTCGGGAACAAGCCACCACAGCGCGACGAAAAAAACGGCAAGGAGCAGGTTCAATAAAGGCCCTGCAAGCGCGATGAGTATCTCGTCGGCGACACGCACTCCCTCGAACGATCCGGTCAGGCTTGCCCCGTGCGGCATAAGCTTCATAACGTTGAGCGAGTATCCCAGCTTTTGCGCGACCTGCGCGTGCGCCATTTCGTGAAGGACTATCGTGATGAAGTAGACTATAAATTCAAAATAATACCCCAATGCGCAGAGCGCGGCAGCCATAATTATCAGCAGCGGCGAAATCTTGATTTTCACGTTTTGTCGGCCGTTTCCTTTACGGTTTCTTTTTTCAACTTTTCATAAATTTCGCTGTAACCGTAGTATTGCTTATCTTCGCGCTTGTCTAAATCGTAGCAAACGGCGGTTTTCACCGTTTCGACTATTTTTTTTGCTGTAGGATCGTTAAAATTTTTGAGCGAAAACAGCGCAAGCGGTATCAGCGCGGCGGCAAAAAAGCGGATAAGGAACGCTTTGAGCCATAGCCCGCTCCCTTTTTTGACGACCTTAACGTCCGCCGATACGTTCAGCTCGCTTTCTACTACCCTTATGCCGTCATATTTGGTCAAGCTGCTCCCCTCCTTATATAGTATAATGTATGAGGACAAGCGTTGTTTTAGAAGTTTTAAGGCAGTCTTCTTTTGCGGCGTGGGCAAATGAGCGTTTTTCCACACCTCTTCTTTTGTTGACGGCCGGGATAGAAATCTGTTATTATGTCTTTGGATATATTTTTAAAAAACATTGGTAAAATATTACACAGGAGACCGGTTATGAACATTGCACTCATTGCCCACGACAAAAAAAAGGAAGATATGATCACGCTTACTTATGCTTATCAGTCTATATTAAAGGGGCATAAGCTGTTTGCGACTGGTACGACAGGCAAGCTTATAAACGAGGCGACAGGCCTCGAAATCATCCGCTTTAAGTCCGGCCCGCTCGGCGGCGACCAACAGATCGGCGCGCTTGTGGCAAACAACGAGATAGATTTAGTGCTGTTCCTGCGCGACCCCCTCACCGCCCAGCCGCACGAGCCCGACGTTTCCGCCCTGCTGCGGCTTTGCGACGTGCATAATATTCCCCTTGCTACGAACGTTGCAAGCGGAGAGGTTTTATTAAGGGCGTTAGGACGCGGCGATCTGAATTGGAGGAACGTAGTCAACCCGGCCAACAAGGATAAAGAGTAAAGGATTAAGGATTAAGGATTAAGAATAAAAGGTTTTTGACGCGTTAAAAATCCGGCAGGCTTTAAAAGGCTTTGCCGGATTTTTTTGTGTTTATTGATTCTGACCGCAAAAATGCTTGCTTGCAAGGGCATTTTTGCGCCACCGACAAAGGTGCGTACCCCGCGCTTTAGCGTAAGAAGGCGCGCCAAAGGCGCGAGGTGCAGGATTTATCCTGCGGTGTGAATACCCTTTATTTTTAATCTGTTGTTTGATACTCTAAATCGCTTTTCCGGGCGGTATGAGATTGTCGGTTTCTGTGAAAATATTGATTTTGTATGAGCCGTCTTCAGCTTCAAACGTTATTTTTACGTCCTCGGCGGTTATGCGCATATAGCTTTGCAAAATTAAGGTCACGTCGCTTTTGATAGCGATAAGAAGGTTTTCGACGTCGCTGCGCCGGTCGGACAGCATTACAGTTTTGATCCTTTCCTTGATTAAATCGCTTTGATTCATCTTAAACTCCTCTCCGCCGTATTAACAGCAGCACAAATAGATATGAAAGTGTGGGTCCACACTAAACTCCTCTCCTTAAGCTTCTTTTAATGCCGCCCAAAAAGCCGCGGTATTTTTTGGTTACGTCGTAGATTTCGCTCGTACCGTAGTGAAGATTGCGCGCCAGCATTTCAAGCGCGTCCCAGCCCTCGCTTTTGCGGCTTACTGGAACGCCGACGTTGCTTAAAAGGTTGATAGTGTCGTCCTCCGGGAGCGCGCCGTAAACGGGGACTTTGAGCAGCTTGCCGACATCTTGGGGCGAGACCATTTCGGAGCTTAAAATAAGGTCGCCGCGCGCGCGGTTCACAACGGATCCGATCTTTTCGATGCGGTAGCTTTTTAAAAGGTTTATCACCTTATCGGCGTCGCGGATCGAGGAAATGTGCGGCGTTGTGACGACGACGGCCTCGTCGCACGCCTGAACGGCGCGGTGAAAGCCGGTTTCTATCCCTGCGGGGCAATCGACAAGGATATAGTCAAACGTCAGGCTCAAGGTTTTTATGACAGCGCGGATATTTTGGCCGTTTATAAGCGATTTATCGTAGCTGTGGGCGGACGGCAGCACGAAAAGCCCGCGCACGAACGCGTCCTCTATAAGCGCCTGCTTGGGGCGGCACCTGTTCTCGATTACGTCGATAAGGTCGTAGACGACTTTGTTTTCTACGTCCATCAAAACGTCGAGGTTATTTAAGCCGATGTCGGTATCGAGCAGCACGACCCGCTGGCCTATCGCCGCAAGACTGCGCCCTAAATTTGCCGTTAAGGTAGTTTTGCCTACCCCGCCCTTTCCGGACGTTACCACAATAGACCTTGCCATACACCCTCTTTTCGTTCGCCGCCGGTTTATTTTCGCGCGGGCTTTTTAAGGAGACGATGAATAAATATTCAGCGTTTCCTTAAAGCATCGCCGTTTATGCGCTTATTAAATAAACGTTGGATAAAGTATTTTAGCGTCTACTTAGTATACTTTACGCTGCGGGCCGAATTATGGCATTATATATATTTTTATAGGCTTTTTCGTTAGATTTGCTATATGCGCATTTGCGCATAAGAACGAAATCGGGATTGCTTCGCTACAACTCTGAAGACGCCATACCCCGATATTTATTAACTGCAAAAAAGAAAGGACGCAGGTATCGGCGCGCCCTTTCATTATGTTATGATTTTCTTTTATTCACTTCAGCTTTTTTTGGCTGTAGTTTTAGACGTTTTTGCGGCTGCGGGTTTTGGACTTACTTTTTCTTCAGCCGGTTTTTCTTCAGTCGGCTTTACTTCAGGTTTTACTTCAGTCCCGGCAACGTCCTGATCGTTTTCTATTGCCTCTATCAATTGTTCAACGCTTTCCTCAGGTTTTTCGGCCGCCATCGGAGGCGTTTTCTGCTGCAGTACCGTATTATTCAAGTCGGCGGAGATATCGTGCGTTTTCCAGGGAGTTATGACGATATTCGACATACATTCGGCCGCCGGAAGAGGTTTGTTGAAGTAGTAGCCCTGTCCTCCGCTTATGCCTAAGGAGGCGACGTAGTTGAGCATTGCCTTATCCTCAATACCCTCGGCGACTAACGGTATGCCTTTTTCCTTACTGTTGCGGATAAGCATCATAAGGATATCCTTGACCATCGAGTTTTCAAGCGATTTTGTGATATAGTTGCGGCTCAGCTTGATAACGTCTACGTTTAAATCGTAAAGCATACGCAGCGAGGCGTCGGCGTCGCCGTAATTGTCGATAGCAAGAAGGAATCCGCTTTCGCGCAGCTTTGAAAGGTTGTTGTCGATAACGGAGTCTTTGAGCATAACGGACGTTTCGGAAACCTCAAAGCAGACTTCCTTATTCGTCATTTTGAACTTCTTCATTATAAAGCGGAAATCGTCGAAAAGCGTTTTGTGCATAAGCTGCTTCATCGAAAGGTTGACGTGACAGTTGAAAATCTTATCCGGATACGATATGCGCCATTGACGCTGCTGCTCGAGCATCTGCTCGAATGTCCAAAGTCCCAGCCAGTATATATCGCCGGACGTCTCGATAATATCGAAAAAGTCTTTGGGCGAGACTATGCCCAGAGTGGGGTGACGCCAGCGCAGCAGGACCTCGACGCCGGACGCTTCCTGCGTTTTAAGGTCGATAATAGGCTGATAATAGAGCGTGAACTGCTTTTTCTCTACCGCCTCTTTAATTTCCATATAGTGCTTGTATTCGTCGGATTCCTCGTTGGAAAGCTTGGGCGTATGCAGCTCGTACGTATTGATACCGCTGCGCTTTGCTACCACCATCGCAACTTTCAGACCCGACATAAGAGTTTCGGGAGTCGTGCCGCTGGAGGGGTAAAGCGCAAGACCTACGCTGATTTCAGGCATAACTGTTAGCGCGTCGGCAAGGTCTACCTTTTTTGAACACTCCTTTACGACGTATGCGCCGACGTTTTCCATAGCTTTTGCGCCGCTGCGGTTGCGCATATACAGCAAAAACACACCCTTGCCCATATGCGCAAATTTGCCGCCCGGGGTAACAAGCCCGTAAATGCGTTCGCGCAGGACGTGCATAATGTTCTCGCATTGGGTCGCTCCGTACCTTTCAAGCAGACGGTCGTAGTTGGAAAGCTCGACAAACGCAAGCCCGAACCTTTCGTCCGGAGCTTTTAATATGCGCTTGCGGATATATTCCTCTATCTCCGCTTTTGAAATTGCGCCGTCCATAAGTTTCTCGCCGCTTAAACGGTAGCGTTCTTTATTTATGCGGAAAACGAGCCAGATGATCAGCCCGATAAACGCGATGATTATTCCGACAGTGAGCAGAATATCTGTAAATTGAGAACTGTAAAAGTTCGATAGGGTCATATATTCCTCCGATTACGACTTGGTCTTGGCCTTCGTTCCTGTTTTTTGCGCCGGTTTCGTTTCTGTTTGCGCCAACTTTTCTTCCGGTTTTGTTTCCGGCTTTTCTTCAGCCTTTACTTCCGGTTTTACTTCCGGCTTCACTTCCGGTATCAGCATTTTAAGGGCTTTATCCCTATTGATAGCCTGACTTACAAAGAAGCCCTGAATAGCGTCGCAGCCTACGCTTTTGAGCCAGTCTATCTGCGCCTGGTTCTCTACGCCCTCGGCAACGCAGCCCAGATTCAGCTTTTTAGCGATATTTATCATACTTTCGATAATAGCTCTGGAATAAATGTCGCGCTCGATGTCTTTTGTGAATTCCCTGTCGATCTTAATGAGGTTGATCGGCAGCTTTTTAAGGTAGAGATAAGACGAATGCTCTACGCCGAAATCATCTAAATGCACATTGATACCGTGCTGGGTAAGCTCTGTGAGCTTGGGGACTATATCCTCAAACGAGGTCATAAGGAACGTTTCGGTAACTTCTATATTGACGCTGCCGGGCTTTAAATTGTGTACCTCGTATTTTTTCAGTATCTTATCGGTAAAACCGGATTGCAGCATCTGGATAGGCGAAACGTTCAGCGCGACGCTTGCTCCGTACGGCTCGATTTCCTTTGCAAACGACAGCGATTTATCATAGATAAAGTCGCCCAGCTCTATCATTTCGCCGCGCCTCTCGACCATTTCGATAAACTGCTGTATGTTCATATCCTGGGTATAACCGCCCTTTAAGCGGCAAAGCGCTTCAAATCCGCGCACCCTGTTTTCTTTTAAAGACAATTGCGGCTGATAAAAAACGTCGATAGCGTCGGCGGCGATAAGCTCGGCGACGGGAATGTCCAGTATTTTATAGCCCGAATAATGCTTACTTTGGAGCTGATGGTAAACAAAGTATGGCGAATCGGGGGTTTTGAGCGCGCGCCTTAAAGCGGCGGCCGCGTTGAGCTTAACTTCGTCGTATTCCCACGATGCGGTGTGTTTATCGAGTATTGTGAAACCGCCGCGCACTTTAAGCAAGATAAGGTTGTGCCCGACCGTTAAAGGGCTATTGAGCTTTTGGATAAGCTCGCTTAAGTTTTCCTGCAAAACAGTGTCCTCTTGGCCCGTCGTTACAACGCAGTACCTTTCGCCGTCATAATATACGTCGCCGTAGGGCTGGAACAATTTGACTATCTTTTCGCCTAAAACCTTTAAAATCTGATTGGCAAAAATTTTGCCGAACATTATCTGGAATTCGTAAAGATTGACGGCGTCTAAAAGGCCCAAAAGGCTCTTTATGTTCTTGCGCGCCTCGATGCTCGCGGTGTAGTCCTTCCTAAAAACAGTCTCGTCGCTAAGGCCCGTAGTGGAATCGGTATAATTGAGGCGTTTTGCTTCCAAATAGTGGCCGACGAAAGCGGTGGCGTCGCCGCCTGCGAATTTATAACCGCGGAAAGTGCCGGAATTTAAGAGCGTAAGGAATTTATCCTCTCCTTTTTTATCTGTGAGCTGAACTATTATAGGCTCGGCCGACGAGAGCTTTTGGGTAGTAGTGCCGTCAATGTTAAAAACATGCTCGAAAATGTTTTCGGCATTAAACCTTGCCGTAAACATTTCATTGGCCTTTAAAATCTTGCCGAAACGATCCGTTTTTATAACGTAGTTTGAAGAATTTTTGCCGTCATAGAACAACAGGTTGTTGTATTTTTTGGTGTAGAACATAATTCCGGCAACGGCGATTGTGAGGCTGAATAATAAATATACCGCCGCAATCATGAGCATTTTCAACATAAGCTCCGTCACGGATTTATAAATCGTCGGCGCTTTGACAAGGTATAGCATACACAAATCAAGCCCTTCGATATTTTTGGCGACGTAAAAATCCTTTCCTATCGAAACATAATCCTCTCCGGCTATCCTGCGGTCGTTTTCTATAGTATCCAGTACCTGCTTAGATACCTCCTCCGTACCGCTTAAAACCGCGCCGAAACCCGACCCGCCCGCGTCAAATTCGGCTTGGTCGTACTGGCAAAGGAATGCGGCGTCGAAATTGGCGATATTAAGGCTTTGAGCAAAGGTTTCAAATTTATCCAGCGCAAGCGTGACCGTTTTGTCGGAATTGACTAAAGAATAGACCGTATATTTGCCCGTATCGGTAAAGGTTTGCTTTGTCAGCCCGTACAACGTACTGCATACGACTTTATTTGCGGCAAAAACTGTGTCTACTGTGCCTTTTTCTATGGAGATTTCGGCATAAGCCTCACCCTCCACCTTCAAATAGAGCGTGCGCGGATCAAGATTTACATTAAATGAAATATGCCCCAAACCCGCAAAACCCTCGGGGATCTGCGCATTTTCAATATCACGGATATCCTTTATTTTTTCAACACGGCGAAAAACATCGTCGAGGTTGAACCCCGCCGAGGACGTTATGTTTTTAGCGTTTTCTTCGCTCGTCAGATTGAAGTTCTGTTTAATGTACGCGTTGTAGTCCAACAGGAAAAACGCGGTCAGGACGATCTGTATAAGAAAAATCAGAACCACAATAATGGCTAACTGGAAAATTCCCTTTCTTTTTTTGAGCATTTTCTCTCCGGAAAAAATATCTTTGCTTCTAAATTCTAACACTATAACACATTAATGTCAAGAGAACTTTTTGTTCTGTGAAATTTTGAATTTTTTTTACGCTTTATATTGAAAAACATAAGCTCCATCTCCTAAAATAAGTCAAATAATAACAGAACATTAATCGGTTCAACAAAGATATAATAATATTTTTCACTAAAAGCGATTAATATATGAAAAAACATTGCTTAAAAAAGAAAAAGGTTGTAGAATATAAGCATAATAATAAAAAATCGGTGAGAGGAATGCAAGTTAACGAAAGAGTGAAAATTCTTGTAGTAGACGACGTAGAAATCAACAGGCTTATTCTGCTCGATCTTTTAGAAGAAAAATATGAAATAATACAGGCGCAAAACGGCGCGGAGGCATTAGACATAATCAACGCCCGTTTTTCAGAGCTTTCGCTTATTCTGCTCGATCTTATGATGCCCGTCGTGGACGGTTTTACGGTGCTGGAAAAGCTGAAAGAAAACAACCTGACCCATATCCCCGTTATCATTATTACGGCAAGCGACCAGTCCGAACAAGAAAAACGCGGTTTCGTTTTAGGGGCCGTTGACTATATAACTAAGCCCTTCGACCCTGATATCGTACGCTACCGGGTAGAAACTCACGTCAAGCTCAAAATGTACCAGACCCATTTAGAAGAGCTTGTACAGCAAGGCGTGGAAGAACTGAACGAAATGTGGCTCTCTGCCATGCAGTCTATGGCCGACATTATCGAGTACCGTTCTCAGGAATCGGGAGAGCATGTCAAACGCACGAGCCGTATAACGCGTATGATAGTGGACAAAATGAACACTTATTCGCGCGTGGGCTATTTCTTCACCCCTAAGCAGTCGCGTTATGTGGGCGAGGCGGCGGCTCTGCACGATATCGGAAAAGTGGGCATACCGGACAATATCCTTTTAAAGCCCGGCAAGCTTACGAACGAAGAATTCGACATCATGAAAACGCACGCGGCCATCGGCTTTGAAATGGCCCAGACCATAACCAAGCAGAGTCCCCCAGACTACCGGAAGTACTGCGGAGAGATATGCCTTTCCCACCACGAACGCTGGGAGGGCACGGGATATCCCAACAAGTTAAAAGAAACCCAAATCCCCCTTGCCGCCCGAATAGTCTGCATTGCCGACACTTACGACGCGATAACCTGCGACAGAGTCTACCGCAAAGGCGCGCCGCATGAGGTGGCGGTCGAGGAAATAGTAAGAATGAGCGGCAAGCAGTTCGACCCGTTTTTAGTTGAAATCTTTTTGAGTATCGAGCAGGAAATAAAAGCGGGATTAAGCGAAATTTCACTAAAACAGTCATAATTAACAACTGACGGAGGATAAATTCAATGTCAAGCGAAAACTTTATGCCTTGGATAGACGCCGCGGCGGGCCTTGAGAGGATAAGAGGAAATAAAAAACTCTATACACGCCTTTTAAAAAGCTATTTGGGCACTATAAATATCGATAAGATCGGCGCGCTTCTAGAGGCAAACGATATTCCCGGCGCGGCGGTCGAAGCCCACACCCTCAAAGGCGTTTCGGCAAACCTTTCGGTGGACCTTGTTTATAAATGCTCACTTGCTTTAGAGCTGAGCCTTAAAGCGGGAAACCGCGCGGATGAAGAATTTGCCGCATTAAAAAAAGCCGTGGACGAAACGATACCCGTAATAAACAATATTGTCACGCTCTGGCAGGAAGGATGAAAGCTAAAAGCTTTTCCGGCATCTTTTTAAAGCTTTATATTATCTATGCATCTCTTTTTTACGCAAAAAAATGGGCGGCGCTGAAGAAAATTATCTTCAAGGCCGTCCCTTTTTTAAATATTTCCTTAAATACTTTTACTTTGCGTAAAAATTCAAATCCACGTAAACGTTTGTTCCGCTTGCAGATATGAGAGTTTCGCCGGAGTTTGTGTATGAAGAGCGTTTTTTGTCGCCGTTGACGTAAAGCGTTCTGTTTGTCCCCTCAACGGTAACAGACTTTATGTCGGCATCAGAGCCGAGCAGCGTAATATTGAAATCGCCGTTTGTGCCGCGAAGGTCAAATAAGGGGCAGTCGATATAGCCGAAAGTGACCAGCTCCGCATTCGTTCCGCTGTATTTAACGGATGCAAATTTGCTTTTTTCTATTTCCAAATACGAATTCGTGCCCTCAAGCTCAAAAGCGGCGAAAACCGAGTGCTTTATCTCCAGCTCAATATTCGTCCCCTCGCAGACAGCCTTTCCCGCTACGGATGAATTTTCAAAAGTAAACTCTCCGTTCGTGGATTCTATTTCCGCATCGGCGGACACCGTCAAATTGTCTGCGCTCAAATCCATATTGGTGCCTTTGCATGCGAGCGAGCCTGTAGTAATATTATTAAATTCCACGTCGCTGTTTACGGCGTCTAAGCTTAAACTGCCGAACGTAACGTTATCAAACTTCAAATCGCAGTTTGTACCCTCCATAATATACTCGCCAAACTGCGCGTCTTTTATATTCGTTTCTGAATTTGTAAAATAAAAATTTACGTCGATGCCGGACGGAACGGTAAGCTTGCAACGATACTTCCCGCGCTTTAGTCCTTTAAAAAAATCAAAACGGAACGCTTCTTTTTTCCAATCGCGGGTCATATTTATCATAACGGTGCCGTTGTCGTAACTATATTCGACTTCAGTATCTTTGTCTGTGTAGTACTCAAAGCTGAATTTTTCACCTACTGCAACGTCTACAAACCAATAGTTTATAGATGCAATAACATTTGTTATCTCCGCATTTCCGTTCTCATCCTTTTGCGCGCCGAGAAAAACCTGATTTTCTAAATCCAGCGTTCCGGCTTTATATTCCGCATTATCAAGCGCGTAAAAATCCATATCCAGCATCGCCATTCCGATTCCGAAAGCGGCTGCCCCGGCTATCAAAAATAATATACTTATTAAAACTATTCTTTTTACTTTCATAATTTTTTATGCCTCCGCAGTATTTTTTTTGCCTGCAAAATACCTCTTTGCCATTTTGCCAACGCCTATGCACATTGCAACGGCGCCGGTCAGTATCAACGCGCCAATCGCCGCGGCGGCTATTCCCGCGCCGAGTTTAGCTATCCCGACTCCGGCAATACCAAGCTGCATCACTCCGGCAACACTTTGCGCTATACCTGCAATTATGCACGCCGCGCCCGCCGCCACAAGCGATACGGCAACCGACCACAAAACTATCTGAAGGATCAAAAACGGCAGGAAAAACAGCACTTTTAAGAACGCGCCCGCGCAGCCGCTTTTTTTCTCTTTGACTTTTAATTCTTTTTTAGGAGTCTTTTCTTCAAATTCAGGCTTTGCTTGCGCGCGCCCCTCGCTATGATAAATAGTATCGGACGATCCGCCGCCGCGCGAGAACGGGTCACGCCGGTAGCCGTCCGGCTCTTTGTCAAAGCGGGCAGAACTATCCCGGGTGCTTTCGTCCTCATCATAGTCCTCATGCCCTGCGGGTTCGTCCTTCTTGCCCGAAAAGCTGTTTTTAACTTTATTGAAAGCGTCGGTTATGCTTTTTGTAAACTTCTTAACAAATTCCGGACGGTCGTCTTTAGAATCGGAGCAATTGTCGCCGCCCTCTCCGTTCCGGTCAGTTTTTTTACCGCCGTCATTTTCCGCGTCGAACTCGTTCATTATCTTGCGCGCAACGTCGAAAGGATTGCCGAATTCATAAATGATGTCGGATTCGCGCATACCCCGCTCCGCCTTATCTTCAAAAAGCTCGTCATAATAATCGAGGATCTTATCGACTTCGTCCGAGGGCAAACGCTGGATATTTTTTCTCAGCTCCCTTTCCCACTCATATTTTGTCATAGCTATCTGCTCTCCTTGTATATAAACTCATAAACCCGGGCAAGCTCGTCGATCTCCACCAAAAAATCCTTGATTTTTTTTCTGCCCTTTTGGGTTATCATATAGTATTTCCTGAGCCTGCCGTTGTGCTCTACCGCTCTTGTCGTGACGCATTCCATACTCTCTAAACGCTTTAAAATTGGATACAGCGTAGATTCGGATATTTCTATATACGGAGAAACGTCCGATATTATCTTATACCCGTACGACTCTTCCTTATTCAGAGCAGCCAGCACACAGACTTCCAATACGCCCTTTTTCAATTGCGCGTCCATTTTTTCGCCCTCCTTTTGTTCCAACCGGCTTTTTGCCGGCGCATATTCTACTAGAAAAGAAGTCGCGCGTCAGACGGGCAACAGTTGCTTTTTGCCGACAGGAGTGTATATCTAATACTCGACTAAAGGCAAAAAGGCAAGCGCAGCCCGTATCACACGATGAATTCTTTTCTAGTTTATATCGTTGCCACCTTTTGTTGCAACCGGCTTTTTTGCCGGCGCATATTCTACTAGAATAGAAGTCGCGCGTCAGACGGGCAACAGTTGCTTTTTGCCGACAGGAGTGTATATCTAATACTCGACTAAAGGCAAAAAGGCAAGCGTAGCCCGTATCACACGATGAATTCTTTTCTAGTTTATATCGTTGCCACCTTTTGTTCACAACCTACCTCATTTTCAAGGCTCTCGTTTGCCTTTGGTTTAACCATCTGCATAACATCATATAGCCTTATACATAGTACTATACATTACATAGTATTGTTTGTCAATAGTTTTGAAAATGTTTTAAGATTAAAATTGTATTAAAAAAACCTGATAAGCGCAAAAGCCGATTATCAGGTTTAATTAGACTCCTAAAGTTTAAATCTTCTTTTTTATAGCCGCGAACGTTTCCCGGCTTATGACGTGCTCTATCCGGCAGGCGTCCTGCTCGGCAATATCTTCGGGAACGCTTAATTCCTTTACTAAATATTTCGTTATTATTTTGTGCCGCTCATAAATAGCGGCGGCGGTTTCGCTACCCTTTTTAGTGAAATTGATCTCGCCGTTCTTTGCAACGGTTATATAATTCTCCGCTCCCAAAATCTTGACCGCGCGCGAAACGCTGGCTTTAGAAAAATTCATGCGGTTAGCGATATCGATAGAAAAAACGACGCCCTTTTCTTTTCTGAGCATCATTATCGCTTCCAGATAGTTTTCTCCCGACTCATATAATGTTTTCATCCTTTATATTATATCAAATTATAACCGGATTTGTCAAACAGCAATTTAAAAGATTACTTTTTTTGACAAAGCTTTCAATATCTGTTAATATGAATATATGTCTTATCAATAACAAAAGAGGTGTTTTTATGGCGACCGATTTTAAGGAAACAATGAATATATATTTCAAATGATTTTGCGGTAATTTTTAAGCACAAAATCGCCTTCTTTGCCGTAGCTAATAGCTAAGCTATTTGCAAGGCAAAAAGGCAATTTGGTGCCAAAAAGAAAGTCAAAAAATAACTGTTTTAAATGATACACTAAACTAAACGCAGTTTGCGCCACGGCCAAGTTTCTCTTTACCGAGCATTTCATCATTTAATCACGCTCATGATTCTCCATCTTTTTCGATATTATTTTTCGCAGCTGTTTTACGCTCTAATAACTGGTATGTCCTATGGATCCTGTCAAGAAAATCTCGCTCGACCTGCGTCAATTCCTCGCTTGCCTTTTCCTTATATTTTGCATATTCGCTTAAAACCCGTGCCTCAGCTTCGGCACTTGTTATTCTGCCCGCATGCGTAAGTATTTCTTTACGGTTTAGTTTTATAAACTCATCTAATTGCGCCACCCAATCCCGCATATACATAGGTTCATGTTCAATAGCTCTTAATTCCGCAATATCAAAATACGCGGAAACCATGCGGTTTAGCACAGCTATTTCTTTTTCTGTAAGATAGTTTTTCGCAACGGTAACCTCTGATTTCATAGGACGTGCTCCTTTAAACGCTGTCAAACCCATAAACTGCAATTCAGCGTTTGCCCTATCAACTATAAGCTCGGCAGCGGTCTGTCGCTTGTCGCCCAAAGCAACTTGTTTTGCATGACCTTGAAAAATTTATCTGCTGTTCGGATTTTGCGTCATAATCAATGCTCGTAGCAAATAAATTTAAAACTTGTCTGTAAAATACCTTTTCGCTTGAACGGATATCGCGGATACGTTCTAAAAGCTCTTTGAAATAATTACCGCCGCCCGCTTGCTTTAGCAGATCGTCGTTGATTGCAAAACCTTTTTGCAAGTATTCATGTAAAACCTTCGTTGCCCAAATTCTGAACTGCGTGCCTCTAAGCGACTTTATACGATATCCTACAGAAATAATAACGTCAAGATTATAATGTTTCGTAGCATAGTCTTTGCCGTCAGCGGCAGTTGTCAAGAAATCCTTGACAACTGAATTTGCATCAAGTTCTCCTTCTTTAAAAATGTTACTAATATGTAAACTTATGTTTTGTTTAGTTGACTGGAAAAGTTCAGCCATCTGTGCCTGTGTAAGCCATACGGTTTCAAATTCAGGATCAATATTAACGGCAATTTTTGTTTTGCCATCCGATGCCAGATACATAATTATTTTATTGAATTTTTGCTTTGTCATTATTTTTATTCCGCCGATTTCTTTATAAAGCTAAACTTTTTTAAATTATAACAAAAACGGGCAAGCTTTGCAATAATTATGCCGCCTTGATCATTTGTATTTTTAGTTCAGCACATTTTTAATCTTTAAAAGTTATTCATTATATGTCATTTGATCGCCGGCGGTGTCAAAATTCCAGCATAAAATGACGGTACTTTTTCGGCGCGAACGCCCGCTGCTGCTTATAATTCGTGCGTTCCTTTATGGCTACGTTATTATGATACTGTTTCCAGATGTTTTGAAAAAACAGCTCCTCTTTGCTTAAAGTGATTTCTATATCCTCGGGCGCTAAGGAATAATGTATCGTTTCGCCGTCATAGAACGCCATTTTACGGCGTTTGTAGTCATGGACGACGAATTTCATAGTGTTGAATCTCGGCATAAGCTCGCGGACTACCGGCTCTAAAAGATCGTTATCGGAGCTATAATAGCCGTAGAAAATCCCGTTCTCCATTTCCTGAAGGCGGATGAACGCGGGAATGCGGTGCAGCTCGAACCGGACTTTATTTAAAACGTCGTTGAACGCGATAACGTCTTTGTTGTCGAAATATTCCGCTATTTGTTTGCCGCATTTAAAAAACAGCTTTAAGTATTCAAAAATTATCCTTTCCTTGTCGGGATTACAGCTTCTGTATGCATCGGCGACGTTATCGTAAAAGTGGCGGCCGCCTTTTTTTATTATCCCCGCCCTCACCTTCCTCGCCTTTTCCACATCCTCAAAAGAAGTGATAAAAGTATCGGTGAGCAAACAAAGGTTAGGATCGCCGACGATGCCTTGAGTATTTTTATTTTCATAGTAGCTATCATATACGGCGGTGAGAAACCCGACGAAACTGGGCTGACATACTAAATAGTTCATATAACGTTTCTCCAAAATGGCAAAAACCGGCGATTTGAGCAAGGCAAAGCAAGCGCAGCTATATATTTGATACTCAATCAACTAGGCAAGGCAAGCGCAGCCTGTAATAAACGAAGAATGTTCCTTCATCACAATTCGCCGAACACCGTACCTGCATCCCCGTCGAACAGCGGATCCAATTGCGGCTGCTGATTATCGAAAATCGAGGTTTGGATACCGCCTTTGGAGGAGCTTAACAATAGCCGGTCGGTTTTTCCGGTAAGCTTTAAGCGTATCAGGTCGGGCTTGTCGCCAAGACCGCGGTATTCGCCGTTTGCAGTTACGAAATAGACGGATTTAGGCATAACGATCCGCATTTTTTTAAGAGAGTCGAACGTGAGAACGGAATGCTGACGCGCCTTTATTATCCTAAAAGCGTTTTTTACTCCTATTCCCGGAACTCTTAGCAGCATTTCGTAGCTTGCCGTATTTATCTCGACCGGAAATTTATCGATGTTCCTGAGCGCCCAGTCGCATTTGGGATCGACGTCGAGCGAAAAATTGACGCCGGGCGGCACAAGCTCTTCGGCGTTGAACCCGTAAAAACGCAGCAGCCAGTCCGCCTGATAAAGGCGGTTTTCACGCCGCAGATCCGGCGGGACTGCGGGCAAGGTGCTTATGCCGTGGTTGACGGGAATGTACGCCGAATAATAGACCCTTTTTAAAGCAAAGTTGTTGTAAAGCGCCTGAGAGAGGCGGATTATCTGGCCGTCGCTGTCGGGGCTTGCGCCGATTATCATTTGCGTCGTTTGCCCTGCGGGAAGGACGGATGCGCGGTATTTTCCTTTTTCGGCCTGCTCGTTTACGTAAATATCGGCAAGACGGCGCATGGGTTTTACGAGCATTTCCTTTTTTTTCTGCGGGGCAAGGATTTTGAGGCTGTTTTCGCTTGGCAGCTCAATATTCACGCTCATTCTGTCTGCCAGCTTTGCCGCCTCGTCCACAAGATGATCAGAGGCTCCGGGTATCGACTTTATATGGATGTATGCGCGGAATTTGTATTTATTGCGCAAAAGCGTGAGCGTTTCGACAAGCTTTTGCATAGTAGCGTCGGGGCTTTTATCGACCGCGCTTGAAAGAAAAAGACCCTCGATATAGTTGCGTTTATATAAGCCAATAACAATCTGGCAGATTTCTTCAGGCTCTAACCTTGCCCTTTCGATATCGTTTGAGCGGCGGTTTACGCAGTAATGACAATCAAACTCGCAGTTGTTCGTCATTAGTAACTTCAAAAGTGAAATGCAGCGTCCGTCGGCTGTGAACGAATGGCAGACTCCGGCGATATGGCAAGTCCCCAGCGAGCCCTTTACAGCTCCCCTGTTACTATTGGAAGAGGAGCAGGACACGTCAAACTTTGCGCCCTCTGTTAAGATGCGCATCTTATCCTCAACCGTTTGAATTTTTACCGGATACTCCATAATTATATTCTATCACATTTTTTTGCTTTTGAAAATACGCAGCAACAAAATAAAAAAAATAAACCGCGCAACAAAACTTGACAAGGTTTTTTTGAGATAATTTGCGAGGGAAACCTTTTTTTGATGAAGATTTTACGAGGGGAACCTTTTTTACAAAAAAGGTTCCCCTCGCGCTCCCCTCCAAATAAACTTTTAAGTGGTTTAATTGGTTTGGCGGTTTTGGGTGTTTTGAGTATTTTGTTTGGGTGTTATAAGTATTTTGAAAGTTTTGGGTGTTTTTTTAACAATTATTTCGGCTTTGTAAACCTCTCCCCTCTTATGCGCATATGATAGGAGTAGACAACAAAAGAGGTACTAAGGATGCTTGATTTTTTATATGGATTGCCCATTTGGCTGCTGGCTCTTTTTTGCAGCCTGTTCACATACGGCGTAACAGCATTAGGCGCGGCGACAGTATTTTTCTTCAAAAAAGTTAACAAACGTATACTTAACACAATGATAGGCTTTGCCGCGGGCGTAATGATCGCGGCTTCATTTTGGTCCTTGCTGTCCCCCTCTATCGAGCTTTCTTCCGCTCTTGGATATATCAAATGGCTCTACCCCGCAATCGGGTTCATATTCGGCGGCGTTTTCGTCGTTATTGCCGGCGTTATGCTCGAAAAGTTCAGCAGAAAAGACGATTTAGGCTTAAAAAACAAACATAACCGCAGTTTTTTATTAGTGCTTTCTATCACGCTGCACAATATTCCCGAGGGCTTATCCGTCGGGGTTGCGTTCGGCGCGTTTGCAAGCGGCGTACCGGGCGCGGAAATCATAGGCGCGCTGCTGCTTGCTATGGGGATAGGACTGCAAAACTTTCCGGAGGGCGCGTCCGTTTCTATCCCGCTCCGGCGCGACGGAATGAGCCGCGGCAAAGCGTTTTTCTACGGTCAGGCAAGCGGCATCGTTGAGCCCCTCGCCTGTATGTTAGGCTTTTTTTTAGCCTCCGCAGTCCGTTCTCTGTTGCCTTTTGCGCTTGCGTTCTCCGCCGGAGCTATGATAGCGGTAGTCGCGGCGGAGCTTTTACCTGAGTCGAACGAGAATAAAAACTTTTCAACCATCGGCTGTATTGCGGGATTTGTGCTGATGATGATATTAGACGTTGCTTTAGGATGACTATTTACTAATCGAGCAGGAACTGCACGCTACACACTTCTCTCTCACCGCCGTACCTTTTACTGCGCATACGGCGGTTTTATTTGAAATAATCTGTCTGCCGCCCCCTTAGAACAGTAATGACTTTTTCAGTAATCTCTTGTATGGAGCCTTATTATTGAATTTCTGTAAACATCAGATTGTAGGAGTACTCCGCGCCGCTTGCCATGACCGAAACATAGTATTGCCCCGCGCCTGTAAACGGATCCGTGCCCTGTATTGAGGAAACGTTGCCAAACTTAAAATTATTGAACGCCGCGGTTGCCGTTGCGCTCGCATAGGAAAACTTATAGTTCTGCCTGTCTGCCGAGCCGTCGGATTTTTTTCCGAACAAATATACCACCAGATTGTTGGTTGTGCCCGTCATGGTAACGGTAAGTCCGTAGGTTTTGCCGTCATCGGGGACGGTAATCGCATACCATGTCTGATTGTAGCTTTTTAGTGTTTTGACACCCGTTGCAGCGCCTATTGTTAAGGTGATCGCGTACTTGTCCGACTCTCCGGGCGTGGCGACATAATTGGCCGCTTCTACCGTAAAAGAACCGCCGGGCGCTTGTTCAAAGCCTATAAGTACATACGATGTGCCGCTTTCTGCCGTAAACTTTCCTTTCCCGCCAGAAAACAATCCGGTAGCTAACTCTTCACCTTCGGAGTCACAGAGGATCCAGCCGTAAACCGTCGTGTCGGAAACGGTCAGTTGATAATCTTTGCCGCTTACGGTATCGATTTTGACCATCGTTCCGTAATATAACGTCCCATCAATGTTTGCAGTATAATATGTTGTAAAAAATGCCGAGCCGCCTACAGACACCTTAGACGCCATAGGGATATAGTCCGCTATCACGGGTTGCGCTTCATTCCACACCGCATACAGCGTTGTATCTGCAGTTGCGGTATAAGCTGCCCCGTTGGCATATAGCGCGCTTCCGTCTGCGCTTGTCGCCCACCCCAAAAAGTAGCGGCCGTCCTTAGTAAAAGCGTTTGTTTTAAGATTTTGTGCGGCATTTTCCGTAAAGGTCTGGCTTGCCATTGTGCCTGAGCCGCCGTTAGCGTCAAAGCTTACCGTATAGGTTTTTTGATTTTCTCCGCATGCGGTAAACATAAAAACAATCATGGAGATTATCATCAAAACAAGACTTTTTGTTAAGATACTTTTACTTTTATCCATATTTTCCCCTTCGAGCGGTTGTTTAACCGCAATTATTACATTTTAGTGTATCAAGTTTTATAAGGCTTGTCAAGAACAAACGCAAATTTAAGTATCTTTTATTCAGCCTTTTATTCAGCCTTTTATTCTACTTTTATTCTATTTAAAAAAAAACGGAACCCGTAAAAAGTTCCGCTTTTTTGTAATTTAGATATTGTGATCCGCTTATTCAAAAGCAGGTCAGTCCTCCCGTTCGGGCGTTATATGTTCTTTTTCCGAACAGGTGGCAATGACGACGTCGAACAGGCCTTTGCCTAAATCTTTTAAAACGTCTATTTTCACTTCCTGCGGTTTATCGGCATTTACCTTAGCTTCCGTTGCTTTTTGTTCACTGTTAAGTTCCATAATATACAACTCCTACTGTTTGACTATTCTACCACAAGAGCCTTTTAAAAGCAATACCTTTTTACAAAAAAGCAGCTAAAGAAAAGTGATAAGCATCCGGATTCTCTTATACCTGTTTAAAAGCTTATTTTGCTGCCTAAAAGCTTATTTATCTGTTCGATTTTCTTAATAGCCCTATTGAGCGGCTAAAAAACGGAGATACCCCAATTTCGGATATCCCCGTTTTTAACCTCATTTAGTTTGTTTACCTTGAACTATTCTTTCTTAGCGACCGGTTTTTTTGCAGCGGGTTTCTTTGCTGCGGGTTTAGCTGCGGGAGTTGCTGCCGTTGCTTCAGCGGCTACTTCAGCCGTTTCTTCCGCTTTAACTTCAACTGCGGGAGCCGCTTTTTTCTCAGCTTTTTTTTCCTCTGTGAATTTGTAAGCGGGAGCGGACTCGGATTTAGCTAAGATCACTTCTGTAAGCGACTGCTTTTTGCCCGACGATACGCCGTATGCCGAAACGGCAAGCTTGATCTTATCGTTAACGTTAAGGTTAACAGGGTCGGCAACAATTGCGCACAAATAATCGTTAATGCCGTCGATAGCCGCGTATACGAGAGTTTTGTCGCCTAAAACGTCGGCGTCCATGATCTTTCCGGAAACAACCATTTTAGAATTAGCTTTGATTTCTGCGGCGTTGTAGGAGAACGCGTTCATATCAAGGCTGATATCGTATGTTCCGCTGTCTTTAATAGTGTCGTTAGTGGCCATAACAAGCTTAGACTTGCCGAACGCGATCGTCGCAGCGTTTTCTTTGACGGTAACGTTAGCGGCGGCGCAGTTAGCGGTAATTCTTCTGGATGCGATGAGCTTGGAATTGGTATTAACGTCTCTTAACTGAACGTCGTTAACATCGCAGAAAAGCGTTACTTTATCATCGAAAGAAATGTTTGATTCAACAGGGAATTTAGCTACGATATAGCCGGTTTTGCCTGCTACCGCAACATAAGCGGCGGTATAGCGCGGGTACTTTTCAGTAAACGCAACTATTCCCTCAAGCTTGAAATACTGCTTTTCAGCATCGCTTTCAGCGGTTTCTTTATCTACAAACGCGCCGGGAGCTATTTCGAGATTGACCTGAGTGTTGATAGCGTCGTAATTAATAAGCCTTTCGGAAACGGACGAAGGAAGGTCTATCTTAGTGTTGCCAAAGCGTACTGTGAGCTTATCGGGCTCGGCCAACAGCATAGCCGGTATCTTATTTGCCTTGGGAACGCCCATTATAGTGAGTTCCGTTATAGGATCGAAGAAATGGATGTGCTTAGCGTCGATAGCGAGCTTGACTGATTCGCCTGCGACAGCCGTGCTTCTAGCGTCGATTCTTGCGATAGTGTAGTCCTCTTTACCGTCAACCTTCATATAGAGGATCGTTTCGTTACCGAGCTTTTCGATAACGTCGATTTCAGCCTTGATGATGGTTTCAGGCGAGTTTTCGATAAATACCGGTTCGTCGTGGATATCTTCCGGCCTTACGCCCATGATGATGTCCTTGCCGAAATAGCTGTGATCCATCAAGCGGCGGGCGCGCAGCTGGGGAACTTCGATTTTATTTTCGCCGAACGTAACGAACGTCTTGTCGCCTTCTTTAAGAATAACCGCCTTGAAGAAGTTCATCTGCGGCGAGCCTAAGAACGATGCGACAAAAAGGTTGTCGGGGTTGTCGTATAAGCACTGGGGGGTGTCAGCCTGCTGGATGATACCGTCCTTCATAACTACGATCCTCGTACCCATCGTCATAGCTTCGGTCTGGTCGTGCGTTACATAAATAAACGTGGTTGCAAGCTTATTGTGAAGCTTTGTGATTTCTGTTCTCATCTGAACGCGGAGCTTTGCGTCGAGGTTGGAGAGCGGCTCGTCGAGAAGGAATACCTTAGGCTCGCGCACGATAGCACGCCCGAGCGCAACACGCTGACGCTGACCGCCGGAAAGAGCTTTAGGCTTACGCGAAAGCAGAGGCGTGATGCCGAGAATCGCTGCGGCTTCCTGAACGCGGGCGTCGATTTCCTTAGAGTTCATTTTTCTTAAACGCAAGCCGAACGCCATATTATCGTAAACTGTCATGTGCGGATAGAGCGCGTAGTTCTGGAAAACCATCGCGATATCGCGGTCTTTAGGTTCTACGTCGTTGACAAGCTTGCCGTCGATGTAGAGTTCGCCTGCGGAAATTTCTTCAAGCCCCGCGACCATTCTAAGCGTTGTGGATTTACCGCAACCCGACGGGCCTACGAAAACGACGAATTCTTTATCGTCGATTTCAAGGTTGAAGTCGCTTACGGCTTTAACGCCGCCCTGATAGATCTTGTAGATGTGCCTTAATGATAAACTTGCCATTTACTTTCATCTCCCCGATTAAAATTATTTTATTTTAGCGCATTAAAAAATTTACGCTTTTACTTAAGGAAACGCTGAATAAATACGATTAGAATTTCGGCAAAATTTTCGAGAGCTTTCGGGCAGTATCGCCGCCGATAATAGCGAGCTATTCTCAAGGCAATACTGCCCGTAAGCACCGAAAAGACACCGAAATTCAATCGCCCTGAAGGGTTTCGATGATTTTGCGGTCTTTTTGGCACCAAATTGCCTTTTTGCCTTGCGAATAGCTCGCTATTAGCTACGGCAAAGAAGACGATTTTGTGCTTAAAAATTACCGCAAAATCACTTGAAATATTTATTCATCGTTTCCTTAGATTTATTATACTACATACGCATAGTTTTTATCAATGACATATTAACTAAAAAAACCGGTTATTTTGTGTGCATTTTAAACAAACGTTAAAAATATTTCTGATAAGGCGTATATTTTATATATATAAATGCTTGCATAATTATTCATAATAATGTATAATATTAATAAATTTACTGCTAAACGGAGTTATAAAAAAAATATGATAAAAGCCGGAATAATAGGAGCAAACGGGTATACGGGTTTTGAACTCTTGAAAATATTGGCCGAGCACAAAGGCGTTGAAACCGTCCATTGCGCGTCGCGCTCAAACGCGGGGACTAATGTGAGCGCATTATACCCCGCTTTAGGCGGCTTTTATAAGGATCTAAAGTTTTGCGAACCAGACCCTGTTGCCGCGGCAAAAGAGTGCGACGTGGTTTTTACGGCTCTGCCCCACGCCGCAAGCGCGCAGATGGGCATGGAACTGATTAAAAACGGCACAAGGGTGATAGACCTTTCGGCAGATTTCCGCTACGACGACGTCCGGCTTTATGAAAAAACCTACAAGGTGGAGCATCCTTGCCCGCAGCTGAATGATGAGGCGGTGTACGGGCTTACGGAGCTGAACCGCGACAAAGTGAAAAACTGCCGCATCGTGGGAAATCCCGGCTGCTACACTACCGCCTCCATCCTGCCGCTTTATCCTTTAATAAAGGAAGGGCTGATTTCGCCGGACGGCATTATTATCGACGCGAAGTCCGGCACGAGCGGCGCGGGAAGAAAAGCGGAGACGGATTACAGCTTTTGTGAGGTGACGGAAAACTTCAAGGCGTACGGCGTTACGACGCACCGCCACACAAGCGAAATAGAGGAAAAGCTCTCGCAAGGCTCTCAAAAAGTCGCGCTGTCGTTCACGCCCCACCTTCTGCCCGTCAAACGCGGGATATTAGCGACGATTTACGCAAATACTTCCGCCGCCCCCGCCAAAATAAGCGCGGCATACGAAAAATATTACGGCGGCGAGCAGTTTGTAAGGTTTTTTGAGGAAGGCGTTATGCCGGAGCTGAAATGGGTGACGGGGAGCAATATGTGCTGTATCGGCTTTAAAACGGACCCGCGATTGAACCGCGTCATTATCGTTTCGTGCCTGGATAACCTTGTGAAAGGCGCGTCGGGACAGGCGGTGCAGAATATGAACGTTATGTTCGGCTTTGACGAGGCCGAGGGCTTAAAAAAGGTCGCGCAGCACTTATAAATAGAATAACTCTTATAATCAGGATTATAAAAAACATGAGATTTTAAAAGGGTCAGCGGCAATTTGACAAGGCTGGGTACCGGCGTTAAGACTAATAAAACTTAAAAACTTATAAAGGCGGAAATAGATTAATATGAATTTATCAAGGGAAGAAACTATCAAACGCGCGGGGATATTGGTAGAGGCCCTGCCCTACATCAGCCGTTACAGCGGTAAGACCGTCGTTATTAAGTACGGCGGCAATGCGATGAATAATCCCGAAATATTAAAAACTATTATGCAGGACGTTGCGGCATTGAAAATAGTCGGAGTCAATCCCGTGCTTGTACACGGAGGCGGCCCCGAAATCAACGCAATGCTCGAAAAGCTGAATATTAAATCCGAGTTTGTTAACGGCTTGCGCGTAACGACAAAAGAGGCTATGGAAGTCGTGCAGATGGTTTTGGGCGGAAAGGTGAATAAAAACATAGTTTCCACGCTCAATACGCTCGGCGTAAAGGCTGTCGGGCTTTGCGGAAAGGACGGGAGCCTTATAGAAGTGGAAAAGAAAAAAACTACCGGCGGCGTGGACTACGGTTATGTGGGCGAGATAACCAAAATAAACACCGAGATTTTAAACGCGCTCGCTAAAGACTATATCCCCGTCATCGCCACTATCGGCGTAGATAAAGCGGGCGAGAGCTATAACATCAACGCCGATATTGCCGCAGGCGCAATAGGCGGCGCGCTTGGCGCGGACAGGCTGATGTTCCTCACCGATATCGACGGCATACGCGCCGACGAAAAGGATCCGTCCTCGCTTATACCGCAGATAACCGTTAAAGAAATCGAAAAAATGATAGCTTCAAAGGCTATAAGCGGCGGTATGATACCTAAAGTTCAAAGCTGCATAGACGCGCTCAATCAGGGTATAAAAAACGTGCTGATAATCAACGGGACTATTCCCCACTCGATTTTATTGGAGTTATTTACCGATTCCGGAATAGGCACCTGGGTGACGAATAATTAAGGAAACGCGCCGTCTTACGCTGTAGAAAACTAAAATAGCATTAAAATTCAAGTCGCTCAAAAAAGAGGTTCATTATGGAATTCAACAAAATCAAAGAACTGGAT
This sequence comes from Eubacteriales bacterium, assembly GCA_031553855.1. Lineage (GTDB taxonomy): Bacteria > Bacillota > Clostridia > Christensenellales > Pumilibacteraceae > RACS-047. The sequence goes on along the minus strand of JAVBKW010000025.1, from coordinate 15,049 downwards.
GCAAAAAACTACCTGACGATGTTCAACCGCCAGAATATTTGCTTTACCCGCGGCGAGGGCTGCAAGCTTTACGATACTCTCAATAAGGAATATATCGATTTTATGGGCGGCATTGCCGTCAACTGCTTAGGCTACGGCCACCCCGCTTTAGTGGACGCAATATGCTTACAGTCGAAAAAGCTTATGCATATATCGAACATTTTTTATAACGAGCCGCAGGTTTTGTTATGCGAAAAACTGCTCGACGGGACTATTTTTTCGCGCATCGGCTTATGTAACAGCGGCGCGGAAGCAAACGAAATGGCAATAAAGCTTGTCCGCAAGCATTTCTACAATAAAGGCGAAAAGCGGTATAAGATAATTACCGCGCTCAATTCCTTCCACGGCCGCACGCTGGCCACGCTTACGGCGACGGGTCAGGAAAAATATTCAAAGCCATACGCGCCTCTGCCGGAGGGGTTTGCATACGTGCCCTACAACGATTTTGACGCGCTCAAAAAAGAGATGACCGACGACACCGCCGCCGTAATGCTCGAATGTATACAGGGCGAAAGCGGAGTAGTGCCGGCAAACTACGATTATCTTGTTAACGCGTACGCGCTGTGTAAATCAAAAGGCGTGCTTTTAGTTCTCGACGAGGTGCAGACGGGAATGGGACGGACGGGAAAGCTGTTCTGCTTTGAGCATTACGGCATCCAGCCCGATATTATAACGCTTGCAAAGGGTCTGGGCGCAGGCTTTCCTATAGGGGCGTGCCTTGCGCGCGGAGAGGCTGCCGAGGCGTTTAAACCCGGCGACCACGGCACAACGTTTGGCGGTAATCCTTTAGCCTGCGCGGCGGCAGACGTCGTAGTGTCGCTGCTTAAAGATACCGACCTTTTAACTAAGGTGGAGGACCTTGGGCATTATATGAACGCAAAGCTTTCAAAGCTGAAAAAACATAATTTTGTTTTAGACGTGCGGGGCTTGGGCTTACTTCAGGCCGTCCAGCTCTCCGATAAGATAAAAGCCGCCGAGATTGCCGGGAAAATGCTGCATAAAGGTTTCGTTTTAAACGCCGCAGGCAATAATACCCTGCGCTTTGCCCCGCCTTACATTATAAGCTATGAGGAAATCGACAAAATGGCCGACGCGCTTAAAGAGCTTTTTGCCGCGACTAACGTGTAGCGGCGATATGCCGTGACGCTGCCCTAAGCCCTGCAAAGGACTATTGACCTAAATTCCCACATTAACTTTCACTCAAAATTCCACCGTGGAACTTACTTTGGGAATTTACTGGAATTTGCTAAAGGGTCTTAATAAGGGTCTTGACCCTTTGGAATCCCTGATATCAATTTAAAAATGGTTGTTAAAATTGCTTAAATATGTTACAATTTGAGCGATTTAAAATTGCGGAGATAACTAAAAATGGAAATAAGCTCGTATAAACCTAAAAATAAACTGGAAAATAAGCATCTTTTAACGCTCAAAGACTATTCTCCTTTCGAGATTTTCGAGGTTCTGCATTGCGCGCTGAAACTAAAAAATTTGCAGCGTAAAGGAAAAAAGCACGAATTTCTTAAGGGCAAAACTTTAGCTATGATTTTCACAAAGTCCTCTACCCGCACGCGCGTTTCGTTTGAGCAAGGCATAAAACAGCTCGGCGGCACGCCCATGTTTCTTTCAAGCAACGATATACAGCTTGGGCGCGGCGAAACTATCCACGACACCGTTATGGTTTTAAACCGCTATAACATAGACGGCATTATGATACGCACCTTTAAGCAAAGCGACGTTGAGGAGCTTGCCCTTTACGGAAAAATGCCGATCATAAACGGACTTACCGACGATTTTCATCCCTGCCAGGCGCTTGCCGACCTTATGACGGTTTACGAGGCGTTCGGAAAATTCAACGGTATAAAGCTTTCCTATTTCGGCGACGGTAATAACGTTGCAAATTCGCTTATGATTGCGGGCGCAAAGGTTGGATTAGAGGTGTGCATATGTTCGCCTAAGGGTTTTGAACCCGATCCCGAGATTGTTTTAGAGGCGCAAAAGTTCGGGAACGTGTATGTGACCGACGATATCGATGAGGCGGCAAAAAACTGCGACGTTGTTTATACCGACGTTTTCTTCTCTATGGGGCAAGCTAAGGATAAAGATAAAGAGGCCGCGCTTATGCCGTATCAGGTGAACGAAGAGGTTATGTGCAAAACCAACAAAACCTCGGTATTTATGCACTGCCTGCCCGCCCACCGCGGCGAAGAAGTGACGGCGGAAGTTATCGACAGCCCCCGCTCCATTGTTTTTGAACAGGCGGAAAACCGCCTTCACGCGCAAAAAGCCGTTATGTATTTACTGATGAAATAGTTTTGCAATGCTTATTTTTAAGCTTGCAGCCTGCCCTTAAGCAAGCAACGTTCAACTATTTTTCCGTTTGAATTATTAAAGTTGAAATTTTTTTATAGGACTAAAATATGTATACTTATATATTAAGATTAGCTAAAACAGAGGACGCGGCGGTTATCAACGCCGTAACGAAAAAAGCGTTTTCACTCTACCGCGACGAGCTGCATTCCTCTGCGCCCGTTAAAGCGCTTAGCGAAACCGACGAAACGGTCAAAGACGACATCAAAAACCACCGCGTTTTTGTAGCCGAGGAAAACGGCGTTATCGTGGGTGCGATACGCTACTGCACCCTTTCAAAGGAGCTTGCCTATATCTACCGTTTCGGCGTGGACCCTGAAATCAGCAACACCGGAATAGGCTCGGACCTTTTAAAAATCGTTATCGACGAATGCACGGAGCTGGGCTTTGACGCTATCGCGCTGCATACTAATTCCAAATATTATAAGCTTGCCCGTTACTACTACGGCAAGCAGTTCTTTGTTCATTCCACTTCCGCCGAAAAAGGCTACATACGCGCGCTTTTTATAAAAGAGCTAAGCGAAAAGGACTATGACATATCGCCCGCGTTTGTTAAGTAAAAAATTAATCCTCACTTACAAAATCAGAAACCTCATTGCCGGTTTCTTTTTTTACTATAATTCTATCTTAACACAATTAAGAGAGACAACCGCTTTCAATAAGCACTTTTCCGCCTCAATAGCTACACTATCTAATAATAATGATACTCCAGAAATTTCGTCTTTTGAAAGCCTTGGCGAAATGATTTTCCATAGTTTATTTTGCACTGCCTTAACAGATTTTTTGTCGTATTTGTAATCAGTACAATTTAATATAAAATCTATATATGAATACTTATCTAAATTAAATTGTTCCGGATTTGAATGTACTTTCATTTTAGCATCCTCTGTTTATGTTGAAATTTACTTTATAAACTTATTATAACAAATTATTAATCACCTGTTTTAAATAATAACGAAACGTTAGTTGAAATTTTTTGACAACTAACAAAGTATTGGTTTATAATGATCTTAAAAGTTGCGGACTAGAAAAATTATTCCGGCCATGCACGGCGTGCCGGGGTCGTCACGCCCTACAAGATCATACTCTTTATAAGAATATAAAGTTTCAATTGTTTTGAGTCCGTTCTTATTAGCATTTTACAAAGTTTCAAATTTTATCGCATAAGGAAAAACGATGTATAAATTTTACGCTTTTTTAAGCAGGATGAAGTATATAAACCGCTGGTCGCTGATGCGTAATACGCGCACCGAAAGCGTAGCCGAACACAGTCATCAGACGGCTGTGCTTGCTCACGCGCTTGCCTTGATAGAGCAGAAGATTTTTAATAAGAAAGTCGATCCGAATTTATGCGCGGCAATGGCGGTGTTCCACGAGACGGCGGAAGTCCTTACGGGAGATTTGCCCACGCCTGTCAAGTATTTCAATCCTCAAATAAAGAAAGCTTATAAGGACGTTGAAAAATTCGCAGAAAACAAGCTGCTCGCCTCTTTACCAAAAGAGCTGAAAACGGAAATGACCGCGCTTGTACAGCCCCCCGACTCCCTTGAAAAACAGCTCGTTAAATATGCGGACAAGCTTGCCGCGCTGATAAAATGCATTGAAGAACTATCCGGCAACAACGACGAATTTCACGACGCCTACCAAACCACGACCGACGTGCTTAAATCCTACGGTTGCGACAGCGTCGATTATTTTTTAGAAAACTTCCTCGACCCGTTCTTTATGAGTATAGACGGCCTAAGCGAAGAATAATTTGGCTAAATGTCAAAATGTTGGGGTATATAAAGATTTAACAATATGATAAGGGGCTGCCTCACGAGAAAAACGTGAGACAGCCCTTTTTAAATGGTTAGTATTTTAACCCGCTTTAGCTTTTTTTTTGCATCTGCGTTCACATATTCAGCTTACTGATAAAATCGGAAAATTCTGTAACTTCCGGCTTTTTGCTCATAAGATACGCCCTTATGCGGCCGTCGTTTTTTTGGAACCTTAAATCGGAGAGCTTATCCACAATAAAATAATCGCATTCGTTGACCTGCGGAAAAATCAGCCCGCCGTTTGAAACGATTTTAACGATCAGCTGCTCAAAGTCCGTCCTTTGTTCGGCGGATTTTGAAAAGGCAATCTTTTTGCCCGAAAGTATTCCGTCTTTCTTAAAATTTTCGTACGCCCTGTCGTAATAATCGGTGAGCGATATCGGCCTGCCGTTTTCATCCCGTATCTTGCTCGGAGCAAAATCAAAACCTGTGAACGGGATACCCAGTTCTAAAAGCATAGTTTTTAGCGGCACATATTTTTCTTCACCGCGCAAAGACAAATTATTTGTGATTACCACGTCTGCCGAAAAAGTGCTGGCGGTGAGCCTGCCGCCGCGTTCGATAAGTTTTTTTGCAAGCTGTGAACAGTCGCATTCAGAGGCGATTGCCGTATCTATATAATACGACTCGGCCTCTTCATTGTACATATGCGCATTAGCGACGTCGAATACCCTGTTAAAGCTGAAAATTCTGCGTTTTTGGTTTTCGCCCATTGCCGAATTATAACATTTCCGTATCGTGCCGTTGCGGAATCCGCCGGGAAAAATGCCGTGACGCTCAAAAAATTCAGCTAAATCCGAGTCACCTACGCAGTTTTTGGCAACTATTAGCGCCGCGCGCGCATCCTCCATAGGGTCGTGCGCTTTAAACTCGACCCCGAATTCCGCCGCGAGGTTTGTAAGCGAATGCTCGCCGGTTTTGCCCTTAACCGCGTTATACAAAATATTCGTGTCTACATAATCAAACTCGGGCAGCCTCATGCCGAACTTATGGCAAGAATCGAGGATCATTTTGATATCGTTTTCAAAAGCGTGGCCGATTATAAGCGTTCCGGGCTTGATAAGCTCCAAAATTTTGCCGCCGTAATCGTCAAACGTTCCGTAGGCTTTAAGATCCTTATAGGTAAAAGGAAAGGTCATATCGTTTCCGATGAACCTCTCTTTTAGCCCCGGATTCATAATAATATCAAATCCGCCCGTAAACTCCAGCTTAAGATCGCACATCGCGACCCCTGCCCAGCAAACCGACCAGTAGTACTTTGTATTATACAATTCAAAGTCGAGCGAAAAGATATTTGAATAATTTTTAGACAATAAGCTTTTTACCTTATGTTTATTTTAAGCCGGATAAATTACGGCCCGGTCCGGCTTGTATTTTTTTTGCATTTAGTACTTTAAACGGCTCGTGTTTTTAGCATTTTAGCCTTTTAATAAATTTATCAATATTTCGTTTACAACCTTGGGATTCGATTTCCCTTTCGTTGCTTTCATCACCTGCCCCACAAAGAACGCCATTGTTTTTTCGTTTCCGCCGCGGAATTCTGCAACGACTTTGGGATTTGCCTCAATTACCGCTTTGACTGCTGCCTCAATTTCGCAGGTGTCGTTATTTTGGCGCAGGTTTAGCTCGTCAACCGCTTTTTCGGGGCCGACGTCCGACAGCCAGATTTTATCGAGAACGTCTTTTGTGGCGGCGAGTGAAACCACGTTATCTTCGACCAGCTTTAAAAGAGCGGCAAGCTGCTGCGCCGAAACGCCGACTGTGATATCACCCTCGCCGTCCGTTTTGCCTTTGCGCATGATCTCGCTCATTATATAATTGGAAACCTTTTTGGGATTATTAAAGAGCTTGACCGTTCCGTCGAAAAGGTCGGCGACGTGTTTGTCCGCCGTCAGAATTTCGGCGTCGTATGCGGGAAGGCCCAGAACGGAGGTATAGCGTTCCTTTTTAGCCTTTTTAAGTTCAGGGATCGTGGCTTTAATTTTTGCGATATCCTCGTTTGTCATAACTACGGGCAAAAGATCGGGGTCGGGAAAATACATATAGTCGTTAGCGTTTTCCTTGCTGCGCATGGAATAACCCTCGTTCTTATTGTCGTCCCAACGCCTTGTTTCCTGCACGACCGCCCCGCCGCTTTCGAGTATTTCTCTTTGACGGTTTGTTTCCCAGATTATCGAGCGTCTTGCCGAGGAGAAGGAATTGAGGTTTTTTGTTTCAGTTCTTGTGCCGAGTTTGCCGGACCCCGCCTTTGATAGCGAAAGGTTTACGTCGCAGCGCAGAGTCCCCTCCTGCATTTTCGCTTCGGAAACTCCGGTATAAACTATGATAGAGCGCAGCTCCGTCAAAAAAGCTACGACCTCGTCCGCAGAATGAAGGTCGGGCTCGGTGACGATTTCCATAAGAGGTACGCCGCCGCGGTTATAGTCAACTTTGGTCACTCCGTTTTCGTGTATCAGCTTGCCCGCATCCTCTTCCAAATGGATACGGTTTATGCGCACCTGCTTCTTTTGGCCGTTCAGCTCGTATTCGACTACGCCCTTGCCTACTATCGGAAGGTCGTACTGGGAATTCTGCCATGCTTTGGGAAGGTCGGGATAAAAATAATTTTTTCTGTCCCATTTGGAGAACTTAGCGATTTCGCAGTTCATCGCAATGCCTGCTTTAACTATTGACTCCACCGCTTTTTCATTCATAACGGGAAGCGTTCCGGGATAGGCCATACAAATTTCACAGGTGTTTGCATTAGGCGCGCTGCCGAATTCGTTTTTACACGAACAAAACAGCTTAGTTTGAGTTTTTAATTCGCAATGTATTTCAAGCCCGATAGTGATCTCGTACATTATTTGTTCCCCCCTAAAGCAGTTTCAAGCGCATAAGCGGCGTTTAAAATATCCGTTTCGCCGAACGCCTTGCCTATAAGCTGTACGCCGATGGGCATACCGTTTTTGTCCTTGCCCGCGGGGACGGATATAGCCGGTAAGCCCGCAAGGTTTACGGGAACCGTATAGCAGTCCGCCAGATACACAAGCGAATGGTCGGCCGTTTTACGCCCAAGCTTAGGCGCGGTTTCGGGCGCGGTAGGCGCGATTATGATATCGCAGGTTTTAAACATTTCGTCAAATTCGTTTTTAATAAGCGTGCGCACCTTGCAGGCTTTTTTATAGTAGGCGTCGTAGTAGCCGCTTGAGAGGACGTAATTGCCCATCATTATGCGGCGTTTGACTTCGTCGCCAAAACCGGTAGTACGCGTGGCATAGTACAGGTCGTAGATGTCCTTTATATCTTTTGCTTCGGCTTTGTAGCCATATTTAATGCCGTCGAAGCGCGCAAAATTACTTGCCGCCTCTGCGCTTGAAAGCACGTAATATGTTGCGATACACGCTTCAAAATTTTTAAAATGCACGTCCGTAGAGACGGCTCCGAGCGAGGAGAGTGTTTGTACGGCTTTCATTACAACAGCCTTTACGTCCCCGTTTAAGCCCTCAGAGAAGAACTCTCTTGCAATTCCGATCTTTAAACCCTTAACAGAGCCGTTAAAATCCATATAATCCTTTACGGTTCTTTCGCTGGAGGTAGAATCTTTTTTGTCCTTAAAAGCGATGACGTTTAAAAGTGCCGCCGTATCCTTGACCGTTCTTGCGATAGGCCCTATCTGATCGAAAGATGACGCGAACGCGACCGCGCCGTAGCGGCTGACGAGCGAGTAGGTCGGCTTTAACCCTACAACTCCGCAATGGGACGAGGGCTGGCGGATACTGCCGCCCGTATCGGAGCCTAAAGACGCGAAAGCCTCTAGGGCGGCGACGCAGTTCGCGCTGCCGCCGCTGGATCCGCCCGGAGCGCAGTTTGTGTTATGCACGTTGCGTACCGCGCCGAAATATGAGTTTTCATTTGCCGAGCCTGCGGCAAACTCGTCCATATTATTTTTGCCGATTATAACCGCATCCGCATCTTTTAAAGCGGAAACGACTGTCGCATCGAACGGCGGAACATAGTTTTCCAAAAATTTAGCCGCGCATGTCGTGCGGATCCCTTTTGTGGAAATCAGATCCTTAATAGCAACGGGCACTCCCGCAAGCGCGCCGACAGTTTCACCGGCAACTATGCGTTTATCAACTTCGGCCGCCTTTAACAAAGCTTCCTTTTCGCAAACCGTGATAAAATTATTTAAATCCTTATCTTTCTTTATCTGCTCAAGGCACGCTTTTGTGACTTCCGTACTTGAAACCTTTTTTGTTTTTATCGCCGACGCGCATTCTGTCAGCGTCATTTTATTCAAATCGCTCATAAATTTTTACCTGATCTTCTCCTCTTGATTGCAAAGTTTAAAGTCTGCCTCGCACAGCAGTTGCGATTCCTTTTGCCCTGATGAGGCAAAAACAACCCGTATTGCGGCGGCGTTTTAGTCCAAAACCTTGGGGACTATATAACACTCCTCGTCCGCATCCGGCGCGTTTTGCAAAAGAACCTCCCGCGCCGTTATAACGAAAGCTTCGTCTTTTCTTAATACGTTAACTTTATTCAAAAGATGCGCCATAGGGGCAACACCCTCTGTTTCGACTTTATCGAGGGTTTTAAAATGGCCTAAAACATTTGTTAAATGCTGCGCCATTTCGTCTTTTTCCGCGTCTGTGAACCTTAGGCGCGACAACAGCGCGATATGGTCAACTTCCTTTCTGTCTACCGGTTTCATATATACTTATGACCTCCTGTATCGTACTATAAATTCTTTTATAGTAATGCCTTTTACCGTTTTTATCTCATCGGAATCCCGTTTGCTCTTAAATATTCCTTAAGCTCTCCGATATTGATTTCTTTATAATGAAACAGCGACGCCGCAAGGGCCGCGTCCGCGCCGCCTAGAGTGAAAGCCTCTAAAAAGTGTTCTTTTTTGCCCGCGCCGCCGGAGGCGATAACGGGGATTTTTACAGCGTCGGCAATGCGCCTTGTGATGTCGAGGTCGTAGCCGCTCTTCATCCCGTCGCAATCGATACTGGTCAGCAGTATCTCACCCGCTCCTAATTTTTCGGCGCGCACCGCCCATTCGACCGCGTCGAGCTGCGCGTTGACTCTGCCGCCGCTTCTGTACACGTCGTAGCGTCCGCCGTTCTTTTTGGCGTCGATAGCTATTACCACGCATTGGCTGCCGAGCGCATCGGCGCATTCGCTGATAAGCTCCGGGCGCAAGATCGCCGCGGAGTTGATAGAAATTTTATCCGCGCCGGATCTCAGGATGTTTTTCGCGTCTTCTTTTGAACGGATCCCGCCGCCGACTGTAAGAGGTATAAAAACGTTTTCCGCAACTCTGCGCACCATATCGGCAACGGTATTATTATTATTGACAGTCGCGGTGATATCTAAAAAAGTTATTTCGTCCGCGCCCTCTTTTTCGTACAGCATAGCGTTCACGACAGGGTCGCCCGCATCGATAAGCTGCTCAAAATTGATACCCTTTACTATCCTGCCGTCCTTGACGTCAAGGCACGGGATTATTCGTTTCGCATTCATTTGTTACTCCTTTTGCCTGCTACCGGCTTTATAACCGGCGCGTAATTTTTAAATATTAAAAACTACCGATTTACTTCCTCGCCGCAAAGCTCTAAAAAGCTGCGTATTATCTCATACCCCGCCGCGCCCGACTTTTCCGGATGAAACTGACAACCGAAGATATTGCCTTTTTCAACATATGCGGCAAAGCTTTCGCCGTAGCACGCGGCGTTAACAAGCGTTTTATTATCGTCCGGATGCGCGCCGTAGGAGTGAACGAAGTAATAGAATTGATTTGCGTTTTCGCCCTTAAACAATTTGCCGCTATAGCTTTCAAGGCTTGTCCAGCCGATGTGGGGAAGTTTTTTAGAGCCGCATTTAAGCTTAGTCACGCGGCCTTTGATCAATCCTAATCCTTTCTCTCCGCCGCCTTCCTCGCTGCCGTCCATCAGCATTTGCAGCCCTAAACAAATTCCGAGCAGAGGCACGCCTTTATTTGCCGCCTCGCAAAGCGCGGTTTTCAGGCCGCTCAGCGAAAGCGCCCTCATAGCGGGCCCGAAAGAGCCGACTCCGGGCAAAATAATACCGTCGGCCTTAAAAAGTGTCGACGGTTTCTTAGTCAGCACATAATCGACGCCGGATTTCTCCATTACATTTGCTACGGACCGGATGTTTCCCGCACCGTAATCCGCTATTGCTATCATACCGTCAAATTATAGCAAAATTTTGCACTTTAGTCAATTAAATGGAATAAACCGGAGCGGACATTTTCTGCATTTTTTCGGAAATTTTCCGGACGTTTTTAAAGATTAAATAATAAAGCGCAAAAATAAAAGGTATTAAAGCACGCGTTTTGCCGCATAGATTTAATACCTTTTAATTTGAGTTTTACATAAGCTCTTTTTTCAGTTTGACGGAATCAGTTTCGGTGATTTTCCTGATTACTCTGCACGGATTGCCCGCGGCAAAGCAGTCATCGGGAATATCTTTTGTGACGACGCTTCCCGCGCCTATAACGCAGCCGCTGCCGATAGTTACGCCGCCTAAAACCGTAACGTTGCCGGCTAGCCACGTGTTATCGCCGATTTTAATGGGCTTGGCGTATTCATAGCCGAACATCGACCCGTCGGGCTGCAAAACAGGATTCCTTTCCTTAAAGAGAAGAGGATGGATAGCAGTAAGGAGCGAATTATTCGGGCCTAAAAACACGTTATCGCCAATCGTTACCGGGCCGTCGTCCAACACGACAAGATTGACGTTCGCGTAAAAATTTTCGCCGAAAAACGTATGAGAGCCAAAGTCGAAAAAAATCGGGCCTTGCACATAAAAATTTGCTTTTCTGTGCGGGAACAGCTCTTCAACGATTTTATTCCGCTCATCCGTTTCGTCCTCATACAAGTCGTTATATTTTTTGCACAATTTATGAGCTTTTGCCCTTTGCTCACACAGCTTTTCATCGCCGGGATAATACATTTTACCCGCTAAGAGTTTTTCCTCTTCCGTCATAATAATAATCATTCCTCCATTTGTCACAAAAAGTACCTCAGTGGGTATTTTGATATTAAGTCTTTTTATTTTATTATTCTGGTTATTATTATATTGTTTTTTATGGTTTAAGTCAATAATTTGCCGTCAAAGCGGAATATTTGACATTCATATGTTTTTATGCTAAACTGTTCATAATTGTAACTTTTGGAGAAAAAAAGATATGTATCCTTCTCTTTTCGGCGTTGAATTTTTAGATATGTTCTACATACTTGTTATCGTCGGTATTTTTGCGGCGGTACTGCTCTTTAAGTTTTTGTGCGCAAAATTCAAAATTGCCGACAAGCCTTATAACTTCTATTCGACCGTCGCGCTAATTTCCATTGCCGTCGGGCTTGTGTGCGCGTTCTTGTTCCAGCAGATGTACAATTATATTGATTATCTCGTAAACAAGAAACCGTTCAAATGGGAAGGGATCACCTTTTTCGGCGGGCTTATCGGCGGCGCGGCCACGTTTATCCTTTTAACCTTATTTAAAGGCAGCCGCGAGGTGAAGAATGAATTTTGGACGATCGCCAACCTTGCCGCGCCCTGCATAGTACTCGGCCATATGTTCGGCAGATTCGGCTGTTTCTGCGCGGGCTGCTGCTACGGAACAGAGTCTGAGCACGGAATACATTTTCATACGCACGGCGTAAGGGCGCCTAAGGTCATACCCACAAACCTTTATGAAGCATTGTTTTTGCTCGCGCTTTTCGGCGTACTTATGCTGCTTTTATTCAAATTTAAAAAACAAAATATCCTGCTTATAATCTACGGCTTCGCCTATGCGGTTTTCCGCTTTATTATTGAATACTACCGAGGCGACGAAAGAGGAACTTTTATTCCGGGACTTTCCCCCTCCCAATTTCAATCTATAGTATTGCTCGCCGTCGTTGCCGCCTTAGCCGTTTATGTGCTGTACTTTAAAAAGCGTCCGTTTTACAAAGAAATACCCGTTGTAAGCGCGCCGGAGCAAACGGAAAATGCCGACGAAACAGCCGAAACAGAAAACGAAAAGTAGTTAACAAGAATGTGAATAAGTATTTTTAAGGAAAACATAGAACCAAAAAAACCTTCTGATTTCTTACAATTGCAGAAGGTTTTTTGTTTTTAAAACTCTTTACGGCTGCTCTATTTTAACAGTCTTCTTTCATAGTCCGATTCAGGCTCCATTAAAAAGATTGTGCTGCCGCTTTTTGCGGAGTCGAGGCTGATTTTAGTGCTGGGAGCGGTGTCGTTTACTATATCCTTAAGGTCGTATTTTGCAGACGCGATATAAACTATCGTGCCCTGCCTGATACAGGGCTTGATGTATTCGAGCTTTGCCCCCGCCCCGTTTGCGCCCGCGCGCGAGGCTCCGTAACAGAGCTTTTTAGTTTCGTCTATATTTTGTATGACCTCTTCGGCACTCGCTCCGGAAATATTGCGTATAAGGCTTTTAGGGTCGTTTACGTCCTTTAAAATGCCTTCCAAGCCCGTAAGGATAACTAAGATACGCGCTTTTACAAGGCACGCTATCTGGCTGGCGGTTTCGTCGTTATCGACAAGCTCTACCGCGGAACCGTTTTTGGAAATGATTTTTTGTATTTCCATTTTGCGGTTTTCTTCATATGAGACCGCGTCGTTGTAGTTGATAACGGGGATCGCTTTCTGGCTTGCCGCACGCAGCAGCAGGTTTTTGATATGCTCGCGCTTTTGCGCGTCGTTAAAATGCTGATGCTCGACAAGCACCTGCCTTACGCTGTAATTTGAATCGATAAAATTGCGGTAGGTCTGCATAAGGATAGTCTGGCCTTGAGCGGCATAATCTGTTTTGATGTCGTCGATATTGCCCTCAAGCTCCCTGCCGAACCGCCTGATATAGTCAAGCCGGCCAATCTCCGTCGCGCCCGAAGAAATCCAGATCATTCCCGGTTTAAGCTGGCGGCCCAGACGGGCAAATTTATTATAGTCGATATCGTTATGCTCCTTATCTATCAGAGCCATAGAGCCGATCTTTCCGACTAATTCAACGTCAAACTGCATAAATTCTTCTCCTGTATAAACTATAGTGATTTTACAAGACTGTGATTGGAATTGATTATATTTTAAGGGAAGTATTTTAAGAGCCGCCGCATTTTAACCCTTTTCTCTTGCTCGTCTTATGCGCATAACATACCACAATATTACTAAAATCTGAAGCGGAATGCCGATGAGCATCAGCATCCATATCCCGTCGAACCATACAAGAGAAAGTGTTATCGATAAAATCACCGTCCAAACAAGCGCGGAAACGAGTATGGACGAGAGTATTTTATCGCCCCAAATAGCGTTGAAAACAAGCAGGACTATAAGCGAACACGGCACCGCGTACATAAACGCAAGCCAATTTTTAAAATCGACTTGAAAAATAGTCAGGAATACGAATACTACCGTAGCGACAAGCCATACAAGCCCCGCCGACAAAAAGGGAATAATAAGCTTATGCCGCCGCAGCAGCTTGCCGATTTTAGACTGACGGTGCGGCTCTTTGCGTTCCTTTTGCAAAAAATCGTCCACCGTTACTCCGTAGAGGTCGGCCAATTGTTTCAATACCGTGATATCGGGAAAAGACTCGCCCCTTTCCCATTTAGAAACGGCTTTATCCGAGTAGTTTAAGGCGCCGGCAACGTCGAGCTGCGTCATTCCTTTTGCCTTGCGGTATTCCGTTAAATTATTTGCGATGATGTCCTTTAATTCTTCCATTTGCTTGCATTATAACATTAAAACTTCAGAAAATCAAGTAAAAAGGCCACTCTACCGACAGTAGAATGACGCAAGTGCAGACTCTACCGCCCCAGTTTAATACGTAGAGCGGCAATTAAAAACTATAGAGTAAAAAACGGCTTTTTGCGCTTGAATTTTTGTTTTGTTTGTTTTAATATATTTTCATACTTTTAGGCAATAATTTTAAACATAACACAATCCGGAGGTTTAATAAAATGAGTTTTGAAATTATAACCGATTCATGCTGTAATTTAGGGAAAGATTTAATAGAAAAGCATAATCTGCATATTATTCCTTTGATCTATATCGTTGACGGAGTTGAAAAGCTGAGCTATTCAAAGGACGAGGAGACCGATTTAAAAAGCTGCTACGACCTTATGCGCGCAAAAAGGCCCATGAGTACGTCGTGCATTACGGCCGTATCGTGCGAAGAGGTTTTTGAGGAGGTTTTAAAGAGCGGAAAGGACTTCATTTACGTCGGCTTTTCTTCAGGGCTTTCGGCAAGCTTTTCGGTCGTTGAGAGCGTACTGCAGCAAATGAAGGGAAAATATCCGCAGCGCAGAATGTACGCGGTAGACTCGGTGAGCGCATCGCTGGGACAGGGCCTGCTCGTTGCAACGTTAGCAAAACTGCGCGAAGAAAAAGGTCTCGACATTATCGCCGCCTACGACTGGGTGCAAGACAATAAAATGAAGCTGTGCCATCTGTTTACCGTCGATACCCTCTCCTATCTTTATAAAGGCGGGCGCGTTAAAAAAAGCGCGTACCTTCTGGCAAACACGCTCAATATCAAGCCTGTGCTTAACGTTAATAATTCCGGCCATCTCACACCCGTCGGCAAGGTTTTCGGGCGCAAAGCGTCGCTGTGCAATATCGTAAACCGCCTCGCCGAAACCATAGTCAAAGCGGAAGAACAGACTATTTTTATCTCTCACGGCGACTGCATCGAGGACGTTGAATTTATAATGCAGAAGATCAAAGAAAAGGTGAACGTGAAAGGGTTCTATGTGAATTACGTGGATCTAGTAGTCGGAACGCATTCAGGCCCCGGAACGCTCGCGGTT